>JAIYAU010000029.1 GCA_027488865.1 Cytophagaceae bacterium
ATCATTTCCATTATGGCTATTTTGTGAAGGCAGCGGCGACCATCGTCCAATACGAATCAAACGATACTTGGTTATCCCAGTGGGGACCCATGGTAGAACACCTTATTCGAGATGTAGCAGCATGGGATCGTTCAGATACCCAATACCCATTTTTACGCTATTTTGATGTCTTTGCCGGACATTCGTGGGCTTCAGGTCACTCTAATTTCCAACAAGGTAATAACCAAGAATCCAGTTCGGAAGCTTTGAATTTTGCAGCAGCAGTGGCATTGTATGGCACAAATTCAGGAAACACCACCCTTCGGGATTTGGGAATGTTTTTATATGCCAATGAGGTCGCCGCTACCCAACAGTATTGGTTCGATGTAGACAACGCCGTTTTTCCTGCAAGTTGGGACAAAGAAGCTGCTGGAATTGTTTGGGGGCGCAGTGTGGAATACCAAACCTGGTTTGGCGGTGATCCAGAATATGTCCATGGCATCAACTATTTGCCCATCACGGGTTCCTCGTTTTATTTGGCATGGGATAGCAATTATACAGCACGAAATTATGCCGGAATGGTCACCCAAAATGGAGGGCCAGAAACAGTTACAGCGGCTTGGAGGGATTTGTTTTGGATGTATCAAGCCCTGTCCGACCCCTTGTCAGCGAAATCCAAATTTTTAAGTAATGCGGCTTCTTATATTCCCCAAACCGGTCAATCCAGACCTTACACCTATTTGTGGATCAGTATGTTGGATAGCATCGGAAAACCAACCCAGATTACCGCCGATATTCCCACTTATTCCGTGTTTAGAAAAGGAAATTGCTACCATTATGTCATTTACAATCCTCCGGCCAATGTCCCCGGCAATCCGTATACAGGAGCAAAAACCGTTACCTTTTCCGATGGATTTGTAGTGTCCGTTCCTAGCGATACCACAATTGTTTTTAAGCGTTGTATTACTGTCTTGCCAGTGGTTTTTGGAAGTTTTTCAGCCCAAAATGATGAGAATCAAGTGGTGTTGAACTGGCGACTGCAAGGTGGTTCTACATGCAAATATATTGAAATACAACATAGTACAGATGGCCTTAAATGGGAATCCATAGGAATAATCCATCATTGTAAAAATATTGAACAGTTTATCGATGAAAATCCTTCAGCTGGTCTAGGGTATTACCGAATCAAGGCATTTGGACCTGAAGAAGAGGTGAACATCTCCTCTATTCGAAGTGTTTACATTGGAAAGAAGGATATATTTTACCATAGTTATGAAAATGGATTTTTAAATATTTACCTTTCTTCGGACTACAGTGAATTTTCTATTTATGATATTCAAGGGAAACGCATATACCAATCAACTGATGCACAAATGGGAACATTGAAAACGTCTTTAGATGTGCGTCTTTGGCCAGTAGGTACTTACTTAATAAAACATCCCCACGGAGTGTCCAAATGGGCCAAGTGGGAATAGGCTTTTCTGAAAAGAAGCAATTTGCCAAGGAATATGCCCCAATTTCTCAATGCCTTGGTACAAAAAAAATACCCGACAAAGGTGGCTTTAAGCCCTCGGCTTAAATTCAACCTAACGAAACGTGAAAAAATTTGTACCTAGCCCAAAATCCAAAGAGCATCTTTCTTATTTAACGGCTTATTTGAAATTATTTTTTAACAAAACATACTAGTCTCCTCTTGACCTAGGTTAAACAAAATCTCAGTTCAAATATGATTCTACGTATTTATACGGATAAAAATTCGGTATTTACTACGAGAAATGCTTGCGGTCATGTTGCGTAAAATTGCATATAAATCTTACAAATATGAAAACGATAAACTTCTTAGTACCAGCGCTAGCGATCATGTCAATCAGCTTTCATGTATCTGCCCAACAAGTAACCAGCAACAGTCATGCAGACTACAAACATCCGCAGCTTACAAGTCAATTTAAAGGATCAAAGGAAATTGGATCGAGTGAGTTTTATGCCGGTGATAATCAATCTTATAAAGATCAGCGTCTAAAGAAATCTATTTTGAGAAAGCGAAACAAAGACGTTTCTATCATACCAGATAAAAAGCGTAAAAATGTAAGTTACAAACATCCTTATGCTTTGTAGTTTAGATTTTATACATCAAAATGGCAGGCACTCATTGAAAGATGAGTGCTTTTTTGTTTTATCCAAACAAATGATTCTATTATTATCTTAAGATGAACTGGTTCAATCGGTTCAAAACTAAGTATTTATAATCAATCTCTGTTATCGTGTTGAAAATTAACCTCTTTGTGGGTTTCTCTTAAATGACCTGGACAAGGCAATGCACGTTGTTTAAACTTGGTTTTAAATTTATAGGAGATATTGATTTCATGACTACCATTGGTATTTGAACTCAATTTAGATAACGTGACATCATACGCGTAGTTAATATGAAATCCTGCATGTTCCCAGCCTATCATAAATACCAATGCGTCCGTGTTTGTTTTTGTGGCTTTATTATTCTTATTAAAGGGTATTCCCCTGTACCAAAGTCCATACAAGAATTGATTTGCAATACTTGTGACACCCACATCTAATTGGTTTGAAGACCCTTGGTTTTTAAAGTGTACGATGGGGGAGATGCTATATTCTATATCGTGTGCTAGGTAATGTTTGTATTTTGGCTTAATGCCTAAATTAATTTTATAGCCCAAGTGTGTACTAAATTTTGTATTTACCCTGGAAGTGCTATTATTCAAAAACGAATTGTTGGGTCTATTTAAATTATGAATTGCTACACCTAACCAGAATTTATTAGAAAACAACAACGCTCCAGTTGAAATTTCTGGATAATAGATACTTAAGGTACTAATACTTTCATTTGAAGAATTACCTGTAGGTCCAACAATATCGAGTTGGTTAGGAAATTGAAAATCGCCTCCCAACTTCTTGTTACCCACTCCGAGGCCAATTCCAGGGCGAATCGAAAGCTTTTTATTAAGGTCAAATTGATAAGATGTTTGTAATGTAAGGTTGGAGGTAATTAAACTTGGGGAGCCATTCGAAAAATATATTCCAGAGGCTTGGCTGTCGTACATTCCCAACATACCAATACCAATCTTGTATTTAGAATAGTAAGTGTCGAAGCCTGCAAAAGCAGTTGAATAACGTGAGTCGTTAGATGGCCATTGTTGTCTATGGTTTACAACTATTCTTGAGGCATAGCTGCTACCCGCAAATGCAGGACTTAAAAAAGCAGGCAAAGCATAAAACATAGAAACCTGTGGATCTTGCGCTTGTATAAAATTACTGCACAATATAGTAAGTAACATTAAAATGGTTAATCCCTTTTTCATTTTCGGAGATGGCCAATTGACCGCGGTAAAATTTGCAATAGTATTAAATAAAGTTTGTTAAGAATCTAAAACTTGACTGAACTGCACTTAATTCAGTTTTAAAGCTAGGAGAATTGTTTTTCAAAACTTAGTTATTTATTTAAACATAATATTGCATTAACAAATGGGTAATGTTGGAAATCAGCCAATTATTAATGTTTCGTTAGCTATATAAGGTCTAGTTTTGTTAGGATTATGAAAATTGGTAAGCTATGCACTGGTAGCTATAACCGTTTAAAGTTATTTAACATTTAAAACTATGCGATTTATACGATTAAGGTATCTTATTGGTACTTTTTTAATAAGTATCCTTTTTGTAAATGCTCAGACTACTGCAAAAATAAAGCTGGTGGATCCTACAAAATCTAAAGGCTGCACACCCTTATTATTAGTTGATTTTGATGGAAGTGGTTCATTACCGATAGGTTCTAAAGTTTATGAATGGGATTTTGGCAACGGAAATAAAACCAAAGGTGATAATTTAACATCCGTGAGCGCATCGTACACAAGTTCAGGAGTATACAAAATAAAATTAAAAGTTATTGACATTAGTAATCCCGCAATTTTTAGTTATGATTCTACCTTTGTAACCGTAAATCAAAGTCCGAAAGCGTCATTTGCCATTGATGGACGTTCATCAGGCTGCGCTCCTCTTTCAATAAATTTATTGAATACAAGCATCGCTGGAAGTGGAAGCTCTCTTTCTTACAGATGGGATTTTGGAGATGGTGATACAAGCACCAAGGCAAATGATATTCATATCTACAAAAATAAAAATAGTTATTCCCCTCTGCTTTTGATTAGAGACAATAACGGCTGCCAAAGTAGTGCTTCTTTGCCTGTTGGACAGACAATAGTGGCAGGTGATAAACCCAAGGCCTTATTTTCCGTGCTCGGTCCAACGGTGTCATGTTCTACGCCATTTGTAGTTAATTTTAAGGATCAAAGTGTTTTGACGGGATTGTCTGGGCCTTTTAAGTATGAATGGGATTTTGGAGATGGCGCAAAAAACAACATTAATTCAAATCCAACAAATACGTATAACAGTGTTGGCCAATATACAATCAAGCTCAAAATAACTGACGAAAGTAGTAATTGTGCTGATAGCATTACCACGCCTAATTTAATCAACGTTGTTAATCAAAACATAACCATTTCTTCAAACTTGACAAATGCTTGTAGTCCTAAACTGATAAATTTTTCTGGGTCGGTTGTTCCTACACTTGTTGGCCAAACCGTTAGATGGAATTTCGGAGGTTTAGGCACAGCTTTTGGTAATACTCCGGCTTTTAATTTTGCAATTCCGGGCACTTATGACGTCACCTTACAAACAGTAGGCCCTGTAGCTAGTTGCGAAAAAATATCAACGCCTATTAAAATTACAATTTTACCAAAACCAACCGATCTTAAACTTAGCGTAAACCAATTAAACAGCTGTAAGCCAATTAGTTTAGATTTTACTGGTAGCGCCACAAATGCCACCACTTACCAATGGACTTTTACTGGTGCAACTCCAAATACCTCTTCTGTTCAAAATCCAAGCGGGATTTCTTTCCCTTTAGGCGTATTTACACCTAAATTGAAAGTAACTAACAGTGTAGGATGTAGCGATTCTATCAGTAACCAAACCATAAGAATACAAGCACCCATTGCCAATTTTAGCGGACCTACCTCATTATGTTTAGGCAGCAATGCTAATTTTAATGATTTGTCCACTTCAGTTGAACCAGTCTCCATCTGGGAGTGGGACTTGGGAGATGGAAGCCCGATTAGAAATGGGAAAAATCAGACTTATAAATATACTGCTTTAGGTAGCTATACAGTAAGACTTACCATTACTACAAGCGGCGGATGCCAATCAACTAAAACCATGCTGGTGAATGTAATTGAAAAACCTGATGCCACCATTGGTCCATTTACACCTCTAAATATTTGTAATAACACCTTAGTAAGTTTTGTAAATAATTCGGTTGGTGTCGCCGACTCTTATCGTTGGGTAGTTGAAACTGAGAACCCTGTGAACCAACTAACCAAGCTTGATTTAGATTATACCTATAAAAATGGCACTGCAACAAATGATGTTATTTTATATGCTTTTAAAGGTGGCTGCTCAGATACGGCAATTATTAAAGCAGGCGTTACTGTTTTGCCTCCTAAACCAGATTTTACTGTTACTGTACCTAACTGCACCAATGATTCAGTTTCTTTTGTAGATAAATCTACCGCTGGTATTGTTAAATGGAGCTGGAATTTTGGAACAGGTTTTGCAAAAGACACCTCAAACAAACAAAATCCTAAATTTTTATTTCCCACCTCTGGTTCATATAAGGTAACCTTAACTGCTACACATAGTAGCGGTTGCGCTGATTTTAAAACTGTGGACGTGGTTGTTCCTGATTATGCAAACAATGTAAATATTTCTCAAAATAAAGTTAATGGATGCGCACCCTTAGCGGTAAACTTTTCTACAACTACAGTTGCCTCTGCTTATAATTGGACATTTGGCAATGGTACAGTAGAAAATGTATTTATACCAAAACAAGTTATTTATACGAAACCAGGCAAATATGTTGTTAAGCTTACCGTTACAAATGTAAGGGGCTGTAAATATGACCGTACTACTACCATAAATGTAACAGGACCACTTGCAAAGTTAACAACCAATATTTCTAAAGGATGCGCCCCTCTCTTAATTAATGCTAAAGATTTATCTACTGACAGTGTTAAAATTACAGGCAGGTCATGGGATTTTGGAAACGGATTTAGCCTTGTTGGAAATGATTCATTGATGTCATATACCTACACACAAGCGACCGCCGTTCAAAAAACAGGTTTTAAACTAAAATTAACAGTTTCAGACATTTTAGGTTGTAAAGCCTCTGATTCCTTGCAAATTATTCCTAGTAAACCAACTGCTAGTTTTACTGAACAAATTTTTAAAAAATGTGCTGAAGATTCAATTGTACTTACCGCAAAGGCGAATGACAGTATAGGTATTCAACCATTTATGTACCTTTGGAAATTTAGCGATTCTTCATCTGCAAGTTCTAGGATCACCAATAAAAAATTAAGTGTTGGCGTTCAAAACATCTCCTTGTTGTTAACCGACGCAAATGGATGTTCTTCAAAAACAAATAAAACCTTAAATGTAAATGCTTTAGCGCCTAAAGCTAAATTTTGCGCCTTTCCCACAGGGATGAGCTGCCCAGCTATATTGGATTCTATTGTCGCTGTATGTCCACCCTTAATCATAGATTTTATCAGTCAAAGTGTGAAAGGCAAAAGTGGTATAAAAAACTACTTCTGGGATTTTGGTGATGGTACAAAATCTAGTTTGCCTAATCCTTCCAGAACCTACACAAAAGTAGGAAACTATACGGTTAAGCTTACTGTAGTCGATTCTATTGGTTGTTCAGACACTTATGTTTTTGAAAATCTGGTTAAATTTAAAGGACCTAAAGCAATTATAACTAATAATGCTGTATCCTGTAACGGAGCAGAAGTTACTTTTAAGGCGGTTCAAGTTACCACCAAAAAGGAGAAATTAAGTTTTAGTTGGAATTTTGGCAATGGAGAGGCAAACGTTTCTGGACAAGAGGTTAAATATACGTTTAAAACTCCTGGACCAAAATACATCAATCTTTTCTATGAAGACACTTTCAAAACCTGTTCGTTAAATGAGCAAGACACTTTAGTAATCAATGGGCTAGAATTAATTAACCTTAGGGCTGACACCACCGTTTGTGAAGGAGAAGTAGTTGAAATAAATGGTGAAACTTTAGGAGCAAAATACAAATGGAATACGGGTGCTACGAGCCCAATCATAGTTATCAACCAGCCTGGGAAATATAGTTTAGAAATAAAGGATACCATATCCGGCTGTACAAGTAAAGATTCTGTTCAAATCTCCTATTCTCCAAAACCTAATATAATCATTGATGCACAAAACAATAATAATTGTAGTCCTTCGCCTTCAGGTAAAATAACCTTAAAAACCAGTAAAGGTGCGCCCTTTAGTTTTGCTTGGTCTGATCGTTTAGGAGCTTCAATTGGAAACAAGGATTCTATTATAAATGTAACTGGTGGCTTATACAAAGTTAATGTTTTAAATAGCCTTGGTTGTATAAAAGATACTTCGATCATTATTAAAAACGTTCCAGCTAACTTCAATCTAAGTTTGGACACCTTAATTGATATTGTTAAATGTGAAGATAAAGGAAAAATAACCATATTGGCCGCTGCTTTTAAAGCAAACGAAAAAATAAGTTTGCCATTTGACTCAGTGGTCTGGGTGAATAATTTGGGCAAAAAGATAAGGTCAGTTACTAACTTTCAACCAGAATTATCAAATATGCGTGGCTACGATGTTGTAGCAAATGAAGCAGACTCCATCTATTTTAGCAACGATACCTTGCAGCCGGGATCTTATTCTTTGGCAATTTATAAACAAGAAGTTGTTCCTAAAATTGGGCTTATTGGTTGCCCTAAAGTGATTGGGCCATTTTTGATAAATCCGCCAAGAAGGCCAGTTGTTAATTTGGGTAACGATATTAAAACATGTGATACCTCCCTTACACTTTCAAGCCAACTTACCATCCGTTCAAAGTTTACCTGGTCTAACTCTAGTGGAACCACCTTAAGTAATTCATCAAGTTTAACCGCAAATAAAACTGGAAAATACATCCTGAATGTGGAGGATAGTATTTCGGGTTGTATTGCTGTAGACAGCATTAGCCTATTGTTTAATAAAACCCCTAAGGTATCCATAGGTAAAGAAATTGACACCTGTGTGAATATCCCTACCAATATAATTGCCACAACAGATATTGGTAATTCTTTTAAATGGTTTGAATTAGGCAATAGTACCCAAATAGGTAATAAAAAAGAGCTTCTAATAAACCCTACTTCAGCATTAGGAACGTCCTATTTAGTTATAGTTACCGATACCATCACTGGTTGCAATAAAAAAGATTCTATTAAAGTCAATTTTACCGATTTACCACTGTTAAACGTGACAAC
>JAIYAU010000016.1 GCA_027488865.1 Cytophagaceae bacterium
ATGGACGGCCCATCTGCAGGTGCCAAATATCTTGGAATGATTGACAAAGGTCATCGCATGAATATACTCAACAAAGAGGATATCTGGTATGCCATTATATGGGATGAAAAAACTGCCTATATCAAACAAAATAATTTAGCAGTGGTTTCTAATAGAAGAACACAAGAACAGTTCAATTTATTTTCTTATATCTACGATGCAATCATGCGGATATATAAAGAAATTCAAAAGTTATTTTAAGTATGCGGTTCCGTTTGTTATTCCCTTTAATAGCACTTTTATTGTTGTGTTTGGGAATTATACATAGTTGTTATTTTAAGGTCAACCATCTAATTAACTTCGCGTTAGTAAAAAAATTGGATGTAGACTCTACTAATCTTCCGGAAAAGAATAAAAAAATACTTCTATATGCAGCACAATATGGAAAACAGATTTCTCCAACATATGAAAAAGCTGTTTGTACCGAATATGTAATTCAAATTGTTGAGAAACTTCAAAAATTGAACACCGACCAAAAACAAAAAATCAAAATAATAACAAATCAAAATTTACAAACTTTACTTGATGAAAATTCACCTATTATTAAAGGTGTATATCACTCATTTGTTTCTACAGGAATTGGATATCCTATTGATCAAATAGAGCAGGTAAAAGCCGGTGATTTTGTACAATTTTGGAATAACTTGAATGGCAAAGTTCAGGGCCATTGTGGAATCGTAAGGGCAGTGGATGCCAAAAAAGGTTTGTTGAGTTTATATTCTTCTTCACCCAAAACCAATGGACATGGAATTCAGTTATATTTATTGCCTAAGTATGTATATTTTACAAGATTAAAATAGGTAATGCAACTATTCCCCGTCAATCAGCCACACAATATTTTGCCCTTTGATGGCGTTGTAATTGACTATGGCACCATCATACCTCCTGCCCTTTCTAAAAAATATTTTACAAATCTATTCAACGAAATCCCTTGGACAAACGATGAAGCCGTTATTTATGGCAAACATTATATTACTAAACGAAAAGTAGCTTGGTATGGAGACGCTCCTTTTAGTTACTCCTACTCAGGCAATACTAGAAAAGCCTTGAAATGGACAAACGATTTAATAGAAATCAAACAATTAATAGAAAATACTTGTAAAACTTCCTTCAACTCTTGTTTGTTAAATTTGTATCATAACGGTCAAGAGGGTATGGCTTGGCATAGTGATGACGAAAAAACATTACTTAAAAATGGTGCAATTGCATCGTTTAGCCTTGGTGCGACTAGAAAATTCATGTTCAAACATAAAACAACTAAGGAAACGATAGGTACGATTCTTACGAATGGTAGCTTATTGTTGATGATGGGTAGTACACAATCCAACTGGTTGCACAGTTTGCCCAAAACCACCAAAGTAACGTCTCCTAGGATAAATTTAACCTTTAGAACAATTGTTGAATAATGTCGAATCAAAAAAATAATCCATTACATGGTATTACCCTTGAAGCTATTCTGATATTCTTGGAAAATAAATATGGCTGGGAAGAACTTGGTAATAAAATCAATATCAATTGTTTCAAATCTGATCCTAGTATAAAATCAAGTCTAAAATTTTTAAGAAGAACAGAATGGGCCAGAAAAAAAGTAGAAGAACTATATATTGATAGTATCTAAAAATAAAAAAGGCAAACCGAATATCGCACCGCTACAACCAGATACCCTTGCTTCCTTCCAGACCTGGGGGAGTTCTCTAGGAGCTGGTCGTACCAGTTTGCCGATACAAAGGTAAAAAGTTTTTTATATTTTACAAAAATTATTATTGCAAATAAAAATAATTTAGTACCTTTGCACTCCCTTAGCGGATGTGGCGAAATTGGTAGACGCACTAGACTTAGGATCTAGCGCTGCGAGGCATGGGGGTTCGAGTCCCTCCATCCGCACAAAAGGCTGAATTTTTACAAATTCGGCCTTTTTTTATGTCCTATAATTACAACAGCAAGTTATTTAACCCGTACTTTTAAATTAATATATCTTTTAACATTTTTAAATTATCGTTCTAAAAGCCAAAATAATACTTAGAACTATTATTTTATACTTTATAAAAATTTGATCATATTCCATATAAATGTTCTCAAAATTATTTTTAAAATAATAACCACGTTTTTGTTAGTAAGAAATGAAAATTTTAATTTTTTTGAGATATTTACATGTTATACTGTTTATTAATTGGTAATAGGATAAAAAATCTACCATTTTTGTATTTTTAAATGAACCTAAAAAATTTGAATAATACAATCTGACTATTAAAATGTAGGAAAACTAAATTCATTTTTTATTTATGAAAGGCTTATTTTATATATTCCTGCACATTTTTTTTATTATTTCCGTCGCTGTACAGGCCCAAAGCCAAAACCTTGATATTAAATCTGCACTTAAAACGGCACTAAACAACAACCTTGAGCTTAAAACAGAGAGTTATAAACTTGAACAAGGCAAACAAGATGCTATACAGGCCAAATTAAGGCCTAATCCAATTTTTAACACCCAAATTTTATTTTTAAAAGAACATCATTATTATCCCAATTACCCACTTATTACTAGCCAATTCAACAGACAAGATTGGTATCAACTAACTAAAAAATATCAACTTTTTGGACAAAGAAAAAACAATATCCAATTGTCACTTGCACAATATAAAGTAATGGAGTATTCATTTGAAGAATCCAAAAGGCAATTGCTATACGCAGTAGCTACTAAATGGCTCGACGCTTGGTACGCTCAAATCCAGATGAATCTTGCCAAACAGGCGGTTGCTTCACTTGATTCGTTAATAGAAAAAAGTAAACCAACCAATTCAGAGGATATTCCTAATGAATATTTACGTCTTTTAATTTTGGATGATGAATATGACATGGGTGAAATAAGCGCAACTCAAGTCTTAAAAAATGAAATCAATAATCTCAAATTCATCCTTCAAACAGATACAATAACGGGAATTGATACCACTGATCACATATTAAATCTAGGAGATTTCAATACTTTAGAAGCAAGTATTAGCTATGCAAATGCCTACCGACCAGATCTTTCTTTGTCTAAACAGGCCTTAATTGCCTCTCAAAAAAATATAAAACTCCAACATTCGCTACTTTGGCCCAGTCCCGAAGCTGGCTTGGTTTTTAACCCACAAAACAAAATACCTTACCTAGGATTTTTCTTAACTCAACCATTACCAGTTTTTGATTATAATCAAACAAAAGTAGCCAAGGCTAAAATAGAAGTTGACATTACCAACCATGAAATAAAATCCACAGAACAAAAAATTATTAATGAAGTAAAAATAGCATATTCAAACTTGGAGGTACAACAACTAAAATTAGAAAAAATGTTTAAAGCGGTTAAAAACGCTAACCTTTTGTTGAGTCAAGTAAGGATTAAATACCTAAAAAACAATACTGTATATGTAGATTTATGGGAGGCAGAAAGCACTTGGTATGAGACACAATTGATATATTTTAAAACGGAATACGAATTAAGAAAATGCCATCTAGATTTACTCTTTGCCACAGGTAAAATATTAGCCACCTTCGAGTAACGGTTTCAGCTCTATAATTTATCATTTAACACCCTTAAGTTTATTCATTTACTGCTAAAATAATCTATTTTAGAAGCTTAAGTATAATTCAAAAGTTTTATATTTTAGCAAATGCCAGTATCTTTGCGTTTATCATGTTAGAGAAAATAAAAGCATTAAGTACAGAAATTGAAAATTATTTAATTTCTTCTAAGGAGGATTTGGAAAATTACCGATTGGCCTTCACCTCACGAAATGGTATCTTATCACAACTGTTTGAGGAGTTCAAAACTGTGGCAAATGACCAGAAAAAAGTTTTAGGAGCAGAAATTAATAAACTTAAGCAGCTTGCGGAAGGCAAATTTTTGATGCATAAGGAAATTATTGATGCTCAAGAAGAAAACAACGACACAAACAAAAAGGATCTAACCTTGCCAGTGATTCCCAATCAGCTTGGTTCACGACATCCATTGTCCCTTACTAGAAGTAGAATCATTCAAATTTTTGAAAGAATTGGATTTAATGTTTCTGAAGGGCCAGAAATAGAAGATGATTGGCATAATTTTACTGCGCTTAATTTTCCAGAAAACCACCCTGCACGAGAAATGCAAGATACTTTTTTCATCAATAAAAATCCAGATATTTTACTTAGAACACATACCTCAACGGTGCAAGTACGACTGATGGGTCGCCAAAAACCGCCAATTAGAAGTATAATGCCAGGAAGAGTTTATAGAAATGAGGCCATTTCTGCCAGAGCACATTGTTTGTTTCATCAAGTAGAGGGACTATATATTGATAAAGATGTTAGTTTTTCTGACCTCAAAAATACCTTGTATTATTTTGTGAAAGAAATGTTTGGTAAAGATATTGAAATAAGATTTAGACCTTCCTTTTTTCCATTTACCGAACCAAGTGCAGAAATGGACATTACTTGTCTTATTTGCAAAGGAGAAGGCTGTAATGTATGCAAACAAAGTGGCTGGGTGGAGATAGGTGGAGCTGGCATGGTAGATCCTAATGTACTCAAAGCCAATAATATAAATCCTGAGGAATACACAGGTTTTGCATTTGGAATGGGCATAGAGCGAATGACCATGTTAAAATATCAAATTAAAGATCTTAGACTTTTTACTGAAAACGATGTGAGGTTTTTAAGGCAATTTAGTGGCGTGGTATAATCGTGTCAGGATCCAAACGTTCATACACATTAAAAATTATTAATTCAATTTAATTTTAAAGCGTGCCTTACCCTTCAAATGTTCTTTTTCTGTCATTTGTAATAATACTTTTTCCATTGTTAAGTTTTTTGGTTCTTATTGAGGGCAAAAAAATCAATAACTGGGCAGGGCACATTGGTGTATTACTAACTGGAATATCTTTTGTTTGTTCCTTATTTTTAACCAACCAACAATGGAATCTACCACCATTTCAGATGCAAACTACTTGGTTTTATGTAGGCAACAGTAGTTTTACAATTGGTATAACGCTAGATCATTTAGCACTAGTTATGTTAAGCCTTGTAACCCTGATTTCTACCTTGGTACAATTATATTCTATTAGCTATATGCACGGAGAAAAGCATTATTTTAAATATTTTGCCTATCTCGGTATATTCACATTTTCCATGTTGGGAATCGTTACTACCTCTAATCTCTTGGTTTTATATGGATTTTGGGAATTAGTAGGGCTTTCTTCGTATTTGTTAATTGGCTTTTGGTATCTAAACGACAAAGCTGTAAAAGCCAGCAAGAAAGCATTTATTGTAAATCGAATTGGTGATATAGGATTTTTATTAGGTATTATAATTTTATGGAATAACCTAGGGACGTTAGAATTTGAAGAAATAATAGAAAAACTACCGAATAGTATTTCAAGTGACAATATTTGGCTTACCCTTGCTGGAATTGGATTAGTTTGTGGTTGTATAGGTAAATCCGCCCAATTTCCTTTACATATTTGGCTACCTGATGCCATGCAAGGGCCTACTCCTGCTTCTGCATTAATCCATGCAGCCACCATGGTTGCAGCAGGTATTTATTTATTAGCTCGAGTTTTCCCGTTACTTGATGATGTTACACTCGCCATTTTGGTTGGGATAGGATCCATAACGGCATTTCTAGGGGCATTTTCTGCCAGTAGTCAGTTTGATATTAAAAAGATATTAGCCTACTCCACCATTTCGCAACTGGGTTTTATGGTAATGGCGATGGGCGTAAACGCAACCCATGCAGCCATTTTCCATTTAGTAACACATGCTTTTTTTAAGGCTGGACTTTTTCTTGCAGTCGGCGCAGTTATTCATGAGATGAGTAACTTAATAGGTAAAAGTCATGATGATCCACAAAACATTAAATTAATGGGTGGTTTATATCTTAAAATGCCCTTTACATTTATTTGTTATTTGTTATGCACACTATCAGCAATTGGGATGCCTTTCACTGCAGGATTCTTATCCAAAGATTTAATTATTAGTTATGTCTGGGCTTGGGCAGATCTTAAAAGCGCACAGTGGCAAAATCCAATCATTTACATTATACCCTTGCTGGCATTTATATCGACCTTACTCACAGCCTTTTATATGTCGAGACAGTTGGTTATGGTTTTTTTAGGTAAAAATAGATATACTGCCACCAACCCCACGCGTAATGATGTTTTTCAAGCATTACATGATCCCAATATTAAAATGCTAATCCCAATGATTATTTTGGCATTTTTTACCCCCTACATGTTATTTTCAACACACCCATTTAGCGCAAACTTTAGCTGGATTTTACAAAAAATTCTGATCTTGCAATCTCAAGTTAGTCATATTGATATTGTATTCTTAACAGCGCTTGAGCATCATAGACACATCTCTACCATGATTATTTGTGCTGGTTTAACTCTAATTTCAGTGGCATTCGCTTACATAAGATATGCAGTACCTAAAAGAATAATAGGAATTACACCTAATACGATAATAAAAGGCCCTAGTCTTCTTACCCGTTTAGCACGAAACGCCTTTTATTTAGATACCTTATACCTGTTTGTGGCTATTAATTTTACGCAGCATGTAGGTAATTTTTGTAAAAAGCTAGACAAAGGGATTGACAAATCAATAGATATATTGGCTATTACCCAGGTCGTCTTCTCACATATTATACAATTTTTGGATAAAAAAATTGTGGATGGAACTATAAGTTTGATATCATTTTCTGTCTCAGGTATTGGCCAACTTTCTAGAAAAATATCCTCTGGACAAATTCAGTTGTACATATTTTCCGTATTTCTTTTTATTATATTGATTATAACCATGCTATTAATTTAAAATTGCAGTAGTCCTTACCTATGTTTAGCATTCAGCTTATTCGACGAACACATTTTATTTAATCCAATAGAAGAGATAGTGCTGCAAAAATCTCATATTAATAAAATGGGTTAAAATAATCTTGTAAATATTTGATTTGATATAGTACCTTAGTTAATTAAATAAATTTATCAAATAAGCATTTAATAATGCGAACTTTACAAAATTTAAGACTAGTAATACATTACATCGATAAAGACATCCTGACTTCTGCCTTTATCATCAGCACAGGAAATTTTGGTTTTGCCTTGGGATGGGCTAAAAAATATCTTACTACTTGGACTCATGCGCTTATAAAATTTATCATTTATGTACCAATAAACAAGATTAACATCATTATGTGCTTGGCAAGCAAGTTGTATTTGTGGTGAATCACCTTTTTCCAAATAATATTCTTTCCCTCCTAAAGGTGATGTAATCTTGAGTTTATTCAAATCTATTAATCGAGTGCATGAAGGGTTATGCTCTGGTATTTTTTTAAAAGGTATTTGGTTCTCAATATAGAAAGTGATTAATTCAGGAGATAAGTTGTCAAATACCTTTTTCTTATAACCTGTTTGGGGTGTGCAATTTAAACAGTAACTGTATTTTTCGTCAGGACTAATTAAAAGCTCCTTTTTATGTTCACAAAGATGGTTGGAAGATACAGTTGGCATAAAATAATCCGTAATCATTTTTGTGCATAAGCTTGAGGGCGGTAATCCAGACTCCTCACATACTATTCTAAATTTTAAATCTTTGGGCTTTTTGTACCACGTTACATGGGAGTTATAATCTACGGTGTTAAAGACCTCAAAGAGCAAAGGGGTTGCTACTTCCATCCCGACAAGTTCAGGAACGGCCTCATTTGTAAAGTTTCCTAACCACACCCCTACTGTGAAGCTTTTATTATAACCAATAGCCCATGCATCGCGTCTTCCATAAGAAGTACCTGTTTTCCAGGCAATTCTAGGAACGTGGTAGGTACTTTCAAAATTGTTTGGTAGGTCTGGCCGTGTGATTGCTGTTAAATTTTGAGTAATGATGAAGGAGGCTTCTTTAGAGATGATTTGGCGAGCCATTGGTTTAGGTTCATTTTGCATAAATTTTAGTGGTCTATACTGCCCCTCATTGGCTAAAGCACAAAACGAGGCCGTAAGTTCTTGTAAGCTACAACCACAACCACCTAAAATAACGGAATGCCCTAATTTAGCTTGATCTTTGGCTATTTGTTTGAAATCGAACTGCTTAAGACAGGTTACAAAATCTTGTACACCCATTTCATCCAAAATTTTAACGGCTGGTACGTTTAAGGAGTAGGCCAAGGCTGTTTCAATAGTCACAGGGCCATTGTATTTTTTATCAAAATTTTCAGGTTGATACCCATCTACTTCAAAAGGCACATCATTAACTACCATTTTGGGAGTGATAATGCCTTTGTCAAAAGCATGGCCATATAAAAGGGGTTTTAAAGTGCTCCCTGGCGAACGAACGGCGGGGATTCCGTCCACCTGGCCACCATGAACAGGATCATTAAAATCTTGAGAACCAACATATACCTTAACAGATGCATCTGTATTATCTACAACAAGGATAGCACCATTGTATATACCAACAGATACTAGCCTTTGGCTATAATTCTTAAGAATTTCTGCTACCTTCCGTTGAGATTGTGCATCTATATAGGTGTGTAATTCCGTCATATTATTTTCATTTTTTAGTCTATTAGACAAATGAGGTGCTATTTTGTTAATAGGAAAATACCCAATTGAAAGTGGTTCTTGCAACGCGTCGCTTATTTGTGATTTCGTAAATAAATGTTCTTTTTCAAAGTATTTAAGCCATCGATTTCGTTCTGATAATAAAATAGGTTTAGATTTTGTTAAAGACAGCGAATTGGGACGATTTGGCACAATTGTTAATACGGTGGTTTCACCAATACTCAATTGCCTAGGCGACTTTCCAAAAAAAAACAATGAAGCCGACTTAACCCCTTCTATATTTCCACCATAAGGCACAAGGCTTAAATACATTTCAAATATTTCTTTTTTGGAGAAATTGATTTCCAGTTGCAATGCACGGAAAATCTCAGTGATCTTATTTAAATAAGTGCGTTTTTTGGGTTGAAGCATACGCACTACCTGCATGGTTATAGTAGAGGCACCGGATGTCTTTTTCTGACGCAAAATATTATTAGTCAACGCCCTAACAATAGCTAAAGGATTTACACCAGGATGGTTATAAAAATACTTATCCTCTTTATTGATAAATGCAGTAATAACATCAGGAGAGAGTTCTTCTAATTTAACCTTCATTCTCCACTTATCATTGGAGTTAAGATACCCATGAATTATTTGTCCCTTTTGGTCTAAAACAATTTTGGAATATTCGCACTGTGGAGCAAACGGAAAAAAAAAGTTAGCCAAGTAAAATGCCAAAACTGGCAAGAATATAAAAATAAATAAACCTGTCAAGGCTCTTCTTAAAAATTTCAAATGGACCTGTGTTATCACCTTAATATTAATATTTTTTAGGATGATGGTCTCGAATGTTTTTTACCTCTGCAAAATTATTGGCAAATTCTTGTTTAGACACATCAATCATAAATCCATTAAAAACGCTGAAAATCTTTTCGTTTTTATGATCAAATTTCATAGTGTAGTGGTAGGTATACCCTGCTTCAAATCCCTTAAAGTCAATAATACATACAGCTTTGGGTCTTTTTGGAACCAATAGATAAACTAAAATGCCCACAAAAGGAGTTAAGAAAAAATTAATTAAAAAAGTACCCCACCATCCAATGACACTCATATTGCCGTAAGAATAGGCAATTACGAACACAGCGATGACATATAAAAACGGTAATACTTCCATCCGCACTTAACTAAAACCAAAATAAGAAGGTTTAACCCATTTTTTGCATTCAGTTACAATTCTTAACCTAACTTAGTTTTAAACAAGGGTAATTACGAATTTCAATATGAAAATCAGTAAAAATCCTGACATATTAAGTTAGATAATTTCAATTTTACAATCAAAATTAGCCTAAATTAATAGAGATTGGAAGAGCGGTTTTATCCGCCCTTATGACCAAAATATTAAGGTTCAAACTTGCGTTACACTATTTTTGCTTACTTAAAAAAGTATCAAAATCTTCCTTTGTAAAAGAAGACATGAAAGCGGTTTTAAGAAGATAGTATTTTTTAGGTTCAGTACACTTTTTGTAAGCATATTTGGCAGTTTCTAACTTATCATCATCAAAATTAAACGCTGATAACAATATTTTTACTTGATTAAGCGATAGACAGTTATAGTCACACATTTGTCTAGCGGCGCTTCTTTTCTCTTCAGAAAAACTTGAACCTTTCACTAAAGCAAGGCTTTCATTAAAGTCGGCGTCATTCATAGGAGTGCCACAATCTACTACAGTGTTGGAAGGTGTACCATTATTAGGCGGTACTACTACAGGTACAACTACTTGCTTCGGAGAATCATCAGGCACAGGAATAACGACCGGTACAATTACATCTTGTTTAGGAGGAACTACTACTGGAGGTGGAGGATTATTATTACCCAATATTTCTGCAGTAACTAATCTCGTAATATATTTTCCTTTTTTGTTAGACTTTATTTGAAGTGTTTTGGAATATACATTTCCATCCATATCCACGATAAAGATAGTTTCGCTTACTGGTGGTAATTTCTCATTTTGAAAAATTATTTTAGCCTTGTATTGTGCCTCTGTTAGATTTTCGGCGGTAATTCTAAAATCTGCTTTTTGGTTTATTTTAACACCGTTAAGCACCAACCAAAACTTATCCCCATTTTCAGAAAACATGGTAATCTTCCCTGTTAGCTTTTGGCCAAAACATGATGCATATAAACAAATGCTCAATAAGGTTATCAAATTCCTTTTCATAATTCGATTATTTTGATTTTTTAATAGGGGTTTTCTTAACAGGTGCTTTTTTAGTTGGTACTTTTGATTCTACCTTCTTTACCTCTTTTTGGGTTGGTTGCGAAACAGTAGATTCCTCTTTTTGTACTATTTGAGGTAAGCTCGGTACTGTTACATTTTGTGGAGCAAAAGAAATTTGCCTACCAAAAATAAATTTAACATCTAGCTTTTTATCTTTCAACACAGGCACCTCATCAGCATAATCCAATACCTTGTCACCTAGTTCATCTGCTTTGTTCTTAAAAGTACAATTTAACTTGGTAAAATTATTTGATGCAACTATTTCCAGTTGCCCTCCAAAGTTTTTGTCTTCTTTAAGTTTATTTCTCAATTCTCTAAGGTCTCTATAGGTGCCTGTGCTGTAAAATCTGAGTTCAAAAGGAGTTCCGTTATTTACCCAATCGCCAATATATGTAGTAAAAGTTAAAAGCAATTTATCAAAATCGTTTTTAATAGCAGAGCTTATGCCAGGTCTTAAGCTATAGTTATCATCGTTGGAGTTTACCCAATCGCCATTAAGATTAACCAAGCCTAATCCCTCCGCTGTACAATTATCGTAGGCAGCTACATCAATTATAAGTCTTTCTTCTGTTTTAATGTCAAAATTTGCCGATTTAGCCTCTTTTCTAACGTTTTTAATAAAAATTACAAACTGTGCATCGGCCAATAATCCAAGTTGTTGTGCATAACTTAGCTCAGTACCCGCAGTTTCCTCTTCCATCAGCTTTATGGCTTCCTTTTTTAAGGATTCAAAACGGCTTCTTTCTATATACCTATATTTTTTAGAGGCAAAATAGGTGTTAATTTGATCTATAATAAAATCGTAGTCTTTCTTCTCTTCAGGTTTTACGTTACGATCGTCATATATAACCATAAATCGTATTCCGCCAACATTTTTGCTCAATAACTGAAAGTCTGCTTTGGCTGGAGACAAGCTCACAGTTGCTTTTACTACTATTTCATAACCATCGGTAATGGGTTTTTCAGAAATTACCGAATAGGTTTTTATGTAACCTTCTGTATTTGTAGCAATAGCATCAGAAATTACCATAAAATTCTCCACCTTCGTTTGAGAACTTAATGCTACCCCAACTGCTTGTGATACGGCATTACGTAATGCATCTTGTAAGGCATCTTCTCTTTTTATTCCTGAACCTTTGGCTTCAACTTCAGATGTTTCTTGAGCAACCATACTGGCCAAACAAAAAAACGATGCTATAAATAAAAACAATATTCTTTTCATTTTGATAAGGTAATAGGGTTAAAAACTAAATCAGCATTAATGCAAACTTACCAATTTGAGTGGCAATCCTTTTTATATTATCCCATTTAACTTTTGATTTGGATTTTTCAGAAATCACCAATTTACCATCCTTTCCTTGTACTAGGTCTATTATTTCTACACCCTTTTTAAAACCTAAAGAATTCATCACATCTTTGGACAATTGCAAATATTTAGGAAATTGACCCTTATTTACATCATATACTTTTGAAAAATCAAACACTAGACTCCCCTTTTCATCGACAATCAAAGGAAACATAGAGGGATCAATTTTTTTGCCATTTAAGTTAAAAGCAATTTTTTTATTAGCACCCACCATCACTGTCTTGCTAGTATCTGAGGCAGGTACAACTGGGGTAACTAGTTGAGAAGCAGAATCAATTTTATCAGTTATCTCTTTTACCTCATCAATAACCACAGGAGCAATACCATTTGAAGAATATAAAGGCACGCGCATGGTTACCTCTACAAGGCCATCTTTTACAACTGCGTCACCTACTTGTTGTGCACCTTTAATAACTCCTTCTACCTTGGTATTGATAACATCACTAGTTGTTATCATATCTTGAACTGTAGTTTCTCCAACAATATTTACACCTTTTACAATCTCAAGAAGATTCCGCTGCGCTACTACCACGGCACCTCTATTGGCCATTGCCCTGGCTTGTGCTGGATTTTTGAATCTAGTAGTATCGATTACCGATTGACCTTTGGCCTCGACATATTGTTCTGTCCAGTTGATACTTCCGTTGGTTGTTTTTTCAATAACAGGGGCAGAAGATTTAATTGCTTCCTCATAAGATTGAGGTATTTTAGGAATTTGCTTCCCTTTTTTCGATTGTGCTTCTGTAATTATACAAGTAAAACAGATTAGTAAAGTAAGGGTAAATAGTATTTTCATAAGAGTTAATTTTTAAGTAATATTAAACAAAAAAAATTGGGAACAAATATTAGACCAATCTTTTTTAGTGATTTTTTTTCAAATAAAATGTTTTACCAGTTTTTGCTTGTTTTTATCTATTTTTGGCAACTAATAGTAGCATTAATATGGACAACCATCTTTATAGAGCACAAATATTAATAGAACAAGGTCGGTATAAAGATGCTGAAATTGAACTAGGTCAGCAGCTTGGTCAATCTCCGAATGATCCATCTATTTTTGCGTTGTTATCTATTTGTAAACATGAACAAGGTGCCTCCGAAGAAGCATTGCAGCTAATTGAACAATCCATATCTTTAATGCCAGATGAACCAAACTATCTCTATTTATGTGGCAAATATCACCTTGAAGCGGGTAAATATGATAAGGCTGAGCAGCTTATTGACAACGCAATAGTGCTAGAAGCAAATGACGCCGATTACTACATGGCAAAGGCTGTAATTAAATCAAGAAAAAAATTATGGCAAGAAGCTTTAGATTGTGCAAATATAGGCTTGAACATAAATCCAGCTCATATTGGATGCCTCAATATTCGATCACAGTCATTGGTAAAATTAGATAATAAAGAAGCTGCCTACGATACTATTCAAGAAGCGCTTTATTACGATCCTGAAAATTCATATACCCATAGCAATGTTGGCTGGGGAGTTTTGGAGCAAGGAGACCATAAAAAAGCACTGGAGCACTTTAAAACGGCATTAAAACTTGATCCTACCAACGAATGGGCCAAAGCAGGATTGGTAGAAGCATTAAAAGCTAGATATTGGTTATATAGAATATTTTTACAATACTCTTTTTGGATAAGCAATTTACAAAGTAAGTCACAATGGTTAGTGCTAATTGGGTTTTATGCTAGCTCAAGAATCCTAAATTATCTTGGAGAACAATTTCCTTCACTTAATCCATTTGTTACGCCATTAATTACGATATACATAATTTTTGCCATTTCTTCTTGGATTATAACTCCACTATCAAATCTTTTTTTACGAATAAATAAATATGGTCGATACGCACTTGACAAAAACCAGATAAAAAGTTCTAACTATGTAGGAATAAGTCTATTGATTTCTATTTTGTCAATAATAGTCTATTTTATTAAGCCGATTGAAGGCTTTTTTGCTTTGTCAATTTTTTGCTTTTTGATGATGATACCCTTTGCTATTATGTATAACCATACTGGCCGTGGGAAAAAATCCTATTATTTATTTATTTACATTTGGATAATGTTCGCAATAGGGCTAATTGCGGTATTGCTAACATTTAATACTGGCAATGTGGCAAACCTTTTCTCAATAGCTTTTTTAGTATTAACATTTGCATATCAATTACTTGCCAATGCTGTAGCTATTAATCATTGATTCGGTGGATGTTTAAATCAAAAAACCCAACTACCCAACAAAAGTCTATGGTAGAAAACCTGGGACATAAAAAAAGAACCTCCTAATGCTTAAAATTAAGAGGTTCTTAGTTAAAAAGGAGGTCGAGAGCGGATTCGAACCGCTGTAGGAGCTTTTGCAGAGCTCAGCCTAGCCACTCGGCCACCCGACCGTTGTATAACGGAGTGCAAAGATGCAACTTTATTTAATTTTCACAAAATAAATTTGAAAACACTCGCTCATCTATTAGTGAATAAAACACTTATTCAGTATAGGTGTGTACTGCTTGGCGTATTCGTTATAACACCAATCTCTCAATTCAATAATTTCACTAGGTACTAAAGCATTAATGGCTTTTTTAAGCTCCTTTTCAAACAAATAAACATCGAAACTAACCTTTGTTAGTATTGTTTTAATGTATTCAAGCATAGTTGACTTTTGGTTATCAAGATTTAAAAACACGTTATCTTCCATAGTAAATTGTCACAGGTTTCGCAACATATACGTAGAAATATTACTTCTGTTACATTTTCAATTAATTATTACTAAATTTGTAGATGTTTTAAGCTTGTAGAAAGATGAGAAGATATAAATTACTCATTTTAAGTGGATTAATATTATTATTTAAAGTCGGAATTGCCCAAGAAATTTCCATTAAATTGGGCAAAAACAATATCCCTCAAAATGAGTTTTTCACAATTACTGTAATAGTTAATAATGAAAACCTAAAAAATTACTCCCCATTCCCTGAAATAAACGGATTTATAAAAAAAGGAATATCCTCTTCTTCCTCTACCAATATCATTAATGGGCAAACATCTTTTAGCCAAAGCATTGTTCAAAACTATGCGCCAAAAGCTCAAGGTAAATATACTTTGTCCCCATTTACAATGTCCATTAACGGAATCAAAATCAATTCAAATGGAACAACAATAACAGTAGGTCCACCACAGCAAACAAAACAGAAACAGTACGATCCTTTTTCTATGGATCCGTTTGAAGATTTTTTCGGAAGATCAAATAGGCCTCAAGAATTTGTCGATGTAGCAGATGACGCATTTTTTTCATTAGAAACTGATAAGAAAAATATTTTTGTAGGAGAAGGTTTTAATGTATCACTTTCCTTTTATGTTTCAGAAACCAATCGAGCAGAAATGCAGTTCGTTAGTTTACCTGAACAACTTGGAGAAATTCTGAAAAAAGTAAAACCTGCTAATTGTTGGGAGGAAAATTTTAGTATTAATGAAGTAATTCCTGAAGAGGTAAAAATTGGCAACAAGCGTTACAGAAGGTATAAATTGTACGAAGCGTTATTTTATCCATTAAATCAAGAACCAGTTACATTTATTTCTGTTGGTCTAAAAATGGTTAAATTTAAAATATCCAAAGAAAGGGGCTTTTTCGGCCACGATCGCCAACAAGATTTTAAAACGTTTTATACCAAACCCCTAATCATTAAAGTAAAAAATCTACCAAAACATCCTCTTAAAGATCAAGTATCAGTTGGTCAATTTCGCTTGAGAGAAGAAATCTCTAGATCTAAAATTGTAACCGGCGAATCCTTCAATTATAGTTATATAATTGAAGGAGAGGGGAATATATCCTCTATTAATAAACCAGCACAAGAAAATTCTAAAGAATTTGATATATTTGACCCTAATGTAAGACAAAACATTTCAAGGGCAAATGGTCGTGTTAAAGGCAGTAAAGTATTTAATTATTTTGTTGTACCCAACGAACCAGGAAAATTTGATTTTGGCAATACTTTTAGATGGATTTATTTCGATCCCGTTCGCGCTAAATATGATACCTTAGTTGCCAAAACACAAATAAATGTTTCTGGTGACAGTAAAAAAAATGTCACGATTTCATCCAACTCAGGAGACGAATTTTATAGTATTATCAATAAACAAAGCAATAGGCTTATTGATATGGACACCGAAGATAATTATAAAAGTATAGCTAATTTGTTATTATTGGCTATGATTTTAATAACAGGTGTATTCATTGTTAAAAGAAAATAATCATAAACCATCCCCCTTTATTTTAATGGCCTCATTTGATATTGTGTGCAAAGTAGACCCACAAACCATCGATAACGTAGTAAACGTTGCAAAAAGAGAAATCTTGAACCGTTTTGACTTTAGAGATTCAAAAACATCAATAGACTTTGATAAAAAAAATAATCAAATACAGATTACCACTGAAAACGACATGAAACTCACTTCTATCGAGGATGAACTCATTAAGAGAAGTGTTAAGCAAAACTTAGATACCCATTGTTTTGATTTTACAAAAGAGTCTTATGCTTCTGGACCAATGGTAAAAAAAGAAATTAAAATTAAACAAGGAATAGATAAAGAGGCATCCAAAAAAATAATGAAGGCCATTAAAGATTCTAACCTAAAAGTGCAAACAGCCCTTATGGATGAACAAATCAGGGTAACATCAAAAAAAATAGATGAATTACAAGCTGTAATAGCTATTTTAAGAGCAGCAAATCTAGAATTGCCGTTACAATTTATCAATATGAAAAGTTAAAATAGGTTTAAAATAACCCAACTATTAGATAATATCCAGAGCAACTTTCAAAATCACACTTTAGGAGATTGTCAATGTTCAAAAACTTGTTAAAATCACAAATAAAGTAGTATCTTTACATGTTAGCGCATTTAATGTGCGACCAATATTTATAAATAGTTTATCATATAATGAGCGATATAACGGAAGAAATCAAAGGTGATTATTCAGCTGACAGTATTCAGGTTTTAGAAGGTTTAGAAGCAGTAAGAAAAAGACCCGCCATGTACATTGGCGATATTGGTATAAAAGGACTCCACCATTTAATTTGGGAAGTAGTAGATAACTCAATAGATGAGGCCATGGCTGGCTATTGTACTGATATCAATGTTATCATTAATGAAGACAATTCAATTACCGTTGAAGATAATGGAAGAGGTATTCCAACTGGTATGCATACCAAAGAAAACAAGTCGGCATTAGAAGTGGTAATGACTGTACTGCATGCTGGTGGTAAGTTTGATAAAGATTCATATAAAGTATCTGGTGGACTACATGGTGTAGGAGTATCGTGTGTAAATGCACTTTCTACCCACTTACAGGTGAATGTATATCGCGAAGGTAAAATTTGGCAACAAGAATACTCTTGTGGTATTCCTCTATATGCTGTTAAAGTAGTAGGTGAAGCTGGAGAACGTACAGGTACTACTGTTAGATTTAAACCGGATACAAGTATTTTTACGGTATCTGAATATAAATTTGAGACTGTATCTGGCAGATTGCGAGAGTTAAGCTATCTTAACAAAGGCATTAAAATACACTTGACTGACACCAGGGAAAAAGATGACCAAGGTGAGTTTATAAAAGAGTCATTTCAATCAACTGGAGGGCTTAAAGAATTTGTAGAATACTTAGACTCGACTAGAGAAAAGCTTATTGCTGAGCCGATACACATGGAAAGTGACAAAGGTCCTATTCCTGTTGAAGTTGCACTTATTTATAATACCTCCTATAGTGAAAATGTATTTTCTTATGTGAATAACATCAACACTATTGAAGGTGGTACACACGTTGCTGGTTTTAGAAGAGCTCTTACTCGTACTTTAAAAACTTATGCGGACAAATCTGGTATACTTGAAAAACAAAAAATAGAAGTAACAGGTGACGATTTTAGAGAAGGCCTTACCGCAGTCATTTCTATAAAAGTGGCCGAACCTCAATTTGAGGGCCAAACCAAAACTAAGCTTGGAAACAACGAGGCGATGGGTTCGGTGGATGTGCTTGTAGGAGAAATGCTTAATATTTGGCTTGAAGAAAATCCGAAAGAGGCTAAAATTATTGTTTCAAAGGTGATTTTAGCTGCTCAAGCAAGAATTGCTGCCAAAAAAGCAAGGGAAAATGTTCAAAGAAAAAATGTAATGGGAGGTACTGGACTTCCGGGTAAATTAGCCGATTGCTCAGAAACAGATCCATCACTTTGTGAATTATATTTGGTAGAAGGTGATTCTGCAGGTGGTAGTGCTAAACAAGGAAGAAGCCGTAATTTCCAAGCTATTTTGCCTATGAAAGGTAAAATATTAAACGTAGAAAAAGCACAAGAACATAAGATTTACGATAATGAGGAGATAAGGCATATCATTCAAGCGATGGGCATTAGCTTTGGACGCCAAGATGATGACAGAGGTCTTAACTTGGATAAACTACGTTATCACAAAATAATAATTATGACCGATGCCGATGTCGATGGAAGTCACATTCGTACCCTAATACTTACACTTTTCTTTAGGTACATGCGCGATCTAATTGACCAAGGTTATGTGTATATTGCTCAGCCGCCTTTGTATTTGGTAAAAAAAGGAAAGGATGAAATTTATTGTTGGACTGAAACTCAACGTGATGCAGCTGTAAAACAATTAGCCAAAGAAGGAAAAGAGGATTCTGTTGGAATACAACGTTATAAAGGGTTAGGAGAAATGAATCCAGAACAATTATGGCAAACAACCATGAATCCAGATAAAAGAAGTCTTAAACGTGTGTCTATTGAATCAGCAGCGGAGGCTGATCATCTATTTTCTATGTTAATGGGAGATGAAGTGGCACCAAGAAGGGATTTCATAGAAAAAAATGCTAAATACGCTAAAATAGATATTTAACAATGATAGAATAAAATCCCTACAATAGTTTATACTTTTGAACTGTTGTAGGGATTATTGTTATAATTAAAACCAACAGAACAAAAATTCTGAATGGATATATAGATTTTTTCTTAAAGAATTAAAATCCACAAAATCTTTCTTAACCCTCACCCATACTTCTAAACTAGGTGCAAAACTATATTTTCGAATGGAGATTTTGATTTATTTTATATTTATTCGTTAATATTAATTATTAACTTTGCATCTATAATTTTTTTAAAACCCATCAAGTGCGCCGCGACGAAGAACTTACCAAAAGTATAGATTGGACTACCGTTTGGTTGTTTGCAATTATGGTGGTGTTAGGCTGGCTTAATGTTTTTGCCGCAGTTTATGATCCTGAGTTAAAACAAAGCATTTTTGATTTTTCCCTCAACAGCGGCAAACAATTGGTATGGATATTTACCACAATTGTATTAATTACATTTATTCTTCTAATTGATTATAAATTTTGGGATACATTAGCTTATGCTATTTATGGCTTAGTAATTATATCTTTAATTGCGGTTTTGGTATTGGGTAAAGAAGTGGCAGGCTCCAAGTCTTGGTTTGAAATTGGAAGCATACGTATTCAACCCGCTGAATTTGCCAAATTTGCCACATCTTTAGCTATTGCTAAGTTTCTGTCGGGGACTTATGTAAAAATGGAACAAATAAAAACACAATTGATTGGATTAATTATTATTGGCATACCAGTTGGACTAATTATTTTACAAGGAGACACAGGTTCGGCAATGGTTTTTACTGCGTTCTTGTTGGTCTTTTTTATTGAAGGAATGGCTCCATGGCTTATTTTAATGGGTCTTGGTGGTGGAATTCTGCTTATACTTACGTTGCTTATTAAACCAATTTATCTGTATATTTCTTTTTCGGTGATTGCCTTTATTGGTATTTTATTATTGCGTCGGAAAAGCCTTCCAATTATTTCACTTATTATTTTTGCTTTAGTGTTTTCAATTGCTTTTAGTAGTAGTGTAGACTATGTAATTAAACATCTCAAGCCACATCAACAAAATAGAATTATGTCACTTGTAGATCCAGATGCAGATCCTTTAGGTGCTGGTTGGAACGTTACACAATCTAAAATCGCCATTGGTTCAGGAGGATTTATCGGGAAAGGTTTTTTACAAGGAACACAAACAAAATTTGATTTTGTACCAGAGCAAAGCACAGATTTCATTTTTTGTACAATTGGCGAGGAACATGGCTGGATTGGATCATTTTTATTACTAGGACTATTTGTTACCTTATTTTTTAGACTCATATTTTTAGCAGAACGTCAAAAAACACGATTTGCAAGGGTATATGGGTATTCAGTAGTGTGTATTATGTTTTTCCACTTCACCGTAAATATTGGGATGACCATTGGGCTATTTCCTGTAGTAGGTATTCCTTTGCCATTTTTTAGTTACGGCGGTTCCTCTTTGTGGTCTTTTACTATACTACTATTTATTTTTCTAAACTTAGACGCTAACCGTAGGCTTATTTTGTAAGTTTATATCAATGGAGCAGTGAGAATTATTTCATATAATTTATATCTAATGGATTTAGGTAAAAATTTAAAATACTCTTTGTCTACCATTTTGCTAAAAATGGATCTTTTAAAAAGTGAATACAATACAACCTTTAAAAAAGTCAATTTAATTTTTCGAATATTTTTAAAGTCTTCATAAGGGGCTCCTCCCAATTCAAACAGTAAATAAATAAATTTTTTATAGTCCAACTGTCGTTTTATATAAGATTTGCAAGTAACGTAATCCGCATGAATTGCTTTGGCACGTTCATTATAGTAAATTGGGATGTTTGCCAAATAACACCTAATGCCTAAATCAAGATCTTCAGCATCATTAAGTTTTTCCTTAAATCCTCCCAAATGATCAAAGAGAGACTTGGAAATAGAAAAATTAGCTGCATCAATCAATATATTCTCTTTGGGTAGCGGCTGAATTTTGCCAAGTTGGGCATTCCATCTTTGTACCAAACTATATTTAAATTTCTGAAAATCTTTTGATTGAGGAGACAACTCATCAATCCGTTGTCCAATGCAAACTGAATTTTGAAACTTTTGATGGTGACCAATGTGTTCTTTCAACCAATTACTTGAAGGTTTAGTGTCGTCGTCATTAAAAATAAGCAAATCACCAGTGGCCTCTTTTGCTCCCCTGTTTCTTACTGCTGCTCTTCCTTTATTTTCTTGAAAAATATATTTCAGCAGTAGTTTAGTTTGATAAGATTCTAAATACTCAAGTGTACCATCTTTTGACCCATCTATTACAATTATTAATTCATAAAAAGGATAGGTTTGTTGCTCTAAAAATGGTAATAATGCCTTAATTTTATTTAATCCGTTGTATGTCGGAACGATTACAGAAACTTTCAAATCATCCATATATTCAATTTTTGACCCGATTATAGAGTTTTTTAAAAATTGGAGGTAGTATTAATTTCCATAAAATCGAATTCATCCTATCAACATCAGGCTTCTTTAATCTTTCTGTATCAATGTACGGAACAAGAGCTTTGGCTGTGTTAAATTTGTTAATTGCGTATAATTGTTCGAATCTATGCAATAAAAAATAAGTAATCGAGTTTAAAACCAAGTCTTTATCTTGTCCGAATAACAAAGTTGAATGCACTCCTTCCTTAATATCCAAATTGTTTTTTATTCCTTCCATTTCCATTTTATAACCATAAGCCTTCGCTAAAGCAAAAAACAAACTATCTGTTTCAAAAGCAAATTTTTCGGCGAACGAAACTGTTTTTGAACTTTCATGCAATCTAAAATTAGCCAAAACTTTATCCGTTAGTACTATTCCATCAAGTCCATTTTGAAACAATATTCTCATCCAAAGTTCCTTATCCATAATGTAGTGCATTTCCTGATTGACCATCCCAATCTTATCCAAGATAGACTTTCGAATAAAGGTTTCAGGTTGGTCTATTCTTGCCCAGCCGATAGTCTTGGCCAAATTATCAGAATAGACGTCAGTACCTGAAGAAAAATGCAATGTTTGATCGCCCTTAAAAATCCTACTTCTTCCACAAAATACATGACAATTTATATCCCTAAAGGCTTCTCCTACTATCTGTAAGGTGTTATATTCATAATAATCATCACTATTGAGCCAATTAAAAACATCACCAGTGCATAAAGCAAGTCCTTTGTTAATGGCGTCACTTTGACCTTGATCTGGTTCACTTATCCAATAGGTCAAATGTTTTTGATACTTTTTTATTATTTCTACTGTATCATCTTTACTACCACCATCAATGATGAGGTATTCAAGATTGGGATAATTCTGAGACAAAATCGAATCGATAGTTTGCTCAATATATTGTCCTTGATTAAAAGAAGGTGTTACAATGGATATTTTGGGAAACAATGTTTTGTAGTTTTAAAACAAAAATACGAAATAGATTCAACCAAAACCTGATAAATTTGAATTTCAGTTTCAGTATTCTAATTTTATAAAAAATATCGTAAACAATACTTAAAGTAGCTTCATCTTTTAATAAACTATGTTACCAATCATTTCTATAATTTGTTTATTAAGTATTGGAATAATCCTTTTATTGTTAGAAATTATAGTGATACCTGGTCTGCCAATCGTGGGGATAGTAGGACTTTTGTTTGAAACTGGCTCAATTTGGGCATGCTATTACTACTATGGTCAATCAGCGGCCACATGGTATGCTTTATCTGTTATAATTTTTACAATCTTTTTGGTGGTTATTGCTTTTAAATCAAATTTTTGGAATAAATTCGCATTAAATAAAAGTTTAATAGCGTTTAAAGAAAAAGAAAAATTTACACAGGTTAATATTGGTGATGTAGGCATAACTAATTCAACTTTAAGACCTTCTGGAAAAGCAACTTTTAAAGAATTATCTCTTGAAGTAGTTAGTATTAGTGGTCTTATTCCACCAAAAACCGAAGTAAGTGTAGTTTTAATTAAACCCGGGAAAATTTTTGTTAAAACCATTATTTAAATCATCTTTTATGGAAATCCTAATTGTTATAGGCGTAAGTATTGTTTTTCTTTTTGTTTTTTTGTATTTCGTTCCTGTCAATCTATGGATAACAGCCTTATTTTCAGGAGTTAATATTGGTCTTTTCGATCTTGTATTCATGAGAATTAGGAAAGTGCCACCACGCACATTGGTAGAGTCGTTAATTACAGCTACTAAAGCCGGTCTTAAAATAACCAGAACTGATTTAGAAACCCACTTTTTGGCTGGTGGACATGTACCTTCAGTGATAAAAGCACTTATTTCTGCCCACATGGCTAACATTAACTTGACATTTCAACAAGCGGCGGCTATAGATCTTGCAGGACGCGATGTATTTGAGGCGGTACAGATTTCCGTAAATCCACGTGTAATACAAACACCGAACGTGTCCGCGGTAGCACAAGATGGTATACAATTGGTAGCGAAAGCTTTGGTTACTGTAAGGGTAAATATCGCGCAGTTGGTAGGTGGTGCAGGAGAAGAAACCATATTAGCAAGGGTGGGTGAAGGTATTGTTACGTCAATTGGTTCTTCTTTATCGCACAAAGAAGTGCTTGAAAATCCTGATAAAATTTCAAAACTAGTATTGTCTAAAGGGCTTGATGCTGGTACTGCCTATGAAATCCTCTCTATCGATATTGCTGACGTAGATGTTGGAGCTAACATTGGTGCGAAATTGCAAATAGATCAAGCTAATGCGGATTTAAAAGTAGCAGAAGCAAAAGCTGAAGAGCGCAGAGCGATGGCAGTTGCCGTTGAGCAAGAAATGAAAGCTAAAGCACAAGAGGCTCGTGCTAAAGTAATTGAAGCTGAGGCAGAAGTACCTAAAGCTATTGCAGAATCATTTAGAAGCGGCAACCTTGGTATTATGGATTACTATAAAATGAGGAATATGCAATCTGATACTGACATGAGGGATTCAATTGCTAATTCTGGCAAAAACACTCCTAATACTTAAAAATTCCTTTTTCACATTTAAAAAGAACCACTTTCAACTTAGTGGTTCTTTTTTTTGAGATTTCAAATTCAATTCTAACTAGCTATCAAACCTTAATTATACATTATGGATTTTTTTAAAAAAAATCTATTATAAAAGTATCTATTAATCTAGTTTTTACGTAGATAACAAAAATATTCTATTCTTTATTTCTACTAATTTTTTTGATATTAGTTAATATGAAACTTAACAAACACATAAAATCATTTATTTTAAGTTCTTTCTATATTATTATATGTTTGGCAACTAGTTGGTTAATTTCATGTAAACCAGAAAACGAGCAACAAAACGGAACTAAAGTTGACAGCTTAAGCACCAAAGATTCAATTTCAAATATTAGTGACACTTCCCAAGTAAATAAAGTTGATACCAATTTTGAGGTGGGCACTACTTTATCTTCATACATAGTTAAAAAGCATTTATTAAAATCCATTAATGAAAAAAAACTAAAGAAAAATGTAAAATTGTCGATTTTGGGAAGTATGAAAAAACAACCTTCAATTGAACTAAAAAATTATATTCTATTGGCCAATGAAAGTAACACAATTATTGATAGAACTGCTCTTACTAAAGAAGGACGATTTAAGTTTGAAAAACTGCAAGCAGGCTCCTACAATATATTAATTGAAAAACCTATAAAAGGACTTGAAATTGATATAGAAACCAAGTTTGTTGATGAATCAACATTGCTGCCTGAAGAAAATCAAGAAAATTTAGATTTCTCCATCAACAAGATTTTATCTGCCGCTTTTATACAAAAACATTTACTATACAAGCTTCCTTCTGCTCAAGTAAAACTTAAACAAGGAGATATTGATGGTATAATTACTGCTAAAGAAAATGAACCTTTAGATAATCTTGAAATATTGTTGGTAGATGACGACAATAAAATTATTTCTAAAACTAAAACTAATGCGCAAGGTAAATTTAGCTTTAAAAAATTACCGGCAGGTAATTATAATTTATTATTAAGGGACCAAAATCCAAACATAACCGCTAAATTATTAGAGTCACAAGACAATGCTAATATTGCTTTAGTTCCTGAAGAAATTAAACTAAATATCAATAGCATCTTACCTGCCAGTTTTGTACAAAAAAATAAAATCGGAACAGTTGATAAAAACTTGTTTAGGGACGACTATTGTAATCTTAAGGGCAAAATAACAGGTTCTAGCAATTCACACACCATCATTATTACTGATTTATCCAACAAAATAATTCGTATTACAAAATCACTAACTAATGGCGGTTTTAATTTTGACAAACTTCCTTACGGTGATTATAACTTACTCATTGAAAATAAACCCTCAGGAATTAAGGTGGAATATAAGGTAGAAACTGACCAAAGTGAAATTTTAGAACCAACTACCAATAATTTTAACTTTGAAATTAACACCAAAGTTCCCAAAAATATTATTGCTGCAAATGGCTTAGGTGAAATGGAGGTTGGGAATGTAAAAAACATTACAGGTTATTTTCATGAGAACATCGGGAAACAGAAAAAGGCCATACCAAACGAAGAACTTTTTATAGTTGATTCACAAGATAAGATAATAGCAAAAACCACCTCTGATGGTTCAGGAAAGTTTGGATTTTCCAAATTAAACAGCGGTAAATACACAATAATAGGTAAAAGAACGTTTTCTAGAATGAACATTGGATTGGATCTTTCCTTTAAACAAAATAATTCATTAGAGGAAAATCAAAACTAGGATCAGATTAAAGTTTATCCTCGCATAGTGGTTTATCACATAAATTGCCGACAAACATTGGTATTTTGGGGAATAAGTTCTGGGAGAACTGAATTTAAACACAATTTTCTATAAATTTATTATTGATAACTTAAGTTTTGTTTTTACGTTACCGCTAATTGCTTAATTTTGTGCGATATGGGAATACGTTCATTTTTAAGCAAGCCAATAGCTGCAATAGCCAAAAGTAAAATAGACCAATGGTCTAAAGACCCAATTAAAGCACAAAAGGCTGTTTTTCAAGAGTTGATAGTTGGTGGTGCAGAAACTATGTTCGGTAGAGATCATAGTATGCGCTCAGTAAAATCTTTTAAAGATTATCAATCACGAGTGCCAGTACGTGATTATGAAGATATGAAAGACTACATTAAGAAGGTAGTTGACGGTGGCCTAGATGTGCTATGGAAAGGTAGACCCATTTATTTTGCCAAAACATCAGGTACAACATCTGGGGTTAAATACATACCAATTACGAAAGAATCAATTCCCTATCACATACAAGGAGCAAGAGATGCCTTGTTGTGTTATGTAAACGAAACGGGTAAAAGTGACTTTTTGGACGGCAATTTAATGTTTTTGTCAGGAAGTCCCGAACTCGATCTCAAAGGCCATGTTCCAACAGGAAGATTATCTGGAATTGTGAATCACCACGTTCCCAGCTATTTACGCACCAATCAAAAACCAAGTTATAAAACAAACTGCATTGAAGATTGGGAAACAAAACTTGATGCGATAATCCAAGAGACACAACATGCAAACATGTCGTTAATCTCGGGAATTCCGCCATGGGTTCAAATGTACTTTGATAAAATTGTAGAAAAAACAGGTAAAAAAATTCATGAAGTATTCCCTAATTTTTCACTGTACGTATATGGAGGTGTCAATTTTGAACCTTACAAGGCAAAATTATTTGAAACAATCGGCAAACCGATTGATAGCATCGAAACGTATCCAGCGTCTGAAGGATTTATAGCTTACCAAGATTTACAAAATTCAGAGGGACTTCTCCTGTTACTAAATGCAGGAATTTTTTATGAATTTATACCTGCTAGTGAATTTTTTTCTGACAAACCAACCCGTTTGACCATCGAAGACGTTGAAATAGGAGTTAATTATGCTTTGGTAATAAGCACAAATGCAGGACTGTGGAGTTATTCGATTGGAGATACAATTAAATTTGTAAGTAAAGAACCTTATAGAATTATAGTTACCGGACGTATTAAGCACTTTTTATCGGCCTTTGGAGAACATGTGATAGGAGAAGAAGTAGAAAAAGCCATGAAACACGCCATGGATACTTTTAAGGAGGTGGAGATTGTAGAGTTTACCGTTGCACCGCAAGTGAATCCTAAGGAAGGGATGCCTTATCATGAGTGGTTAATCGAATTTTCAAAAGAACCCCATGATTTGCAAGCCTTTGCACAACATCTTGATAAACAAATGGTAAAATTAAATGTTTATTATGAAGATTTAATCACTGGAAATATTTTAACAAATCTTAAGATAACTAACTTACCCAAAAATTCATTTATTTCTTATATGAAATCGCAAGGTAAGCTTGGAGGCCAGAATAAAGTACCAAGATTAGCCAATGATAGAAAAATAGCTGACGCCTTAATAACAAATTAAAATATAAATTTTTTTAGCCACATAACACTTTTCTTTGAGAAGGTGTAAACTAATAACATGAATAAAAAAAAACATATTGCAATCTTAGGTTCTACAGGCTCTATTGGAACACAGGCGCTTGATGTTATTAGATACAACCAAGATCAATTTGAGGTAGAGGTATTAACGGCACAAAATAATGCAGATTTATTAATACAACAAGCTGCTGAATTTAAGCCAAATACAGTGGTCATACAAAACTCCCTATTGTATGATAAGGTTTTTGCTGCTCTTGACCCTTTAGGTATTAAAGTCTTTTGTGGCGACAAATCACTTGCAGCTGTTGTAGAAATGGAATCGATTGATGTCGTGTTAACAGCATTAGTCGGTTATTCTGGCCTTCTACCAACCATAAATGCCCTCAAAGCCAAGAAAAAAATAGCATTGGCCAATAAAGAAACTTTGGTAGTAGCTGGCGAATTAATTAACAACCTTGCAGCACAATATAATTGTGATATTTATCCTGTAGACTCTGAGCATTCAGCCATTTTTCAATGTCTTGCTGGAGAAGTTGGTAACCATGTTGAAAAAATTATTCTTACTGCTTCTGGAGGTCCGTTTAGAGGGAAAAATGTAAACTTTCTCCAAAATGTTACTAAAAAGGAGGCACTAAAACACCCTAATTGGAGTATGGGTGCTAAAATCACGATAGACTCTGCTACGTTAATGAACAAAGGTCTTGAAGTGATTGAAGCTAAATGGCTTTTTGGCCTTAAACCGGATCAAATAGAGGTTGTTGTTCATCCCCAATCTATTATACATTCTTTGATTCAGTTTGAAGACGGCTCAATTAAGGCCCAATTGGGTTTGCCAGACATGAAACTGCCTATTCAATATGCCTTAACATATCCCAATAGATTAAAAACTAATTTTGAGAGGTTTAATTTTATCAATTATCCTCAACTTACATTTGAACAACCTGACAAAGAAACATTTAGATGTTTGAATTTAGCCTATAAAGCCATGGAAGCTGGTGGTAACATGGCTTGTGTACTTAATGCAGCCAATGAAATTGCGGTAAATGAATTTTTAAAAGACCAAATTGGTTTCTTACAAATAGCTGATGTTATTGAACAAGTTATGCAAAAGGCTAATTATGTTGCTCAACCTACCTTAGATGATTATATTTCCAGCGATCAGCAAGCTAGAACCATTGCTTTGGAGTACTTGAATGTAAAAAATCTATATTAATCTGTATATAAACTAATATTAAAAAATATTGAAATGGGTGTTTTTAATCAAATTTTACAAATATTACTAATTCTTACCCCACTCGTGGCTCTTCACGAGTTTGGACATTTTATAACCGCTAAGATTTTTAAAATGAGGGTCGAAAAATTTTATATTTTCTTTGACTTTTTATTCCCTCTACAAAATGTTGGAAATTTTGCCTTGTTCAAAAAAACAAAAGGAGACACCGAATATGGATTGGGATGGTTTCCTCTTGGTGGTTATGTGAAAATATCTGGAATGGTGGATGAATCTATGGATGTGGAAGTATTAAAAGAACCTGCCAAACCTTGGGAATTTAGAGCTAAACCCGCTTGGCAACGATTAATTGTAATGCTTGGAGGCATCATCATGAATGTTATTACAGGAATTGTAATTTTTGTGGGCATGGTTTATGCTTATGGAGAGGCATTTGTGCCTGCTAAAGAAGTTAAATATGGTATTTTTGCACATCCTTTGGCAGAAGAAATTGGCCTTAAAACATATGATAAAATTGTAAAAATTAACGGTAAAGATTATGTTAATTTTGATGACGTAAAAAATATTGATGTTATTTTAGGGTCAAACGGCTACTATACGATTGAGAGAAATGGTAAACTTATAGATGTTAAAATACCTAATAACTTAGCAGAAAAACTTGGTCAACAACCCTTTATCGACCCAGTTTTTAAATTTAATGTAGGTGAGGTAATAGCAGAAACACCTGCCGCAAAGGCTGGATTAAAAAAAGGTGATATCATAAGTAAAATAGACACCGTATCAATCAATTTTTATCATGAACTGAAAACAATATTGTCTAAAAAAGCTGGAAAGGATGTTACCATTACGGCGTTAAGAAACAATAAGGAGGTATTATTTACTGCCCAAGTAACACCACAAGGTACCATAGGATTTTATCCAGTTTCATTTATTAAGGAAGATATAAGAAAATATTCCTTATCAAGTTCGATAGTTTTAGGCACTCAAAAAGCATTTTCCGTGGTTTTTTTACAATTTAAGGCCTTTGGTAAAATGTTCAAGGGTGAACTCGACCCTTCAAAATCAGTTAGAGGGGTTGTGGGAATTACCAAAAGTTTACCGACACAAATAAGTTGGCCTTTTTTATTGGGAATGTGTGGCTTGTTCTCTATGGGTTTAGCATTTATGAATTTACTTCCCATTCCTGCATTAGATGGAGGTCATGTTGTTTTTCTGGTATATGAAATTATTGCAAGAAGACCGCCATCATTAAAATTCATGGAAAATGCGCAAAAAGTAGGTATGATTTTGTTGCTGTCTTTAATGGCATACACTTTTTATAATGATATTTTTAACTTCTGATTTGACTTTTTTGGTTTAGTTTAATCACTAAAAAATCAATAAGGTGCTAGAATTAACCATTTTGGATGATATCCTCTTAAGGGGTTTTTCGGCAGGTCCGTTAATAACCGCGCCGTCTTTATCAAAAACAGACCCATGACACCTACAATAAAAATTCCCACTGTTATAACTGGTGCCACAGCCCGCATGCGTACAGGCTAAATCGATGATTTTAATTTGACCATTTTCGTTAGTAATGAACAAATTACCATAAGGATAATCGTAATATTCAATAAACCCATTGTCAACTAAAAGTGCAGGAAATTTATTTAAATCAAGTTCGTAAGAATATAGAATATCAAACTTATTTGAAATGCTTTCTTGACCATTTTGCGAATTTACTATTTTAACTAGGCAACCATTTTGAGGAGATTCTGCAATCGTCCAATTAATAAAATTAGGCTTTGATGGGACGTTGCTAAACAATAACTTCCAAGAATTACCCGAGTCTGAAGAAAAATAAACATTTAAGGTAAAGATGTCTTCGGTTACCTGCCAAGTGATTTTATGCAAATCACCAAATAAAATCGGTTGATCCTCAAAATCTTGTGTAATGCTAATCTTGGGGTTAATTTGCTCCTTGCTTTTATAAACACATCTCACGGCAACAAAAGCTATACCAAGAAAAAAGTTTTTTATAAATATTCTTCTATTGGCCATAGTTTACCATTAATAGCTTCCTCCTATTCTTCTTTTGTCAATTATAGGATTATTAAACAAAGGCAAAGATTTTGGCATGTTTGTAAGGCCTGTGGTATCGGTTAATGCATTCATAAACGCTATAACATCGCTTATTTCCTTTTTTGAAAGATTAAGCGAATCAAAAGGCAAGGTCATATTCTCCAGTTGTATGGTTAGATTCTTCCCACCTCCTTGATTATAAAAATCCATGACCTGCTCAAGTGTGCTATATACGCCATTGTGCATATAAGGCGCAGTAAGTTGTATGTTTCTAATTGTAGGTGTTTTAAATGAATGTTTATGTAAATCTATGTTAGTTGCCAAATATCTACCCTGGTCCGCATCTATTATTTTGCCACTTACGTCACTTGGCACCCCAATAACCTCAAATTCTTGATCTTGAAAACTTGGTGGAACGACCCCACTAAACAATGGTGGAAAATGACAGGTGCCGCATTTGCCTTTTCCAGTAAAAATATTAAAGCCATTTATTTCAGCTTTAGTAAATACCACTTTTTCATTTCTCATATACTTATCAAATCGGCTGTTAAAACCAATTATTGATTTTTCGTATTGAGCTAGGGCAGTGGCAATGGTGTTAGTCGATATGCTAGTATCTCGTGCTCCTTTAAATGCCTCTTGAAAAAGCTTTTTGTATTCCGCACTTTGTTTTAAAATTGGAATAACATTATCAAAACTACCATGAAGCTCAATGGGATTAGAAATGACATCTTTTACTTGGTGTTCTAAAAATGAAACTCGACCATCATAAAAAAGAGATTTTTGAAAAACCGCATTAATAATCGTAGGCGCATTTCTGCCTACTGTCCCTTTAAAATCCATCGCTAGACTTTTCTGTTTCCCATCAGTAAATGCTTTGTTAGGCAGGTGGCACGAGGCGCAACTCCTTTCGTTATTCTTTGACAAAATAGGATCAAAAAATAACAGTTTTCCAAGATTAATCATTTGTTTGCTGTTAATGGTATCGTCAATATTTAAAACGGCAAAAAAATTGGGATTAATGGCATTAGTATCAAAAACATGTTTGCGACTAAAATCAAATGCTGTAAGGAAATTAAATAATTTAATATCGAGTGCTTGCTGATATTGTAATAGAGATGCACTCAATGGATTGAGGTAATCTTTGATAAAAACGGCTCTATTAAACTGGTTAAAGTCAGTATTCGATTTAAGATAAACTATACTTTTGGCAAGGATTGCGGAAGTAAGCTTAAATTCTTTGGTAGCTTTAGTTGGATAGGCTTTATTAATCAATTCAATTGTCTGTTGCATGGAAGACAAGCAATAAACTGTTTCATTTATACTGTTATAAGAGACGGTGGCATCGCCTCCAGTAATCCCTATGGCGATGATCCTTATAATTTCCAGTCGCATCATTTCAAAAATGTGTGACTCTGTTGTACTTAACGCTCGTAGATCATTTTTTATACGTTTTGGATAATATTTAATTCTCGAAAACTCTTGTTGTAACTGTACCTTATCGTTGTAAGGATTAGATGAAAACACTATCTCTTCTAATACTTGAAATCCCTCAGGCTCAAATACTTTATCTTTATCATACAAATCTACTTTGGTCACCAAAGCTCCATTAAGTACTTTGGCCAGATCAGGATAATAATATTCTAAAAGAAACTCTAGTTGTTTATAACTGTAACGTGCGTTATTAAAGGAGTTAATGAGTGAGTCAGTTGAACTTGGATTATTACTTAATTGGTTGATGGCGCGATCAAGGTCATCAAAAGATTGTATCAAAGCATTGGCATTTTGACTCATTAGTTTTACAAACTGTTCGTCTACAGCTTGTTGCTTTTGATTGGCAGCTAAAAATAGAATGATTAAAAAAGATAAGGTTAAGGCTAAATATTTTCTAAAATTTCCCATAAAGCATCGCTCAAATTTAATGTATAAAAAAAGCGGTGTCCAATTAAGGACACCGCTTTATAAAAACTGTTATTAAAACTAGTATTTATTTACTTTTTTAGTGTAGATTTTACCGTTTGCGCTAACGCTCACTAAGTAGAAACCTGCTTTTAATTGTGAAATATTGATTCTTTCATCACTAGAAATAGTTTTTGAAGCAACCAACATACCAGCACCATTTACAATTTTAACTTCTGCTTCAGAAGCACCTGTTGGCAATTCTACAGTAAGTTGATCAATTGCAGGATTTGGATATACATTAAAACCAGCCTGCTCTGCCTCTGCGTCAGAGATTGAGTTGGTACCTGATACTCTAGGTATATTTTTTACAACTACCATCATACTTCCTTGGCTCTCTGTAGTTCTTACTGAGCTACCATCGGGATTTTTGAACTTAGCTGAAAGGAAAGAGTGAGGTTGTAATGCAATTACAAAAGTATTAGGTACGTTAATAATTTCAGAAATGTCAACCATTGCACCATATTCCCATCTTCCAGTACCACTTTTAGAATATACATTTTCGCCAGTTGTACCGTTGTAGGAATTATTAAACTTCAATGAGTCAGTGTAAATTCCGCCTCTTCTGTGGTTTAATTCCATTACAGTTTTCATTTCACCTGTTGCAATAGCATATTGATAAATACGCGCATCATGGTCTTCTCTAGCATCACCGTAGGCATTTGGATCTTCTTGTACATATACATAATCCTGAGTAACACAAATGTTATCTGGATTCATGAACTTAGCAGCTAATGGTGTTGGGTTATTAGTCTCAACGTCACCATCTAAGATAACTTCAAGTGTACCTTTCAATGGATCATTAGCGTCCATTTTCAAGCGATATACTCTACCAAATTTAGTTTTAGTAGTTGGAGCAACATTTTTAGAACCTTGTCCAGTAGCGGTAAAATAAACTTCTCTTGCGTTTGCAGCAGAACCTTTTCTATAGTCGATATCTTCAACACGACCAATAGCTAATGCTTTTAATGTAGTATTACATGCTGTTTCAATTTGTTTACCAGTCAGAGTTTTCTGATTTGCAATTTGAACAAATTCAACATCGTAAGCGGTTCCCAAAGTCATCTGAGTTTCTACTTGGTTAAGATCTGTTCTTCTTAATACGTACAAATTTCCATTTTCAAGATCACCAACGGTATTAGATATATAAGCAGCAAGCTGCCCGTTATTTCCAGAATCATCATCACCAATCAAGATTACAGTTTTACCAGCATAAGCATCTTTGTGCAAAGGAACTGCGTTCTCAGCACTCCAACGACCAAGACCTTTTAATAAGGTTGTAGTAGTGTCGGTGATAGAAGTGTAAAGTGTGGTAGTTTCAGGATCAAAACCATGAGTTTGTGACTCAATAGAAGATTCTCCACAAGTAAGGAACTTTGAGAAGCCATGTTCAGCTACAGTAGCAAGTGTGGCAGAACAAAGTCTGTAACGACCAGCATCACCACGCATAACATACTCACCACGAACAGGCTTGAAAGTAGCATCTAGATAAACTCTAGAAACTGTAAAGTTATCTTCGTTGTTTATTAACATGCCATATTCACCATTGCTTCTTTTCCAAACACCAGCACCATCAGCAGAACCACCAAAAGTGAATTTTTTTGGTGTAGATGAACCATTTAATTGGATTGAATCTTCACTACTGAAAAGATTATAAACTTCCAAATTAGGAATATCCTTGTTACTGAACAACAAACTAGGAGTTACCGAGTGATTTTGAAGAACCACTTGCGCTTGTAAGCCTATGGTAGCCAAGGCACTTACAAAAATGATGTAAAATTTTTTCATTATTAAAAATGTTTAAGTTTTAGTACATGCAAGTTGGACAATGTTGGTTACTTTAACATTTAGTGAATGTTAACAAAACATTATTAAATTGTGCAGCTTGTTATTTTTATGTTACCTTTTTAAATTTTAAAAACAATTACGTTAACTAAAAAAGTAGGAATGGTAAAGAATTAATTAAACTGATAAAATTAAAAGTCACACTTCTAGCCAGTTTGTAATACGGCCATAATTTATAACTGACTGTTTTATTCAAATTCCCTTTTAATTGTTGTATTACTAAGACTAAAAGCAAAAGGATTATAAAATGTCGGTAGTAAGTTTAAATCTTGATATTCGGCCATTGCCTTCATCTGCCACATAAAGGATGCGGTCATAATATACAACTGCTTTGGGATTGTTAAATTTAGTGGCGTCGGTACCTTTACCACCAAAAGAAACTACAATATTCTTTTTGGCAGTAGAACCAACTGGTGGCACCACCCCTTCAGAAAAATTACTTAATTGAAATTGATAAATTGAATCTTTTTTTGAATCAGATACAAAAATCCAATTTCTACTATCTGACGAAAGTGCGATATCTGATGGTTCTAAAAATAGGTCTGGTTGATATAAGTATCTTTTCGAAAGAGAGGTATCTGGTGTTGGTGCCAACAAGAAGTATTCTGTTCCTAATTCGGAATCGCTTCGTTTGATATACAATGTTTTGATTGGTCTATCTGCCGACAAAGAGGTATATAAAAAATCACCCGTACTACTTACGTTAAATGTTTGAGGTGGCTGAGCGGTTGTAACTACCGCTGAAGGATTTGTAAAAAAGTCACTCACCGTTCCAATACTGGTAAGTACGGTAACTGGTGAAACAAAATTATCATTTTTATCAAATACTAACATGGCATCGTCAGGACCACCCAATTGACTAACCAGATTATTAGGACCTGTGCGAGTTACATAGAAACTATTATCGCTAAGCATACCAATGCCTCCAAAACTCACATTTGCATCACTACTGTTAAATGCACTCAATGATGGTTTATAATAGAAAGGATGAATGATGGTATCTTCAACAACAGCATTGTTAAGCCCATAAACAACAGATTTTGGATCAATTCTGTATATCGCACTTAAATTATATGGCACACCATTTATTGTTTTAGCAACTGTGCCAATAGCTAGAAGATCTAAATTACGATTTTGAACAACCGATTTTATACCTGGAACTGATATTTTTCCCAATTCATTACCAGCAAGGTCTAAACATATTAATTCTTGTTTGCCAGCATCTGCAACATAAATAAGTTCATCCCAACCAACAATTATATCCACAGGACTTAAAAATCCCTTAAATGCCGGCTGAATTGGAACAAAAGCTACTTGATCCTTTTCGTAAGAAGGAACATCAATAAAACCCTTATCTACCTTTTTGCCAAAAAAATTGCAGGCACAAAGCACAATCGAGAAAAATATTATAATGTATGTACTATTCTTTAGGTGCATCTTGATCTCTTGAAATTGGTTTTTGAACAAAAAGAGCTATACCGAGTGTATGAAAAATACCTTGGTAACTTGTTGGATTAGCGCCATATTCAATCTTTATTGGGATTCTGGCAGATTTAGTATTAAATCCAAAACCAAATGTTGGATAAGGCTGATTGGTCACATTTATTTTATACCCCGCTCTAAGAAATAATAAATTATATGCAGAAAACTCAAGACCTAACGCAATATTTTCAGCGTTATCGTTTGGATGGTTAAGTTGAATATCTGTCTGAAGTTTGTACTTCTCTGTATTATAAGGAATAAGTGAAATACCCATTTTAAAAATTGCAGGGGTAGGGTAAGTATTAATAGAAGGATTTCGTTTGTTAAAACCAAATGTTGGGAAAGTTCCTTTAAGTGAAGAATTAGGACCAAAATTTTGAACTAATACGGCAAATCTCAGACCTTTGTAATTTGTTTTGTAAGAAAATCCAAGGTCAACTACTGCGGTGTTGCCATAAAATTCGGCCAATTGCTCTCTTACATATTTAGCAGAAGCGCCAAAGGCAAACCTAGTTGATAATATTTTTGAATAACTTACACCTAATGCCAAATTATATGCATAGAAGAACTCTCCTGTTCCATTTGGCTGAAATTCGGTTCTCTTTTCCATTCTTCCCGCATTAAGTAGCGTGCTTGACACCCCAAAGGTTGATAATTTATTTTTTGTAGGAATAATGGTTGAAAAATATGCTAGATTCATGTCTGCAGGTAATAGTTTATTAGAAACTGCAAAAGATAACGACTTTACATCACTCATGGCCGCAGGATTCCAATGCGCTGAATACGCATCACCCGCAGACGCAATTTGCGCCCCACCCATGCCTTCAACCTTAGGACTTACCTCGTTTTTTAAGAATGTAAGGGCCGAAATACCTGCTCTTTGACCACCAAGATTTGGAACAAGTTGACCAAACGATAGTGTTGCAGAAACTAAAAAAAAGAGAATTGCTAATCTCATTATCTATTGAATCAAGTGTTAAAATTCGAAACTTATGCCATAAATAATTTGCCTTGGTTGCATATATCGAGCTGGATCAAATGGAGGTATACCACTGTCTTGAGGATGTGGATAAAGGGGATCGCGCTGATCTGAAGGGAGAGCATCTCCATATTCATAGCCGCGTCCCGTTACAGGGTTGACTATTTGCGCATTTTTTTGATTAAAAATATTCTTAATTTCAAAACTAAATGAAAGTATTGCCTTCTTCAAGTGGATATCACGTGTAATTCTAATGTCTGTCCATGACCAGAACTTACCTACCTTAGAAAATTGCTGATCTTGAATTTCTTCATACTCAGGCCTTCCGGTAGGTGTTACCCCTCTAGAGCTCAATCTATAAGGAGTATACCTTAAACCTGATTTGTAAGTACTACTAATAAAAAATCTAAAGTTATTAAAAGAAAAACGACCAATTCTTATAGTAGAATCTGGTTTAAAAGTAAAAGCTGCTTTAATATCAAGTGGCCTATCCCATGCTAAGTATTGTTCCTTTGAAGTACTAACATATCCGTTTTGCTGGATTTGTAATTTAGATTCAGTAGCAGAATTGGATTTACCAGTAGCAATTTGATACGCCAAATTTAGATTTGCTCGTAACATTTTGCTTATTCTATACATTAATCCAACTTCAAGACCTTGAATTCTAGCGTAATCCTGATTGATATAAAAAGTTTTTGGCACAAATCTTCCAGTTTGATCTTTTACCTCAGCTGTACGTGTGACTATATAGTCGTATTTATCATTGTAAAAAGCGGTGATTGTAGTAGCAAAATCTTTGGTAATTTGAGATTTTAATCCAATTTCATACGCTACAGTAACCTCTGGATTAAGGTCAAGATTTCCAATATTTGATAAAAACCCTCTATCTTGATACACAGGATCAAGACCTGCGTATACAAACCTAGGATGGGGCAAACGCATAGAATGTCCATAATTAAAATATAATACATGGTTGTCTCGTACAGGAAAAGAAACCCTTATTTTAGGTAACAGACGGTGTTTATATCTTCTGCCGTCAATGTTTTTCCAAGTATTGTTATTATAATCCTCACGGGTGGCATCTAGGATAGTAGAATTAGCATCAGCCACGATGTCGTCTGCAAACTTGCCGGGGGCCCAATAATTGTATCTTAAACCTATATTGGCAATAATGCCCTCATAACGTATTTCATCTTGAAAAAAAATACCCCCTGTAGCAGGTCGTACCTTCCAAACATCACTTGTTTGTCCCACTCTAGTGGAAGGAGTAGAAACACTGTCATTAATTTTGATGGGTGCACCCACCCAAGGTTTGGTCACATCTATCCATTGGTATTCTTGTTCTTTGTGTTCTAGTCCAAAACTATAAAAATGGAACTTATTATTGGGAATATACGATAACTTCAATTTTGTAGTATATTCCTGTACGTAATGGTCATGCCAAATAGTTGCGATACCTCCATTGTTTACCAAGCCACTACCTGGATTTATATAAACCACCTCATCATTAGGATTATATAATGTAATCGGATTCGTAACGATGGAGTTAGGATCATACTCTTTATCCACTGTCTGTTCTCTAAAAGGACGACCGTTGGCATCTGCTCTTAACGCAGTAAAAAGCCTACCCACGGTAACGTCCAACCTCCAATGTTCATTGATATTGTCGGTATAGTTAAGGGCCGTAAGGTTTGTTCTTGCAGTGTATGTAGCTGCGTTGTCTAGATTTTCCGAAAATCTATATTGATATCCTGGCTGAACCACAACATCATTACCAATTATTTGCAACGCTCTAGTATTTTGATTGACACTTATACTGTGTTGATTGGTGAGGGTAATTTTTTTTGTTTCTGTAATTCTAAAGGCCAACTTAAGCGTGTTTGACCATTGGTTATCATAACGTGGAGCCCATAGAGTACTCTTATCAAATAGCGAACTTTTGAGTTGATTCGCTGTAGATCCAAAATAGTCATTGGAAACATTCATAGTACTGCCAACAAAGATGGTTGCCCTTCGATGTGTTTTGGGAATTGGCGCACCTATATCAATACTTACGATATCAGTATTCCATCCTGTTTTGTTTGATTGTTTATTATTAAAACCTAAGTTATCGCGTTGCCATTTACCCACTACACTTAATTTCTGACTTCCTTCTTTTATGTTGGTCAAAATTATTCCTGACGAACCATCACCAAATTCTGCATCTCCTCCTCCTGTAATTACATTTAGATTAGCAATGGAGTTAGAAGAAACATTCACTCCAAAACCAGTACCTGAAAGTGGATCTTGCGCATTAATACCATCTACAACGTATTGAGTTTCATACACCCTTCCGCCCCTAATTTGTAATCCATCAGGGTTTTGACTCACCCCATTCTGCATAGCCACTATTTCCTTAACATCCTTAGTGTTCATTTCTTTTATCTCTTCAGCGGTAATTTTCACTTCAGATTTACCAGATTCAAGATTCACTAAATTCTTCTCTCCTACCACTTCTACTGCCTCAAGAGTTTGACTTATTTCGGTAAGTGCAATATTTAAAACCGTGGTCTCATTACTTTTAATCCTAATACCATTATAAATCCGTTCTGCATATCCAATATAATTAATTTTTATACTGTAATCACCTGGTTTTATGTTATCTACAATATACTTACCATCTAAATCTGTAACGCCACCTTTGTATGTACCTATGAGTATAACGGTGACACCCACCAGTGATTCTTTAGACTTAGAATCTACAATAACGCCACTTAAAACCCCATTTGATTTAGTTTCTGATTGGGCATAAACACCCGACAAGGAAAACAACAAAATAAAAAAGTTTAAAATTGCGTTTTTATTCTTAAAAATACCTTGCATAAAAATGTGTATTACCAATTAAATTCCTGAAGAAAAACATACTCAAAAAATGAATCTAAATTTTGAGGAATTGCATTCATATACTGTAAAGGTACTGTTGAGAAAATTAAGTTGGTTTTCCCAGAACTATTCATTGTTTTACCTACAAAATTATCAGGTCCTTCCCAACCAGATATTTTGGTTACCTTTCCTTTAAATAAAACTGTACAACTATTTTTAGGATAAAAAGGAGATAAACTACCTACTCTTACCCGCTGACTTCCCAGCCTTGTTCCTTCTAGGTTAGCTAATAAAGTGGAGCTTATTTGTGGTGTTAATGTATAATTATCCTTATCAAACTGAGCAGTTTTTATATTTGGCAAACCACTGATACTATCAATTGGTAAAACTGAAAAAATGATGGAAGTCGAACGCGTATCGGTAGGTAAAGAACATGAAATAAGCAACTTGCCATTACTATTGATAAAATCAATCAACGCTGAAGAGGCCGCCTCTAACAATGTACCGCCACCTGGAATAACCGCCTCTTTATTGGTATATATAAACACTGACTTATAGTCTTTTATTTGTAAATAAAGTGTAGGCGACCAAAACTTAGGTCTATATTTGCTTGAAGGTCCGTAATTAACAAAATCAAAGGTTTGGTTTTTCTTAACCAATAATGGTAGATAAACCGCATCTGCCTTAGGTTGTTGAAAAACATCGGTACCCATGTTAATCACCAACAAATCATTAGATTTCTTTTTGAGATAAAACGATGTAGTTGAATCGATATTGCTCGTTGTCCCTGAAATATCAATGGTCTTTAAGTAAACTTTGTTTTGACCATTTACATTTAGTCCGTCCAACTTTGCCTTTTGAAGTTTAGGATTTGTATTACCTAAATAAATATTACCATCAGAAACGCCAGCAGTTGTAATATTTTCTGGCGCAATAGACACAAAATCAACTGTTCTATTGAAACTAGTCCATTTTCCATTATTTACCTTGATAAAAACAGAGTCAATAGTTTCAATTCCATCTTTATCTTCTAGTGTCCATTGTAATGAAAATGCTGAATAAACAGTATCTTCCATTAAAAATGAACGCTTAAATAAGGCTGAGGGCTTTGAATTTTTTATCGGGATTTTAAGTACTGAAGGTACCACGTTTCTTGCCCCTAAATTATCAATTGCCCTGAGATAGAAAAAAATATTGGCCGTGTCACTACCTGGGGGAAACGAAAAAGTGAATGTACTGTCCTCTACTAACACACTATCTGCCAACGCCCTATCATATCTTTTCCTTAATTTCTTCCAATTAATTTCATCAAAAGATATTTCATAATCTTCTATATAGCCATCTTTGTCAGTGCCGGACCAACTTAATTTAATTTCACTTTTAAGTCTATTTTCACCTGCCAGATTAATTTCTTTGATATAAATATTGGTTTCAGGCAAAAGATTGCCCTTTAATTCACCCTTATTGCACGAAGAAATGAACAATACTACAAGGTGTAGTAAAAGCAGCCTCCATGTAATAAACACATATTCTAACCTATATTTCATAAATAGAATCCAACAATAAATAAGACAACAAATGTAATATGGGATATTTATATATAAGTCATGAATAGATTATCAAAATGTTATCTTTATGAACTTCCCTTTAATACAATTTAAAATACATTAATGTAAGAAACTGCAATTTACAAAATGGAAGTAGCACAAAATTTCCTCTTAATGTGCGATTTATCCAAGGTTCTTCAGAACAAGTGTAACGCTATCGAAGGGCAGCTGCTTTACATTTGCACAAGATAAACTTCTTAATTGCGAACTTTAAAACCATCCATACACCATAATCCATGAAAAAATTACAAAACATATTGATTTACTGCTTATGCTCATCACTCCTATTTGTTGGTTGTGCCATGAACAAGACCAAAAAAGGTGCTGCCATAGGGGTTGTAGGCGGCGGTGCCATGGGTGCAGTAATAGGTAGAGTGTCAGGCAATACCGCTCTTGGTGCTATTATAGGAGCTACTGTGGGTGGAGCTACAGGTGCAATTATTGGCAACAAAATGGACAAACAAGCTGCTGCTATTAAAAACACTGTTCCCAATGCTAAAGTGGAAAGGGTGGGCGAAGGTATAGTGGTTGAATTTAGTAGTGATATACTGTTCGGTTTTGACAAATCTGACTTATCTAACCAATCTGTGAGTTCATTAGATGAATTGGTAAAAGTATTAAACAGCTATCCAGATACAGACATTGAGGTACAAGGACATACGGACGACAAAGGCACTGAAGACTACAATCAAAGCTTGTCAGAAAGACGCGCTGGGTCTACGAGCAGCTACTTGAGGCGACAAGGTATACCCAACCGAAGGATATCGATTAAAGGTTTTGGTGAATTGGCACCCAATTATAGTAATGGAACAGAAAATGGGCGAAATGAAAATCGTAGGGTAGAGTTCCTAATATCTGCCAATAAAAAAATGAAATCAGAAGCCAAAAAAGAGGCCTCAAACTAATATTGATCTTTTAACATAAATACCATGAAAAAAACACTATTTACAATCGTTGCCCTGTATTTGACTACAATCTCAATCTTGCAAGCGCAAAATGGCGACCAGCCAAAGACATCCTTTGCTATTCTAGGAGGCATTAATTTTCAAAATCTAAATGGAAAAGATTTTAAAGGTGATAAACTCGACAATGATATGGTAGTTGGCTACCATGTTGGCCTTAATGTTCAGATTCCATTAGTGCCAGAATTTTACTTTCAACCTGGTTTAATATTCAACACGAAAGGCTCCAAACATAAAAGCGGGTTTACCACCAGCACCTACAGGATTTCTTACTTAGAAATACCCCTTAATTTTGTTTATAAAGGCCAATTAGGCAATGGTTTCATCTTTTTGGGCTTGGGTCCCTACGTTGGTTATGCCATTCAGGGAAAAGTAAAAAATGTTACGAACTCGGTTGAAGTAAAAGATGATATCGAATTTACCAACGAAGTAAATACAAGTGATTCCTATTCCAAGTCATTTAAGAAGAATGGATGTAGGAGGTAATATTTTCTTTGGTTATGAAATGGCCAATGGTTTATTTGCGCAATTAAATACCCAACTAGGATTGATCAAAATTAATCCTAAAGACAACAGAATAACCGACGATAAAACGTCCGTTAAAAATACTGGTTTCGGAGCTTCTTTGGGTTATAGATTTTAAGGATGCATATTTTTTAACCATTTATAAGTTTCTCCAATCCCTACCGATGCCTTTGCCCCAAGCGAAGGCATCTGTATCACCTGCCATTTCCCTATTTCGAAAATATAGCTCGTTGGTCGATATATAAATATGTTTCATTTTTTAAAATTTTCTACTTTGTTTCTATGTTGTTTCTACTCGCGTTCTATGTTGCTTCTATGACCTATACATTCCGCTTCTATTCGCGTTCTATACTGCTTCTATCGGGGTTCTACTCGCTGGCCTGTAGGTTTCTCCTAGGTATCCTGTAGGTATCCCCTAGGTATCTATGATCTCTCTACTTTTTCTCTATTCTGTCTCTATGTTCTGTATAAACCGATGCCTTCGCTCGAGCGAAGGCATCAGTCGCGAAGGCATCGGAAAAATATTTTACAAAAAAATTCAGAAGGCAAATGGATTGCACGCTGCTCGCTTAGTATTGCACCATGAAACGACGCAAGAGGGTCTTGCGCTAAAAAACAAAAACCATTATTAACATGTCAAAAAATTCAAACAACCAATCTTATATCATGTTTTTACTTCTTATGCTTCCATACATTTCATGCATGATTGGCATGTGTGGTGCAGTGAGCACCGCAAGACCTAAAAAAAGATAGCTCATCATGGCACTATCGCTGGTAAACATAAACCCTGCTGCGCCACATAGGCCAATCCCGATAAAGGCCAAAGTGCTGTAAAAAACTATTTTCTTAAAAATCATCCAATTTGATAAAGTGCCGTTCTTTTTAAGATAACCAACAATTTTATCAAGAGATAAGACAGAATGCCATGTAACGAAGTAGAAGGTAAATCCTAAAAGCATGGGGAGATGAAATAATATAAAAACGAGTAAAGCCATTCTTACAAGAAAATGTCCTCCATCGTATTGATCGTTATTCTTTAAAAAATAGACAAACATAGTAACAAAAAAAGTTATGCCAACGAAGCTCAAAATACTGTATCGGTTGAGGTCAATCCAATTTATCAAACTTAAGTTTGCTCTTCCAGCAGGAAATAATTGATAAAGCGGCCTAATAAATTCAAAATGATGAACTAAAATAACCGAAAGAATAACAGAGCCATAACAAAAAACGAAAACCTTACCTGCTAAAGTGTTGGTCTTAAACTGAGATAAATCTGTTTCACCAAAATGATATGCAGCGAATAGAACAAAAAGCACGTTGCCAACTACGGGAAACAAAAAGAGCAATGCTGCAAATAAAACAAGCTTAGATAAATATGTAAGAAAAAAGCCTTTGATAGAAAAAACCTTACCCATGTTGCTGGCATTTACTTTAGCCACTAATAAATCAGCAGCCCCATGCGGAACACCTAAAATCGTCACGCCGATTAAGAACAAAATAAACTGCGATTTGGGGTTTATTGGCTTTAAAAAATATTGACTAAGTACTAAAATAAATCCAAGTATGAATAATATTATACGAATCATTTTTGTAAGTGAAAAAAATGAGGCCGTCCATTACGACAGCCTCTTTTAACTAAGCGGTAACTATGTTTACGTTATTAAAAAATATCCCAAATTAAGTTTATGCTAGTTTGGAAGATTCTTCTGATTTGGCCAAAGCGTAAATAACCAACCCAAAGCCGATTTTATTCACTGCATCACCAATGTTATATACAATATCCATAGATAAACCTTCAAATATTCTCACGCCGAACAATCCACCCGCAGTACCTGCAATGTAACCAATTGGGTAAATGGCCCATCCTACCAATACAAACCAAGCCAATATTTTAACAGCTTTAGCCACAGCAGCACCAGAATTACTTGCAAGCTTGGCTACATCACCAAACCAGATTAAGTACACTATATAGAAATAGGCCACGCTACTGATAAAGCCCCAAACCCAGCTTTGAGTTTCATTGCCATATATTGCCTCACCTATGTATCCGGTTACCAACATTACCAATGAAGCAAAAATGAGTTTCCATAATAATTCGATTTTGGCACCAGCTTTTTTAGTAATCAAATAAAACTCAACACACATCAAAGGCACAGTAAGTATCCAATCTACATATCTAAAAAACACTGGAGATTCGCCCGTATCTAGGTTGTAACCACGCATATAGTAATAATGCACTGCCGCAATAAAAGTGATCAAACCAGAAACCAGCACAGAGGTTCGCCATTTCTTTTCTACATTCGACAATTCAAAAAAGAAAAAAACACTGGCAGCCATCATGGCCATAGTGCCTACAAAGAAGGTAAAAGCAACATAATTGTTGTTGGCAATGGGAGCCATTGCGAGCACGTTATTCATCATGATTTTGTTTTTAAAATGATTGTTAAGAACGATTTAGTATAAATGGTTTAAAAATATAATTTGGGTGTGTTATGAAACTGCAATAGGAAAATGAATAGTGTAGTACAAAACTTTTCTGCCACTTTGATCAGAAATCACTCATTCAAGTAAGGTAAAGATTAGCTCAAAATTAGACGTTCCAAGATTATAAAGTTTTACATCCATTTTAGTATTTCTTACACAAATCTTGGTTGTAAAAAAGAAATTAATGAGGCGGTTTGAGGTTCCGCTGGCACGGATAATAAACTAACGGCTGGTGAATAAAAATCGCTTTACACATTTTATGGTAGGCAAAAAGGGATTTTCGCTAGATTTACGGCATACGGTAATTCCAATGGCACAGAAGTTTACCGCCGTGGCCTAAAAAGAAACAGGTATTTTAGCTAATTTTTACTAAGAAGACTTTGGCCAAAGTACAAACACCCATAAAGCATTGGTGATTAAAAACAATACACTTGCTATTAAAACTGCCCAACCAAAAGGCTCTAATTTTCTTTTAAAAAAAAGTGTTAAGCCATAAATGATTGTTAAAAGTATCACAAATGCAATTTCAGCTACAATAATAAATATTCCAACTACAGCTAACAATAACACAACCCCAGTAAAAAACCAAGCTTGATAAAATCCCATTATTAAAATAAAAAATAAAAAAACCTTGCCTACATATGCCCAATTAATATTTTTCACGTGGTTTTTTAAATTTAATAATAGAACTGTTTTATGAATAAATTTATAAATTGTTTTGATTTATCACCAATAATTTCCCAAAGGTTTTAAATTAATAACCCATTAATTATCCATACAACTCTCTTTCAGTGGCATACAAGACACTTGGTGGTAAGGTATCAAGCTTTTATCAGTTAATTACTGCTATTGTGGTTTCTAAATTCTTGGTAGCTTCTTATATAATCTTCTTCGTTGTAATGACTTGAAGAAAGGCAAAATAAAGTGGCATGGTTGTTAAGTCTAAGCTCTCTCCAATACATTTTAGGAATATATAAACCCAAAGATGGCTTGTTTAATAAAAAGTTGGTTTTGAGTCCATCTGTGTTTTCAACTTCTATTACTGCCTCTCCAGCCACACAAATAATTACGAGTTCGTCTTCTTTATGTGCATGTCCACCTCTTTGTACCATTTCAGGGGTGTGATATATCCAATAGGCTCTTTTAAGTTCAAATGGAAGTAGGTTGCCATATTCAGCGGAACTTAAAAAACCTATACTTTCATTTCCATTACTTATAAATTCAATTAATTGTGGTGATTGCATCAATAGACCTTGGTTACGCAATATTTGTTAACAAGAGCAAAATAAGCGAATTTTAAACTGCTTTTAAAATCAATATTTAACGTGGATACATAAAGGCAAAGAATTGTAAGTCTTTGAAAATACAAAAACGCCCTAGCGATTTCATAACAACAGGTTCAAAATTAACAATACGTCCATTTACACCAAATTACAAATTGGCCTGAATTCATTTACAAAGACCTGACAGGTTTAAATAAAAACCGATCAAAACGAAATTTTTCTAAATAAAAAGCTGACAGGTTCTCTTTTGCGTAATTTGGGTTTAAATAATACTTCCACTACTAAATTGGACGACTTGTTAAAAGCGTAATCAATTTTCTTTAAATCGATTAACTAATGATGTAAAATATTTTTTGTTTAATTTGTTGAAAAAATTTCACTATTCAAAGATTCAGTTTTATCTTTGCACATAGACAAACCAATATATAATAGAGTATGAGATTAATACTAGCAGCAATTTTGCTTAAAATAGCATTTGTGTCAGTCGGTCAAACAGTTCCTGTTTCCATCGCAACTTGGAAAAACAACGCAAAAGGAGCCTATAACTTAATACATGATGATTTTGGAGATGCTGGTGTAATTGGCATCAATAATTACGCTGACACCATGACCTTCAACCGAGGCATAAAAATTACCTTTGGCGCTATTACAAGATCTTGTGAACAAAATCCAGCCATGTATGCAAAGGCAAATGAAATGATATATCAACATGGCCACGAAATCATAAACCATTCACATACCCACTCTTGTGCTGTTAACAGCGCCAACTGCGGAGGAACAGGCGACAACTATGCCTGGGGCGAAGTGGCTACCCAACGACTAAATATTGAAGTAGATTCATCGTCTAAATCGATATTGAAAAATACCGGGATTCAACCAAGATATTTTATTTATCCTTATGACCAATTTTCAACTAATTCGGATAACTACCTTAAAAGTAAAGGCTATATTGGATCTAGAACTGGTGCATACAATGCCGCGGCTCCCGCTTCATTTGCTCCTGATGTAGATGGTTTTTTTAAAACAGCGTTGGTGGTAGATGTACAAAATCAAGGTGGTAACTGGATTTCTGTGAATCATAATTATTGGGTGGATCAAGCCATTAGTAATAACTCTTGGGTAAATAGAGAAATGCATAATGTAGGCCCTAGTGGCTGGGGCACCATATCTGTCGCAGATTATAGAACTCATCTAAACTATGTTAAGCAAAAAATGACTAGTGGTGATTTATGGGTAGGTACAGTATCTGAAATACTCACTTATCAAATTCAAAAATTGAACTACTCCCCTACTAGCAATTATGATGTGGCCAATAAAGTAATAACGGTTTCTTGGAATACCCCTACCTTAAATATCGCGAATTATTTAAATCCTTTGGCCTTTAAATCGCCCATTACGCTAAATGTAAATGTGGTAAATGTACCAGGTGTATATAAAGTTATTCAAAATGGTATTGAAATTACAGACTGGAAGCGCAGTGGAAATACAATTTCTATAAATGTATATCCCCATCAAGGAAATGTTACATTGATAGAAAATACTTGTACTACCGTTTGTATTGCAAGTCATCCTCAGTCTGTTACCATCAACGAAGGTACATCTTTAAACTTAGGCGTGTCAGCCACAGGTGTGGGTACTTTGGTATATCAATGGTATAAAAACAATCAAGCAATAGTTGGCGCCCAATCTTCTACTTATGTAGTTAATAATGTTAGCCTTGTAGATACTGGACGTTATTACGTTAGTGTGGGCAATGGCACTACTAATGTCAATAGCAATGTAGCACAAGTGAAGATAAATGTACAATCGCCTTTTGGAGGAACAAGAATGGTAATCCCAGGTAAAATTGAAGCAGAGAACTTTGATATTGGAGGCCAGAATATTTCATATAATGAATCTACTACTACCAATGAAGGAGGTGCCACCTATCGAACCGGACCAGTAGATGTAGAAGTGAGTACAGACGCAGGAGGTGGATATAATGTAGGTTACATAACCAATGGCGAATGGTTAGAATATTCTGTAAATATCACTAGTGCAGGTATCTATAATTTTCAATTTAGAATAGCTTCACAAAATACGGGCCAACCAGTTGGTAAGTTAAGTGTAGATTTGGACGGAACAAACCTTGTACCTACCACCAACCTTGCCTTCACAGGTGGTTGGCAAACTTGGCAAAATATAAATGTCAATAATGTAACTTTACCCGCTGGAGATCATTTGCTTAGAATAAATGCTATAGCTGGAGACTTTAATTTTAATTATTTAAACACTGTGTTAATCACCCCACTTTCCATTGATAACAACTTAGACAATAAGCCTGTCATTGAGCAAACCATCCAACCCTATATATTCCCTAACCCAGCGAATAATCAGCTAGAATTAGGCGGAATTCAACAAGATGAGACTTTTGACTATAAAATTTATGACACTTCATTAAAGATGATAAAAAGTGGTAGATTAGATTCAAACAACAAACTAATCTTTTTGGATAAATATAATAGTGGCCTATATCTGTTACATGTACATGGGCGCTATAAAACTTTTCAATTGCCGTTTATAAAGGAGTAAGTTGTTGTTTTTTTAATACTTTATAGTAAAGTAAACATCCTCTTAGCAAAGTTTAAAAAATATACCCTCCAAAATTTACTTTTCGTTATTTGATATAAGAAATGATATAATTTTGGAGGGTTTATATTTATTTTGGCCTATTTTTTTAACAATGTGGTTAGCCTAAATCAATTTTTAACCAAAGGCAAAATTGCAACTAAGCATCTTCCTAAATTCAAAAATTTCATTTACTAAAAAGTTTGTCTAATTTTGATGCTTTGGAAAGTATCATGTATCAATTAGATTTTAAAAATGGATTCTAAGCGCATTCGCCAACAGTTTTTGGATTTTTTTCGCAATAAACAACACCTTATCGTGGATTCAGCTCCACTAGTTCTTAAGAATGACCCCACCTTGATGTTTACCAATGCGGGGATGAATCAATTTAAAGATTACTTTTTAGGTAATGCCATTCCAAAATCAAAACGAATAGCTGATACTCAAAAATGCCTTCGCGTAACTGGTAAACACAATGACCTTGAGGATGTTGGTCATGATACCTATCACCATACCATGTTTGAAATGTTGGGCAACTGGTCGTTTGGAGATTATTTTAAAAAGGAGGCCTTAGAATGGTCTTGGGAGTTATTAACCGAAGTTTACAAATTACCCAAAGACAGGTTATACGTTTCAGTGTTTGGAGGAGATCCAAAAGAGAAATTGGACAAAGACGATGAAGCGTTTGAAATTTGGAAAAGATTAGCCGGGGAGGATAAAATTATATACGGTAGTAAAAAAGATAATTTTTGGGAAATGGGCGATACTGGCCCTTGTGGTCCCTGCTCTGAAATACATATTGACCTTCGCTCGGATGAGGAACGCGCGAAAGTATCTGGCAAAGATCGTGTTAATAATGATGATCCACAGGTGATTGAAATTTGGAACAATGTTTTTATTCAATTTAACAGAAAATCTGACGGTTCTTTAGAAAACTTGCCCGACAAACATGTAGACACTGGTATGGGTTTCGAAAGGCTGGTTCGCGCCATTCAAAATAAGACAAGTAACTACGATACAGACGTTTTTCAACCGACCATTCAATTTATTGCCGAACATAGTGGTAAAAAATACGGAGAAAACGAGCAAGTAGACATTGCCATGAGGGTGCTAAGCGACCATATACGTGCAGTGAGTTTTGCCATTGCTGATGGGCAATTACCTAGCAATAATAAAGCAGGGTATGTAATAAGACGTATTTTGAGAAGGGCTGTTCGTTATGGTTATACATTTTTGGGCTTTAAAGAACCATTTATGTATAAATTGGTAGCGTTATTGGCCGAACAGTTTGATGGTGTATTCCCTGAACTTACATCACAATCTGATTTTATTGCAAAAGTGATTTTTGAAGAGGAAACTTCTTTTTTGAAGACTCTCGATAGGGGCCTAAAGCTACTTGATGAATATTTTGCCAAAAATAAAGCTCAGAATAACGCCCAGATAAGTGGCAAAATTACTTTTGAGCTTTACGACACCTTTGGATTTCCATTTGATTTAACTGCGCTCATTGCTAAAGAAAATGGCTTTTCGGTTGATTCTATTGGTTTTGACGAAGAAATGAAAATCCAAAAAGAACGCTCCAAAGCAGCCACCAAAGTAGATACAGGCGACTGGGTAGTATTACGTGATGATGTTGAAAAAACTGAATTTGTTGGTTACGACCAATTGGAGACAGTCTCTAACATAATTAAATATAGAGAGGTAAAGGCCAAGGACAAATCATTTTTTCAGTTAGTGTTGGATATTACTCCATTTTATGCTGAAAGTGGCGGACAAGTAGGAGATGCCGGCTACATTGAAAGTGAGGGTGTTAAATATGCTGTGGTTGAAAGTAAAAAGGAAAACGACATGCAGGTGTTGTTTTTAAATAATTTACCTACCAATCCTGAAATAGCCGTGACCTGTGTGGTAGATCCTGAGAAAAGGAGATTATCTGCCAACAACCATTCAGCCACACATTTGCTTCACGCAGCTTTAAAACAAGTACTTGGTAGCCACGTGAATCAAAAAGGATCTTTGGTGAATGATAGCATCCTTCGGTTCGATTTCTCCCACTTTGCAAAAGTAACAGACGAAGAACTTAAAAGAATTGAGGACATTGTTAATACTAAAATACGTGAAGCAATTCCTCTAAATGAACGTAGAAATGTACCTATTCAAGAAGCCTTAAAAACTGGAGCCAATGCCCTTTTTGGTGAAAAATATGGTGATTTTGTACGTGTAATCACATTTGACAATCAGTTTTCAGTAGAACTTTGTGGTGGTACCCATGTGCAAAATGTAGCGCAAATAGGTGTTTTTAAAATAATTGCAGAATCTTCAGTTGCCGCAGGTGTTAGAAGAATTGAGGCCCTAACTTCCGATGGTGCAGATCAATACATCGAAAATCAGTTTAAGCTAGTAGAGGAAATTAAAGAATTATTAAAAAATCCCGTTGACTTAAAAAAATCCATAAATCTACTTTTAGATGAAAATAATAAGTTGGGCAAACAAGTTGAAAAATTTGAATCTATTCATCTTCAATCCGTAAAAAAGGAGTTGATTTCATCTATTGTACAAAATAATGGCCTCAATGTAATAATTGCTCAGGTCGATGTAAATGGTGCTGAAGCACTTAAAACATTAGCCTATGAACTACGCGGTCAAGTAGAAAATCTATTTTGTGTGCTTGGCTGTATACATGAGGAAAAACCGTTTTTAGCAGTTATGATATCTGATAATCTAGTTACAGAAAAATCTTTAAATGCAACCCAAATAATTAGGAACATCGCCAAAGAAATAGAAGGAGGTGGAGGTGGACAGCCATTTTTTGCGACTGCAGGTGGTAAAAAGACAGAGGGGTTAAAATCAGCTTTAGAAAAGGCGGCAATTTAGTAGTGATATCTGTAAACTTGGTTTTAAAAGTAATAAATGAGTTTATCTTACTTGATAACTAATACTTGTCAAACCTTGTAATAAGTAAATTGTGTTTGCTTGAGGTTTTAAATAGATTTAACTACTTGAAAATTGAATACAGAACCAATTAAAATTGGAATTTACGAGCATTACAAAAAGAAAAAATACGAGGTAATTGGAGAAGTAGTGCATTCTGAATCTGGTGAGATATTGGTAATTTATAAAGCTTTATATGATATTCCTAACATCTCAAAAGATACCATTTGGGCACGGCCCAAAACTATGTTTTTAGAACAAATATCTGTTAATGATATACTTATACCGCGATTTAGATATATTGAACCATTGTAAATTTGAATTTGGGTTAAATTTAGATTAGTTAAAACGCCTTTTTTATCCCTTCGTGAATTACAGTTCCATTTACAATATTAAGACCCTTATTTAGTGCTGAGTTTTTAACAACGGCCTCTTCCAAGCCTAAGTTGGCTAGCTGTAGAATATATGGTATAGTGGCATTGGTAAGTGCTTCTGTGGAGGTCACAGGTACTGCCCCTGGCATATTAGCCACACAATAATGTATAATCCCGTTTACAGTAAATATTGGGTTTTCATGGGTTGTCGGTTTGCAAGTTTCAATACAACCTCCTTGGTCTACAGCCACATCTACCAGCACCGTTCCTGCCTGCATTTTTGCTAACATGCTGTGCGTAATCAAGGTAGGAGCCTTAGCACCGGCTATTAATACTGCACCAATAATAAGGTCACTATCAGTTATGTGATTTTGAATGTTTAATTCATTTGAATATAAAGTAATTACATTCTTGGGCAGTATTTCTTCTAAATATCGTAATCGTTGGATATTTACATCCATTACGATTACCTGTGCGCCAAGCCCTGCAGCCATTTTTGCCGCCTCTGTACCTACTACGCCCCCGCCTAAAATAAGTACTTTGCCTTTGTTTACTCCAGCCACTCCTCCCAATAGCACCCCTTTACCACCCATTGGTCGTTCTAAATATTTTGCACCCGCTTGCACTGCCATACGGCCAGCAATTTCTGACATTGGTATCAATAAGGGGAGACTTCCATCATTATTCGTTACTGTTTCGTAAGCTATACAGGTGGCATGTGTGCTTATCATTGCCTTAGTAAGTGACTCGCTTGCAGCAAAATGAAAATAAGTAAAGACAGTATGATGAGCTTTAATTAGTGTATATTCTTCTGGCAAGGGCTCTTTTACTTTTATTATTAAGGATGCTGCTTCAAAAATATCCTTGGCACTTTCTTTAATGGATGCACCTGCTTGCAAATAAGCCTCATTGCTAAAGCCTGCACCTAGTCCAGCGTTGTTTTCAATCAACACCTCATGGCCATGCTTCTTCAGAGCCAATACACCTGACGGAGAAATTGCTACCCTATATTCATGATTTTTAATTTCTTTAGGAATACCTACTATCATAGTCCAAATTTATTTTTGACAATAATAAGCTTTATTATTAGATTGAACGTTTATTAAATTTAGCTACACCTACGAGATACGTGTAGGATGGTTTTAGCAGGTATATGTTATAAAAACAAATATACTAGCACTGTGAATTCATAATAAATAATGAAGGATTATTATAGGATATTACACGTTTCTAGATTCTCATCAGAGGAAGAGATTAAACGATCTTATAGGCGTTTAGCATTAAAATATCATCCAGATGTATCAAAGGATAATGAAGCCCATATTAAATTTGCAGAAGTATATGAGGCATATCAGGTTCTAATAGACCCTTTTTCAAGAAGTCAATACGACAATACTTATTTTCAACCTGTTTTAAATGAGAGTCATCCAAAAGTAGAAGACCGCCGATATAGGAGAAATGTCGTTTATAGACCCACCAAAAAAACTATAGACAAAATAACTCCAGTTGTAAAAATTATATACAAGTGGATGGCAATCTTTGGAATGATATGTTCCATGTTTATTTACATCGATTGGATATTGCCCAACAGAATTATTGAAGGCAACTTTAATAAGGAAGGATACTATAATACAGTCGTTTTGGAGGATAAAAATTTTGTTTTTGTGGAATTAGATAACCGAAGGCTAATATTAAATAATGACCGCGTTGAATTAAATTGTTCTAAGTTGTTTGGGTTCGTTCGAGGTGTACGGCCGCTTAAACCTAGAGACTCAGAATTATTATTTGTGCAAAATAATTTTTTTACTGTGTTCTTGTTTTTGTCTGTGGTAATTTGCAGTTTATCCACCATTTTATTGTCAATAAATAAGAACGGAACCTTTTACATTCAAGTAGGAACCGCAAATACCTATTTATTGATTATTCAAATTATTTCCATTATAACATATATGCATCCATTTATTTAATTAAAAATGATATTAGATTCAAATCTTGGCAAATTGAGGGTTGTTAGTTTTGTAGAGGGTATTTCAAATATTCTCCTGTTTTTTGTGGCGATGCCATTAAAATATGGGTTGGGTTTGCCTCAGGCGGTAGCAGTAGTTGGGCTGATACATGGTATTTTGTTTGTACTGTATGTATTGTTATTATTAATTGTAATGATTCAATATAAATGGTCGTTAGTCAAAGGTATTTTGGCATTTTGTGCATGTATTGTTCCATTTGGGATGTTATGGGCAGAAAAAAAGTTATTTAGAAATTAACAAAAAAAGCGGGATTCCCCGCTTTTTTATTAGCAATTTGAATCTAATTATTCTCCAGATTCAGTAGCATTTTCTTCATCAACAGCTTTTGAGGCTTTTTTAGCTGCTCTACTTGCTTTAAGTTTAGACTTCCAAGCCTCAAAATGTTCTGGAGTTAAAGCTGCCTTTACCGATTCTAAAAAAACTTTATGAGACTCCTTAAGTTCGGGTTTTGCTGCTACCCTATCTTTGGCATATTTAGCCATTATTTCTTTCCTTTTGTTAATATGCACTAATTTGGCATCGTAAAACTTTTGTTTTTCATCTGCACTCAAGCCAAGTTCCTTTTCCCAATAACTAGCTCTTTCTTGAGCTTTTACTTCTGAAGTTTTCTTTTCTTTTTTTACTTTAGTTTGCGCATTTGATAGTGATAAAAATCCTAACATGAGGGCAAGAACAAAAATCATTTTTTTCATTTTATTATTTTGTTTTAGTTTAAACACATCATTCACAATAATAATGCCAATCTTTTTCTAATTAATTTATAATAAATTTCTACTACATGAACAGATTCTTAATTTATTTAACAATTTAATTTTGCTGTTTAATTTAATATTTCTATATTTGCAACCCTATTTAGAGATAGTAATTATATGTCACAAATTTGTCAAATATCAGGTAAAAGGGCACAGTCAGGAAACAATGTTTCTCATGCCAATAATAAGACGAAAAGAAAATTCCGTCCTAACCTGCAAACTAAGAAATTTTATATTCCTGAGGAAGATAAATGGGTTGTTTTAAAGGTTTCTGCCAAAGTTATCAAAACAATTGATAAAAAAGGTATTACAGCGGTTATTAAAGAATCGAAATTAAAAGGCATATATACAGGCGCTTAATATAGCAGGCATCATGGCAAAAAAAGGCAATAGAATACAAGTAATTTTAGAATGCACCGAGCATAAAACTACAGGACAACCTGGGATGTCTCGTTACATCACCACAAAAAACAGAAAGAACACTACAGAACGTTTGGAGTTAAAAAAATATAACCCATTCCTTAAAAAAGTAACTGTTCATAAAGAAATTAAATAGTTAACACGCTTAATTACAACAAAAAATGGCTAAGAAAGTAGTTGCGACACTCAAAAAAGAAGGAGCTAACAAGCAGTATACAAAGGTTATTAGAGCAGTTAAAAGCGATAAAACTGGCGCGTATACTTTCAGAGAAGAAATTGTACCAGCTGAAAACGTACAAGATATCCTGAAAGGTTAAAAGTATTTTAAAGTAAGAATTATAAAAGTCCCTCGATGGGACTTTTTTTGTTTACCAACATTTAAAATTAACTAGTATTTAACCATTTTCATAGCCAAAATATCTTATTTTCATTCCACATATTCAATATTATTTGCTTAATTGTATATTTTTTTGGTAATTTAACTCTTGATTTAGGTTTTGTGTGTCACCTCTCCTATCCTTTTTTAAAATATATACAAATTACAACACCACAAAAAAATGGGAATTTTTGATTTTTTTAACAAAAAAGAATCACTTGAAAAAGGACTTGAAAAAACGAAACAATCGTTTTTAGGCAATTTGACGAGAATTATTATTGGAAAAACGAGAGTTGATGATGACGTTCTCGATCAGCTTGAGGAGACTTTAATAGGCGCAGATGTAGGTGTTGAAACCACCATAAAAATTATAGAACGTATTCAAGAGCGCGCTGCCAAAGAAAGGTACATTTCGTCGAACGAACTTAATGATATATTAAAAGAGGAAATTGTTGCACTGCTAGAAGAAAACAATTTTGAAGATCTTGAAGATTTTATAATACCAAAATTATCAACACCTTATGTAATTATGGTAGTGGGTGTAAATGGCGTGGGCAAAACCACCACCATAGGAAAGCTCGCAGCACAGTACCATCAAAGAGGGAAAAAAGTAGTATTAGGTGCTGGAGATACGTTTAGAGCTGCTGCTGTTGACCAGTTAAAACTATGGGGAGAACGTGTTGGTGTACCAGTTGTTGATCACGGAATGAATACTGATCCAGCGTCGGTGGCGTTTGATGCAGTTAAAACGGCAGTAGAACTGAAAGCGGATGTGGTTATAATTGATACCGCAGGAAGGCTTCACACCAAAGTTAACTTGATGAGTGAGCTAACTAAAATTAAAAAGGTGATGCAAAAGTTTATTCCTGATGCGCCACATGAGGTCTTGTTAGTTTTAGATGGTAGCACGGGTCAAAATGCCTTTATCCAAGCAAATGAGTTTACCAAAGCAACCGACGTAACCGCTATGGCAATTACAAAACTTGATGGAACAGCCAAAGGTGGAGTGGTGTTAGGTATTTCGGATCAATTTAAAATACCTGTAAAATATATTGGTGTAGGTGAGTCTGTAAATGATCTACAGGTTTTTAACCGTAGAGAATTTGTAGAGTCATTATTTAGTAATCAATAACATGTCATTTACTAAGTTAATCTTCTCCACTGAAAAGTACAAATATCTAAAAGATAGAATACTTTCTTTATCTCCTCAGTTCGAAAATGGATCTTTAGAAGTACAGTTATTTCCTGACGGTGAACGTTATCAACGAATTGAAAGTGAGGTAGAAGGTAGAGAAGTGGTGATTATAGGCGGTACAATAAGTGATGCAGATACTTTAGAACTTTTTGATTTAGCATTTGGGGTAATTAAATATGGAGCTGCCTCCCTCACCTTGGTTATTCCTTATTTTGGCTATTCTACAATGGAGCGAGCGGTTAAATCAGGGGAAATCGTTACCGCAAAAGTACGTGCAACACTGTTTTCTTCCTTACCAAGAACATCATTGGGTAACAAAGTAGTGCTGATGGACTTGCACGCAGAAGGTATACCTCATTATTTTGAAAGAGACATTAGACCAATTCACTTATATTGTAAAAAAGTGATTGTTGAAGCTGCGAAGGAAATAGGTGGAAACAACTTCGTAATTGCAAGTACTGATGCAGGTCGTGCTAAATGGGTAGAGTCTTTGGCCAACGAACTACATATTAATGCTGCGTTTGTATTTAAAAGAAGAGTATCGGGTACAGTAACACAAGTAACCTCTATCAGTGCCGATGTAAAAAATAAAGATGTGGTTATTTATGATGATATGATTAGAACGGGCGGATCATTAATAAATGCAGCAAAGGCCTACAAAGAGGCCGGGGCCAATGATATTTCTGTGATCACTACCCATGGTCTATTTATCAAAGGACTAGATCAACTACAAGCTAGTGGGCTAATCAAATTAATTGTAAGTACGGACACCCATCCCAACGTGATTAATTTGCAAGGGTCTTTTTTAAAGGTACATTCCGTTGCCTCTTTGATAAGTCAACATTTATTAGCAGAATAACCTATTCTGAAAATGTCTTATAATGAAATATTTATGTCAAGAGCGTTGGCATTAGCCATGCGCGCTCAACGTTTAGTAGCTCCAAATCCAATGGTGGGAGCTGTAATAACTCATAATAATTTAATTATTGGGGAAGGATGGCATCGACAGTATGGTCATCCACACGCCGAAGTTAATGCTATAAATCAAGTGACTGATAAAAAGTTGCTTACACAATCAACCATGTATGTCACACTTGAGCCTTGCGCACATTATGGACAAACGCCTCCTTGCGTCGATTTAATTTTAACCCACAAAATACCGAAAGTAATCATTTGCAATAAAGATCCTAACCCAGTGGTAGCTGGCAAAGGCATTAACATCCTTCAAGAAAATGGGGTACAGGTAGAACAGGGCGTGTTGGAGGACCAAGGATATAATCTAAATCGACGTTTTTTTACCTATCATTCAAAAAAGAGACCATATATAATATTAAAATGGGCAGAAAGTAAAGATGGGTATATAGCTGATGATGAAGGTAATAGTAAATGGATAAGTGGTCAATTGTCCCGTACTTTAGTACATCAATGGCGAGCAGAAGAGGCGGCTATTGTGGTAGGTACAAACACCGCCTTGAAAGATAACCCTTTCTTAACAGTCAGAGACTGGATGGGTAAATCTCCTACAAGAATTTTAATTGATAAAAATTTAAAAGTTCCAAATCACTTTAATCTATTTAATAATGATGCTAAAACTATAATTTATAATCAATTAACAACCCAAACATATGAAAATTTAGAATGGGTGAAACTTGATTTTTCTAAATCTATTATTTCAGCCATTTTACACGATTTGTATTTAAAAAAGATACAATCAGTGTTGGTGGAAGGTGGTTCACAATTGATAAATAGTTTTTTAAATGAAGAGATTTGGGATGAAATACGGCAATTTAAAAGTTCCAATAAAGAATTTACTCACGGCATTTCAGCCCCAATTCCAAAAGGATACCTATTTAATGAACAAGTCCTAGAAAATGATAATTTACGATGTTATTCCAACTATTTGAGTTGATTAATCATCTGGGCAAGCTTAAATACAAACTGATAGGTCTATTCCTCAAAATGGATTTATGGACTAGGTATTCTTACACATTGATTGTAACTTTGCCATGACATGCTCGAAACTATTCCGAATATTGAAAATAAACTTCCTATCATGGAGGCCTTTTATACCATACAAGGAGAAGGCATTCATCAGGGGAAAGCTGCTTATTTTATTAGGTTGGCGGGGTGTGACGTTGGCTGCCATTGGTGTGATGTTAAAGAATCTTGGGAAACCGCAGGTCATCCCCTATTAAGTATTAAAAACATACTTGACGAAGCACTACAACATGAAAGTAAGCTGGTGGTGGTAACGGGTGGTGAGCCCCTCATGCATGACCTTACAGGACTTTGTTATTATCTAAAACAAGCAGGCTTTAAGACCCATATTGAAACTTCTGGCGCCCATCCGCTTTCAGGCGACTGGGATTGGATAACCCTTTCTCCAAAAAAATTTAAAGAAGCAGTAGCAGATGTAATAAAAGTTGCTGATGAATTGAAGGTAATTGTTTTTAATAAATCAGATTTTGATTTTGCACAAAAATATCAAAACTTGGTGTCAAAAGATTGTATTCTTCTGTTGCAGCCAGAATGGAGTAAAGAAGATGAGGTATTACCGATGATTATTTCCTTTGTAAAAAGCCACCCTAATTGGCGCATATCTTTACAAACGCATAAGTATATGAATATACCTTAATCAAATTTTGCGGTATTTGTCTGCCAGTAGACAAAACCTTGCAAGAAGGAATTCTATATTTGAATAAAAACATGAAAAATGCGATTTATCTTCAGCTTTTGGTGGTATTATTTGCCTGCTCTAAAAAAGAATCAAGTTCTATTGATACTAAAAGTCCAAAAATTACCGTAGAAATGCTGGATGTGGAGCAACTTGGAACAGCTACAGAAGATGAAATTGTAGTAAAATCCTCAGTAAAAAATATTTCGAACGAAGTAGTTACCGTTAAGTGGAAACGTATTCTTAAAAACGTATCGGTTGGCTGGGAAATGGCAGTATGTGATACTAACGCTTGCTATTTTCCTCAAGTGGACTCTGCTTACTTTGAAATCCCTCCTTTTAAAAGTGCTAAACTATCGGCATACTTCTATCCTGATAGCAAAACTGGCCAAGGTGTAGCTCAAATCAAAATTTACGCGATTTCGCAACCAAGCCTTTGTAAGGTTATTGAATATAAGGCCATTGCCCAATAAGAGCGAATTTAATTGAAAATGAAAAATTGAAAATTGGTAATATTAAGAAGTAACTTATCAATTATCAATTATCAATTCTCAAATTCCTAGTTCCTTGCACCAACGGTTATATTGTTCACTAATTTTCACACTAATCAATTCAAAATTTTCCCAACTATCTTTTACATGGTAAATTGATGGGAGTTGGGTGGCTAGTAGTTTTTCGTAGTCACGCTTAAAAAGTCCTCCACCGTAGTAATAGTAAGTAAACATATTTCCTTCCTGGGTAAATAAGTTACTTCCTAATGCACCACCCCATATTTCTGATAACATGGCAGGGCTTATTTGTTTGTTTTTAAAACGAAATATTTGGGTGTCACATTCCTCTTCAAAAAAATCGCTATATAAATTATTTGAAACTATCCAACCTAAATACATACCTATGTGTACATACGCTTGATCGATTGGGAGTTGATCGGGAAATCCCCCAGACATAAAGTGCTGAGAGGCCTTATCATATAAATTTCCAGTGATGCTTTGAGCCATGTTAAGCTTAAATTCAAGGTTTATTTATATCAAAAGAACAAAAAAGAATAGATTATTACAAGTTTCGCATAATTAACCTGTATAACATGACCATTAAACACATTAAAAATGTGATAATTGAAATTTTGTTAACCGTATGCATTGCTTTTAAACTAAAGTTATGAGGCCTATTTGGATCTTTTTTACGAAAAAAATAGGTGAAAACTTCGCTTATTTTAAAGAACTCTTTCATATTTAGGATATTAAATAGTTAATAAATTTTAGATAATTTCTGGTTCGGTCCATTTGCCATTGGCCTTAATGAGGTCAATTAGTTCTTCCAAGGCTTTGTCCGCAGGCACTGCTTTTTTTATTACTTCTTGCCCGAGATATAAAGCAATTTTGTCTTTACCTACCCCCACATAACCAAAGTCAGCGTCCGCCATTTCGCCTGGACCATTTACAATACAACCCATGATGCCAATTTTAATACCCTTTAAATGGTCGGTTCTTTTGCGTATCATGGCCGTGGTTTCTTGCAAATCAAACAAGGTGCGCCCACACGAAGGACAAGAAATATATTCTGTTTTACTCATTCTTGTTCTAGCAGCTTGTAAAATACCAAATGCTGTGGCATTATAATTACCCAACAACGTTTGCATTTCATCCGCATTGTTTTGCTCTAATGATAAAAGCGAGGTAGAGAGCATAATACCATCTCCGAGTCCATCAATTAATAAACCTCCTACATCTGTTGCTGAAAATAATTGAAAATCACTTGGTGGGAGTTCCTTAAATTTTCTTGTTATAACCACTGGGTTGGTGACTTCGTTTTCAATAAGATAAAAAAACAACCTCCTCAATGCTGCCATGGCATGATCGTTATTGGTATCAATCAATAATACCACTTGGGGAGTTTCTTTTATTTTAGAATAAAATGAATCATTTAATGTCTTATAGTTTATTAAGACGAAATTAAGCGAGGTGTGAAGATTATTGGTACCTTCAAATTCCTCCGCCGTCAACAATGGGAAGATGTTTGATTTATCAGAATTGTTTAGCCAAGTTGGATAATTTTGGATTTCTTTGAGGCCGTTTGGCAACATAAACGTAATAGGATGATCACCAGAGTAAATGTAATCAGCACCCAAATCATTCATATTCCATTTATCGGGCAATGGAAAGTAAAAATGGCCAATGGCCTTGAGATCTTCATATTTTAAGGAAGATAGTTGGCTATAGTCAGCAATTACGCGAGGTACATTGGTACTACCAAAATTAACCACTTCATGAGTTGCTCTTCTATGGTATTGATAAGGATCAATAGGTGAATAAGTAATGTCCTTGATGTCCTTGTGCAAACTGCGATTGTTATATCTATCAACTAGCGCCTTGGCAACTGGTATTTCAAGTTCCGGTGGTTCGGTAAGTGAAACTCTCACCGTGTCGCCCAATCCATCTTCAAGCAAAGTACCAATGCCGACTGCTGATTTTATTCTTCCATCCTCTGCTTCGCCAGCTTCTGTTACTCCTAAATGCAAAGGGTATGGTTTAAAACCACCTTCGTTTAACCTATTAACCAGAAGTCTATAAGCTTGCACCATCACTTGAGTATTGCTAGCCTTCATGGAAATTACAATATTATAATAATTTTCATCTTCACAAATGCGTAAAAACTCCAAGGCTGATTCTACCATTCCTAGTGGGGTATCACCATATCTACTTAAAATACGGTCACTTAACGAACCATGATTGGTACCAATGCGCATGGCAGTTCCATATTCTTTACAAATCTTTACTAATGGTAAAAACTTATCTCTAATTCTTTCTAGCTCAACCTGATAAGATAAATCAGTATAGTCAAACGTTTCAAATTTTTTCTTATCAGCGTAATTTCCTGGATTGATCCTAACTTTCTCGACAATTCTTGCAGCTAATTCAGCGGCATTGGGTGTAAAATGGATATCGGCAACAATGGGCGTATTGTATCCTCTTTCTCTTAGGCCTTTCTTAATATATTCAAGATTTTGAGCCTCTTTTAAGCTAGGCGCAGTTATACGTACTAGCTCGCATCCTGCTTCAATCATTTTAATAGATTGCTCGATAGAGCCAAGGGTATCCATGGTATCAACTGTGGTCATCGACTGTAATCTTATGGGATTATTACCCCCAAAGCCTACCTCTCCTACCATTACCTCAATGGTTTTTCGTCTGTTATATTTTGTAAGAGAATCACAATAATTCTTTGAAAAAATCGTTTCTGTTGTCAATGTCTTATTCGTTTAAAACAATATTATAACTGTAAAATTAGCTTAAATGTTATCCAATAAAAATTCATACCTAGCAATATTAGGCCAGCGTATTGAAAAAAATTGGACATTTTATTTACTCATCTTGTTTGTTCGTTAATAATTCAAGTATTTTGTCCATTGGCTAAGAATTAAATTAAACGTGAATGTCTCAAAAAGACAATAAATACGACCACAAACTTGCAGTAATAATTGTCAACTACAATGTTAAGCACTTTCTTGAGCAAGCATTGATTTCAGTAGAAAAATCAAGTAAAAAAATTAACATTGAAGTATGGGTAGTCGACAACAATTCTGTAGATGGTTCTGTAGAAATGTTGCGAAATAAATTTGCTTGGGTTAAAGTAATTGTGAATAAAATCAATGTTGGATTTTCTAAGGCCAATAACCAAGCTATTCTTAAGGCAAAATCAGAATACATATTATTGTTAAATCCAGACACGATACTAGAGGAAGATACCTTAGAAAAGTGCATCGAATTTATGGACAACCACCCCGAAGCAGGAGGTTTAGGAGTGAAAATGTTTGATGGCAAAGGGCGTTTTCTTCCAGAAAGTAAAAGAGGGCTACCTACCCCTGAAGTAGCCTTTTATAAGATTTTTGGTTTAGCCAAACTTTTTCCAAATTCCAGAAAATTCGGCAAATACCACCTGACCTACTTGGATAATGACAAAACCCACCAAATAGAAGTACTTTCGGGTGCCTTTATGTTCATGCGCAAAAAAGTACTTGACAAGGTAGGCCTGTTGGATGAAGACTATTTTATGTATGGAGAAGATATCGACCTCTCTTATCGAATTACAAAAGGTGGATACAAAAACTACTATTTTGCTGGCACAAGAATCATCCACTACAAAGGCGAAAGCACTAAAAAGGCAAGTGTAAGTTATGTATTTACGTTTTACCGCGCCATGGTAATTTTTGCTAAAAAGCATTTTTCAAAAAAAAATGCTGGTGCTGTTGCATTCCTAATCAATTTCGCCATTTATTTAAGAGCAGGTGTCGAAATCTTTAAACAATTTGTTACCAAGGCATTTTTGCCAGCTATTGACTGTATCTTGGTATATACGGGTCTCATTCTAATTAAATTATATTGGGAGGTTAATGTAAAAAATTCCGAACACTATTATCCTGAAACATATACCTTATTTGTACTTCCTTCTTATGCTTTAGTTCTTTTATTATCCATTTATTTAAATGGGGGCTACGACAAACCCTTCAGTGTTTTTAGAATTATTCGAGGAGCGTTTATTGGTACAATTTTAATATCTTCCATTTCCAATTTTATAGATAGCTATAGGTTTTCAAAAGCAATCTTAATTTTGGGTGGTGCATGGGCGGCCTTAAGCTTTATTATAACCAAGTTAATCATCCATTATTCGAAATTTAAGAATATGGATTTGGGGCAAGATAAAAACAACAGGGTGATACTCGTAGGCAATGAAGATGAGACCAAACGTGTTCAAAAAATATTCTTTTCAGCCAAACCTGCATGGGATGTTATCGGATTCGTGAGTGTGACTAAACCGTCAAATAACGAAAATCACCTAGGTAGTGTAAAACAATTGGCTGAAATAATAAATATTTATAAAATAAATGAAGTAATTTTTTGCTCTAAAGACATTCCTTCTCATCAAATTATTGAATGGATGACGGTAATAAATGCTCCAAACATTGAATACAAAATTGTGCCCGACGAAACCAACTATGTAATTGGAAGTAACTCAAAAGAAACACAAGGAAGCATCTACACCGTTGAGGTTAAATTGAACATAACAGGCAGTAGTAGTATTAGAAACAAAAGACTTTTAGATGTAATTGTTAGTTCTGCTTTTATATTGACAAGTCCAATTCTTTTGTTTTTGGTTAAACAAAAGAAAGAATTTTTATTGAATTTGATAAAAGTTTGGACAGGTCAAATAACATTTGTTGGTTTTTCTGACCACGAACATTTTAAATTATCTGGGGTAAAAAAAGGAATTATTAATCCAGCATCTATTTTTAAATCGAAACAGTTGGATAAAACTGCCCTAAGACGTTTAGATTATTTATATGCCAAGGATTATACCCCTTATTTAGATATAAGCCTTATTATCAAAAACATAAAAAAGTTAGGCAGAAAACCTAAGTAATTAGGTTTTTAAAAATTGTTAAAGCAAAACTACCTGCTTTAGAATTTTTCCATCAAATAAGCTTAACTTTCAATTGACTGTTTTTAACTCTTTACGGGTTTTTTACTATGTTTGTATTTAAAATTCTTTCTAATTGCCCTCATTTGGCAAAGTTTGATAATTTACTTAAAAATCATTAAAGTATAATGAATAACAAGGTCTACATTTTTGATACTACATTGCGCGATGGCGAGCAAGTTCCAGGTTGTCAATTAACCACTCCTGAAAAGGTCATATTGGCTAAAGAACTCGAGCTACTCGGTGTAGATATCATTGAAGCAGGCTTTCCTATATCTAGCCCGGGAGATTTTGAATCTGTTGTACAAATCTCAAAAGCAGTCACAAATCCTACTATTTGCGCACTTACAAGGGCCGTTGATAAAGATATAGATGCTGCGGTGGCCTCCTTGGCTTACGCTAAAAACAAAAGAATACATACTGGCATTGGTGCGTCAGATTTTCATATTAAATATAAATTTAACTCAACAAGGGAAGAAATTATTCAAAGGGGTGTTGCCGCGGTTAAATATGCTAAAAAATCGGTAGAAGATATAGAATTTTATTGTGAAGATGCAGGACGAGCCGATAATGTGTTTTTAGCTCAAATGGTAGAGGCAGTAATCGCTGCTGGCGCTACAGTTGTCAATATCCCTGACACGAACGGCTATTGCCTTCCGGAAGAATATGGTGCCAAAATCAAATTTTTGTTTGACAATGTTAAAAACATTCACCAAGCGATTATCTCCGTTCACTGTCACAACGACCTTGGATTAGCTACAGCTAACTCGTTGGCAGGTGTTGTTAATGGCGCACGTCAAGTGGAATGCACTATCAATGGCATTGGCGAGCGGGCTGGAAATACTTCTTTGGAAGAAGTAGTAATGTCCATAAAAACGCATGGGGAACTTGATCTAGTGACCTCTATTAATACCAAAAGGATTTATCCATTGAGCCGCAAAGTAAGTAGCATGATGCGGATGCCTGTGCAACCAAACAAGGCCATTGTAGGCAAAAATGCTTTTGCTCATTCATCAGGAATTCATCAAGACGGGATGATTAAAAATAAGCAGAATTATGAAATAATGGAGCCAGAAGATGTAGGTGCTGGTAAGTCATCCATTATATTAACTGCAAGAAGTGGTAGAGCGGCGCTTAATTATCGCTTGGAGCTATTGGGTTACCATATTTCAAAAGAAGAACTTGAGGAAAAATATACTAAGTTTTTAGAAATTGCTGACGCCAAAAAAGACAATGTAAATGATAAAGATTTACATGCACTTATGGATCACGGAGTAGTAGATCGAGGAATATTTTTGGAGGACATGGAAGTGACTTGCGGATTTAAAAAAACACCTTCTGCCAAAGTCACCCTACGTGTTAATGGAATTTCACATACCGCAGAGTCGATAGGAAATGGCCCTGTAGATGCTGCTTTGAAATCGGTAGAGAAAATAGTAAATTCTAAAGTAGAACTTGAGGAGTTTTTGGTGCAAACGATTACTGAAGGAAGCAACGATTTTGGCAAGGTGCATATGACTGTAAAATCTGGAGAACAGATTAATCATGGTTTCTCTGCCAATACCGATATTGTTGTTGCTTCAGTTGAGGCCTATTTGGATGCTTTAAATAAACTCATGTAATCCATTTGGGTTATGTCGGATTTACTTTCACCCATTGGATGTTAATATTGTCTAGAATGTGCTTGATGAACTAAAAAAGCTACTTCAAAATATTTTTTTTGACGAGCGGAAATTTGCGCATTTAAGCCCATTCTCCCTTTTATACTACCCTGATTACCAAATCTGTGTACATGTAATTACTTTTGACATATATTCAAGCCTACAACTTGATTCAAGTTTTTTTCAGCACTTAAGCATTCATTTTCAGCAACAGGATATACATCTTGTTCAATTATGGGAAGATGTATGGCAAACTAAAAAGGAAATAGCAACAGATAGAATTCTTTCTTTTTTTCAAGAAAATAGAATAATACATGCAAGCAGCACTACAATTAATATAGCAGCAGAACTAGAATCAAAAATATTTATTGATAACCATCACCTATTTGGATACACCAAGTCCAATTTACATTTAGGACTTTTCTATAAAGGCATCTTAGTTACATGTGCCATTTTTAGCCAACCTAGGTATATGAAAAACGAGACCCCTGAATTTTATTCTACAGAATTGCTTCGTTATGTAGGGATGAAAGGAATAAATGTAAATGGCGGATTAAGTAAAATAACCCAAGGGTTTTTTCAACAAAGCCTATCAGATGAAATCATGACTTATGTTGATATGGATTGGTCTGGAGGAACTAGCTATACTGCCTTGGGATATCAATTAAAAGCAATCACCGATCCAATCACCTTTTGGATTCATCCAAGCAAACTATTAAGATTTAAAATTAATCGATTTCCGACAAACATACTAGCAAATAACTTATCAGAAGAGGCAAAAGAAGAAACCCTAACCAAGATGGGATACTTAAAAATTTACAATTCGGGAAATTTTAAGTTAGTTCTTAAAAAAAGACGTAAAGAATCGTAAATTGTACTTTACTGAACAATAAAACGACAAATAGTTGTAAGCACCAGACAATAAAACAGTTTAATTTAGAACTCACTATTTCAATACCCTTTTTATAAAATGAAATATCAAAGAAGACTCTCTTCGGGGGCGAACAATACAGTAATTGTACTTTCAGATACAGAAGTAGCAAAGCTTTTTACTGGAGATACACGTTCAGATATTGGTTCGGAAGCGGAAAAAATGAAGTTTGCAAATACCATTAATGGATTGCTAGTAAAATTTATACGTTTGGATTTTAATGATGAAATACAAGCAGAAATGTTAGTGATGGAACGCCTCAAACCCCTGGATTATCGCGCTTATGAAGTAGAAATAAGGGAGCTTTGTTGGTCAGTTTTTGAGGATGAATTATTCGCGTTACACCAAGCAGGTTTTGTTCACCGTGATCTAAAACGTCCTTCGGATATAGGTGGGCTGGCCTTTGATAATATTTTACTTACTGAGAAGGGATTGCGTTTAATAGATACGGGTATTTCAGCACTGCGTTCACATGTCAACGACAAAATTTTTAATAAATATGTTGAAATAGAGCAACATGAGATGAACGTATTTAAAGATTATTTTTTAAGTAGATAAAATAGCTTAGTATTCCCTCATAGCTTAGCTCAGGATGATTGGAGAAGTTAAATTGAAATGAAATTTGAACTATAACAATCACCGATTAGAGGTAGTCGATTAACAAATTAGATTCATACAAACAAAGCATATTATGTAAGAACCATTCAACAAATCCCTTGAAAAATTAAACCTATTTAAATATATATTTTCCTTAATTTTGAGTCATAAATTCTATAACCACTTGAAAAAAGTTTACCCTCTTATTATTGTCAGTATCCTGCTTTTACTTGTTGGTTGTGGCCCATCCCAAAAAGAAACTATTGCTTATTCATCAGAACTTCTTTCTACAAAAGTCAATACGGTTGAAATTACCTCCTCCTTTGAGTCGGCTACCGATGGCCTTCGTATTGCTGGTATGGCAGTAGATACTTTATTGTCCAATGTAACTAACAGCCAAGAGATTAGGGTTTCTTTTGAAGCGGCGTTAGGAAAAGAATTATTAAAAACTGCAAATAGTTTGGGTTATAATGCCATTTTTATAAATACCTACCTATTTACAAATGGGATAAAGCATAACGAATCCAAAGTGTCTCTATTTAAATCAAGATCGGAACAAACATCACTAACCTCTGGATTTGTTTTTGAAAATGAAGATAAAAGACAATTTGAGTTGGAATTCCCTTATCGTCTACTCCAACTTAAAAAGGGGGAACAAGAACTAAAATTTTGTATGGAAATATATGGTGCCACTTTCAGAAAAGATACCGTTACTTCCACTTCTGGTTACTTTGAAACTTTGAGCAAATCACCTTTAGCGACTCACATTACAAAGTTTAAAGTAATAGCACCCCAGCTTTATGAATTCAAAATTAAGGTTTTGGATATTATCCTAGATACAACCGTCGTAAATCCTTCAGAATATGACGTAAGATATTTAGGCCCAGGTTATCCTGACCTTTGTTGGCAAGTAAAAATCGGAACAGAAGTAACCTATACTTCACCAGTTATGGACAATTGTATACGATATGAACGTAAAGGTCAAACTAAGGCACTAGTAGGTACCGCTCATGATTTTGTTACAGTTTCGGTATTAGACTACGACGACACAAGTGATCATGACAGAATAGAAGAAATCGGCAAAATGCTCTTTGAATTTCAACAAAGCCCAATGACCAATATGCCTTATGGTAATCTTAAAAAAATTAATTATCAAATAGAAAGTAAGTTATTAAATTAAAATTATGGATTTTTTTGCACATCCTAGCGCCATTATTGACGAGGGCTGCATAATTGGCTCAGGTACCAAAATTTGGCATTTTTCACATATTATGCCCAAGTGCATTCTTGGCGAAAATTGTAACATAGGTCAAAACGTGGTGATTTCACCCGAAGTTATTTTAGGCAGAAATGTAAAAGTACAAAACAACGTTTCCATTTATACTGGGGTAATATGTGAGGATGATGTATTTTTAGGCCCTAGTATGGTATTTACCAATGTTATTAATCCTCGAAGTGCTATTAATCGCAAAAATCAATACGCAAAAACAACTGTAAAAAGGGGTGCTACCATCGGCGCTAATGCCACGATCGTATGTGGGCATGACATAGGAGAGTTTGCATTTATTGGAGCTGGGGCAGTAGTTACTAAAAATATACCTGCATATGCCTTAGTTATAGGCAACCCAGCAAGGCAAACAGGTTGGATGAGTGAATATGGTCAAAAGCTAATTTTTAATAAAGACGGCATTGCTACCTGTGATGAAAGTAAAGAAACCTACAAACTTGAAAATGGTCAAGTAACAAAACTATAATGGAAGAAAAAGAAAATTTCTTAGTGAGGGAAGTCTTCAACAAAAAAATCGTTGAAAAACTGGCTAGTCTAATTAAAGAAAACTATCCTGCATTTAATACAGAGGCTTTTATTGAACTTTGCATGGAAAATTTTCATGTACTAAGTTTTAAAGAAAGAAGTAAAGCAATAACTAATGCATTAAGAGAATATTTGCCTACTAATTATCCTAAGGCCATTAATATCCTCATCGACTCGCTTATTCCAGAAATAGAAGGTGATGAACTCATAGGGATTGAGCAGGAAAGATTTATGATTTTACCCTTAACAGGTTATATAAGTACTTACGGTTTAGAAGATTATGAAATTTCAATAAAGGGTCTGTATGAAATGACCAAAAGATTTTCGGCAGAATTCGACATAAGATATTTTATAAACAAATATCCGGATCAAATGTATGATAAATTGCAAGAATGGGCGCTTGATTCTAATTGCCATGTGCGTCGTTTGGTTACGGAAGGTACAAGGCCAAGACTGCCTTGGGGAATGCGGCTCGATAGGTATATCACTGACCCATTGCCTGTTTTAAAATTATTAAACTTATTAAAAAACGATCCTAAAACTTTGGTTCAAAGATCTCTAGCCAATAATCTTAACGACATTGCCAAAGATCATCCTAGTTTGGTTATTAATACGTTGAAATCTTGGCAAGAAGAAGGCTCCCTCAACGAATATATTCTAAAACACGCCTTAAGAACGCTTGTCAAACAAGGAAATTTTGAGGCATTATCATTATTAGGAATCAATAAAGAAGCAAAAATATCGTTAACCGACTTCCAAATTTGTAAAACTTCGTTAAAAATGGGTGAAAAGCTTGATTTTTATTCTGAGCTACAAAATGAAAGTACGGCGGATGAATTGGTTATTGTAGATTTTGTGGTATTTTATTTAAAAGCAAATAAAAATCACTCACCAAAGGTATTTAAGTGGAAACAAATGAATCTTAAACCCAATGAAACCTTAAAACTTACCAAACAGCACCTTTTCGCAGATTTTACCACGAGAAAACATTACATTGGACCGCATAAAATCGCAATCCAGGTTAACGGAAACATGCTGAAAACACTAGAGTTTGAGTTGAACCCCTTTTAGAATATAAATTAAGAATAGTCAGGTCGTGATAATTAAACACACTTTAGTTGTATGTTTCATCTAAAGATTCATTTAAATAACAGAAAATTGATTACTAAACTAATAAAAATATTTGCGGGACATATTCTAATATTGGTTTCTACAAATATTTTAATAGCTCAAGATCGTTTTATTGAAGATATTCAAAAATATGGCGATGGTAAGGTTTATTTACAACCTGACCAAGTTGCAACCTTTCCCGGAGAAAGGGAAGGTCTTCAATATTATTTCGAAATGAGATTTGATCCTTATGTAGAAACCGATATGTTAGAATCTGCTAAAAACGGCACTGTGGAAGCCAAATTTATAGTAGAAACAAATGGCAAAATTAAATATGTAGAAATCATAAAACATTATACCGAAAACTACGATCAAGAAATGATAAGTACCATTTTATCAATGCCGAAGTGGCAACCTGCAATAGTTGGAGGTCAAAAAGTTAGAAGTTTTCAAACCTATAGTTGGACCTTAAAATTCTATATGCGGTGATTGGTGTTTTAAATATTATGGTTTTTCAATAACTATTTATAAAAAAATATCGCCACTCAATTGAAGTGCCTTTTGAAATTCAGCTTTATCGATTCTAGTTTCTTCATCCTGAGTTTGCAAAAAGTCGAGTAAAATTTCCGTATCAATATTTCCAACCAAAACATCTCCTGCCATCGGGCAACCTCCATAACCTTTAATTGCGCTATCAAATCTTTTACAACCTGCTTGGTAAGCAGCCTTAATCTTATCTAAATTACGTTCTCTAGTTGCATGAAGATGCGCTCCAAATTCAATATGTGGGTATTGTCTAGTTGCTAGTTGATATGCCTTGGTAATTATTTCATTTTGTGCAGTACCAACAGTATCAGCTAATGAGATAACCGAAACGTCAAGTGCATCAAGTTTATGTAAAAAATTTGAAACAATATCTAAATTATAAGGATCATTGTATGGATTTCCAAAACCCATAGAAAGATAAACAACCAGCGTTTTTTGAAATCTAAGGCATAAGTTTTGAATCTCAGCTAACACAGAAAATGAGGTAGCTATGGAAGAATTAGTATTTAAATGTTGAAATGTTTCGGAAAGTGACAAAGGAAATCCCAAAAACTTTATTTCTTCAAAAGTACAAGCACCCTCAGCACCTCTAAGGTTAGCAACTATAGCTAATAATTCGGTGTTCCCCCTAGTAAGATCTAATTTTGATAATACTGCGGCCGTATCTCTCATTTGTGGGATTGCCTTTGGAGATACAAAACTACCAAAATCTATAATATCAAAGCCACAAGAAAGTAGACTATTGATGTAATTGGCTTTTTGGTTGGTTTCTATAAAGTAAGGCAGCCCCTGCATAGCATCTCTTGGGCACTCAATAAGTTTTATCATGGCAATTTATAGGTTGATTAATGGCTAATAACAAATTTTACCTTAAAACTTTTATTGGCCATTTTAATATTTGCCAAATAAATTCCAGATGGTAAATGACCAACCGCAATTTGCCAGTTTTCAGCTTCCATCCCGTTTGATTGAATAACCACGACCCCAATAATATTTTCGATTGAAACTTCGATCATTTTTTTATTGGTAGTAGTTATATTTAAAATATCATTGCTAGGATTTGGTGCAATATTAATCCCGTTGGATATAACATCATCATTTTCAAATGTAATAATGTTAGAAACTTTTACTTCTTTTATTACCGTGTCTTTACAGCCATTATTATCAGTTAAAATTAATTGAATTGGATAATTGGCGTTTGAATCAAATTGTATGCTAAATGATTGATTAGTTGATATTAGTGAGTCATTAACTGACCAAAACCAGTTAGTGGAATTTTTAGTACTATTTTTAAATTGGAAATTACCAGGGGTGGAGGTCGGTACATACGAAAAATCACCATTGAGCGAAACCACATTAACATTTGCTAAAACAGGATTACTTTCAAAAACCGAATCGGTATTTGTGATATAAAAATTGGTATCACTTTCAATATTTGGTATTACTACAGATGATCCACTAACAATTTTGTTACTTGCTACTAGCGGTAGTGATTTGTAAAAATTAAAGGTTTTCCCACCACTTGGGCTCACCTCAGCATTAGAACCGAAACAATAGTTTTGTTTACCTAAAACCGGTGTGGGGCTAGTACGTATTTTTTTGTATTCTGACAAAGCAAGAGTAGCTGTATTTTGAATTTCTAAAATGTCCGAGCCCGCGATTAAGGCAATAGCAACTATTTGAGTTTCATTAGTATCCAAATCATATAAGGTAGCTCCAAAAATTTCGCTCACGTCCGTACCAGAGCCTGCACTACCCGCCCTTTTGTTACCAACACCTCTTGTTAATGTAAAATATTTACTATTATCTGAAAATCCATTACTTATTAAACTGTTCTCAAGTGCATAAAATATTGGTTCTTGAGGTGTTAACAATTTCATTCCACTATACAGCCCTGTAGCATTGGAGTTATAAGCGATGCCTAAAGTATTAATTGAATCCCATATTACTTTATTTTTTGCATAATAATTGGCATCCGAAACATTTACAGCCGGTATGTCCCAATCTGCAAATAAGGCAGCATGCACTTTTTTCATATTTTCTCCACTAATATTTTTTATTCGATATTCGAGAATAATAAAATTTTGTTTGTTTGGGCTATTCCAAGCAAATGATTTTTGAAGTACTTCTACATTGAGCTTATAAAAACCAGTATCTCTAAAATTATTAATAATCATTCTATCAGCTTCTTGGGACTTAGCATATTTGACAAATCCGATTGGGGAAAAATCTTTTTTATTGGTGGTATTGTTCCCATTTCTAACACAATCGGACAATTTACCTTTATCATTTGCTAGCATCAGACCACCTTCAAAGAGTAAGCCACTGTTGTTATATTTAAATCCTGAGCCTATCGAACCATCATAATCACTAAAGCCAATTCTCGCACCACTACTTATACTACATAATATTTTGTTGGTATCTAAATCCAAAAAATCAATGTTTAAATTATTTAGAGTAAAATATTGTTTATCAACATAATCGCCATCTTCATAGGTGATGATAAATTCAGCATTACTAAGTATTGGTGTATTTGCCTTTATTTCAAATCTTATGGGACTATTACCAATGTTCAAACTGTCCATTGAATCTAACATGCCCACATGTATAACAGAATCATAAATAGTAATGTAGGGTGAACTAGTTGAAACATTAATTTTAAGATTTTGAGTAGGGGCAAGAAGATTTTTGAAAACACCAACAATTTTTATAGTATCCCCAATCATAAGCTTATCTCCATTGGAAGAAAGTACCTTTCTTGATACCATTTTAACTGCTGGTGTACTTTTTGTTAGTGCTGAATACATATTCAATTTCCTTCCAATTTTTCCTTTATAAGGAATGTTGTCTGGTATTGTATCTATAATATCTCCAGTTAAACGAACCAATTCCATAATTTGTAATGCATTTAACTGTGGAAATTTAGATCTTATCAAGGCTACAGCCCCTGAAACTATAGGTGCCGACAGCGAAGTGCCATAGTCAAACTTCAAATTATTTCCATCAAATGTGGTAACTAACGCAGTTGGCGCTGCCAAATCTACAAATTTACTGAAAGATGAAAATTGCCATTTTTTATCATCTATGAGACCGGTTACAGAAAGCACATTGTCGTAAGAAGCAGGATAAAAAGTTAGTTCGGAACCAGTATTACCAGCAGCACCTACTACTACCATATCATAATCTAATACCGCAGCATTAATAAAATCCTGTTCAACTTTGGAGGCTGAACCTGCACCACCCCATGAAAGATTAATGACCTTACATCCTTTAATTCCAGCATAAATAAGGCTATTGTAAGCAGCATTTTGAATAATAGCTCCATTACTAGCAATTTTTAATGGAAGAAATTTACATTTAAACCCAGTTCCAGTAATGAGTGTATCGTTGTCGGCTGTGGCTGCAGCAAGACCAGAAACCATTGTTCCGTGTGGGTTAGCGTTGGGGTCAGACATTACATCACTGTCGTTTTGTCCTAAATCCCAACCCCGAAAATTGTCTGTATAACCGTCGTTATCATTATCAACACCATCAATGGTGTCGTTATAATTGTATTGAATGCTATTTTTTAAATCAATATGATTGTAATCTGCACCCAAATCAGAGATGGCGATTGTTACGTTACTATCGCCTTTTTCGATATTCCATGCATCAAATGCATGAATTTGTGCTAATGCATTACCATTGTTAGTGAGTGAGTCAGACTGTGGGTCATTTGGTCTATAGCAGGTAGTAAGTTTTCGAACTGGATCAGCATATTCAATCATTCCTGATGCTTCCAAGGTTTTTATTATATCAAATATGTTTTTATCTGAACCTACCTTTACCTCATAGTAGTTAGAAAGGTCTATGCGTTTGGTAGGTAGGGCACGTCTTTGTTGTGCGTATTGATTACGTTCCATCGCCAATTCACGGCTAAATATTTGCCTTAAACTAATTCCATTTAATTGATTTGAGAGCTTTGATAGTTGACGTGCATTGTTTTTGGGTTGCTCAAAAATCGATTTATATGCAGGTTTAACCTTGACCCAAATTGTTTTTTCAAGGTAATTGTCTAAATTTTGGTTGCGTGTTGGCAGCGGATATTTCGATTGGCCAAAAGATATATTTACTTGTAAACCAACAATAATGGCAATTAACCACTTATTCATAACTAGTGCATTTGACCCTGTTAACGAGTTTTTTTATCTTTTGGTTTAAGTATTAAATGATTTTCAACACAAAGTTAAGTTTCTTATTCATTCTTTCGTAAATTGCGCATCTCAAACAAGTTTTTGTAAACCTTTTCTTTTTTATCCAATATGGCATTTGATATAGAAATGATCAAGGCACTTTATGCGATTTTTCCCGATCGCGTAGCTGATGCCCGTAAAGTTTTAGGTCGTCCTTTGACTTTAACAGACAAAATTTTATACACTCACCTTACAGAAGGTGCTCCTAGTAAGGCTTATGACCGAGGTAAATCTTATGTAGATTTTAATCCTGATCGTGTGGCTATGCAAGACGCTACGGCTCAAATGGCTCTTTTGCAGTTTATGCAGGCAGGTAGACCAAAGGTAGCTGTGCCGTCAACTGTACATTGTGATCACTTGATTACCGCGAAAGTAGGTGCTGAAAAAGATTTAGCTTTTGCAACCACAGAATCAAAAGAAGTTTTTGACTTTTTAGGTTCTGTGTCTAATAAATATGGTATTGGTTTTTGGAAACCAGGAGCTGGTATTATCCACCAAGTTGTACTAGAAAATTATGCATTCCCGGGTGGGATGATGATTGGTACTGATTCCCACACTGTTAATGCTGGCGGCTTAGGCATGTTGGCAATTGGTGTTGGTGGAGCTGATGCTTGTGATGTGATGGCTGGATTACCTTGGGAATTAAAATTTCCTAAACTAATAGGCGTAAAGTTAACTGGAAAATTAAACGGTTGGGCTTCACCTAAGGATGTAATCTTGAAAGTGGCTGGTATTCTTACTGTAAAAGGTGGAACAGGCGCTATTGTAGAATATTTTGGCGAAGGTGCTCTTTCCATGTCTTGTACGGGTAAAGGGACCATTTGTAATATGGGTGCTGAAATTGGTGCAACTACTTCTACGTTTGGTTATGACGAATCAATGGAGCGCTACTTGCGTGCAACTGGTCGTAATGATGTAGCAGATTTGGCCAATGGCATCAAAGAACATCTTACCGCAGATCCTGAGGTTTATGCATCTCCTGAAAAATATTTTGATGAAATAATTGAAATTAACCTTTCAACTTTAGAGCCACATTTGAATGGGCCATTTACACCAGATTTGGCTACACCTGTTTCAAAAATGAAAGAAGAAGCAGCTAAAAACGGATGGCCCACAAAGGTAGAATGGGGCTTGATCGGTTCTTGCACCAACTCTTCTTACGAAGATTTATCTAGAGCAGCCTCTATCGCTAAACAAGCCATTGCCAAAGGACTTGTAACTAAGGCCGAATTTGGTATCAACCCGGGTTCTGAGCAAGTTCGTTATACAGCGGAAAGAGATGGGTTATTAGGTACATTTACTGACCTTAATGCCACAATATTTACAAACGCTTGTGGCCCATGTATAGGAATGTGGGATAGAATGGGTGCAGAGAAAAAAGAAAAGAACACTATTGTTCATTCTTTTAATCGCAACTTTGCTAAACGTGCTGATGGTAATCCAAATACTTATGCTTTTGTTGCTTCACCAGAGTTGGTAGCAGCAATTGCTATTGCTGGAGATTTATCGTTTAACCCACTTACCGACACCCTCACCAATAATAAAGGAGAGCAAGTTAAACTAGATGGCCCATTTGGTGATGAGTTACCTGCCAAAGGATTTGCAGTTGAGGATGCTGGTTTTCAAGCACCTGCGGCTGACGGTTCATCAGTAAATGTTGTAGTGTCTCCTACCTCTGATCGATTACAATTACTTGATCCATTCGAAGCGTGGGAAGGTACTGACTTGCACAATCTTAAACTATTGATTAAGGCTAAAGGCAAGTGTACCACAGATCATATCTCGATGGCAGGGCCTTGGCTTAAATATCGTGGTCATCTGGATAATATTTCAAATAACATGTTAATTGGAGCTGTCAATTATTTCAATGAAAAAACAGATGAAGTAAAGAACTCTTTAACAGGTGTTTATGGTCCTGTACCAGCCACTCAAAGGGCTTATAAAGCCGCTGGAATTGGGTCGATTGTCGTTGGTGATGAAAATTATGGTGAAGGTTCTTCAAGAGAACATGCTGCAATGGAACCTCGTCATCTTGGTGTGCGTGCTGTTTTGGTAAAATCTTTTGCTCGTATTCATGAAACTAACTTGAAGAAACAAGGTATGTTGGCATTGACTTTTGTAGATAAAAACGATTATGAGAAAATACAAGAAGATGACTCGATTGATATCTTGGGCTTAACTACTTTCTCGCCAAATGTTCCTTTAACGTTAGTATTGACCCATAAAGATGGTACAAAAACTGAAATTAAAGTTGCACATAGCTATAATGAACAACAAATAGAGTGGTTCAAAGCAGGTGGTGCTTTAAATATAATAAGGGCTAATGTAAAGGCTTAAGTATTTTTAGTATAATTCAAAAGCGAGGGCAAATTCAACTTTGTCCTCGCTTTTTTTTATGTTCATCAATCAAGAAAATTTTGAGATTACCTTTTCGTAAAATCATAAATGTATTGCATTGATAATCGATCATTTAGGGATTTAGAATAATGTATTTTACGAATTATCAAATTTTCATCAATTAAAAACTCTGCGGGCATAGTACCAAAAGATTCTCCATCAGCCATAAGATGCAGCGGTAAAGACTTTATTTTAGCTGTGATAGCAGTTTGAATAAACGATGTCAAATGGCTTAAAGTAGATTTAACAACAGAATTTTCAACACCATAAATGGTGTACCATTTTTTTTCTGGATCCGCAATTAAAGGTATTGGAGAAATTTCTTTATGAAAAATACTTCTTATTAAGGTGTTTTCATTTGATTCAAAAAAGAAAATCATTTCCAAATTTTGTGATTTTAGTTCATTTTGTACTTTTTGAAGTGCATGTACTCTTAAATTACAAAATGGACACCCAGCATGTCTAAAAAAACCCAAAAATACCTTTTTGCCATTATAATCTTCTAACGCTATTTTTCGCCCATATATATCTATTAACTCAAATCTGGGAGCAGTCACATTTAATTCTACAGTCATTAGTTTTGTTTATTAAACTAACGATAAAAGGGTTGTATCAGACTTATGTTTAAAGAATTTAAAATTAAATATATTTCTCAAGCGTAAAAGTTTATCGTTGTATAGTAAAACCCAAATCGGAATTGTAAATTTTTAATGAATGATTAATTGGTGATTTCTTAATTTCTTTTAACACTTACTTTTACAACAAATATTGGCGTTTCTATAAATTCTTTCAAACGAAACTTCCTCAAAACATCTTAATTTTACCATCAAAACCTAAGTTACCCTTATGATTTCCGAATATTTTTTGTAGCAATTAGCCCCGTTCAGTTATAAGGCTATATTATTTTGATTGCTTTTTGCCTTTCGTTGAACAAGGTAATTTTCCATCTCTGCTAGTGAAAAAGTATTAAAGGTCATTTCTTTTGTAAGCCCACCTTTTCTACCAGCAATGACCCCATAATACATATCTTTATACCCATCCATTTCATGTGCATCAGGGTTAATGCTTAACATTACCCCTTTTTGAATCGCATGATTAACATAACGCCAATCCATATCCAATCTCCAAGGGCTCGCATTTATTTCTATCACAACTCCATTCGCAGCACAGGCGTCTATTATTTTATAATGATCTACAGGATACCCATTTCTTCTCAAAATTAGGCGACCTGTTAAGTGCCCCAAAATAGTAGTATAAGGATTTTCTATCGCTTTTATTAATCTTTTGGTTGCTTTCTCAACATCCATTTTTAATCCAGAATGTATAGAAGCAACCACAAAATCGAATGATGCCAAAACATAGTCGTCATAGTCCAAATCACCGTTGCCCAAAATATCAGATTCAATTCCTTTAAAAATCTTAAAGGGAGCCAATTCAATATTAAGCTTATCAATTTCCGCGTGTTGCTCTATAATTTTTCTTTCGTATAATCCACCAGCATACTGTGCCGACTTAGAGTGGTCACTAATGCCGAGATATTCATAACCCATTTCTTTACACCTTTCAGCCATTTGGAATAGGGTATGTTTGCCGTCGCTAAAAGTAGAATGGTTGTGTAAAATCCCCTTCAAGTCACTCATTTCTACGAGTTGCGGTAGTTTAAAACTGGCAGCAGCGTTAAGTTCAAAACCACCTTCTCTTAATTCAGAAGGGGTATATTGCATTTTTGCCTTGTCGTAAATATCCTTTTCGTCACCGTAATGTTTATCTTTTATTATAGTTAATAAAGTTTTGCCTGAAGGTGTAGGATATAGCAAGTGCGCCATACTACTAGAGTTTACAAAAACTTGATTTATAAACTCCTGTTCCGATGTTAATATAATTTCAACTGGTGTTTCTTTGTCTGTTATAAGACCCCGCCAAGCAAAAGGGGAGCTTAATTTTTTATTGTTTTCCCAAAAATCATAAGAATTTAATTGGTTGTAAGCCTCTTTGAGATTTGAAGTGGCTACCACGATTTCAATAGCGTCAATTACCTCCCATTTACGTGCTAACTTACCTATAACCGCAACATGGTTAAAGGTTTCTTTTAGAATCTTACAAATATGTTCAGCTAATATTTCTGCCTCATTATAGCGCAATTTGCCTACTTGAGCTTTCTCAAAAATAAGATTTTGCTTTATGGTTTCTTGAGTTTTATCTCCAAACCCTTTAAGCTCAGCTATTCTATTATCTTCACATGCTTTGTATAAATCTGTTTTATTTTTTATTCCAAGTTCTTTCCAAATTGTCCTCACTTTCTTAGGGCCAATACCCTTTATATCGAGCATTTCAATTACACCGGGTGGGGTGGTTTCAAGATAAGTACTTAAGTCTGGAAAAGTACCTGTCAAACAAAGTTCGTGAATTTTAGTAGCAAGACTTTTGCCAATTCCATCTGTTGCTTCTAGTTCAGGAATGGATAATGTACCTAAGGGAATGTTTAATTTGTCTAGGTTAAAAGCTGCACTTGCATAGGATTTTATCTTAAATGGATTTTCATCATGAAGTTCCATTAAAGCTGCAAGTAATTTAAAAGTATCTACTATTTCTTCGTTTTCCATATTATGTATTGCACTGACAACCGGGTATTATTAAAATCACAAATGATCTTACAAAATATTTCATTAAATGTCATTTCAAATATATGATTATATTTGTTTTGATAAATAATGATTAATGAAACTGATACACCTTTTTTTAGTTTTTGTGGTTATCACTAGTTTTTCTTGCAAAAAGAAAGTAGTACAGCAAACAGCCAGCCAAGAAGTAATCATTAATGCTTCAAATCTACTGGGCAAGTGGTTTCATTCACACGAAGAAGATCTAAATGGTGTGGTTACTTACCGTCCTGAGGGCTACGACTTTCCTCCTGCTCGAGGAAGAAGAGGTTGCAATTTTTTAGATAAAGGTGGCTATGAACAATACGAAATAGCACCAACTGATGGATTACAAACAGTGAAGGGTAGTTGGAAACAGGAAGGAGAAAAAAACGTCATTATTAATTTATACACCACGAGAAAATTAATTTATAACCTAGAAATAATCGAACTAAACAAGAAAATACTTCGATTCAAAATTTCTAACCTTGACAAAAAGTGATTAGTAGATTACATTACATTACACAAGCTTGCCAAGGCAGAACCCACGCACAAAACGCTGAATTGGCATGTAAAGGTGGGGTTAACTGGGTACAGCTTAGGGTAAAAGACTTTGATGAAGATTCTTTAAAAGATGAAGCACTACGCACTCAGGATGTCTGTGTAAAATATGGTGCAACTTTCGTAATTAACGATTACGCTACTCTTGCCAAAAACATTCTTGCTGATGGAGTGCATCTGGGTAAAGACGATATGCGGATAAGTGAAGCGGTAGTTTTGCTTGAAAACAATTTCTTTATTGGAGCTACTACCAATACTTTGGAAGATATTTTAACGCTCAATCTTGAACATGTAGATTATGTAGGATTAGGACCATATAGGTTCACAACTACTAAACAAAACCTTAGCCCTATTGTTGGCATAAAAGGTTATGAGTATGTTATTAACCAATTACAGCATCGTAAAATTAATTTACCTATTATAGCTATTGGGGGGATTATTTTAAAAGATTTACCAGTCTTAAACGAAATTGGTGTTTACGGTGTGGCCATTTCTTCAGGCATCAATATGGCTAAAGATCCCACCAAAGCCGCTGAAAAATTCGTAAATGAATTAAATCGTATTTTTAAATGAAATAAATAAGAAATAGTTTCAAAATTAAATCAAGTTGAACTTATCAATTACCTCCACATAGGGTTCAATAAAGTAAAACAGCACAACATTTACCATAAATTGTGTACAATATGAAAATATTACAACACTAATACCCCGTAGTAGAACAAATTTTATCTCCTTGTAATAATCATAATAGACCCAAATATTATAAATTATGGTTAACCCAATGTAAATAGGAATCACAACTACCTTAATGCCGGCATAAAATTCAATAAATGGCACAAATAACAACAAAACAAACCATTGTACGGAGGTGATATAGCTATTAATAATCATATTTTCAGCATAGTTCGTTGATGGCTGACATTTCCTAAATACCAACCAACTAAAAAAGGAAAATATTGGAATTGAGATAAAATTGATAATTGTTGCAAAATCTTCTGCGTAGTGAAAAAATCGCTCCAAAAAAAGATGTTGCTGATCTATTATTTGAATTCCACTATGTAAAGGTTGCAAATGTTGAGAAGTACTACTGGTAAGTTCATTAGCAAAAAAATGATATCGTAGGGACAGTAAAGTGGTTAAGGTACCAATAAAAATAAGGAGGTTAAACGGCTGGTAAATTTGCATTCTATCTTTAGTGAGATAAATGTTTATATGTTTCCCAGGGTTTATAAGTAGCTTTATTAAGGTAGGAATAAGGTTTTTGTTACCTAAAACAAACGATTTTAGAGGCTCTAAAATCATATTTTGAAAGGTGTACCTTTCTAATATTAACTTTTGACCACAATTAGCACAGTAAAGTTGTTTTTCAGCAATTTGATTCTTACAATTTTCGCAATTCATAGAAGTTATTAATGGGAAGGTATTAAATGTATCCAGGGTTTTATTATTGCAAAAACTAAACTATTAATTACAAACTGGCTGATATAGGCAAAGAAAACCACGAAAATACCTAAAATTGCATCTTTCCACCACGCTCCTTCAAAAAACTGGGTATAGCCCCAAATATTATAAAGAATAGTTGCCACAGAATAACTTTGTATTAGTATTACTTTCGATTCAGGGAAAAACTCAAGAAAAGGTATTAGTACTATTAAAAATAACAATTGCTCCGCAGTGATGAAAGTATTTAAAATTAAATTCTCAGCAAAATTATATTTGTACTTTATAAAGAATAAGTAGGAAAACAATGAAAATATTGGAATTGCAACTATGTTTAAAAACGTTGCATAATGTTCCGCATATTCAAAGAATTGATCAAAAAACTCTTCTTGGTTTTGAGACAAATTCAACCATTTAAAAACGGTGATATCACTACTTTTATCAGAAAAGTCATTAGAAAAGAAATTATATCTTAACGAGGCAATCACTATTATGGTACCTGCTAAAATTAGCAACTTCATAGGCGGATAAAACCTTTGTCGCTTCCCCTCAATATAGTCCTTTGCGGTAAAACCTGGTCTAACAAACATTTCCTTTACTGTAAAAAGCAATCCCTTTTTCTCAAGATGAAAAAATGAAAACACAAAATCAGTTAAAAGATATTTTATTGTCAATCTCTCTTTAATAGCCTTTTGACCACAATGATGACAATAGTTTAAATCGAATTCGGTGGAGCAGTTAGCACAGGTTTTCATGTTACTTTAAGTTAAGTTTTAATCTTACAGAATCCCAGTATGGAAACTGTTCTTTATACATCCAAATCAAAACAATACAGCAAATTTCTACAATAACTGCGTAGTAAAATAACTGACCTCCATCATTCATAATCACAATTCCTAATCTTGTAAGATGAAACATAAGCGCTCCAGAAATAACACCAGCGCCTAACAAGGCTCCAAAAATAATTGTTCTTGGATATAAGAGCAAAATACTGGCAATTAGTTCGGCTATACCTATCCCAATTCTACCAACTGGCTCTAAACCTACTTGCGTAAAAATATACACGCTTTCTGAGCTAGCAGTAAATTTAAAAAAAAGGGTTTGTAACATGATAACAGCAGCAATACCTCGCAAGGTCCAAGACAAAATTGATTTTTTCATTAAAATGGATTTAGTAGTTTATTAGTAATTCTATTTGGCCTCAACAAATTGATTCCAACTCTTTTCTGACTTTTTAAATAAGATTTGTTCGTTTTTATTCCACAACGTGAGGGTATTGGTAAAAAACTTATTGTAAAACAGATACAACTTGCCATTTAAGATTTTAAAGGTTTCTGGATCTATTTCAACTTTTTCGCCTGAGTTTCCCATTGCATATGCACACCAACCTCCATACTGCGGCTCATATTTAGATGGTTCCTTCTTAAATGCTAACAGATTTTCAATAGTTGAAAAATTATAAATAACTCCCTTGTGCGAAATAGCAATATCGCTTTTACCTTTTATAGCTTTGTTAGAAAGAAAGTAAGAAACTGGATCATATCCCTTTATAGCCACATGGTTAGTTGGCAGATTAAAGTGCTTTAATCTAATCATTTGATCTTCTTGTGCAAAGAGTTGAAAATTAACTAATAGTATAAATAAATACAGTACCTTTTTCATATTGAAGTTTCTTTGAGATTTTACCTTTTTATAATTGATTCTACTTTTTCTAATATAATCCTTGCTTCTAACCGAACCTTGTAATCAGGGTCAAAATGCACAAATTGTACAACACCTTTAGTATCTACAATAAAAACTGATGGGGTGGGCAGAGTAGGTTTACCATTTACGAGGGTTGCCACGCCAAATTTTACAGCAGCAGCGTCCGTATCGGTATATAAATCATAATCCAAGTCATTGGTTTCTTTAGTTTTCTCAAGTCCTTTTTTAGGTTCGGGACTTATAGCCATAATTTTCACACCTTTTCTCCTCAAAGCGCGATTAATATCTTGCAAATCACTCAAGTGTGCGTTGCAAAAAGGACACCAACCCCCTCTATAAAAAATTATTACTGAAGTCGTGCTGTTTATTTCATCCACCAGTTTAACCCCTTTCCCTTCTAGGGTATTAAGATACACCGCTGGAACACTATCACCTACTCCTAATGGTATACCATTTCTATTCTGTGCAGTTGCCCAAGTAACCAGTATTAAAATAATTGCGACAGTTAATTTTCCCTTCATAGATTATGTTTTGTTATAATTGATAAAACAAAACTAAGAAAGGAATAAAACAAGAGTTGTCAGCCAACTGACAATAAAGCTAAAAAATACAGTAAAAAAACTAACGTTTTAATTTTTTACCGTCTTCATTATAGGATTTCTTTTTAAAATCACCATTTCTGATAGATTTTACCAACTGCACCCACGCAAAAGGGTTAGTAAGAGGATTGTAAGCGCTAGGATCCATATATTTACGTTCTTGCCTAAGTGCTTGTTGCTGCGTGAACCAACGGTGGTTCATGGCACCATCATAATATGTTTCTTCAAACATAGCGGCAAGTAGACGATCATTTAAGTTCCTATTCATGTTACGGTTGTCCTCTTCGGGTAACCTAAGTGCCAAAAAGGCCTGTTTAAATAGTTCTTCGGTATAATAAGGAAACACCTCAATTATAGGTAATAACAAAGTATCTTGTTTTAATTCTATCATTACCGAAATATTTGAAGCCTCATTATTAGGTATTACAAAAGTTGTAGATTTATAACCTGTTGCAATAATAATTATACTATCGTTGGTTAATGCTGGCATTGAAAAGTAACCTACCGCATTGGATAAAGCTCCCCTACCTGTTTTAGGAATATATAAAGAAACATAAGGTACGCCATTTAGGCTATCACCACCGCTCACCACCACACCTGAAAACTGAACAATTTTGGGTTCTCCTTGAGCCAAGGCCCAATCAAGTTTACAAAATAGTAAAATAGATATAATACCGATTAACTTTAGTTTCAATTACTTAATTTTTTAAAGATTTAATTAAAAACGCTAAATTTAGGTTTTAGTTATTCCACATTCCAAATATACTATCATTCTTTAGATTAATTGTTATAGAAAATGATTAGGATTATTGGTATTTACTGTAAAAATGCGCTTAAAAAATTTTAGTTTAACATTCGGGGGGCAAATTTTTAAAGCATTTAGTGACGAATCACGTGTACGTATTCTACATTTATTGTACAAAAACGAACAAATGTGTATTTCTGACGTTGAGCTAGTGTTGGATTTTACCCAAACTAAAACTTCAAGACATCTAATTTATCTAAAAAACGCAGGATTGGTCAATTATAGACGTCACGACCAATGGGTGTACTACTTTATTAAAGATGAAGTTTTTGATATTGTAAGCCAAATTTTTAAATATTTAGAAAGAGACAGTATTCTTCAAGCAGATCAAGATACTTATCAAATTTTATATTCTAATAGAGAACTAGCGGTAAACAAACTTCATATCAGAAAATATATTGCCCAAAAATAATAAAAATACCAAGAGGAGTTTTGAAAAACCCATCTATCCTATTATATTTGCAATCCATTTGAAGAAATAATATTTAAAATGCTTATAATCAACATTAAAGAAAACGAATCAATTGACAAAGCACTCAAAAGATTCAAAAAGAAATTTGAGAAAACAGGTGTACTTAAGCAATTAAGAGCTCGTTCTTATTACGAAAAAAAATGTGTTACTAAAAGAAACCAAGTTATCCGTGCTGCATACAGACAAAATTTGTTTGCTAACGATAATTACTAGTACTCATTAAAAGAAGTTACAAATTTTTCAGCTATATTAGTTTTATCAAAAAATAAGAACTGATATGGTTGAAAAATTTTTGTTATATCTCCAATACGAGAAGAGATTCAGCCCACACACGGTAGCAGCCTACCACAATGATCTCCTCCAGCTACAAGATTACCTTTTTCAAACATATCATATTGAGATACTTACCAATGCAACTTATCATTTTTTGCGTTCTTGGATAGTAGATTTAACAGAGAAAGAATACGACCCTAGGTCCATCAATAGAAAAATAGCATCCGTAAAGGCTTACTATAAATTTTGCGAACGGTCCTCCATCCTCAGCGACAATCCTGCTACCAAATTAAGGAGTTTAAAAACAGCAAAAAAATTACCTATCTACATCACAGAACCAGAAATCTTACATTTGTTAGATCATGTTAGCTTCGAAGAATCTTTTGAAGGGCTAAGAGACAAGATGGTGCTTGAATTATTATATGGTACAGGAATTCGCCTTGCCGAACTAATAAACCTTGAAGAAAATGATATTAATATGTACAGTTCAAGCATTAAAGTAACCGGAAAAGGGAACAAAGAAAGAATTATACCGATTAATCATACGCTACTAGACCTGATAAAAAAATACTTGGATCAAAAAAAATCTAATGAAAATGGCAACACCTGCACATTTTTCATCGTTACAGACAATAAGGAACAGGCTTACCCGGTTTTTATATATCGATTAGTAAAAAAGTATTTAAGTATTATAACCTCTCATGACAAAAAAAGCCCACATGTGTTGCGCCACACTTTTGCAACCCATCTTTTAAACAAAGGTGCTGAATTAAATGCCATTAAGGATTTACTCGGGCATTCTAGTTTGGCAGCAACACAGGTTTACACACATAACTCTATTGATAAATTAAAAGCTATATTTGAAAAGGCGCACCCAAAGGCCTAATTTGTTTAATGTTTCACTCTTTAAATTTTACGTTTATGAAGCTTCAAGTTCATTCTATCCATTTTGATGCAGACATTAAGTTAATTGAATTTATACAAAAGAAGGCTGACAAACTCCACACCTTTTTTGACCGAATTGTGGACGGGGAGGTGTTTTTAAAAGTTGAAAAAAAAGAAGCTAAAAATAACAAAGTAGTTGAAATAAAACTTAATGTACCAGGCACGACGCTTTTTGCTTCTGAAGTAGCTGATTCGTTCGAAGCCGCCGCTGATTCTTGTGTAGAGGCCTTAAAAGTACAAATCAAAAAGCATAAAGAAAAGCTAGCTACCTCTCATACTATATAACCTCACTAATTATTTAAATAATAAAGGCTTCTCAAGTGGAAGCCTTTATTATTTATAACTATTTTGCTCGTCTATTTTTTAACAAATTCAACACGACGGTTTTGCATCTTTTCTTCCTCCGTTGCCCCTTGGCCAAACTTAGTAGTAGTACCCATCCCCTTAAAAGTTATTCTACCACGTGGTACACCTCTTGTTACTAGGTAATCAAAAACGTTATTGGCTCTTAATTGAGAAATTCTATTATTGAACTCTTCATCTCCATCCTCATCTGCAAAACCTTGAATTTCCAAAGCTATTTCTTTATGAGTTTTCATCAAACGAACGATTTCATTTAAAGCAGAAAAGTACTTTTTGTTTACTTTGGAAATATTTTTTTCAAAAAACACATTACCAAAAATTATTTCCTTGGTAGCAATTATTGTATCCTTTACCAACTCTCTTTTAGGTTCTTCTATTTTTTTAGTAGTATCCTTTAAACCAGCCGAAACAGAATCCTTAAAATATGACACTTTAAAATCTTTAGCGAACGTACCTCCTGGTTCAACATACATTGGCACCACGATTTCCTCTTTAGCTAGTGTATCACTACCTTTTACAATGCATACTTTATAGGTTTTATTTGATTGAATCAAATTTGAAAACTTGCCTCCAGTGGTACCAAGCTTTGCCTTGTATTTTTCATCTTTATCGTTTGGTACAGTTAATTCGACAATTAACTCATTGTTGGGAACTGGCTTGTTAGAAAGATTGTCTATTACACTACCAACTATTAATACCTTTGGCACCTCTACTACCAAGTAAACGTCCTTTTCTCCTAAGCTACCTTCCCTGTAAGAAGACAAATAACCTTTTTTACCATCATTAGACATATAAAAATAAATGTCGTCATCAGGTGTATTAACTGGATAACCTAAGTTAACAGGAGTCGACCAACTTTTACCATCCCAAGTTGATTTAAAGATATCAAACCCACCCATACCATTATGGCCTCTTGAACTGAAATACAGATATTTGCCATCGTTTGTAATATAAATACCATCCTCTTCTTGCGGAGTATTTACGTATTCTACCTCCTTAGCATCACCATAGGAGCCATCATCTTGTAATTCTGCATAATAAAGGTCCAAATCTCCGCCATCAGAATAATAATTAGTGGCAAAATATATTCTCTTACCATCTGGACTAATAAACGCTGAAGATTCATAAGCGGCGGTGTTTACTCCTTCAATTTCTTCAGGCTTTTGCCAATTATCGCCCACTTTTTTAGCTATGTAAATATCCCCATTACGCAAAGAACGATACATGACAAGTTTTTCATTACCAATCAATTGACTACAAGCATCATGACCAGTTGAATTAAGCTGATCGCCAATTTGACTTAAAGCGCCCCATTGTCCGTCCTTTTTCTGTGAAATATAAATATCTTCATAAAACTCTCCTGTAAAAGTTTCCACATTACCTGTAGATGTTTCTTTTCGTGAAGTAAATAACAACGTATTATCTTCGTTATTTATCACAGGACTATGGTCAGAGTATTTACTATTAATTGTGCTACCTAAGTTTTCAATAAAATAGTCATTTGGCTTAAGAATCATTTCTTGTGCATTTTTACATTGCTTGATATGTAAATCTACATCTTCTCTCCTTGAGTCTTTTGTACCCAAAGTATTTAAATAAGCTTCAAATTCTACAATAGCTTCTTCAAACTTATAGTTGAGTTGAAGAGCCCTTCCATACCAATAATGAGCATGTCGATCTACCTTTATATTATTTAAAACTGCGGTTTGTATATTTTTTAAGCCTTTTTCTTTTGAATACCTGTGCAAATAACAAACACCAGATTCAAAAATCGCTCTGTTGTTATCTGGCGAAGTTTCTAGGACTTTTTCAAAAATCGGTAAAGCCCTTAAATAGTTTTCCTTTTTTACATACCTCCTCCCCTTTCTTATCAATGCATTGGTACTTTGAGAATGGCTGGTTAATGTGAAAATAAGTAATAACGAAATGCTAAACGTAAATAAAGTTAGTTTTTTTCTCATTTTTTATAAGGTTCTTCTTGCAAAATTAATATTTTTCTAATTATAAAAAGGATTTCCTTGAGACAAGTTAATCCTTTTGAAGATTTATATTTTTGTGAATATAATAAATAAAAAAAATATTAAACAAAAATTGGTTGGTAATTGTCGTTGCTTTCAAAATAGGTTATTGATAAAATTCGATAGGAACACCTAAAAATTAATCAGATAATAGAATTAAATTCTTTTCTAATTTAGATACAGAATAAATTAATGTATGAAATTGCTTAGTAAACCTCTCGCATGTAAATTTGGACGTTTTCGAAAAAATAAATTATAGTATAAAACAATTATCATAAACTAAAACTTTTAATGTTGTATGAGTTGGGTAGCAAAAACATTATCAAGTTCTCTAGGCAAAAAGCTGTTAATGGCTGGCACAGGACTTTTTTTATGTACTTTTTTAATAGTGCATCTTATAGGTAATTTACAATTGTTGAAAGAAGATAATGGTCAGTCATTTAATATTTATGCCTCGTTTATGACGCATAATCCATTGATTAAGGTCATTTCTTATGGATTATATTTCTTTATTATATTGCATTCGGCCGTTGCCATTTGGCTAACTATACTGAACAAAAAGGCAAGACCTGCAGATTATGCTGTTAGTAATACTTCTAGTACATGGGCTTCAAGAAGTATGATGTTATTAGGTACAATGCTTCTGATATTTATTGGTTTGCACATGGTTCATTTTTGGGCAAGGTATCATTTTGACAATGGTCTTTCACTTGTAAGCTATGGTACAGAGCCAATGAAAAATTTGTATGAAATAGTAGATGCAATGTATGACCGAGGTAATGAAGGATGGATTGGATTTTATGTCATTTCTCAATTAGTTCTTGGTTTTCATCTCAGTCACGGATTTGCAAGTGCATTTCAAACTTTCGGTCTAAATCATAGAAAATATACACCAATTATTAAAGGTGCTGGATTAACATTTTCAATTGTGATTGCATTAGGTTTTGCAATAATACCTATTTTGATGTATTTGAATTAATAGTTGATTAAGGATAGTTAAAATTTAGAAACATGAGCAATAAAATACTTGACGCTAAAGTGCCAGAAGGCGTTTTAGAGACAAAATGGACAAAATACCGCTCCACCGTTCCTTTGGTGAATCCGTCTAACAAGCGCAATATTGAAATTATCGTTGTTGGATCTGGACTTGCAGGTTCTTCTGCTGCTGCCACTTTAGCTGAACTTGGCTATAAAGTAAAGGTATTCTGTTTTCAAGATTCACCGCGCCGTGCTCACAGTATTGCAGCACAAGGAGGAATTAACGCAGCTAAAAACTATCAAAATGATGGAGATTCTACCTACCGTCTATTTTACGATACCATTAAAGGCGGTGATTACCGTGCAAGAGAAGGTAATGTTTATCGTCTAGCTGAGGTAAGTACATATATTATTGACCAATGTGTGGCGCAAGGAGTTCCTTTCGCCCGTGAATATGGTGGATTACTTAGCAATCGTTCTTTTGGTGGCACGCAAGTACAAAGGACATTTTATGCAGCAGGACAGACTGGCCAACAACTACTTTTAGGTGCCTATAGTGCCTTAGAGAGACAAGTTGGAATGGGTACAGTAAAAATGCACGCTAGACATGAAATGTTGGATGTAGTAAATATTGATGGCAAATGTCGCGGAATCATTGCTCGTGATCTTGTTACAGGCAAATTAGAAAGACATTTTGGTCATGCTGTCCTATTATGTACTGGTGGCTATGGAAACGTTTTTTTCCTCTCTACCAATGCGATGGGTAGTAATGTAACTGCTGCTTGGAAAGCTCATAAAAAAGGAGCTTTTTTTGGAAATCCTTGTTATACACAAATTCATCCAACTTGTATACCTGTATCTGGTGATCATCAGTCAAAGTTAACTTTGATGTCAGAATCTCTTAGAAACGACGGAAGAATATGGGTTCCAATTAAACAAAATGACACACGCAAACCTACCGATATACCTGAAAACGAGCGTGACTATTATCTAGAACGTAGATATCCTGCTTTCGGTAATTTAGTGCCTCGTGATGTGGCATCTAGAGCAGCCAAAGAAAGATGTGATGCTGGATATGGTGTAGGTGCATCTAAAATGGCTGTTTACCTAGATTTTAGTTTTAACATGGATCGTTATGGTAAAGTTGAGGCCACTAAAAGAGGTTTAGTCGATCCAGATGCTAAAACCATTCGTGAATTGGGTAAAGAGGTGGTGAAAGAAAAATATGGTAATTTGTTTGATATGTACAAACAAATAACTGGCGAAGATCCCTACGAAATACCAATGAGAATTTACCCTGCGGTACATTATACCATGGGAGGTTTGTGGGTAGATTACAACTTAATGACCACTGTACCAGGTTTGTATGCTTTGGGTGAAGCTAATTTCTCTGATCACGGTGCCAATAGATTAGGAGCTTCTGCCCTCATGCAAGGACTTGCTGATGGCTATTTTGTTTTACCTTATACTATTGGTTCTTATTTGTCGAATGAAATCAGAACACAATCAATTTCTACTGATCATGAGGCTTTTGTTGAAGCGGAAAAAGCAGTAAAAGAGCGTCTAGAGAAAATTCTAAGCATTAAAGGATCCAAAACCGTTGATTATTTTCACAAACGTTTAGGAAAAATAATGTGGGATAAATGCGGAATGGCACGTGATAAAGAAGGACTAGAGTGGGCTATTAAAGAAATCCAGTCTATCCAACGCGAGTTCTGGAGTGATGTACGTGTGCTAGGTGATGCAAACGAGTTTAATCCTGAATTGGAAAAGGCAGGTCGCGTAGCTGACTTTTTAGAATTAGGAGAGTTAATGTGTGTAGATGCACTCAATAGAAATGAGTCTTGTGGTGGTCACTTCCGTACTGAATATCAAACAGAAGATGGAGAAGCGCTAAGAGATGATGAAAACTTTGCATTTGTATCGGCATGGGAATATAAAGATGCAAATCAATTTGAACTTCATAAAGAGGAGCTTCATTACGAAAACATTAAAATAGCACAGAGAAGTTATAAATAAGAATTTTATCAACATTGTAAATTGATAACAGTATGAGTGAAGGAACAATGAGTTTGACGTTAAAAGTGTGGCGTCAAAAAAATAGTACATCTAAAGGCGAGTTTAAAACATATCCTGTAAGCGGTATTTCTTCTGACATGTCATTTCTTGAAATGTTTGATGTGCTTAATGAAGAGTTAATTACAAAAGGAGAAGAGTCAATTGCATTCGACCATGATTGCCGTGAAGGTATTTGTGGCATGTGTAGTATGTATATTAATGGCAGACCTCATGGCCCTAAAAATGCCATCACTACTTGCCAATTGCACATGCGTTCGTTTAAAGATGGTGATACTATAACAGTGGAACCATGGAGAGCTTCAGCTTTCCCGATAGTAAAAGATTTGGCTGTAAACCGCTCTGCTTTTGACAGAATCATTGCTTCTGGCGGATATGTGTCAGTAAATACAGGTAATGCTAAAGATGCAAATGATATATTGATTCCTAAAGAGGATGCAGACGAGGCGTTTAGTGCAGCCGCTTGTATAGGATGTGGAGCATGTGTAGCAGCTTGTAAAAATGCTTCGGCTATGCTTTTTGTTTCTGCAAAAGTATCTCAACTTGCCTTGTTACCACAAGGTAAAGTAGAAAGTCAAAAAAGAGTTGAAAACATGGTAGCACAAATGGACGTCGAAGGTTTTGGTGCCTGTACAAATACTGGAGCATGTAGTGCAGAATGCCCTAAAGGAATATCACTAGAACATATCGCAAGATTGAATCGTGAATACTTTAGTGCTAAATTAACTTCTAATAACGTTTAGTATTAAGATTTAATTGTTTTTAGAAAAAGGCAACAAATATTGTTGCCTTTTTTGTTTATTTGTATTTAAATATGAGTTTAAATAGAATAATTATTAATAATTAAAGAAAAGTGCGATCTGATTTATATAATTCACTCTTCAAAATCATTCCTATAGTATTTATTTGGCTGTATTTATTTACAAACGCTAGCAATGCTCAAACAACTTTGTTTGAATTAAAAGATAATACCCAAGAGGTTTTTATTACTAAAGCGGTAATTGGAGTATTTATAGATAGCAGCCAACGTGTGAGTAATAATGACATAACTAACGTACCTGACGCACTATTTGTACCTAGCAACGGACACACAATTGCGAACTTATATCCAAAGGCAACCTATTGGCTAAAATTTAAAGTTGTTGATAACTCTGTAAACAAAAAATGGCTAATTGAATCGTTTAACTATAGAATAAACAACATTCAAATTGTTATCCCGTCCCTAAAATACACTTCTAAACCTATGGGAGACACTTTTAATTTTAAAGATAGAGATGTAAAACATAAGAATTTTCTTTTTAGTCTACCACCACTTAGTCCATACCAGCAAACTATTTATATAAAGGTTTATTCTAAACAAACTACTAATTTACAGTTTGTGTTAAGAGAGGCTAATTATTTTACCTCCTATGCCATCTATGAATATTTCTTGTTGGGCATCTTCTATGGTGTTATTTTAATGGTAGCTTTGTACAATTTATTTTTGTTTTTTGTTTTTAAACGTTCCCCTTTCATCTATTATTTTGCCTATATTCTGTCTACCATTTTATATTTTATGACTAATGATGGTACCTGTTTTCATTTTTTATGGCCTACACATCCAAGTCTTAATCAATATGCATTCCAAATAACCCATTTTTTAATGGTTATATTTTTTTGTTTTTATGCCAAAAGCTTTCTTCAAATTGACAATTTATATCCATTTATTAATAAAGTCTTTAAATGGTTTGTGATAATTCGTATTATCCTTTTTTTAGTGAGTATCACAACAGGCTATTTTTTTGGTACACATATTTTGTATATTGACTATTTACCGTTTGTCTTTGCTTATGTAACAGCCGTTCTACTTTACAAAAAAGACAAGTCGAACTATATGTTTTTTATTATTGCCTTTACCATTATTTTTATCTGTTTTACTATTAACGGGTTAAGGCTAATGAGGGTAATTCCTTCTAATCTATTTTCATTTTATGCCATTTATGTAGGAGTTATGTTTGAAATGTTGTTCTTAACACTGGGGCTAAGTACCAAATTAAACAGCATAATTAAATTTGGGATATTAAAAGATAGGGTAAATAAGTTATTAAGTAACAAGTTAAAGGATAGTTCTCGAGCCATTAGCTTACAAGGTAGCCTCATAAAAGAAAGAGAGGCAGAGATTGAAACCTTGTTCTACAGACTATCACATGATATAAAAGGACCCCTAAAATCAATAAAAGGACTGGCATTGCTAGGACTTATGGAAGAGGGATCGGACAAGAAATATTATGACATGATATTGGAACGACTTGAGCATCTTAATTTTATGACCGACGATTTTGTAGAAATAAGTAAAATTAAAAAAGAAACAACCTTAAGTAAACATCCTATTAATATAAGGATTTTTGTAAAAAGTATAATTGCTGCTTTACCACAAATTGAACAAGATACAGATTTTAATTTAATTTTGACTTTTGAAAAAGAAGAAACGCATTTTGGAGAGCCTGAACTGTTAAGAACCATTTTTCAAAATATTATTGAAAACTCCTATCAATATAGAAATTTAAACACGACACAGAGTTATTTAAAAATTAAAATAAATAGTGAATTAGAAGGATTAACCGTCATATTTGAGGATAACGGCATAGGCGTACCAGAAGACTTGAAAAAAAATATTTTTCAAATGTTTTTTAGGGCCAACGAAACCAAAGACAATACAAGCACTGGATTAGGATTATATATTGTAAAAATAGCCGTTGAAAAAATGAACGGAACAATTTCATTTTCAAGCACTCTTGGAATAGGTACAAAATTTGAAATTTTTGTACCAAAAATGAAATAGTTTTTATACCAACTATTTCTGCGGGTAGTCTAAACTATTTTATAAAGAAAGTTTTAAAGTAATCAAATCTTTTATACTTTTGAATATAATTCCATAGTGTTTACAATTGGAATGTTATCTTGAGTATTAAATAATTACAAATAATAAATAAAATGAAAAATAATTTTATCCAAGCTTCTATTCTTGTTTTAGCCTTGTCGTTATTAGTAAGTTGTAAAACTTCCCAGCCAATGTTTGCTGGTGCAGTTACAGCTGGATGGGTACTTTTAGGTGTTAGTTTGGTATTGCTGGTAATCGTATTGAAGAAATTTATCTAGGGTGGATATAAATCTATTTAATATGGAAATAATAAATAGATAATCATTAAATTAATTTTTTATACTAAAAATCCTACTTTATCAAAATAAAGTAGGATTTTTACTTTTTAAGTAAGGGGAATTAAAAATTTATAAATCAGAGGGTTACTCATTTTATACCAATTCAAAATTCAATGCGATGGAATTTGTTCAAATCGTATCGCCTCGACTCCATCCTTAAAAGCCTCTCTAGGTTTTAAACCAAGTAATTCAAACATTACTTTATCGTCATTTACTTCAGGATTAGGAGTTGTCAATAATTTATCCCCTGCAAATATAGAATTAGCCCCTGCCAAAAAACAAAGTGCCTGCTCCTCATGGCTCATTCTTACCCTTCCTGCAGACAATCTTACCATGGCCTTTGGCATAATTATACGCGCAGTTGCAATCATTCTTACCATTTCCCAAACAGATACCCTTGGTTGGTCTTCAAGTGGGGTTCCTTCTACTGGTACCAAGGCATTAACTGGCACAGATTCTGGATGTTGTGGCATGTTTGACAAGGTGAAAAGCATCCCTATTCGGTCTTCATGAGATTCTCCCAAACCAATAATGCCTCCTGAGCAAACGTGAATTTGTGCTTCTCTTACATTTTCAATTGTTTCTAAGCGATCGCCATAGGTGCGGGTACTTATTATTTTATCATAATGCTCTTCGCTTGTATCTAAGTTATGATTATAGGCATACAATCCAGCCTTTTTAAGTTTATGAGCTTGTTCGTCAGTAAGCATCCCTAGCGTACAACACACCTCCATGCCCAGATTATTGACTCCAGCAACCATCTCAAGGACTTTGTCAAAATCCTTATTATCTCGCACTTCTCTCCAGGCAGCGCCCATACAAAAACGTGTACTGCCATTTGTTTTAGCATTTTTAGCCGCTTCTAAAACCTCCTTAACTTCCATTAATTTTTGTACCTTCACTTCAGTATGATATCTGGCTGCTTGTGGACAATACGCACAGTCTTCAGGACAACCACCTGTTTTCACCGATAAAAGGGTACATACTTGCACTTCACCTGTTGCATTATATTGGCGATGTACGGTGGCAGCACGATACATAAGCTCTAACACAGGAGAATTATAAATATTCGCAATTTCTTCGCGCGTCCAGTCGTTTCTAATTTCTTGCATGAATTAATATATTAATCTAACAATAGGGTCAATAAATTACTTTATTTCTATTTCGAAGGGTACACGGGCCTGTACCCCTTCCATTTTTTTGATCTTTTGTAGGTAGGTAAAATAAGGATAAAATTCTCCTAATTCATTTTTTACAACCGAGATATTGGATTCTGATTCTGAGTCACCTATTTTAGTGAGTATATCCTCCAAAAAATCCTTTTTCTTTGGTAGATAGGTAACAGAATACGATTTAATTTTAGCTGCTTTTGCTGCTATTTCTATGGCTGTTTCTAAACCTCCAAGTTGGTCAACCAGTCCATTTTGTTTAGCCTGGGTACCCGTCCAAACGCGTCCTGAAGCTATTTTTTTCAGCTCTTCTAAAGACATTTTTCTTCCTTTAGCTGCCTTACTTGCAAAATCTTCATAGGTACTATCAATCTCCTTTTGAATAAGTTTTCTTTCAAATGCAGTAAATTCTCTGGTTGGATTTCCCAAGTCAGAAAATTTGCCTGTTTGGACGCCATCAGAAGTGACACCAAGTTTATTTTTTAAAAAGTTTTTTGCATTAAATAAAATTCCAAATACACCAATTGAGCCTGTGATGGTCATTGGATTTGCAACTATTTTATCACATGCCATGGAAATAAAATAGCCGCCCGATGCAGCCATATCTGACATCGAAGCTATTATTGGTTTCTTTTCCTTTGTTAACATAACCTCTCTCCACATTACATCACTAGCAAGTGCACTGCCACCAGGAGAATTTACCCTCAATACAACAGCTTTAATGTTTTTATCATCGCGTGCAATACGAAGTTGTTCTACAATTCTTTCAGATCCTATTGACTCGTTTTCCTCACCTTTCCCTGAATTAATATCACCCGAGGCTATAATTACAGCTATTTTTGATTCTTCAAGACCATTTTCCTCCTCCCCTGCTAAATATTTATTTAAACTTATTAAATTCAATTTGTCAGTTGATTTGCTCTCCTTTTTCAATTGAGCCTCAACTTGATCTTTATAGGCCAATTCTGTAATTAACCCATATTTAACAGCATCCCTAGGGCTTCTCACCAGCATTGAATCACTGATAATTTTTAACTTTTCCACAGGAATTTTTCTTGATAGTGATACTGCTTGTAGGTACTCGTTATGAATGGCTGTAATAAATGAGGTGGCCTGTTCTTTGCTGGGATCGCTCATTTTATCGAAAAGAAACGGTTCAACCGCACTTTTATATTCACCCACTTTAAATATTTCGGGTTTAATTTCAAGTTTTTCTAATGTACCCTTGAAAAACGTGACATTATAGCTAAGTCCATTAAATTCTAGTAATCCTGATGGATTTAAAAAAATCTTGTCTGCCACAGACAATAAATAATAGGCACCTTCAGTAAAAAATTCTCCATAAGCATAAATAAACTTGCCTGATTTCTTAAAATCCAATAAATCGCCACGCAACTCTTGGAGTGTACCATAGCCAGCATTGGCCATATTCATTTCTAAATAAATTCCTTTTATTTGGTTATCAACTTTAGCTTTTTTAATGGCCTTTCTAAGTTCTAATAAACCAAGACCTTCATTGTTTGAAGAAAATGGAGCGAAATCCGCGAATGGATTATCCGTGGCTCGTTCATAAATGGTTTTATTAATAATAATTTTTAAAACGCTATTATTAGGCACCTCTGCTGGAGACTCTTTTGAAGCACCCACGATGAACGACAATATAAAAAAGAACAAAATGAAGGATACGAATATTCCTATAACTATGGTTAAAACTCTTCCTATAAACTTCCACATATTCTATTACCAATTCAACTACAATATTAACAATTTAAGATGTGTTTTTTACAAATGTTTTGTCTATTTTAAGATTTTGTTAAGTATAGTATAAGAATTATCAAATTCATTTATATTTGGAACTGCAACAATTCGTTGGTTTTGCAACATATTTAAGAAACTAAAAATTAATCCATTTTTATGATTATCTCTCCTTCTCCCGCACAACTAGGTTATAGAATGCCCGCCGAATGGGAGCCACATGTAGCTACATGGTTTTCTTGGCCTCACAAAGAAGAAAGTTGGCCAGGTAAATTTGAGCCCGTACCACAGATATTTGTGGAAATGGTAAAAGCGCTAACACCAAGTGAGCTAGTTAAAATAAATGTTAAAGATGATGTTATGAAGCAGGAAGTGTTGGCATTACTAAGTATTGCAGACATTGACCTTTCACGAGTGGAATTACATATTAATCCAACCAATGATGCTTGGTGTCGCGATCATGGTCCAATTTATATAAAAAATGAAGCTGGAGAAAGAGCAATTGTTGATTGGGGTTATAATGCTTGGGGCGGCAAGTACCCACCTTTTGATCTAGATGATCAGGTGCCAGTATATATTGCAAAAATCCAAAACTTGCCTCTATACCAACCCAATATTGTCATGGAGGGGGGATCGATAGAAGTAAACGGTAAGGGAACATTAATTACTTCTAAATCATGTTTACTTAATGAAAATCGCAACCCTCATTTAAATCAAACAGAAATAGAAGATTATTTAAAATCGTATTTAGGGGTTAGGCACATACTATGGCTTGGTGAAGGAATAATTGGTGATGATACAGATGGTCATATAGATGATATGACCCGATTTATTAATTCTACTACCATAGTAACTGCCTTAGAAGACAACATCAATGATGAGAATTATGGCATTTTGATGGAAAACTACCAACTACTTAAAACAATGGTTGATCAAGACGGTAATCCATTTACAATTGTGACAATCCCTATGCCTGACCCAATTTATTGTGATGGACAACGACTGCCTGCAAGCTATGCCAACTTTTTAATTGCTAACAAACTGGTATTAGTACCCACGTATAGGTGTGCTAATGACCAAAAAGCAATAGAAATATTACAAAACCATTTTCCAGACCGCAAGGTGGTTGGAATAGACTGTACAGATTTGGTTTGGGGTCTTGGAGCGATACATTGTGTAAGTCAGCAAGAGCCGTCCTAAAATAATTAACGGAGTTTGTTTCTTGTTTATTAAAAATTAAATTTACTCTAACTTCAATCCTATTAAATTTTGGTGTATGCCTAACAATACTGAATGGTCTAAAAATTATCAATATTTAAAAGATGAGGGACCAATTTATGCAGAAACCAACCTTAATAATATTGTAGTTGAGCCTTGGAATGGTGTTTCGTCACTTACATTTTTAATACCAGCCATTTACTGGTTGTCCAAAATAAAATGGTCGCCACGTAATGATTGGTTTTTATTTACTTGTGCCATTTTGCTCATTTTGGGTGGATTGGGCAGTGCCTTTTTTCATGCCTTTAGAGTATCAAGGTTTTTTATTTTGTTAGATGTGTTGCCAATCATTTTATTATGTTTGGCAGCAAGTATATATCTATGGCACAAGGTTTTCAAACAATTCTGGTTGGTGTTGATTGTGGTGGTAGTTCTTTTTTGTTGTTCCTACTATATATTTAGAACTCCACAAATTTCAGAACACGATAAAATTAACCTTAACTACTTCATAAGAGGTGTATTTATATTTTGCCCCACTTTTATTTTATTATTTAGAAATCGATTTAAAGGTTGGTGGAAACTTGTTTTAGCGCTCATGTTCTTGTCATTGGCTTTGTATTTTAGAAAAATTGATTCGTATGAACCTCCCTTATTGCACATGGGAACACATTGGCTTTGGCATGTTGCTTGTGCTTTAGGTGCATATTTTATGGGAGAATATGTATTTTTACTTCCAAATGACAATAAAGATGACAGCGCTGGAGGAAATATTAACGAAAAAGCTAGATAAAAGAATTGAGGAAAATAGCTTAAGAACACTACAATATTATCCTTCCTTAGTAGATTTTTGTTCTAATGATTATTTAGGACTAGCACGTTCGGCAGAATTACAAACCCAAATAAAATCAATTGAAGCTACATTTGTTTCACATCGATTTGGAGCTACAGGTTCGAGACTCATAGCAGGCCATCATCCATATTACGATGAAACAGAATCTCTTATAGCTTCAACCCATGAGGCACAGTCGGCTTTACTTTTCAACTCCGGCTATGCAGCCAACTTGGCCGTTTTATCATGTTTGCCACAACGCGGAGATACTGTGCTTTATGATGAACTAAGCCATGCTTGTATTAAAGATGGTATTAGATTAAGTATGGCCAACCGATTCCCATTTAAGCACAATAATTTAGAAGACCTAGAACAAAAGTTAAAAAAAGCTTGTGGAACAATATTTATTGCTGTAGAAGCAATTTATTCTATGGATGGAGACCAAGCTCCACTACTTCAACTATCCCAAGTTGCAGCAAAATACAATGCACATATTATTGTAGATGAGGCACATAGCACTGGAATATATGGTGCTAAAGGAGCCGGACTGGTACAATCATTGGGATTAACCAGTCAAATTTTTTGTAGAATACACACTTATGGCAAAGCTATGGGATGTCACGGGGCAGCTGCAGTGGGCTCTAGTGTTTTGAAACAATACCTTATTAATTTCTCCAGACCATTTATTTTTACAACTGCCCTACCTTTGAGCAACATTGCAGCCATACATGCTTCCTATTTATTTTTGATTAATAATGAAAATCTTGTTCACAAAGTCAATCAAAAAATTGCTTATTTTAAAAAACGCCTTAAGTTAAATGCTGATAAATTAATACCAAGCAATAGTCCAATTCAAATCGTCCTTTTTGAAGGTAATAATAATGCCCGCAAGGCAGCTGAAATATTAAGAGAAAATGGACTAGATGTAAGAGCTATTTTATCTCCTACTGTAAAAAAAGGTCTTGAAAGAATTAGAATCTGTATTCACACCTATAATACCGAAGAAGAAATAGACAATTTAACTAACTGTATAAACACCTTAACAAAAGATGAATAGAATAATATTATCAATTTGGCTATGTTGTTATTTTACATCCGATGGACAAGGTATAAATCGCTTTACCTTAGAGAATATATGGCAACAAGGAACTTTTAGAGCCAAAACAATTCAATCGATAAATTGGAGTCTAAATGGTAAATTTTACACCTCTTTGGTACCTAACTTGACTACTAACAAACAAGATATTATAAAATATAATTTAGTTAATGGCGGTATAGAAGATACCCTTGTGAAAGGACATCTATTAAAAACACCAAATGTAAAAGAATTAAACATAGATACTTATGAAATGAACCCAAAAGAGAATGAAATACTTATTGCAACAGCCACTGAAAATATCTACAGATATTCAAACAAATCAACGTATTATCTGTATAATTTAAATACTAAGGTTTGTTTGTTGCTATTAAATGGGCGCAAAATTAGTGATGTTACCTTTTCACCAGATGGCAAAAATATAGCTTATACATATGACAATAACTTGTACTATTTAGACCAACAAAAGGTGGAACATGCAATAACTACCAATGGCATAAAGAACAAAATTATTAATGGACATGGGGATTGGGTATATGAAGAAGAGTATGAATTATCGAAAGCTTTCCAATGGTCACCTGATAGTAAACAAATTGCGTTTTGCACTTTTAACGAATCTGCTGTAAAAGAATACGAATTACAAACTTGGCAAGATCAACTTTATCCACAATTATATAAATACAAGTATCCTAAGGCTGGAGAGGAAAATTCGAAAGTAAACATACGAATCTATGAAATTGAAACACAGAAAACATTGGAAATACCGTTAAACAATGATGCATATATTCCAAAAATAACTTGGACTTCCGAGGCTGGGGTATTATGTATTGTACAACAGAACAGACTTCAAAATATAAAACAATTGCTACATTATAATATTGCGGAAAACAAGATAGAAAACATACTCACCGAATCCGATTCCGCATATGTTGAAATAAATGATGACTTGTATTATCTCCAAGATAAAACCCACTTAATTTATAGTAGCGAAATAAATGGATTTAGGCATTTATACTTATATAACTATCACACAAAATTCAATAAACCAATTACAACCGGTAATTGGGAAGTTCATAAACTAGAAGGAGTGGATGAAGTGAATAAAAAATTATTTTTTACTTCTAATGAAAAAGGGGCTTCGGAACGACAACTTTATTCGATAAACTATGAAGGTAAAAACAAGGAAGCGATTATTAAAACCGAAGGTGTGAATGAAATTCAAATTAGTCCCGATTTTAAATATTTCATTAATAAACATACTACCATTAATCAACCAGCAGATTTTAGTGTATATAGCATAAATGGCAGACAAATTAGAGTTATCGAAGACAACAAGCTAATAAAAGAAAAAATTGCATTGTATAAACCTGCAGAAATCATTTTTTTTAAAATAGCCAATTCTAATAATCAATTGCTTAATGCATGGATAATGAAGCCTGTAGACTTTGACTCAACTAAAAAGTATCCTGTACTTATTTATGTTTACGGAGGGCCAGGCCATCAAACTGTTTTAAATGCATGGATGGGTGCAAATTATTATTGGTTTCAACTATTAGCCCAAAAAGGGTATATTATAGTGTCTGTGGATGGACGTGGCACAGGAGGAATGGGCGCTAAATTTAAAAAATCAACTTACGCACAGCTTGGCAAACTAGAATGTGAAGACGTAATTGCAACTGCCAAATATTTAGGTCAATTAAACTTTGTTGATAAAACTAGAATTGGAATATTTGGGTGGAGTTTTGGAGGTTATTTGTCTTCATTAGCGATTACTTTAGGAGCTGATTTTTTTAAAATGGCCGTAGCAGTGGCTCCAGTGACCAATTGGCGATTTTATGACAGCATTTATACTGAAAGATTTTTAAAAACACCTCAAGAAAATCCACAAGGGTATGATGACAACTCACCAATTTCACATGCAAATAAATTGAGGGGTCATTATTTAATCATTCATGGAAGTGGAGATGACAATGTACATGTTCAACATACAATGGCAATGATAAATGCACTTGTATCGAACAACAAAAAGTTTTCAAGTATGATATATCCTGATAAGAACCATGGAATATATGGTGGCAATACAAGGCTACATCTGTATCAATTAATGACTGATTTTATATTTGAGAAACTATAGTTTAGATAAGTATGGAAAGGCGTTTGATGATGATTTGAGTAAAAATATTATATACTTTACAATTTTAATACAAGAAACAGGTATAAAAATTTTTTATATTCATAAAATACAATAATTTTGAGTATAAATAAGAGGTAATATGAAAAAGATACTAACATATTTCAACACCTCACTATCAGCTGTAGGAGGTTTTTTACTGTTTTTAGGTACACTATATTTATCTATTGTGTTTTTGGTCTATCTTATATTGTGGGAAGCTGCAACTGGAAAGGCAAATTATTATGTTGAGGATAGGTTTAGGCACTACATTTCAGCCATTAATCATTTCCCTCAATACGTATCTTTCAAGCTTAATAATTTTAAATGGGAATGGAGTAATCCATTTTCAAAATAATCGATTGAGAATGGAACTATGATTTATAGTTCCACTCTTTATATTTGAATTGTTTTAAGCTTCTAATTCAAGCCATCTTGTGGTTTTGTTATCAATCTGAAGTGTTATTTCCTCAATTGCCTTCGACAAATTAGCCAAAGCTGTATGTGTTAGTTTGGAATCATTTAGTTGAGAAACTAGGTTCACTTTCTCTATTTCTAATTTAGCAATTGCATCTTCGAGCTCTTCAAACTCTTTTTGTTCTTTAAAGGAGCGCTTTTTGGCGACATTATTATTGGTTTCTTTTGCTGCTACCGCAGGCTTAGGTGATTTTTTTTCCTCAAGCGCAAGTTTATCTAGCTCTTCTTGTTCATCACGATAATCAGAATAGTTACCATTAAAATCTCTTAGTTGCCCGTCTCCTTCAAAGACAAACAGGTGATCAACAAGCTTATCCATGAAATATCTATCATGAGATACTAATAAAAGACAGCCATCAAATTGCTCTAAAAACTCTTCTAAAACGTTAAGCGTATCAATATCCAAATCATTGGTTGGCTCATCAAGAATTAAAAAATTTGGATTTTGTACCAAAACTTTAAGCAATTGCAAACGCCGTCTTTCTCCCCCGCTCAGTTTAGATACAGGTGTATATTGTACAGCCGGCGGAAACAAGAACATTTCTAACAATCGTGATACCGATACTTGCTCCCCATCACCTAAAGTTACAAACTCAGCTATTTGTTTTACTTCATCAATAATCCTGTTTTCTGGATTGACGTTATCAGTTTGTTGAGTATAATAACCAACTTGGGTAGTTACACCATGTATCACCTCTCCACTATCAGGCTTAATTCTTTGTGTAAGGATATTTAAAAAGGTAGATTTACCTGCTCCGTTTTTACCAATAATCCCTACCCTTTCCTTTTTGGTAAAAATATGTGTAAAACCACTCAAAATTAACTTATCCCCAAAGCTTTTGGCTATGTTGTCAAGTTCTATTACCTTATTCCCTTGTCTAGCAGTTTTAATATTAATTTCTAGTTCATCCTTCTTAAGCCCTTGCGAGGCTTTGTCTTTAATTTCGTAAAAAGCATCTATTCTATATTTAGCTTTAGTACCTCTCGCTTTTGGTTGTCTTCGCATCCATTCTAACTCCTTGGTAAGTCGGTTTTTAGCTTTGTCTACCGAAGACTGGTGCATGGTTTCCCTTTCTGATTTTTTTTCTAAAAAGTAGGCATAATTTCCTTTATGTCTATATAAAGTACCACGTTCTAACTCGATTATTTCATTGGCTACATTATCGAGAAAATAACGATCATGGGTAACCATTATTAAGGAAATATTATGACCATTTAATTGATTTTCAAGCCATTCTATAGCGTCCAAATCTAAATGGTTGGTGGGTTCATCCATGATAATAAGATCTGGAGCCGACAACAGCAATTGCGCAAGTGCTACCCTTTTCTTTTGTCCACCTGATAACGAGCTGGTTTTAGCTGTAAGGTCTTTAATGCCTAGTTTGCTTAAAACTTGTTCAATTTTTTTATCAAAATCCCAGGCGTTTAACTCCTCCATCTGGATCAATACCTCCTGCATCTTATCTGCTGGATAATCTGGGTCTGATATTGCTTTCTCGTATTCATTAATGAGGTTAATCATTTTATTATCCTCATTATATATCGTTTGTTCCACTGTTTTATTAGGATCCAGTTCTGGTTCTTGAGCCAAGTATCCTACAGAAATTCCAGTTCTTCTTCTTACTTCACCAGTATCTGGCTCTATAAAACCAGCTAGTACTTTAAGCAGCGTAGATTTACCTGTGCCATTTGCGCCAACCAAGGCCACTTTTTCGCCAACAGATAGGCCAAAGGACAATTCCTTAAAAAGCCAGCGCTCAGTATAAGCTTTAGAAATGGTTTCTGCTGATAAAAGATTCATAAGAAGGGATTTAATCGTGATGCAAATTAGTCACTATATTATTTTTCATCCCAAGTGAAAGGATTAGTAAAAAATCAAGGTACGTACACTAAAAAGGTAAAACGTCGTCAGGACTTGAATCGTTCAATAATATGTCGTCAGGAGTACGATCATCGCCATTTGTGCCTGCTTTTTCTACTTTCCAAGCACGCACATCTGTGTACCATTTTCCATTATATTCTCTACTTTCAATATCTATTGATGCCTTTACAGACATACCCAGCTTAATATCAAAAGCAGAAACTTTATCACCCCAAACACTAAAACATATTTTTTTAGGGTATTGTGCTGTAGTTTCTAGCACGTAGTCTTGCTTTTGCCATGTACCGTTTTTACCTGCACCGGTTTGTAAAGCCAATATTTGTATAATTTTACCTGAAATTTCCATAATAATACAAAAGTACAATAAAAGCTGAAACCATCAATGCACTCAAAAACAAAAGCAATTGGTCGTGAATAAAAATTATAAAAAGGGGTAAAATGCTTGCGCACTTTACCCCCAAAATTCTTCAATTTTGATTTTAAGCTTTAATTAAGCCATTTTTTAATAGATATTCAGCAATTTGCACAGCATTAGTAGCGGCACCTTTTCGTAAGTTATCAGATACAATCCACATATTTACTGTTTTCTCTTGTGTTTCGTCTCTTCTTATCCTGCCGACAAACGTCTCATCCTTACCATGTGCATGTAATGGCATAGGATATAGCTGTTTGGAAGGGTCATCTTGTAAAACCACATTTTCTGTAGTTGAAACGATATTTTTCAGCTCTTCAATATCAAATTCCTTTTCAAATTCAATATTTACAGATTCTGAGTGACCACCAATTACAGGCACACGTACAGTTGTTGCGGTTACTTTTACAGAATTATCATTTAAGATCTTTTTGGTTTCATTCACCATTTTCATTTCTTCCTTGGTGTAGCCATTTTCCAAAAACACATCTATTTGTGGAATTAAGTTAAGATCAATAGGATACTTGTACGCCATTTCCCCATCAGTAACTCCATTTCTTTCATTAAACAACTGATCTACAGCTTTTTTACCAGTACCTGTTACAGACTGATAAGTAGAAACAACCACCCTTTTTATAGTATATTTTTTATGCAAAGGAGCTAAAACCAACACCATTTGGATGGTAGAGCAATTAGGATTAGCAATAATCCTATCTTCAGGACCGATTTCGGAAGCATTAATTTCTGGAACTACCAATTTCTTAGTAGGATCCATTCTCCAAGCTGACGAATTATCAATTACAAATGTACCAACCTCAGCAAACTTAGGTGCCAGCTCTAATGAGGTACTACCGCCCGCTGAAAATATGGCAACCGCTGGTTTCAATGCAATAGCGTCAGCAGCACTTACAATCTTGAATTTCTTACCTTTAAACTCTATTTCCTTACCAATAGACCTTTCGGAAGCTACTGGTATAAACTCGGTTATTGGTAAGTTTCTTTCTTCAAGTACTTTGAGCATTTCACTGCCTACAAGGCCAGTGGCTCCTACTAATGCTAATTTCATTTTTGTCGAGCGTGAATTTTACTTTAATTTTTGATTAATAACACATTTTGGTCTTTCCTTCCAAAAAATGGATTGCAAAGGTAGCAAAAACGAATTGGATTCAAAAATGAACTATCAATGAACCAGGTTTTAAATATTTAGATTTATGATTTTTTTTGTGGGAAGGAGAGATTTTTTAAAAAATTTCGGCTTGGCGTCTCAATTATCAAATAGCTCAAAATCGAAATTAGGATTAAAATTAATACTGAAAAGTAAAATGTGGCTGAATCATCGTTTATTTGAAATAGATTTAATAATTGTTTAGACCAATAATACGATGGTACTTGAAGGATATACATTCCAAAACTAATTTCTCCTAAAAATATTAAAAATTTATTGGTAAATAATTTAGTAAGAAATCCTTGATTATAACTTATAGCGAGAATTATTGGCACAAAAATGATAGCCATCAATCCATTATGATAATTAATACCAAAACTAAACCTCAAAATCAAAACTAACAAAACACATAACCCTAGGATTAACAAATCATAATTACCTTGTTTATCAGGATTTTTAATAAAATAATAACCAGCTAAATTGCCTAGGAGGAATTGATTTAGATGAAGTAAAGGAAAATAGTATAAAAAGTCGTGGCTTTTAGAACCATATCCTTGATAAAATGGCGAATTGACAAGTATATTAAAGAAAAACTGGCTTCCCAACCAAATAAAAATAACAGCTATCAAAACTATAATATAATTGAACCTTTTATAAATGAAATTAAATAACAATGGGAATAGTGCATAAAAGAAGAATTCCACCGAAAGTGACCAGCCAGGATAGTTGAGAGAAAGAGCCTTACCTGGAATCCAAGCTTGGATGGTTGCCAAATTAAGAAGTATATCATTTATATTGAGATATTTACCAAAAATCAGGTTATGTACAATAAACAAAACAATAGCAAACAAGTAAACTGGATAAATTCTTGCTATTCGGTTTTTGTAATAGTCTAATGCATTTATTTCTTCTTTTTTATTATAAGCAACTACCATGATAAAGCCTGAAAGGATAAAAAAATAACTAACACCAATTTTTGCTAAATAAAACACAGGTGAAATGAATGGATGGCTAAATGGGTAAATTTTAAGGCCAAAATGAAAAATGATTATTGCAAAAGCAGCAATAAATCTTGTGAAAGTGATTTGTTCTATTTTCATATCGAAAATGATAATGGAGTATTAATTAGTACTAAGTAAGAATAATCGTTAAAAAAGTAAAAAAAATAGTTAATTCCTACTAATAACTTAAACGGATTACCTTTTAGGCTTGATTGCTTTGTTGGAACAATAATTCTTGATAATTCTGCACTGCTTTTATATCAGCATAGCTAAAATCATCTCCTAATTTTTCTTTTAAGGCACCGGTTGGAATATCTCCAAACGCTTCCAAAAGTTTTAAAATAGTGTCTAATTTTTGTTGTGACAAAATTTCAAGAATGTTTATTTCCCTACTAGGAATAAAACTATTTAAATGACCCATTATAGTAACTGGACTTAGTCCACGTTCGAGGGCTATATCTTCTATTGATTTGCCTTCTTTAAATGCGGTTAAACTAATTCGTTGAGTTTCACCTTTAGGGGGTTTTTTAGCTTTATTTTCTATTTCCTTTACAGCATTTATTAATTCATTGTTAATGGCTAATTTATTAGATTCAGCTTGATCCAAGATCATTTGTGGATCGGTGCCTTCCAGTAAGCCTTTGGCCATTAATAAGGCATGCTCCATTTCCTTTTGTTTTCTTTTTAATGCTACAACAAATAAATTAAGGTCCTTTAAATACCTTTTAGTTTTTGTGGTAGCTTTTATGCTTTTTTGATGAGTATCTAATAATACCAATTGAGTCTCGACCGCCTCAGAAAAGTACTTTGAAGCTGAATTAACCCGTTCATTTATGGCTTTAAAACCATCCTCCTCTGCTTGTGATATAAGAGCAGAGAGTTGATTTTCAAATTTTAAAAATACCTGTTGCAGGTTTTGATTACGATTAAATAACTGTTCGGCCAAATCAAGCACACCTTCCTCGCCAGCTATACTTCTATTATCAAGTGACAACTGATGTTCTTTACATTTATCATCTAATTTACTCCAATCAAATGCATTAACTAATAACTGGGTAATAAATTTAGATTGTTCTGAACGAAGCTGTAAGCTTAATTCATCAATAGCCACCTCGTTCTTATTAAATTCTACTACACGCTCATCAGTTTTAATGCTTGTACTTTGGATTCTTGATAAGAGCACCAACCCATCAAGAGAGGTTAGTCTACTTAAAGCAACATAAACCTGACCAGGGGCAAATGCGTCGCCCGCATCAATAATCGCCTTATCAAAGGTGAGTCCTTGGCTTTTATGAATTGTAATTGCCCAAGCCAATCTAATAGGAAATTGTACGAAAGTGCCTAATTCTTCCTCTTCTACTAAATCTGTTTCTTTATTATAAACGTAACGAATATTCCTCCAAGTCTCTTTTTCTACCTGCAACACTTGATCATCATTTGGGAAAGTAACAAAAATTTTACCGTCAGATATTTTTTGAATAATTCCAATCTTTCCGTTGTAATATCTCCTTATTTCTCCTTTATCATTTTTGATGAACATAATTTGTGCCCCTTCCTTAAGCTGTAGCACACGTTCAGCTGGCAAAGCCTTTTCATTAAACTCCCCTTTTATTTCACAATTAAATAAACAAACCTTAGATTTTAGCTTTTGAAGTTCGTTATTATTTATTATTTCCGCTTTGTTGTTATGGGTAGTAAGTGTAATATATTCCCCTTGTGTATTAGGCTGAAAATGAGGATTGTAATAAGCTTTCAGAAACTCAAGATCCTCTGTGGTGGTAGTATTAGTTCTTAAGTGATTAAGTATATTAATAAACTCTATATCTGATTGTCTATAAATTTTTTTAAGCTCAAGGTAAGTTGGAGCTGCTTCGGATAGAACTAAAGCATCAAAAAAAAACGGGCTATTGTAGTAATCCTTAAGAATATTCCAGTCATCATTGCCAACAACTGGTGGAAGTTGGTGAAGGTCTCCAATATACACCATTTGAACACCACCAAATGGCAAATGACTTCGGCGCCTTACATGCCTTAAAATAATATCTATAGCATCTAAGGTATCAGCTCTTACCATTGATATTTCATCAATAATAAGTAAATCCAACTCTTGTAGCAGCTCACGCTTATCAGCTGTAAATCGTACATGTTGTAACAAGGAGTTGATGTCGTTGTACACCTGCATGCTGTATTCACGATAACCTTTGCGTGTAGGAAGAAACGGACCAAAAGGCAATTGAAATAAGGAATGAAGTGTAACCCCACCGGCATTAATGGCTGCTACTCCAGTAGGTGCAACCACTGCCAATTTTTTTAAGCAGTTATCTTTGATATACTTAAGAAAGGTAGTTTTACCTGTTCCCGCCTTACCAGTAAGAAATAAATGTTGGCCTGTTTGGTTAATAAATTTAACCGCTAATTGAAAGTGAGTATTAGTTGGGTCGTTTTTGAGCATAATTTAAAAAATGTAGTACATTAATCAAAATTAAATCTAAAGTATTAGAAATTAGCACCTTTGCCACTCGATTGTCATCCAAAAAGTACTTTAAAACAGAAACATATAAAGGGTTGGCTATTTTCATTGATTTAAACTATGTATACAAAAATAAGCAAAATTTGTAAGTTTAGCCATATTCAACCGTTAATGGATTTTTTTTAAAGGATTTACAGATTTAAGGTACATTCTTAAATAAAACAAACACCTTTTTATCCGAATCAACTAATATTATTTTCAACAAAATTTGTAAACTTATAAAACTAGATAATTCAAAGCTAATGAGTTATATTTGCAACCATTTTCAAAAAAATTGCTAAATAAAAGAATCTGATGTTTGAGAGTTTAAGTTCCAAGTTAGAGAAAGCATTTAAAACGCTTAAAGGCCAAGGTAGAATAACTGAAATCAACGTTGCACAAACGGTAAAAGAAATTAGAAAAGCATTGTTAGATGCTGACGTTAATTATAAAGTTGCTAAACAAGTAACTGATTCTATTAAGGAAAAAGCCATTGGTCGTGAGGTACTGATTGCCGTATCTCCTGGACAACTTTTGGTAAAAATAGTATATGAAGAACTTGCTGCATTAATGGGAGGCAGCAAGACAGACATCAACTTAAAAGGTGATCCTGCGGTAATTTTAATAGCTGGTTTACAAGGTTCGGGGAAAACGACATTTTCTGGGAAACTAGCCAATATGCTTAAGAAAAGTGGAAGGCAAGTCTTATTAGCTGCTTGTGATGTATATAGACCTGCAGCTATCAATCAACTTAAGGTACTGGGAGAGCAAGTTGGTGTAGAAGTATACACCGAGACAGAAAATAAAAATCCAGTAAGCATAGCAAAAAACGCAATAGATTTTGCCAAAAAGAATGGTAAAAAAATAGTTATTGTAGATACAGCGGGCCGTCTTGCCATAGATGAGGTAATGATGCAGGAGGTAGCAAACATAAAAGAAGCTTTAAAACCGAGTGAGATTCTTTTTGTAGTAGATGCCATGACTGGTCAAGATGCAGTAAATACAGCCAAGTCCTTCAACGACCGACTTAATTTTGATGGAGTGGTACTTACCAAGATGGATGGTGACTCAAGGGGTGGTGCTGCTTTATCGATAAAATCTATAGTTGATAAACCAATCAAATACCTCAGTACTGGAGAAAAAATGGAAGCCATTGACCAGTTTTACCCAGATAGAATGGCAAATCGAATCCTTGGCATGGGGGATGTGGTTTCGCTGGTAGAAAAGGCACAGGAAGCATTTGACGAGGAGGAATCTAGAAGAATAAACCAAAAGATACGTAAAAATCAATTTGACTTTGAGGACTTTTTATCTCAAATGCAGCAAATTAAAAAAATGGGCAGCATCAAAGACATTATGGGTATGATACCAGGTATGGGCAACATGATGAAAGATGTTGAGATTAATGAAGACGCCTTTAAACCTATTGAGGCCATTATTCAATCTATGACCCCTGAAGAAAGGGCAAATCCTGATATTATTTCGGGGAATAGAAAAAATAGAATTGCCAAAGGCAGTGGAACGAGTATAACTCAGGTCAACAATTTAATGAAACAGTTTGACCAAATGCGTAAAATGATGAAAAATATGAATAAAATGAATCCCGCTGCAATGTCAAGCAAAATGAAAATGATGGGAAGATAAAATTGACGCGATGCAAGTAAAAATAGCTACCTCTTGGCAAACACAACTCGAAGCAGAGTTTAATAAGCCTTATTTTAAATCATTAACCGATTTTATCAAATTAGAGGTAGCGGAGAAAAAAGTTATATATCCGCCAGGCAATAAAATATTTAGTGCCTTTGACCATTGTGGTTTTGAGCAACTAAAAGTGGTGATTTTGGGTCAAGATCCATATCATGCGCCAAGTCAAGCTAATGGACTATGTTTTTCAGTTAATGATGGAATCCCAAAACCACCATCTTTAATTAACATATTTAAAGAACTTAATTCGGATTTAGATATAGCCATTCCAGAATCAGGTAACCTCGAAAGATGGGCAAAACAAGGAATCTTGTTGTTAAACTCCACCCTTACTGTAAGGGCAAATCAAGCTGGGTCACATCAAAACCAAGGATGGGAAACTTTTACTGATGCTGTAATTAAGCATATTTCTGAAAAAAAAGAAAAGATTGTTTTTATCCTATGGGGAAGTTATGCACAAAAAAAAGGATTGGTTATTGATTCGAATAAACATTTAATCCTTAAATCGGCTCATCCCTCTCCCCTATCCGCACATAATGGTTTTTGGGGGAATAAACATTTTAGCAAATGCAATAACTACTTAAAAAGTAATAACATTACAGAAATTATCTGGTAGATGTATTGTTTCGTTTTAATTCGTAATTATATAATATTTGACCCAATCGATGTAGGAAGGGTAGTCCTATTTGTTTATACTCATAAACACCATCGTTAATTACATCATTTTCATTAACATAGATCACCGCAGACACAAAAAAGGAGACTTTTTTATCAGTATTTTCAATATAAGCACAATCCGTTAAATATCCGTAAAATTCGCCCACCTTATTATAAATGGTTACACCACTATCCAGTGGGATCTCCCCATTTCCATAACCAATATATTTAGCATAACCATCTGGGTATTTAAGGTTATCATGGTACTTTTCTTGAGGCAAATCCCGAGGATATTTTCTCATTGCATCTTTAAGAAAAAGATAATCACTTTTTCTTAATTTAAATCTTTGATTAATGGGAAGAGCGGCTGGTTCAATAATCGCCATTAAAAATGTATGTAACATATTTAGCGATAAGTAATTACTGAATTTAAAATCAATTCCATAATTGTTAATTTTGTTAGCACCTATGTATCTAGTTCCTAAAACCGTGTTAGACAATGGAATTTGTAATTCTTTTGCAAATGTTTCTTTAGGCTGTACGTAAAAAAGTTGTTGCTTTTTATAAAATGCTACTGGTCCCGTGGTGCGATTATTGGTGGGAGTGCAACTTGTAAATTTTTGAATAATCCTAGCAGAATCAAAACCCATCTTTGAGAATCGTTCATGGATGTATTTTTGACCAATTAACTCATAAATATAATTATATGCCTCATTGTCACTTACAGCAAATAATTTTGGTATTAAATTGGCCAATGATTGGGGTTTTACATACCTTAGATATTTGGCATTAGGCCAACATTTATAATTACTTGTAGGCTTAAATGCTGTATTTAAAGTAATATCCTTTCTGTTTAAACTATTAATTTTTTCAAGCGCAAGTGCTGCACATGGCAATTTGACCATGCTTGCAGGATAAAAATATTCAGCAGATCTATTTCTATATGTAAAGGTCTCGGTGTTTATTATACCCGACAACTGATCTCTATCTATTTGTGTATAAATGATTTGAAGTTTGTACTTGTCAGGACTCTGGATTACTTTACGTATTATAGCTGCGGTATCTTTAGCCAATAACAGATTCAAAAGCGAATCTTGAGCATAGGTTTGTAGCGTAACAGCTAAAAAACAATACAATAAAGTTCTAAAATGAATAAAATACAATTCAATAATTGTTTTAGCAACTTACTCGATTTTTATTTTAACAACCTTGTAGTTAGAATTATTTGCTATATAATGAACTAATACAACTTGACCTAGTTGTTGTTTCAAATTTATACAATTTTGATAATAATCAAAGGCTAATTCTTGTCCTTGAATATTGGTAATTTTTACTACATCTAGTATAGAATTACCAACAAAATGTATTAGTCCATCTGTAACGGTGAAGTTTATATCATTATTCTCTACTTTATAGTCCACAATGTTACCGTAAATGGTTTCCCCTGAAGTGGTAACATACTTTATTTGATATTTTCCATCATTCTCTAACAAAAAAAGATTAGTATCACAGTCCAAGGATGATAATTTGAAAAAATTTATACCATCAGTGGCAAAAAGTAGGTCAATTTCCTTACAATTTGAGGTTGGTTTGGTGAATTCGAGTATATTATTTTTAATGGTTGCTGAAAACAAACTAGTAGCTAAGGGAACGAAAGAATTGTATTTGAGTTGTACAATTACTTGTGGTTTTGTATCTAAATTTACCCCATTCCCTGTTTTAATATAATAATAGTTATTAGAAATGACGGAATAATTTTCTGCTGGTGAAAATATACCTATCGTAAGCTTTTTTCCACTTTGTATTAATTGATTTATGCTGTCTTTTGATAGGTTGTAGGTATAAGTAACCAAGTCCGTGCTTTCGTTGGGTGGCAGATAGAAATAGTTTTGTTTGTCGTATGGAAATCTACAATACATACTTCCATTAAACGTTCCTTTCTCTTCCTGAGTACAACTTTCTAAGCAACGGCCATTTTTTTCAGAACAGCAATAGGAACTATAAAAACGCCAACTTATTGGATTAACTTTTACCTTATAGTAAATTATCAATTCCAAATTTTCTGCAGCTAGTGGCAAATTCTCAAAACTAGCTTTAATCTCTTCATTAGCATATTTAAATGATAGGGTGTCGGAGTTAATTAACATCCTTTGTGCATATGTATAAAAAGACAAAAGAATTAAAACAAAAATAAATCTTGTTATTTTCATATCAGAAGAATAAATATAAAAAATATATCCTTCGTAAATATATGTATTATAAGATGTTACATCAAAAATAAACTAACAATAATTGCACTATATTAAATTATTACAATTATTGAATAAAAAAATACCATGGTTTTTTAAATAATTTGTACAATAAATGGAGATTAATAGACATTTCTAATATACAAAAAATTACCCTGACATGCCTCTTGTTGATTTTGAAATCAAATTAGAGTTGAAGATGTTTTCTAAGTTCAAAAATAAATTTCCATACTCGTTTGCTAACTTTAATCCTTGTAGCAATACTTCCTCCACCCTTGGCCTCTCCATGCAATCTATTTGCAAAATATACTGGAAAATCAACTATTCTTCCTTCTCGTTTTGCCCAATATTGTGCATATAAATCAAGAGAGAAGTCGTAAGGAGCCTTTTCTTTTAAATAAGTTTCGTAAAACAGACGACTAAATAATTTTGGTTGTGCGCCAATATCATCTAAAGATTGTTTTAAGGCCAAGGAGGCTACCCACCCCATACAGGCAGTAAAAAACAATGGACCAAAAGCACGACTTTTACGTTTTCCTTTTACAAAGACTTTTGGGTCATTATGTTTGAGGTACGTTTCAAAAGCTGTAATTACATCTTTAAGATCTGTCTGCATATCTGCATGGGTCCAGGCTAGTACATCCGCGGTAGCATCTGCAAGACCCGCTAAAATACCAAAACCATAACCCTGATTTACAGCCACATTAACCACCTTTATTCTATTATCATGTGCCTTTTGAAGTTGCTCATCAAAAACGAATTTTGAATTATCTTTGGAACCATTATTAACCAATAAAACTTCCACGTCAAGAGATTCTGGCAAAATTTCTTTTAATCTTTGAAAGATTAATGGAATATTGTCAGCCTCATTGTAACATGGGATAACAAGTGAAAGCGTTGGACTATTTTTTAACATAAACTTCTATTACAGAGTCACCTTCTTTTCTTGGAGCTAAAAAAGCATCTTGAAGCTGATAATATACCCTTAAACTATCTCTGATTCGTTCAGGAAAAAAATTATCCAAACTAGGAATCTCTTCAAATAGAACCACGTCATATTTTTTAGATACCGTGTTAGCAGCAATTGAATCTAATTGTTTATCAAAAATACCAACTCCCACATGATACCAAAGTGGCAAATTTTTAATTGGTTCGTAGTTTAACTCTTTTGCCAACATAGTGAGTTCGGTCATATTAAGTACAAGTGGTCTATTAACTGAATCTGCAAAAACAGGCATAACCTGTAACCTTTTAATACCATCTACAGTACCTTGGGGCAATTTAGCACCCTTCATACTTGAAAAATCATGTTTTACATAATTCATTTCGGTGGCATTGGTGGTAGAATCCTTTATTACAAGGCCTGGAGGTAATGGTGTAGTATTAAACATTCTTCCAGCGTATTTCCAATACATGCCCGACCACCAAATAAAACAACCCAAAACTATAAAAACTAAAAAATATTTGTTTTTAAGTTCAAATTTGAAACTGATAACACTTAATGCCAAAGCAAGACCAAAAGCATGATAATAAGTGGTATTAGCCAATGAGTTACCACTGGTCGATTTAGTAATTAATGCTTGAAAAATCATGCCCAACGCCAAAAGAATAAAGAGAATCAATTTTGTATTGTATTTAGGCTCAACGGCAACTAGTTGTAACAAAGACTTTTTAACCTTTTTCCACTTATGCAAAATAACCAAAATCACCATAAATAAATAGAATTTTTCCCATTCTGAGTTAGCCATTATTTCGTTCACAATGGTCGATGCTTTTAATCGGCTTTCGTGTGGTGCTTGTCCATAATTAAACCAATAAAAAAAATCTTTACCCATCACAGGAAGCACCAACAACAAACAAGACAGGATGATAAAACCAATATAGTACAGTGGTATTTCCCATTTTTTGGTATGAACACCTTGAAAAACACCTAAAACTAATACAAACAAAATGGCCAACCCACCATAATCCTGTTTTGTGAGAAAACAAAGTACTATAAACCCTGCGGAGACAAACAACTTAATTAATTTGGTATTAAAAGTAAGATCTTTAAATGCTGCGAGAAGAAAATAAATTCCAATCAATTCATAGGTAAGTGCAGTGTTATTATACCAAGGCCAAAAAAACAAAAAACTGTAACTTAAACAAAATACCAAAACTGATATAAATATCTTTTCTTTATCCAATTCAAGCTTTTGTAAAATACCTTTAAAAGCATAACAACCCACAAAAGTGATTATTGCTTGCGCCACAATAAGCGATTTTAAAGTAGGACCAAAAATATAGAAACAAACTAGAGGTACTATAAAAAATCCATACCCTAATGGCATCCCAAAATCTCTATAAGGCATTTGTCCAAGGTACATGCGGTAGGCACCCTCCCATGGCAAATCAAGATGTATTCTGAAAGGCAAATTAAATAACAAGGGAAATATTGAAAAGAAAAATATCGTTATAAAAATTAACTTTTGAATAGAAAATCGAAAATCAAGTTTGAAATTTTTAAGCATTGTCTAGTTCTTTTAAAATTTGTATTGCGGTAAGTATAAAAGCGACTATTTTCTTTTGGTTATCGATATGCAAAGGTAACATACTCAGAAACAATGAGGCCTCGTATAATCTAACTAGCTCATAGTTAAAACCATATTGTTGCAAAATTGCCTTAAAAGCAGCTTGTTTTTGTTTGAGCAAGGTTAAATTGTCTATTTTTAATGATAAAATTAGATCACTGTCAAAGTCAAGTTCAAATAATCCATTGTTTATAAAGTCGTAGTTTCCTAGTACTGAATGCGAAAGCTTTGCCAAATCGTAATATTCGTCCATGTAAACATCCGATTTTGTGCTTCCCCCTTTTGGATCTATCAACTTAAGCAAATCTATTCTTTTGTCATACAGCATGTTAGAAAAACAAAAATCTCCATGACCTAAAACCAATTTGGTAGAATTTTTGGTCTTTCCTTGCAGTCGGTGATAAACTTTTAAATAATTATCAAATATTTCATCTATACTAGGGTAATTTGTTGATATTTTTATAATGTGTTCAACTTTTGTATAAACTTCGGTGGTTTTAAGCTTCGACACCCGTTCTTTAAGTTTATTTATATACAATTCTGTAGCATTTTGGCCACATTCTTGTGGTGTAACTTCAATTTCTGGCCTTGATTTGACATAATTAAAAAGTTTATTTAGTAAAACCTTAAACTCCTTATCACCAATAGAATAATGTATCCATTGTAACGCTAGGTCCGGGATATTAAGCCTTTGCATTTTATACTGCGAAAAGTGCTCATGTTCTTCAAACGAAAATGGTCTAATAAAAAAAATGGAGATATCCTCAGGCAAAAATTGATGGTAATCAAATTCCCGTTTTAATTTGGCTTTATCGGTAGACTTTTTTGTGATAATATTCTCTTGTTTTTCAATAGCATTAAAGTATCTCAGCTCAAAATTGCTTTGTAAATAGGAAATAAAATCTATGTAATTACCGATTTCAATATAAAAATCTTCTAATTTAAATGCCTCAAATTTCGAAAAAACATCTTTCAAAATTTTAACTTCGTTGTCTATATCTTGCTGGATAGCCCTTAAAACAGATAGTGCAGCTTTCTTACTCAGTTTAGCAAATGATTTTACATCTTCAAAGTCAAATACTGCTAAATCCTTATCAATAAAATTGATCTTTTTAAGAAAAGTCAAAAAATGGTCTTTATTAGTTACCGCAAAACGTGATGAATGAATTACTACCCACTCAATAGGGCTGTTAGCGAGATAATCGATAACTTCGTCCAGTTTCAGTTCATTTCTTACTAAATTAAAATCATTTAATTCGAGCTCGGCATACATAGCTTTGTGACTTTCCCAAAGTTTCTTTTTTCTATGTATTAAGTCACTTAAATATTCTATGTCCACCACAGATTTGATATCGGTGGGTAGTTGTGGAAAGTCCAGATAAATTATTGTAGTTAACATTAATTATTTTCCATTTTAAAGCCTGTTCATTTTATTTTCACGCCATTTAAAAACCACATAAACAATACTACCTAATACAATGGCAGGTAAAAAAATATAAAGTTGGTAAAGAATGGACAATGCTAAATGAGGAAATGTAGGCTGCACCAAAAATATCAAATAAAACGCCCCTTGCAAGCCCCCTAATCCTAAAGAGGCTGACGGGATTAACCCAGACAAAAAAACCAAAAACGACAACAAAATTACCTGATTATATGGTAAAAAGTCTGTTACAAACAAGAAACCAAAAACCTCACAAAGCCAAATAAGCAAGGTTAGCATAAAAATAGTAGAAGGTTTTTCGCTAATGATGTGCTTAATATTCTCGATGGCTGTGTGAACTTTATAATTTGTAGCTAATACATTCACTACCCAATTTTTAGAATAGCGTTTGGCCAAAAATAAATTAAGCGATCGTATGTTTTCGGGCAATACGTAGTAAATAAACAAAACCGAAACAATAAAAACAACACCTATGGTAATGGTAAATTTAAAATCAAATATGCCATAATGCGAGTAATATAACGAAATAAATAAACCTGCAAAGAGAAATATAAAATCCAATGCTCTTTCGGCGATTACAGTAAGAAAAGTTTGCCTAGGATCCAAAATTAATTTGTTAAATTCAAGAATTCTATAAAATTCTCCTAATTTGAAGGGTACAATTAGGTTAACCGCATTGGTATAAAACTGCTTGCTGATAAGGCTAATCATGCTAAAATCTTGCCTACCTAGTAATATGGCTATTCGTAAGGATCTTAAAAAATGAGAAAAAAAGTATGCAAAACAAGAAATTGCAACTTTCCAAGGATTAATGGCATACAAAAAGCGCTTCAAATCAACTGAAGCATCAAAATTGCTTACCATTTTAATAATCATAAACACTAAAGTAAGGCCAATTAAAATAGAAAAAATTTTATAGACCTTTTTAAACATGCTTTAATATTAAAAATTTGAAATCAAATTTATATATAGATTACCTCTAAAAAAAACGAATTGATGTAAACATTATAATTTGCCATTAAACGTTGTACTTAATCTTTAAAGATTTATATTTTTTGACGATTACTAGTTCGATAAATTTAAATTTTGCCCCAATAATCTATCTACCACTAGTTTTTACTAATTTTGATTATCAAAAAAACTGTATTGTTATGCGTTCAATAATTATTAAGAATGGCACTTTAGTGAATGAAGGAAAAATTTCTGAAGCTGATATACTTATAAAAAATGGTATAATAGTTAAAATTGATTCTAGCATTAATGAAGCCGCTGATATAGAAATAAATGCGGAAGGAAAGCATGTGTTTCCGGGTTGTATAGATGACCAAGTGCATTTTAGGGAACCAGGACTTACCCACAAAGGAAATATTTACTCAGAGGCCAAGGCTGCTGTAGCTGGTGGAGTTACCTCGTTTATGGAAATGCCCAATACAGTGCCTTCAGCTACCACACAAGCCTTGCTGGCTGATAAATACGACAAAGCCTCCACAACCTCTTTAGCCAACTATTCATTTTTTATGGGCACTACCAACCACAACCTAGAGGAATTGCTTAAAACGAACAAAAAAGAAGTATGCGGAATTAAAATATTTATGGGAAGTTCCACAGGCGATATGTTGGTGGACAATCCTTTGGCTTTGGAAAAAATTTTTAGTGAGGTTGATATGCTTATTGCTACCCATTGTGAAGACGATCCCACGGTAAAACAAAATTTAGCACGACTTAAAAGTGAAAAAGGAGACAACATTTTTGCACAAGATCACCCACTAATTAGAAGTGCTGAGGCGTGTTATCTTTCCTCTTCATTTGCAGTTAATTTGGCCAAAAAACATGGCACTAAATTACATATTTTACATATTTCAACTGCCAAAGAATTGGAGCTATTTAACAACACCATTCCGCTAAAAGATAAAAGAATAACAGCAGAAGCTTGTATCCATCATTTATGGTTTTCCGATACTGATTATGCTACCAAAGGTAATTATATCAAATGGAATCCTGCAGTTAAGACTGCAACAGACCGTGAGGCGATTTTTAAGGCAATTTTAGATGAAACAATCGACGTAATTGCTACTGACCACGCTCCACATACTATTGCTGAAAAAGAACAACCTTATTTGCAAGCTCCTTCTGGAGGACCTTTGGTGCAACACTCTCTCATTGCAATGTTAGATTTTTATAACCAAGGGAAAATAAGCCTTACCCACATTGCTAAGAAAATGAGTCACGATGTAGCTACCTTGTTTCAAATTGAAAAAAGAGGTTTTATTAGAGAAGGATATTATGCCGATTTGGCCATAGTAAATCTATCTAAACCTTATAAGGTATCTAAAGAAAATATACTTTATGCCTGCGGATGGTCGCCATTTGAAGGACATATTTTTCAATCCACCGTAGAAAATACCATTGTATCAGGACACTTGGCTTATTCTTACGGCCAATTCAATGAAACACAAAAGGGAATGAGATTGAGTTTTGATCGTTAAAACAGTAAGTAAAAGACCACCATTCCAATTCTTAACTTTAATTAAAAAAAACTAAATTGCAATTGTTCAATTAATCTACGAGTGCTTCAATTTTTAAATTCATTACAAAAAAAACTTACCAATCTCACTGGTAGCAATAAATCCATTTTGCAACTCAGGCTATACAATGAGCAGGATTTAGATATACATGAACTTGATTTTTTAACTAACAAACCTTCTTTTAATTATATAAAAAGCTTGTTACTTGGCAAAAAGGATATCAATTTGCTCGACGAAGCTGATAGTAGAAATTCTCATGTAAATGCTTTCAGCCAAAAATTAAAACTTTTACTAAGAAAAGTCAATTTCATTGTTTCCGAAAGAGGGTCACAAGATTTATACCTAGGATATCCGTTTGTTCATGGCAAGCTTGTAGATGGCACGACCGTACGTTGCCCTCTCCTATTTTTTCCAGTTTCAATAGAAATATATGAGGGACAATGGGTTATACAATCTAGGTCTAACCCTGTTGCACAGTTTAACAAAAGTTTTTTGTTAGCCTATGCACACTACAATCAAATTGCACTTGATAAAAGTCTTTTCGAACACCAGTGGGAAGAGATAGAAGAAGAACCAAGGGTATTCCTCACTAATCTTTATCAACTGCTTAAGTCAAGCTCCTTACAGGTTCAATTTAACCAATTACTGTTTGAAGAAAAACTCCAAACCTTCGAGAATTACAAAAAAGATCAATTTGAAGCCAACTTTGCGGCTGGAATACTTAAATTGATTCCTGAAGCGGTATTAGGTATTTACCCTCAAGCAGGCTCCTACTTGTATGATGACTATACAGCACTCATTCAAAATCCACCAGCAGCAGATTTAGAATCTTTTTTTATTTCCAAAAACAGTTCCTCTCAAAAAATAAAAGAAGAAAAACTAATCACTCCACTTGAACTTGATGGTTCACAAGAAAAAGCAATAGAATTTATTAAAAATGGTAATTCCTTGGTTGTTCAAGGGCCACCGGGTACAGGTAAAAGCCAATTGATAGCCAATATTATTTGCGACCACATCGCCAATAACAAAAAAGTATTGTTAGCTTGTAGTAAACGCGTGGCATTAGATGTAGTATATGAACGGCTTGCAAGAATAGGAATTGGTGCTTATGTGTCACTCGTGCATGATCATAAAGGTGATAGAAAATCCTTATATACTCAATTAGCGACACAAATAGAGGCAATCGACCAATATCAAATTGAAAATAGTGCTTTAGACACGGTATTTCTAGAGAAAGATTTTAAACAAATTAGCAGAAAGATAGACCAGCTAACCACGGAGCTAGAAAGCTTTAAAAAAGCACTATTCGATACCTCTATTGCGGGAATTTCGATAAAAGAATTATATCTTAAAAGTAGAGGCACAACCTCTCTCCTTACGTTAAATCATGATTATAAATCCATTAGGCCTATTGATTTGCCAAAATATACAAGTGTATTAAGATCTTGGCTTCGATATGCAATTAAATTTGAAAGGGATGATTATCTGTGGAAAAATCGGGTAAGCATGAGCCATACTAGTTATGAAGAAATACCCAATTTTAAGGAGGTAATTTTAAAAATTACCAATAATAACCGAATAATAATTGAATATTTTCAAAAATTCGGCCTAACATTAACCTCTATAACCGACATTAAAGACTTAAAAAAGAATACAACAATTTTAACTGAGCTTGTTCAAAAACTGAATAGCGATTCTGATATTGAGATACTTAAATTGCAGTTGTATAAAAAAAAGCTAAAAAGACAATTTGAAAAAACTGTTTTTGAATATAAGAATTGGTTAATAACAGATTGGTATAAAGGAAAAGCGAGTCCTCTACATCTTTTAAACGTATGTGATGAGGCACTAAAAGCTACTAAAAATCAATTTTATGAAAAAAAATGGCAAATTTTTGAAAAAAAACCACCATTATTAATTCAGGAATTAAAATCTAATAATCTTAAAGTTAACCGTGCTGGCTTAGTAATATTAAAATCTCGTTTAGAGAATAGAATTAATCTTGACCACAGTAAAGAAGAATTGGCTAAAATTGGAATAAACCCCGGTGAAGTGCCAATAACCGAGGAAGAGCTGGAATTATGGACCAATAAAAAATGGATGTTAATGGCAACCATGGAACAAGCAATCAGCCTAGGTGTAACCGAAGAACTATTATTAAAAAAATGGCTTAAAAATTCTAATATTGTTACTTTCAGCAAGGAAGTTAATGATTGGGTTAATTTGTGCGACTCTTCTTATCCGCTAATAGTAGAGGCCAGTAACAGATTACATCCAAATCAAATTAATTGGCTACTGGCGACGCATTTAGCTGATGAACTTATTGCTTCATTAACCCATGACCTTGACGAACTCTCAGAATATGATCTTATAAACGAGTCGCTAACTCATGTAGAAAAAAAAATAGCGTTTGAGTTATTACATAGCACACATCATATTAATTCCATTGACGAAAAAATAGCAGTTTTAGAAAAAAGTGTACAGCTAAGTTGGATCTCTCATATTGAGGCAATTTATCCAGTATTACGAATGGTCTCGACTCCAAAAATTGAAGATATTGAAAATGAACTTCAAGAATTAATAATTCAAAAACAGGTATTATCAACGCACATTCTGTTGTTAAAGGCAAAAGAAAACACATATAAAGACCTTACTTTTAACAGATTAAAAAACAGAGTAAGTTACAGGAATCTACTCCATGAAGTCACCAAAAAAAAGAAAATATTACCCCTTAGACAGTTATTAGAAAAATTTCATTCAGAGGTATTTGATTTAATGCCTTGTTGGCTTGCATCACCTGACACCATCTCATCTATCTTTCCATTAAATACTGTTTTTGATATTGTAATATTTGATGAAGCTTCGCAGTGTTTTGTTGAAGAAGGAATTCCATCCATGTGTAGAGGGAAACAACTTCTAATTGTGGGTGACTCACAACAGTTGCAGCCAAATGATCTTTACCAGCCTAGGTGGGAGGAGGACCTTGACCATAGCGATTTACAAATTGATTCCCTGCTGGATTTGAGTATCCGTTATTTACCACAAATAATGTTGACAGGGCACTATAGAAGCCGTTATTTATCTTTAATTCAGTTTTCTAACCAACATTTTTATAAAAATACACTTTCTTTAATTCCATTTAAAGACGACATGAATAACAACATCCCAGCCATCGTTTACCAAAAAGTGGAAGGATTGTGGGATAATAATACAAATATAATGGAAGCTCAAGAGGTAGTGTTTTGGGTAGAAAAATACACCAAAGATTATCCTGTGCTTTCAATTGGAATTATAACATTTAACTATAAACAACAAAAGCTAATTCAAGACCTTATAGAAGAGCGTTTTAATGAGAAAAATATTATTTTACCAAAAAGTTTATTTGTTAAAAATATAGAAAATGTCCAAGGAGACGAAAGGGATATTATAATATTTTCAATTGGTTATGGCCCAAGTAAAAGTGGCAAATTTGCTATGAACTTTGGTAGTCTAAATTTAGATGGAGGACAAAATCGTCTCAATGTTGCTATTACCCGCGCACGTGAAAAAATGATTTTAGTAACAAGCATTTTTCCAAATCAATTAAATGTGGCTGAATCAAAACATCTTGGGCCAAAACTATTAAAAGAGTTTTTAATATATTCCTGGCATATTCAAAACACAGCCAAGGAAAACTCCCAAGAAAATAGAAATCTCCAATCATTGACACCTACTTTAATTTCTAAGTTGGAAAACAACAACTACCAAAATAAGCTTCCATTTGCTGATTTGGTTGAAATTCGAGAATCTCAATACTATTCGTTGATATTAACCGACGACAATCGTTATTTTCAAAGTTTGTCCGCAAAAGAAGCACATGGATACATTCCACTTATTCTAAAAAATAAAAACTGGCCAATTAAGCGTGAATTCAGTAGAAATTGGTGGAAAAATGGATAATAATTGGATAAACATTTCTAGATAATGATATTACTGTTTTTGTTATTCTGTCTACCTACTATATTAGTGTTGTTACCTGCATTCACTAATTTTATTTGGAAACTCACGGTACTCATTACCGAGTATAGCCACTTCTACATAATTTTAATTATAGGCACATTATTTTTTTACCACGACTCTCAATTTTCTATAGCCATATTAATTGCATTCTTAGCCGTTGCTCTATTAGCGAGCATTCATTATAGGGCATTTTTAATCTCAAATACACTCGAAAATTCATTAAATGATGCATTTTCATACAACTACCAATCACAAAACCGTGCTTATTCCATACCAAAATTATTTTACAATACAGTTAAATTACAATCGCCAATAACTATCACCTATGACGAAATCAATGAACTTAAATTGCAATTATATCAAAATAAAAGTACAAAAAGACAACCTTGTGTGATTGTTGTACATGGCGGAGCGTGGGACAGTGGTAATTACGAACAGCTCCCCGAATTGAATACAATTTTAGCAAATGAAAATATTACTGTAGCCGCCATTAATTATAGATTAGCACCAAATTATAAATTCCCAGCACCCATAGAAGACTTGACAAAAGCTGTAGCATTTCTTAAAACAAATTCTAAAAACTTTAATATTAATCCTGATAATATTTTTTTATTGGGAAGGTCGGCAGGAGGGCAAATCTCTTTATGCACAGGTTGCATTTTAGGTAAAGAGGCCATCAAAGGGATTATTGCATATTATACCCCCGCTGATTTAGTTTGGGGTTATGCAGCACCTGGCAATCCTTGGATTTTAGATTCAAGAAAAGTGTTGGAAAATTATTTGGGAGGTACCTACAATGAGGTTCCCGAGAACTATACAAATGCAACCGCTTCAAATATAGTCAGTTATAATACTCCACCTGTTCTTATGATTCACGGCAAACGGGATGAAATGGTAGCTTATGACCATAATACAAGGTTGATAAAACATTTAAAAAAATGGGAAATACCTCATTTTCTTGTTACACTTCCTTGGGCTACACATGGGGGAGATTACAATATATTAGGCCCAATGGGTCAGATCAGCAGTTTTGCAACCTTGCATTTTATAAAAGGGCTCTGTAATAAACAAAACTAAAGTTCTACTGGATTGGATTAATACCAATATCAAACCCTACTTTGGTGCTAAACCTAGTAACTAAACTTAAAAGAAATCAGCAAGAAGAAATATTTTTCAAAATCATTCTTGCTGATGTCTTATACAATTAAGCCTTTAAGGGCACTAGCGCCCCTTTAATTATATCATCTACTACCGTAGGGTCTAATAGTGTACTAGTATCTCCCAAGCTAGAAATATCACCTTCTGCTACCTTTCGCAATATTCTACGCATAATTTTACCTGACCGAGTTTTTGGTAAACCTCTGACTACCTGTATTCTATCAGGTTTAGCAATAGGGCCGATTATTTTTGCCACCACATTGGTAATTTCTACCCTAAGTGTCTCTACATTTTTGGTAGTGTTGTCACATATGACAAAGGCATAAATACCCTGCCCTTTTATATCATGTGGATAACCTACCACAGCCGATTCTATTACATCATCGTGTTCATTTATTGCATTTTCTACTTCTGCAGTACCCATACGATGTCCAGAAACATTTATAACATCATCAACTCTACCCAAAATACGATAATAACCGTCCTCATCCCTACGACATCCATCACCTGTAAAATATAGACCTTTATAGGTAGAAAAATAATTTTGTCTACAACGCTCATGATCACCATAAGTAGTTCTAATTATAGATGGCCAAGGAAATTTCATACACAAATTGCCCTCCACATTATTTCCTAAGAGTTCATTGCCATCTGTATCTACTATAATCGGCTGCACACCAGGCAACGGTAAGGTAGCATAAGATGGTTTTGTTGGTGTGATGCCTGCAAGAGGTGATATAAGGATTCCTCCTGTTTCGGTTTGCCACCAAGTATCTACAATTGGACAATTGCCTTTACCCACGTGATTATGATACCAATGCCAAGCTTCTTCGTTTATTGGCTCTCCAACCGACCCTAACACTTTTAAAGAATCCAACTTACTGTTTTCAAGAGGTTCTAGCCCAAAACTCATCAAAGACCTAATAGCTGTTGGAGCTGTATAAAAGTGTGTAACATTATGTTTATCAATTACTTGCCAAAATCTACTAGCATCTGGAAACGTTGGTACGCCCTCAAAAATAATAGTAGTAGCCCCAGCTAATAAAGGCGCATAAGTTAAATATGAATGACCTGTTATCCAACCGATGTCAGCAGTACACCAATAAACGCTGTTATCTTCTACCTGAAATATATTTTGAAATGAATAGTCTACATAAACCATATATCCACCTGTGGTATGAAGTACACCTTTAGGTGTTCCAGTGGAACCAGATGTATACAATATGAACAAAGGATCTTCTGAATCCATAATTTCAGGTTCACAAGTACTGCTAACTTTATTCATCTCTTCCGTCCACCACACATCACGACCTTCAACCAAATGGACAGGTTCATTGGTATGTTGGTATACAATAACTTTTTCAACTGTTGGGCAAGAAACAATGGCTTCATCAACAATTTTTTTAATCCCCATTGATTTATTCCCTCTATAGGCTCCATCGCTTGTTACAACAAGTGAAACTTTGGAATCTTTTATTCTGTCTGCAAGTGAATTAGAAGAAAACCCCGCAAAAACAACAGAATGTATCGCACCAATACGAGCACAAGCTAATACTGCAATTGCAAGTTCTGGTACCATTGGCATGTACAAACACACCCTGTCACCTTTTTTTACATTATTGTTTTTTAGCACATTTGCAAATTTGCTTACCTCCAGATAAAGTTCATTATAGGTTAGCTTCCTTACAGGAGTATCAGGATTATTTGGTTCCCATATAATAGCTGTTTTATCACCTTTAGTAGACAAATGCCTATCAATACAATTTTCAGTAATATTCAATTTACCATTTATGAACCACTGAATATTAGGATCTTCAAAATTCCATTCTAACACCTTATCCCATTTTTTACGCCATACAAAGCTATCTGCTTTATCAGCCCAAAACGCTTCAGGATTAGAAATACTCAATTCGTACTGTTGTTGGTACTCAACGAAAGTCTTGATTTTAGTTGACATGGAATAAAATTAGCTTAAAATTTAAACTTTTATAAATATACGTTTTTTATATAATACCCAATTAGGTAGATAACAAAGAAACACCCAAGAAACCGCAATTAATAGTGAGGCATTAAAGTTCCCCAAATTGAGTAAGGCTGTTTGTTCAAACAACCATGCCTTAAAAGTTAAGTCAGGTGCAACTTGTATTTGATAAACAATTATTGTAAATATTTCTGACATTAGGTAAGCAGCGATAGCGTTTTTGCCAAATACAATAAAAGGGTAAGTAAAATTTCGTTTTAACTTAACATCTAAAACATAGTAACACAAGACTAAGAAAAATAATGCAACACCTGTTGTAAAAAGCACAAAAGTGGAAGTCCAAAGACTTTTATTAATTGGTATTACAAATTTTAAAATGTAACCAACTATTACCAATCCCAAAGAACTTGTAATAAACCACTTTAATTTAAAGTTGACTGGTGTTTCACTAGAAAGCAAATTTCCTGCTAGTACCCCCAACAAACCCGAAATAATTGCTGGAAACGTACTTAAAACACCCTCTGGATCCCATAATTTAGTTATTGACCACATGTGGCCTTCAAGAACAAGTCCATCTACCCAAGCTGCAATATTTTTACCTGGTAATAAAACCACTTCTGTGGCACCTGGTACCGGAATTAATAAAAGAACTAAAGTATAAACGATTAATACAACGCAGGAGATAATGAGTTGTTGTCGCCAATTTGTTTTTAAATAAACCATTGCACAAACCACAAAAACAATGGCAATTCTTTGTAATACCCCTGGTATTCTTAAGTTTACCAAATCCCAAGTTGCTAAAAAATTAATTAAAAGTCCTATACCAAACAGTTTAACCCCTCTTAACAAAACTTTAAAGATTACAGAATTATGATGTTCTAAGGATAATTTACTGCTTTTTAACGAAAAAACGATCGACAAACCTACAATAAATAGGAAAAACGGAAATACCAAATCAGCAAAGTTACATCCATTCCATGAAGCATGCCCAAGCCAAGGATAGACATAATCCCATGAACCTGGACTATTAACTAGTATCATAGAAGCCACGGTAAACCCACGCATAAAATCTATAGACACGAGTCTTTCTTTAACCGTAGCCCTAGCTGTTTCTAAAATTTCAGTATTTTTAGGTATAGGCATTTTACCTACTTGAGTTACCATCATAACCTCGTTTATAACCTAAGTTTAAGAAACCAAAGTTTCCTGTTTTAATGTAGAAGAACTAGAACTAGTTTTAGTATCTGATTCCTGAATAGGCTTGTTTTTAAACTTTGGTTTGCACCCACTCATTGCAAAATATAGCAAATAAGCATAACAAAATGCTACTAGACCAAAACTTAACTTATACCCAACATATTTTACCAACACGCCTTGCAAGAGAGGAATAACTGCACCGCCAACAACCATCATTACCAACAACCCAGATCCTAAACTCGTGAACTTACCCAAGCCCTTTAGGGATAAAGGAAAAATACAAGGCCACATGACCGAATTAAACAACCCTACTAATATTAGTGCAAAAACAGATAACGGAATTTGTATTTCAGGAAAAGTTATATTGAAACTATGCTCCATATGTAATACCATGATGGTCATATTAAATGGCACATTATCAAATAACCCTAACATACCAATACCAACTAAAACAAGTGAAACAATTACAACAATTCGAAGTAAGATTTCAGTTTTGATATATTGTGCAACCGCACTCCCAATTAATCTACCTATCATAGCACTACCCCAATAATAGGCTAATAAAGAAGATGCTAATTTAGTTATTGAAATATTTTGTATTTCTAGAGGTAATAAGGCTCTATCAACAGTAATTAAATTTTCATTTTCAAGATATAAAATAAGAATACTTCCAATAGCTACTTCAGCACCTACATAAAAGAAAATACCTCCCGCACCTAATACGAGATGCTTAAAATTTAATACTTCGAAAAAACTAGGCTTTTCAGTACCTTCGGTATCAGACTCTATTTTTGGTAAATTAAGGAAGTATAAAATAGTTGCAATCCCTACAGTTACCAAGGCAAGAATAATGTAAGGACCTCTTACGGCTGCTGCTTTAGCAATATCATCAGGTAAATCATGTTTTAGTACAAAAGCTCCTCCTATAATGGGACCTATGAAGGTGGCAAACGAATTTAATGCACCCCCAAAGTTTAACCTAGCTGAGCCAGTTTCTTCAGGCCCTAAAGCCACTATGTAGGGATTAATCGCAACTTGAAGTATTGTTAATCCGCTTCCTACTACAAAAAGTGCGGACAAAAAGAATGGATAAGAAATCAAATATGACGCTGGCACAAACATAAACAACCCTAACCCCATAATAGCCAAGGATATAGCAAGGCCTTTTTTATAGCCTACGTTTTCTATTAATAAACTTGCTGGTATTGACATTACGAAATAGGCCAAAAAGAAACAGGATTGCACAAGCATCGCTTGCCACTCTTCCAATTTGAATAGGTTTTTTAAGCTGGGGATTAAAACATCATTCATAACAGTTATAAAACCGATCATGAAGAAAAGAGATACCATTAAGGTAAGAGGTACTGTATAATTTTTGTTTGGGTCTAATGAGGTTTTTATGCCACTTTCGCCAGCTCCAAATGATGCCATTTAATATTTTTTAGGAATTATAGTTGAACTAATAAAAAAATGGCCAGTCTACACTGGCCATTTCACTGAAATAATCTAATTATTCTACTATCAATTTACTGTTAGATACCTTTCCGTTAGAACCTACTTGTACCATGTAGATACCAGCATTTAAGCCATTCACAGAAACGGATCCTTCAGAAGCATTTACTTCTTTTACTAAAACACCATTTGAATTAAACATTCTTACAGATGCACCTTTTTCTACATTAAAGTATTCTTTAGCAGGGTTTGGAACCAAAGAAGAGGTTGTATTAAAAGAAACATCATCCGTAGAAGAAATAGTTCTTCCAATTGAAATATAGTCAAATTTAGCAGTGGTAATTACTTGAGGACTTGTAGCACCGGTAGAACGAGCAATTAACATAAACCCAGCAATTTGCGTTGTGTCCATAAACGTTGTAGCTTTATCTACTTTAGGAGCAGGAATTATCTCGTTAGTTAATTCTGTATTTCCTGCAGGTATTTGTAAAACAACCGGAGTACCAGAAGCATAATTGCCAGCATTGTCAATAACTTGAAGTACAAGTTCAAAAGCAGCTGTAGCATTAACCTTGAGAGATAATTTTCTATTGTTGGAAATATTAATGGTTTTTTTATCGTTACAATCTTTATTGGCAAAATAGAATACTGGGCCAGAATATAGTTCTTGAGAACCATTAGCTGCTAATTCAAATGAACCATTGGCAACATCAGCGGTATATCCATTTATCTTCCAAGATGCATCTGCAGTAAATATTGTTGAACCAGTACAATTATCCAACTTACCTCCAGCGAAATTAAAAGTAAAGTTTGATTTATCGTTATTATATACATTGTTTGCTTTGGAATAATCTGGAGGAGCTATAACACTACCTATTTCCACTTTGTCAATAAGGACAGTTGCATCCACCTGATCACACTTAGGCTCGCAATATTGTTTTCTAACAATGAATGAAATTCCTGAAACTTTGGCAAAATCGAAACCAGCGTCAAAACCCGCTGTGGTCGCAGGAAGAGTAAAGGTAATAACGTTTTGACCAGGTGTTAATGAAGTTACATACGGATCAGAAAAGTTACCTTTTGCATTACTAACACCTTGACCTCCAACAAATGTAAAAACAGAAACCAACAGTTGGGGTACAGCTACATCTGAATTAAGAGTGATTTTAACGCTTTTGTTGGCCGCATTACTTAAGTCAATATCTGTAAAGTTGCACGAACTACCTGCGCCCTCTGTAAACGGAAACAAGCTCGCACCGTAGAACTCTCTATCTTTAGTTGTAACAATTTTTAAATTTCCATTTTCAGTTGACACAGTTACTGCAGGCTGAGCTACAAATCCGTTAGCTGAAGACGGGCATGATGCTGGTGTAACGTCCCAATTAAAGGTATAACCAGTATAATTTTGATTAGCATCTTCATCTGGACCGTTATTGCCGCCATTTTGGGCATTAGCCAAATTCAATATCATTGCTGACACTGCAAATAGTAATAATTTTTTCATGATGTTTATTAATTTTAAAGGATGAAATGAAATTGTGAAGTGAAATTATTAATTATATCGTTTAAGAAGAAAAAATGTTAGCAATTAATAACACCTTTTTACCAAAATCCAATGAAAACTATGTCCATAAATTGCATATTAGTATTTTACAAAAAGTGGTTTTAATTTTAAAAATGTACTTTTTAAAAGAACATATTGCGCTTTAATAATATTCTAAAAAAAATATACAAAAAACAGCTTTTAAACACCAATTGACCCGATATATTGCATCCTTTTAAGATATAATTTCACTTAATCAATCCAATCTAAAAATTTTTAACTTAAAAAATATAATCGAGTTGAATACAAAAGCAAAATCCTCAAAAGAATCACAAACATTCTTTGATACAAATTTAGCTACGTTAACTATTAAAGATTAAATTGAAAGAGGACATTCAAGCTAATTATCCGAGTTTAGCACCTTGGTATATATCATTCTAAACTCCATCTGGGCAAAGGGCTAGCCTTTTGTGAGCCAAATTTTCCATGGACAAACTTATAATGAGCTGCTATCGCTATCATTGCTGCATTGTCAGTGCAATATTCAAAGGCTGGTATGTAAATGTTCCACCTATATTTTACAGCCTCTTCTTGTAGCTTTAGTCTTAGCCAAGAGTTGGCAGACACACCACCAGCAATAGCCACTTCCTTGATTCCAAACTCTTTAGCTGCTCTACGTAACTTTTTAAGTAAAATTTCAACTAAACACGCTTGCATGGAAGCACAGATATCTGGTAAATTTTCAGTAATAAAATCAGGGTTTATTTTTTTTTGATCTCTTAAAAAATATAAAAAGGAGGTTTTAATTCCACTAAAAGAATAATTTAACCCCTGCATATCTACCTCAGGAAAACTATATTTTGTGTGGTCACCAGCTAGCGCAATTTTATCAAGCAATGGTCCCCCAGGATATGGAATCTCCAACATTTTGGCTGCTTTATCAAAGGCCTCCCCTACTGCATCATCTTGTGTGGCACCAACAACTTCCATTTCAAAAAAATCTTTTACTAAAACTATTTGTGTATGTCCTCCGCTTACTGTAAGACATAAAAACGGAAAGAGCGGCCGTGGCTCATCAATAAAATGCGCCAAAATATGTGCCTCCATATGATTAACCTCAATAATTGGAACCTGCAATCCCAATGCTAAGGCCTTTGCAAACGAGGCTCCCACCAACAATGAACCTAAAAGGCCTGGCCCACGTGTATAAGCTACGGCTGATAGCTGATTTTTTTCTATATTTGCTAACTTAAATGCTTGGGTAACGGCAGGAACGATATTACGCTGGTGGTCTCTTGAGGCCAACTCCGGTACAACTCCTCCATATTGCTCATGAACTGTTTGTGTTGAAATAACATTGGCAAGAATGTTGCCATTTTTGATTATTGCAACACCAGTGTCATCACAGGATGTTTCTATTGCCAAAAGTATACGGTCAGACATTGAAGCCATTAAAATTAAATTATTCGCAAGTTATTAAAAAGTTTGTTCTTCGTTTAGTCAAATGGACAGGAATAAGCATTTTGGTGGCTGCAATTTTACTGTTTTTGGCCTTACAATCACCTTATTTTCAAACCAAGGCTGCTCAATACGCTTCTAAAGAATTATCAATATTACTAAAACATGAAGTAAAAATTGATTTTGTGAGCATAAGCTGGTTTGATAATCTTATATTGAAAAATGTGATTATTTATGACACCGACGGCCTAGAAATGATCAAAGTGGGGACATTGGTGGCGGATTTTGACCTTCGCTCGATTTTTCAAAAAAATAAAATAAAACTAGATGACATTACCTTAATAGCAGCCTATACACATATTAATACCTTGTCGCAAAAAACTGAACTAAATATGGTTTCGTTTGTAGAAACGATTATTAATCTGACTGCTAGTAACGACACTACCCCTAGTTCAAAGAAATATACCACTTTTAGTGTTAATAAAATAAACCTGCAGGATGGTATTTTTCAATTTGATGACTATAACGAACCAAAAACCAATGCAGGCTTTAATCAATTTCATTTTGGTTTTAATGAAATAAATGCAGAAATCTCTCAATTTAGATTAATTGCTGACACATTTGAAATTAAGGTGAACGGGCTTAATTGTATTGAAAATTCTTCCCAGATGTCTGTTTGTAATTTAAATACTTTTTTCAGACTTACAGAAAACAGTATTGTGCTTAGCAAGTTAGACGCATCTATTGGAAATAGTTATATATCTGATTCATTGGCCTTTAATTTCCAAAAATATGGTGATTTTAACCAATTTCTTTCTAAAGTAAAAATAACAGCTTCATTAAAGGATTGTCAAATTCATTCAACCGATGTTGCCCATTTTGCACCAGTTTTATATAAATACAATGATCTTTGGCAGATAACGGGTCAAGCAAAAGGCACGGTGAGTGATTTTAAGATTAGTAATATGGATCTCAAATTTGGCGACAATAGTCAAATACTTGGAAAAACAGAGTTTACTGGTCTCCCTGATTTTTATAATACATTTATTCAACTTAAGATTAAGGATTCTTATGTGGATGTAAAAGATCTGGTGCAGTATTTCCCAAGTGAAGCCAATACAACTATCCGAAAATTTAAATATTTTGAAGCCAATGGTAAATTTTCTGGTTTTCCAACCGACTTTGTTGCAGATGGATTTTTTAAATCAGCAATTGGACAGTGGGACTCTGATGTGAACGTAAAACTTGCAGATGAACAAAATGAAACATTTTTCGAAGGTACATTAATTACCAAAGACCTACAGTTGGGTAAAATTTTGAATCTACCCTCTATCGGTAACATTGATATGAACGGTAAAATTGAAGGCGATAATTTTAACCTACAAAGCGCAGAGATTTTTGTTGATGCCAAAATTGATAAACTAGGTATCGACAATTACAACTACAGAAATATTACCACCAACGCAAAATGGAGCAAACAGCAGTTTGAAGGAGAATTAACCGTAAATGACTCTAATCTTGTTGTAAGTGCCAAAGGAACGTTGGATTTAACAAAAGATCAAAGTCATGTTAACATTAGCGCCACCCTTGATAAGGCAGATTTGTTTAAACTACATTATAGTAATGTAACATGCACAGCAAGTGGAATTGCTAATCTTAATTTTTCTGGTTTGAAACCAGATGAGATTGTAGGGGATATAAACCTACAGGCTGTCAAAATCCTTTACGACAACAAAACACTAGTTTTGGATAGTATTGTGGTTCATTCTAATAAAGAAGGTGCTCAACGAACATTTGAAGTAAATTCAAGTGCCGTAAAATTGAATGCCTCTGGCAATTTTGAATTTGTAAACCTATACACAGACATTAACACACTGGTACATGAGTATTATCTTAATTACAAAAACAATGACTCCATTATCAAACGCTATTATTCGAAAAAAGAAAGTTTTAAATCCAAAAAGTATAGTTTAGATTATAAAGTTAATATTAAAGATATAAATCCAATTTTAGCGCTTTTTTCACCTGATTGGAACATAGCTACAAATACCAACCTAAGTGGATCGTTTAAATATGGCAAAACTACTCAGTTTTTTATTTATAGCGAACTAGAACATATTAAATACAAGCACTACCTTTTTAAAAATGTCATATTTGACCTAGCCACCTCAAAAATGACCGACTCTGCAGCCGTTTTATCTTCTTTTAATATTTCTTCCAGTCGACAATTTCTTAAAGAGGACGCCATTAGTAAAAATAGTCAAGTAAATGCTATTTGGCATAATAACCGAATAGATTTTTCAATAAATACTGAGCAAATTGGTTACAACAATTCCGCCAAACTTAAAGGTAACATCAATTTCTTGCGAGATAATAGTTCTGAAATAAAATTGGAGTCATCTGAATTAAAATTTTTGGATCAACCATGGCAAATAGCCAAGGACAATAAAATAATTTTAAAACAAGGTGATATTACACTAAACAATATCACATTAACCAATGCAAATCAATTAATATCATTTAATGGAAAAATTTCCAAAAACCCACTTGAAACGCTTAGTTTGGAGGCCGAAAACTTTAATATTAATATTATCAACTCCTTATTAAGCAATAAACTTGAAGGAATAGCAAAAGGCAAGGTAGACTTTAGAAACTTGTATAATACAATCGAAGTAGAAGGTGATTTAAATTTAAAAGAATTACATGTTGATGATATATATATTGGTGATGTAACAATGGAGGCCAATTGGCTGAACGACGCCAAAATTTTACAATTAAATGGTGATATAAACCGTGGCCGAACCAAAATAATGCAAGTAATTGGTCATTTGGAGCCTCTTTCAACTACTAATCAGCTTCATTTAACAGCCAATTTTATGAAAACAGATCTAAAAATATGTCAACCGTTTTTAAATGGTTTGGTATCGAATATAAGTGGAGAAGCTGAGGGAGTTGTCAAAATTTCTGGGCTATATAAATCACCATTATTAAACGGAAAAATTTTGATTCAAAAAGGATCTTTTATTGTAGACTATTTAAACACCACATACACACTTAACGATCAAGTATATATAAATGAGAGTTCGTTTACCGTGGCCAATTTAAAACTCAAAGACCAATACCTCAACTCAGCGATACTTTCAGGTGGAATTTATCATAACAATTTTAAAAATTTCAAGATAGATCTCTACGCAAATCTTAATGAATTTGAGATTTTAAATACCAACGTTAAAATGAACAGTTTATATTATGGTAAGGCTTTTGCAACTGGAGATTTAAGTATTTCTGGCTTCTTAGATAACATTGCGATTGACGGCACCTTAAAAAGTAATGCGGGAACTAAGTTATACATCCCTATTTCCAGCAGTACTACGGCATCAAGAAGTAGTTTTATAAATTTTGTAAAAAAAGTACAAGACAAAACAGTCAAAGACTCCTTATTAATTGACCATTCAGGAATTAAACTTAACTTAAACTTCGACCTGAACGAAAATGCCTATTGCGAAATTATTTTTGATGAAAAGTCAGGCGATATCATTAGAGGCACTGGCCATGGCAAATTGAACTTACAAATTGATACCAAAGGTGATTTTAGTATGTACGGCAAGTATCACATTGATAGAGGATGGTACAATTTTACTTTTTTAAATGTTGTAAATAAAGAATTTATCATAAACCAAAATAGTTCAATCACTTGGAATGGAGACCCTTACGAAGGGCAGCTGGACGTTAAGGCATCTATAGAACGATTTACAAATCTATCTTCAATTATACCTTATACTTCTGCAAAAGATTCTATTTTGCTGTCTAAGAGGTATCCAGCTTACGTAAATATGGGCTTAACAGGCGATTTGATGGCACCACAAATTTCTATGGGAATAGATATTAAAGATACACCACCAGAATGGAACACGAATATAGTTGAATTTAAAAATAAAATGTTAACTAACGAACAAGAGCTTAATAGACAAGTATTTAGCTTAATTGTTTTGGGAAGATTTTCATCCGAAAATTCATTTGCAGGTGGTGGATTTGTGGGTAATAGCGTAAGTGAACTATTATCCAACCAACTTAGCTACTGGGTTTCTCAGGTAGATGATGAATTGCAAATTGATATTAATCTTAATTCCTTAGATGCAAACGGCCTCAATAACCTAAGGTTAAAAGTAGCAAGAAATTTTCTGAATGGTAGATTAAGAGTCACTTTTGAGGACCGTGTGGCATCCAATAGAACACGGAGCAGCTCTTCTGCTGCTTATGCAGGTGATTGGACAATTGAGTATTTATTGTTAAAAAGTGGTGTATTGCGGGTAAAAATGTATAACCGCACTACGCAAAACGTTTTAACCAATGCGCTCACCACTAGTACTAACACTTCTGCTGGAGTAAGTATTTTACATACACAAGAATTTGATAATATCCTTGAGCTTCTGCACCTTAAAGCCAAAAAGAAAGAAATGGAAGAAAAAAATAAAGATGAAAACAAAGGCCAACAACCCGTTGACCCTAAACAACCAGAAATAAACAAAGATGCGGATCGACCCAAAAAACTCGAAGAGGAGATCAAAATAAATGATTAGTTTATTTTTGTATTAAAACATCTCTCCTTGAAACTCCTCCAGCCCCAAATAAACCTACTGCCTCAACAGATGAATTTGGATTGACGTTATAAATATTGGTTCGAACATTAGCTGGTGGGCTTGCAAACAATCCTCCATTGTTAATTTGTTCTATTGCTTCATCAAAGAATAAATAAGCATTTCGATCTATTGAAATTATTTCAGCAGTTACAACATCTCCTGGGCTGTATGGCTCAGGGTTAAAGCTAAATTGTATTGGTGGTATAAAATCAAATCCATCTGTATTTTGATCATCAGCCACGGTTAAATTTTCTGGTTTATTGTATAGAATTGGTTCAATATCAGCTGGTTTCTTTCTGTATACTTTAAAACGATAATAATCACCACGTCCAGGAAAATCACGTGCAACAAAAGTAACTGCATAACCTTCATCATTTCCTAGACCAGCTTTTTCAAACTCTGAATATAATGAATCTACCGGGGGTACTCGATTTAATTTGGAACTTGAAACAAATTCCTCGCCCAATGCACTAATTTTTAAGGTGTATGTGTGTGAAATTGTACCATTAAGCTTAGTGGTCACGAATGCTTGTTTGGAATTGTTAAATACAAGTGTGTCAGCAATTATATTTCCAAGTGTATCTTTATCTTCTATTACTACTTTGGCATCGCTTATCACTTTTGGGGAACTATTATCGAAATAGTTATTAGTGAACGTAAGTTTTATTTCATATGGACCTGGTGTGTTATAAATCCAACCATCCACTGCAAGCTGTGGCTTCCCATTATCCAATGTCACCTTTTGAGGATATTCGCATCCAAATAAAATTAAAGCAAGAAAACTTGCAACAAATAAAATGTTTTTCATAATTAAAAAGTAAAATTATAAGCAATTGAAGGAATTGGCGCACCAACCACCACAAACCTTATAGCCTCTGTTATAGAAGGCGTATTGGCATTTTGTTGGAAATATACTGAGAATGGGTTTTTTCGAGCATAAACGTTATAAACAGAAAATACCCAGCTACCTTTCCATCTTCGCAGCTCATTTCCTGCACTTTGTAATGTAACTGCTAAATCCAGCCTATGGTATGACGGGATCCTATAATTATTACGATCATTATAAGCATTATGTGGAATAACCAGACCTTGTATTTCGTATCTATTGGTTGGAAAAGTTGCCGGTGTACCAGTAGAAAGCGTAAAAGTCGAAGAAATATTCAATCTTTTGCTCATATCATAAATCGCTACCACTACAAGATTGTGCCTTCTATCAAATCTTGAAGGATACCATCGTTCATTATTAATACCTTCTACTTGTCTTTCAGTTTTAGCTAAGGTATAACTAATCCACCCATTAAACTTGCCCTTATTTCTTTTAACATAAAATTCTGCTCCATAAGCACGGCCTTTACCAGAAAGTATTTCTCCTTCTACTTGTTGGTTTAAAATCAAATCTGCATTATTTATATAATCAATTTGGTTAGACATAGATTTATAATAAGTTTCAAAAGAAGCTTCATAGTCCGCATTGGGACCAAAGTTTTTGAAATAACCAGCTGATATTTGGTCACTTATTTGCGGCTTAATGTTGTTAGTACTTGGTGTCCAAACATCTAGAGGAATGGATGCTGTCGTGTTAGACAAAAGGTGAATATATTGCACCATTCTATTGTATCCAAGTTTAATTGATGATTTTTCATCCAAGGTATATTTAAGTGAAAAACGAGGTTCAAGATTATTAAAGTTGGTATTCTTGCTGTTTGAACTAAACAATTCTTTACCAATTAAACGTTTTTTGATACCACGAGTGGTATCTGCATAAATATTTAAACTGTCAGCCCCGTAATTAAAGTTTGTTAACCTCAAACCATACTGTAATGACAATCTTGTACTAACAATTTGCTCATTGCTCAAATACAATGAAGATTCAAGACCTCTTTGTGATGGTAATTCATTTCGAAATTCTAGTCCGTTACTAGCAAAATATCCCTTACCTGGCTGAAAAATGTATAAAATACTTTGAGCACCAAAATTAATCGTGTTTTTTGTATTTAAGTAGTATGTAAAATCTCCTTTAAGACTATAATTAAAAATATTAGATTTTATTGAGAAGTTTGCCTGATTATCACTCGACGCCTCGGCACCAAGTTTATAGTCATAATTGCTATAAAAAGCAGTCAAATTCATAAAAATTTTAGAACTAAATAAATGATTCCATCGAAGTGTTGCAGTAGTATTGCCCCAATTAAAACCAAAATTTCCAAAACTGAGTACATCTCGTCCAAAATAACCCGAAAGGAAAACTCTGTTTTTTTCATTTATCGTATAATTGACCTTAGCGGTAAGGTCATAAAAATAAACTTTATTTTCTTTTAGGGTAGGACTCAAAGGGAAAAAGATATCGAACCAAGACCTTCTTCCTGCTACAATAAAAGAACTTTTATCTTTCTTTAAAGGTGCCTCCATAGAAAATCTTCCGAATATTAATCCCAATCCTCCGTCCATTTGAAACTTTTTGGCATTACCATCTTTTAAGCGCACATCCAAAATAGAGGCCAAACGACCACCATAATTGGATGGGATTCCACCTTTTATAAGTTTCACATCCTTTACAGCATCGGGATTAAAAACCGAAAAAAAACCAAGGGCATGAGATGAATTATACACTGGAGCTTCATCTAATAAAATCAAATTTTGATCAATACTACCTCCTCTTACGTTAAACCCGCCAGCACCTTCGCCAACAGTAGAAACCCCTGGAAGTGTTTGCAAGCTCCTTAAAACATCCACCTCACCCAAAAAAGCAGGTACTTTCTTAATCGTCTTTATATCCAACTTGTTAGTACCCATTTCAAGGTTCTCTACCGTTGACTTTTTGTCAGAAATTATTACCTCTTGCAGATTTACTTCTTCTGATTTTAATTCAATATTAATTGTTACATTTTTGGTAAGCTCTACTGTTTGTGAACTTGCATTATACCCAATGTAGTTAACATCTACAGTGTAAGTACCTTGTGGCAAGGTTATAGAAAAAAAACCATACTCATTGGAAGCTACACTAACAGCCTTTTCCTTCACTACAACTACCGCGCCTATAAGTACTTCTCCGTTTTTAGCATCTTTCAAGTATCCGCTAATTGTAAATTTATCTTGAGCCATAAGTAACTGGCCTAAAAATAGAAGGAATAAAAAATAGATTCTTTTATTTAACATCATAAAAATTGATAAAAACTACATACAAAGAAAATATAAATATTGCACTTAAACAATTTATTCTTGGCTGAACTAAGAAAGTACAAATAAATATAACCGTTCTAATATGTCAATTTCCTAGATCATAAAAGACGACAATAGTTATTAAAAACAGAATAACTATTTTTCATAAAAATTATGTTATTTAGAAAACACGATTTGAGATTAAAATTAAAGTCAAATTCATTTATATCAACTAATAGTGATCCTATCAAAAACACCTTCCAATACCAAAAATATACCTTGTAGCCCAGTTGTTTTCATTTGTGGCTGGTTCACTTACGTAAAAGGGCATATCAAACCGAATAACTAATGGATTGATGTTAAATGGAATAAACTTAATAGTGACAGCCGTGCCAAAACCAGCATCTATAATAGGCTCATAAAAACTATCTATATTTCTATAGTTAAAAACCTTGTATGCAGCCACGGTACCAAGGTCACCAAACAAATAGGTATCAATTTTAAAGAATTTAGTGAATTTCTTAGGCTTAATGCTTACAAATCGATCAAAATCTATTTCTAGGTTAAAACTGGCCCCCGAGATAATTCCTTCAAAACCGTCATTGTTATAATAACCTCTAATGTTGAGCCCCCCTCCTTGGTGAAAATGAGTGTTAGAGATATCGTTATAATTTGATTGATTATTTACAATGGCTGTAGCTCTGTAAAATTTACTATCATACATTTGTTCCGGGCTGGCTCCACTTACATAAAGTGCTGATTCATATGGATTTTCTCCAAATCCCCATCTTGCAAATGCCCTAGCTTTTATCTCAAACTTTGATAAGTTAAAAGATTGTAATTGTGTGTATTGCAGGTAAGAATTACCAAATTGGCTTCCTAAAGAAGGCATGCGGTTGTCGAGGGTAATATTACCCGCTGAGCCAAAAATTTTATAATTACGCTTTAGCCTTAAGGTCACCGAATTATTGGCTCTTTGATAACTCCACAAGTCAGGATAAATTAAATATTGGTCGTTATATCGTTTGCTAAAATCAAAAGTGACAGAAATAACAGTAAAACGCGGATTATTGCCATCTTGCCTTTGAAATTTCTTTTCAAAATAAAGACCGTTTTTGTTAAGACCTGCATTGTCGATGTGGTAACCTCCCATGTACAGCTGCTTCCAAACTTTACGAAGCGATACTTTATAGGTAAAATGTGCGGAAACAGGTTTGGTACTTGGCTGTCCAAAGAAAAAATATTTAAATGTATTGTTCCATTGCTCGTTTGCTTTAAACGCTCCTAAATTTGTATTGCCCCAAACACTCAAATCATATTGGAAGATATTTTTAAAATAGTTTCCATTCATATTTAATCCTAGTTGAAGGCCATCTATTCGATTATACCAAACGTCAGGTCGCCAAAAATTTTGAGCTTTGTCCCATCGCTCTAAGTTTGGCACACGGTGATCTATTTGCCAGCGATCGGCTGTTCCCAAGAGTATTTGACCCAATCGGCGTGCTCCTGTAAGATACACATTGTCAAGTCTATTGACATCAGCCAGTGTTAAGCTAGGGTCTATTTCTACCCTTTTAATTTTTTCACTTAGCACAATGTTGGCAGTATATTTAGGCTTTAGCAAGTCCCAGCCGTACCATTTTGGCAATACAGTAGTGCTAGAATCCACTGCTTTTTGAAACCAAGTGTTGGGAATGTGGTAATTATAGGTTTTGCCTGATACATCCGTTACGGTAAAGTCAATAGGCATCTGCATTCTTCCTTTTCTGTTTAGCTGGATTGAATGGGTATAGCTGGTAGTGGTACCATTTTCAACTTTATTTTTTGTTGATTTTACTTTTGAAATTGTATAATCAGTCTCTTTTGTGGTTTCTATCCATTCGTCAAAAAACCAGTTAAGATCGGCCTGAGTATATTCTATGATGGCTTGTCTAAAATCTTCTGGGTAAGGGTGGCAAAATTTCCATTTGTTAAAATAGTATTTCATTGCAGATTGAAACAAACTGTCGCTGAGAGTATAGCGTAGATTATGGAGCATTACAGCTGTTTTGTAATACACCAGTCCGTAGCTTCCTGCGTGACGTATAGCCCCATTAAAAGCTGATGAATGGGTATTTAAAGGTTCATCAAGCCCTTCGTGAATTGTACGAAAGTAAGGATAATAAATATTTTCGTATTTGGTGACCAAGCTATCAAGGTGTGATTCTATAAATGGGAATGGATGCGCTCGTTTGCGGACAGGCTTCTCGATATGGTCTATTGCCCAAACAGTTAAATATTGTGTAAATCCTTCATCTAAAAAAGCCCTGTATGTTTCATTACTTCCCACCATACCATAATACCACATGTGTCCAATCTCATGGGCAAGCAAATTTTGGTGTTTGGGATAAACCCCACCATCTAAGGTAAGCATAGGATATTCCATGCCATCATTTGCGTCTGCTACTATTATTTTAGGCCAAGCGTACATGCCAAAATCTTTAGAATAAACTTCAATAACCTTAGCCGCAAAGCCAGCGGAGGCCTGCCACTTGCTTGCATGTGGCTCCTGCACCAGCGAAACAGCCTTAATACCATTCCATTCTACTTCGCCAATCCGGTAAGTGGGGTCTGCTGTAAAGGCAAAATTATGTACATTAACCGCATAAAAATGCCAGGTTTTGGTTTTTGGCAAATTGTTGCTACTGTCAAGTTCTCTTGGGACGATAATGCTCGGGGCTTCATTAAATGGCTTTTTCTTAAAATTAGCAATATCAAGCCGTTGACGTAGTTGGCTGGGTAAAACTATGTCCTTATTAACCAAAATACCCGTGGCGTCAAGAATATATTCTTGTGGTAAAGTTAACTTGACATCAAACGAGCCAAAGTTATTATAAAATTCTTTATCGAGGTGTTGGTCGGTAGTCCACCCAAATTTGGCGTCATAAACAGCCACTTGTGGATACCAATGTACGCCGTCATAATGCTTTACGCCAAAAGTTTTATACTTTTTCATTCTTCTGCGCATGTTGCCCCCATCGTCAAAATATGTTTTAAATTGTAACGTAATTATAACTGAGTCCTTTGGAGATAAGCTAGTTGGAAGCTGTAGCTTTAAAACTGTATTGTCAAAAATTAATTTGGCAGGCACACCATTAGCTAATGCGTTTTCGATGGTTGTACCCAAGCCCTGTTTTTCATATTTACCAAAAATTACTTTGTTTCTGTTATTTACATTCAAATCATGATAATAAGAACCAGGTTGAAAAGCCTGTTCGTTTACATGAAAAAAAAGCTCATTTAAACTGTAAGGAGAATTGTTGTAATAGGTAAGTTTATACTTGTTGCCTTCTATGATATCTAAAGAGTCGTTAAGATTGGCTTCAATTTCATATTTAACATCTTGTTGCCAATATGCTTGATGTGGAGGACGGTTTTTCCAATAATAAGGATTATCAGGAGATTGATAAACACCTAAGTAGGCCTGACCAAATGAACAATTGATATTAACTAAGAAAAATAAGAGACCGAACTTCCAAAAACCGTTTTGCATATCAGCAAAAATAGAGAATGGTGATTAATAGTAAAACATTTAATAACTTATCTTTAACGTAACTTAAAGAAATGTTTATAATCGTACTTCTTAATCTAAATTGTTAATTAAGTATAATCCGATTATTAAGACCTATTAGATTTGAACAAAAATATGATTGCACAAATAAAAATCGTAAAAATTTTCATTTGTGTAATTTGGATACAAAAAGCCAATAACAAAACAAACTCCTTACAGATACTTTTCTATCTCTTTAAGATCCTCGATTGTATCAATAGACAGTGTATCATGGTCGGTAAAACCAATCTTCATTACAAACTTATCAAGCCACCTAAGTTGCTCAAGAGATTCTGCTTTTTCGAGAACCGTCTGTGGCATTTGGGCAATTTGAGATAACACCTCAGTTCTAAATCCATAAATTCCGATATGTTTATAATAATTCTGTTTTGTATGCCACTGTTCTGGAGGTGTATCTTTAAGGTACGGAATAGCACTTCTACTCATGTAAAGTACGTGGTTAGATTCGTTAAAAACCACCTTAGCCTCCTTTGGGTCAAAGATTTCGGCTGGATCTATTATGAGTTTTGCCAACGTACCTATTTCAATGGTGGATTCTTGAAACAATGTCGCAAGCGCATCTATTTGTTGAGGTGCGATAAACGGCTCATCACCTTGTATGTTCAAAATTACATCAAACTGATCACCTAATTTTTCAGCAACTTCTACACACCTATCCGTGCCAGTGGGATGGTTGGCGCTAGTCATAATTACCTTACCTCCAAAACCAAGAACATGGTTGTAAATTCTTTGGTCATCTGTAGCTACAACCACCTCCGACACTAAGCTTGCCTGTTTTGTTTGTGCATATACCCTTTCAATCAATGTTTTACCTGCAATATCAATAAGAGGCTTTCCAGGTAATCTTGTGGAACCAAATCTGGCGGGAATAACTGCTAAAATACGTGGCATGAAAGTAAGAATAAATAAAATTTGTCAAAATTATAGAGTTTTAGTTTAAATAATTTGTTTTAGCCATAAATTATTCAAATTCCCAACAATAAATCTACGATTGAATGTAATGTTTTAATTTAACCAAAGAACTTTAATTATAATTTGGATCAACTTAGATTTATAAACTTTTGGTTCTCCGAAATTGAAACAACTATCAAAAACGTATAGATTTTATGCCACACATTTCTTGAGAAGACGTAAAAAAATAGTTTTTTTAAACTTTGAAGAAAGGAAAGAATGAATATTTCAATTCAAAATAATCATAGTCAATAGTTCATTTTTAATTTTTAAGTACCTTTGCGGGCTAATTTATATTTTAGTAAACCAAATTAATATATAGTTCGTCAATGAGACAAAGATTATTAAGTGAAGGTGCCAAAGAGTTAAGCTACGAAATAAGAGAAATAGTCAAAAAGGCCTTTCAAATTCAACAATTGGGAACCAAAATTTATTGGGAAAACATAGGTGATCCCATACAGAAAAATTTTATTGTCCCTGCTTGGTTAAAAGAATCTATTGGTCAATTGGTAAACGAAAATGCCACATACAGCTACTGCCACTCAAAAGGAGTACCTGAAACAAGAGAATATTTGGCCAACCTTACTAATAAAAGGGCTGGCGCTCAGATTACCGCAGAAGATATCTTGTTTTTTAACGGATTAGGCGACGCTATTGCCAAAGTATATCAATACTTAACCCACACCGCGAGGGTAATAGGCCCATCACCTGCTTATTCCACGCACTCATCGGCCGAGGCAGCTCACGCCAACCATCACCCCATTACCTACAAACTCGATCCAGATAATCATTGGTATCCAGATTTGGACGACCTATACCTCAAAGTAAAATACAATCCAAATATTGTTGCCATTTTAATTATCAATCCTGACAATCCAACAGGGATGGTATATCCTTTGGAGTCACTAAAACGGATAGTTGAAATAGCGAAAGAATTTAAGTTGTTTTTAATTTGTGATGAAATTTATCTAAATATAACTTACAACGGCGCAAGGGCTTATGCGTTAGCTGAAGTAATTGAGGATGTGCCTGGTATTTCAATGAAAGGTATATCAAAAGAGCTGCCATGGCCAGGTTCTCGATGTGGCTGGATGGAATTTTATAATCGTGAAAAGGACGTTGAATTTAATAAATTTTGTTCTGCCTTAGAAAACGCCAAGATGATTGAAGTGTGCAGCACTAAATTACCACAATTGGCTATACCTAGAGTTATGTCTGATGAACGTTTTCTTCGATATAGAAAAGAACTAAACGAACAGATTGGAAAAAGAAGTAAACTTATTGCGTCCATTTTAAGCGAGGTGCCTAGCTTAAAGTTTAACGAAACTTATGGAGCTTTTTACAATACCATTATTTTCGAAGATGGGGTACTAAATAAGAACCAAACATTAAAGATCAACAATCCTGACATATGCAGTTTGGTTGAAAAGTGGGTAGATGACGACAACATGCCCCTTGACAAGCGTTTTGTATATTACCTGCTTGGAGCTAAAGGTATATGTGTAGTACCGATCTCATCATTTTGCAGTGATTTACAGGGATTTAGGGTAACATTGTTAGAAGAAAAAGAAGAAGATTTATTACATATTTTTAAAGGAATTAGAGATGCCGTAATTGAATATGTAAATAGCTAAAATATATAAATTTATACGTATTGGTTTTATTTGGCATTTGCTAAAGTTCTGTAAATCTGAATTTTGCAAATAAAAATAACCAGACCAACAAAACATTTGGCAAGTTTTGTAAAAAAAATGCCAAGTTAAAACCTAAGGATTGTATCTTTGTAACTCTAATTAAACAGGTAAGGAATGTATCTGGAATTTGAAAAACCCATCGCAGAGATGGAATCCAAACTTGCCGACATGAAGGCATTGGCTGATGAAAACGAGGTAAACGTTGATGACGCTATCAAAACGCTTGAAGATAAAATCAAGCAATTAAAAAAGGATATTTATGGCTCACTCACACGATGGCAACGAGTACAACTCTCTCGACATCCTGAAAGGCCGTATACTTTAGATTATATTGAACTCATTTGCAATAAATTTATTGAGTTGCATGGAGATAGAAACGTAAAAGATGATAAGGCCATGATTGGTGGTTTTGCCCAAATAGATGGTAAATCTTTTATGATAATTGGGCACCAAAAGGGGCGTAATACCAAACAACGCCAAATGAGAAACTTTGGTATGGCTAATCCTGAAGGATACAGGAAGGCACTTCGCTTGATGAAAATGGCTGAAAAATTCAATAAACCGATAATAACTTTTATTGATACGCCTGGAGCATTCCCAGGATTAGAAGCAGAAGAAAGAGGACAAGGTGAGGCCATTGCGCGCAATCTTAAAGAAATGTTTATGCTTAAAGTACCTGTTATTTGTCTTATAATAGGCGAAGGCGCTTCGGGTGGTGCATTAGGTATAGCGATAGGTGATAAAGTACTCATGTTAGAAAATACATGGTATTCTGTTATTTCTCCAGAATCTTGCTCGTCTATTTTATGGAGAAGTTGGGATTATAAAGAACAAGCGGCAGAGGCACTTAAACTTACTGCCCCAGACATGCAAAAAGCAGGTTTGATTGATGGTATTGTAAAGGAACCCCTTGGCGGTGCACATGTTGATCCCGTTCAGATGGCCAACAAAATCAAAAAGTTGATTTTAGAAACTACAGAAGAACTAGAAAAGTTGACACCTGAAGAAAGAATTAGTCAACGAATTGAAAAATTCGCATCAATGGGCGTGGTTAAAGAAATTTCAGTGCATGAACTTGCACGTTATTAATACCGGTTTTTTCAAGTTAGATGGTGGTGCTATGTTTGGTGTAGTACCTAAGTCGCTTTGGAGCAAACATCAGCCGCCAGACCAAAACAATCTATGTACTTGGGCAATGAGATGCCTGTTGGTGTCATCAGAGGATAGGGTAGTTTTAATTGATACGGGCATTGGCAATAAACAAGACTCGAAATTTTTCTCACACTATTATCTTCATGGTGATGACACATTAGAAGGTTCCATTAATCAAGCAGGTTTTAGTTTAAACTCGGTAACTGATGTAATTCTTACTCACCTCCATTTTGACCATGTAGGCGGCGCGGTAAAAAAAACTGGAGATAAACTTCAAACCACTTTCGAAAATGCTACTTATTGGAGCAATGAATTCCACTGGGCTTGGGCTACTGAAAACCCCAACCCTAGGGAAAAAGCGAGCTTTCTATCAGAAAACATATTACCAATAATAGACAGTGGGCAATTAGAATTTATCAATCCAAGGGGAACATCTCCGTTTGGTAAAATTTCTTTTATCTGTGTGGATGGGCACACAGAAAGACAAATGCTCCCACTTGTTGAGTTTAAAGACCATAAAATACTATTCGTTGCCGATTTAATTCCTTCCATATCGCACATTGCCCCAGTTTATACAATGGCTTATGATGTAAGGCCATTATTATCTATGCAAGAAAAGGCGAATATCCTGGAAATAGCTGCAAATGAAGGATATATTTTATTTTTTGAGCATGATCCTATTTATGAAGCTGCTACAGTGGTAAAATCTGAAAATGGTATTGTTCGAATCGATCAAAAAGGTGCACTTAAGGATTTTATATAGACCAAATCTTATTTACAATATGTCAAAATATTGATTTCCTCCACGATACATGTGAGAATTAACATAATTTTCAACAGGAATATAGAAGGTAAATTTGGTAAACTTAGCTTCCACGCTTTCAACTTTTATTGTGCCATTCAATTTCTCCAAGGCCTTTTTAGCCAAATATAAACCTAATCCATGGCCAGTAGACTTTGCATGGGCTCGATAAAACATCAAAAATATTTTATCTATTTGGTCAGATGGTATACCATCTCCATTATCTTCTACTTCAAATTCAATTCCAAAAAGTGACTTTTTGGCTCTAATAAATATCGGCCTGCTTTCGGTTAAATTTCTATACTTTAGGCTATTATCTATCAAACAGTCAAACACCACTCTTACCAACTCTTCATCAGTTTCCAACTTAAGATTATCCTCGGTTTGTATTAAAATTTTATGTTCTGGATACTTATCTGCAATGTGAAAAAATAAGGCTAAAATATCGACTTCTTTTAAAAGTAACTCCCTTTGATTAAGACTATTTACCCTATTTAGCTTATCAATGAGTAGCTCCATTTCTTCAATGGTTTGTAAGAAGTAGCTTGTGTATTCTGCCACTTGATCTGTAGCCACATTAGCAGTGAGTAGATTTGCCAAACCCCTCATGCGTGCAATTGGTCCTTTGATATCGTGGTAAGAACTATACAATAAACGATCTAGTTCGTTTAAGGCTTTTTGCAATTTTAAATTTGTTTCTTCAAGTTTTTGAGTTCTTGAAGCCACCAACCACTCCAAATTTTGATTTACACTTTTTAATTCCTCATTGGCCTCCTTTAGATCCTCCCGCGCTATTGTAAGCTCCTTATACCGTTGGTCGGTCTCATTTTTACTTTTTAACAACTCTTTATTTGAATCTTCAAGTTCAATTTTAAGTAAAAATTCCCTTTTGTATGATTCGTATCTAAAATAAATTATAACAGGATGCAGCACCATTAGTGTCAACAATACTGCACCACCATCTAACATGGCAAGCTTTATAGAGAAAGATTGGTAGTAAAGATCTAACAAAAAATATATAAAAATAGATGACAACACCACAAAAAGTGAATGATACCAGGGCCATAAAATAAACAATGAAGCTGCTAAAAAAACAGTACAATAGGCAATATTATGTTGGTATAGATATTCTGCACTACCTAAAACACACCCTAAAGCACAAAACCAAGAAACAGCACAAAATGAAAAGTAGGTTAAATAAATTTCGGGTGTTTTATACTTTTTTTGTATTATCAGCCAAATGATAATAATGGCTGTTATGCCTAGCCTAAGTTTAGTTAGAAACCAATAATTGTCTGGTGGGGTAGTGTATTTATCAAAAAAAGCAAATAAAGGAAATATAATAATGGCCATTAAGCACATGAGCTCATGTATTCGCCTCGATTGATGACCGAGTGGTACCATCCATCTATTATCGAAATTAGAATCAGAGCTAACAAGGAGATTGGTAGAAATCACTTCAAATCGTTCAGGTTATGTCTAGCTGTATACGTCGTACCTACTTTAAAGTTCAATAAACCTATTTATAATTGCGATATAATCAAAGACCCTGATTTAGAATTTCGGGAACCACTTTTGTATTTTAATAAATAAAACTAATTAGAAAATATTCAATAATATATATATCCGAAATATATTTAAACCCATTTTATTAATGTTATCTGCTAATACCGACCAATCTATACATTCATTAAAATAATAGAAATTAGGTTAGCCTTTCTCTTAGTTCAGCCAATTCCACTTGAAAACTTCTCATCATTTGCATAATACTATTAAGATTTAACTCGGTTGGGTCGTAGTTTTGAGTGTCAATTTTACAGGTATATTCCCATAATTCTAGCACTTCATTGATGGGAAGTTCGTAGGGTTTATAAAAACTGTTATCAGACTTTAAAATCAATATTCCGTCTTTTGTTTTGTCTGTATAAATCCTTTTATAATTTATTCCGCTTTCTTTAGTCACTACTATGTAGGTTTGTCCAGATTTTAGCTCTTGAATATTTTCAATAAACTTACTCACTACAAAAGACCCATCTTTTACCCAAGGCTCCATAGAATCTCCTTTGATAGGAAAGGCACGGTGCTTGCCTGTAGGTACAAAAGGCAACCGCAACTGAGGAAGTGAGGAAATGTATTCAGGATCGCTGTAGCCTATTTGGTAGCCCGCTGATGCCTTAATAGGCACCAGTTCAATGACATTTTCGTTTTGCTCGGTTATAATAACAGGAAATAAAATACGATTATTCCCAATTTCGATAAATACATCATCTTTAGCCCCAGTAAGATCATTTTTAATAAATGCGTCAATTGGCAACCTAAAAAAATTGGAATATTTGATTAAAGTCTCTTGACTTGGCTCAGCACGATTGTCTTCATAAGATGCAAGTTGCCCTCTTGTAAGATCAAACTCATCTGCTAATGCTTGCTGAGAAAGACCTTTCTTATTTCTTAAATATTTAATGTTTGAAGCAAATAGTTGCATTGTTAATATATTTATCAATATCTGACAAATATATTAATTATTCAAGGTTAAATCAAATACAAATTATGTTACATCAGGCAATTCAAATACCAAAAGTGAGGGAAAGAGCATTTGATTCCGGAATAATAGCACAAATCTATTTTTTCCATTAATAATTTTAATAAATCAACATTTACTGTTTATTTTTACTCTAATATCATATTAAAATTAGTAATACTAGATGCGACCTTTCATACTAACCCTCCTATTATGTAATTGTTTGATTTCAACTATAAGTGTTGGGCAAAACTTAGACACAGTTACCTCGGGTCGATTTGACAATGGAAAAATGTGGACTTTTGACACCCCTCCCATAGAATATTTAACCCAAACATATGGATTTACCCCATCACAAGGATGGATAGATAGTGCGAGAATGTCAGCACTGCGATTTGCTACCTACTGCTCGGCGTCCTTTGTAAGTCAAGATGGACTAGTAATGACTAACCACCACTGTGCTCGTGAATCAGGTACTGCTGTGCAACGCAAAGGAGAAGACTTTAACAAAGACGGTTTTTATGCCGCTAAACTAGCCGATGAACGAAGAGTACCTAATTTATTTGTAGACCAACTTATTAAGTTAAAGGACGTTACCATTGAAGTAAAAGAGGCTATGGCGCGTGGCACAAAAAAAAAAAAAAAAATTATTTTGAGAGATTCCATTATTAAGGTGATTAAAGAAAAGTATAAATTAATAGACGAATGGAAAGGACTTGAACTTCAAGTAGCCATTTTTTACAAAGGTGCTAAGTTTTCACTATATGGTTTTAAAAGGCATACTGATGTAAGGCTTGTTTTTGTTCCTGAACTACAATTGGGCTTTTTTGGAGGAGATCCTGACAATTTCACTTACCCACGTTATGCCCTTGATTGTTCGTTCTTTAGGGTCTATGATCAAAATGGAAAACCTATTAAAACAAACTATTTCTTCAAATTTGACCCTAATGGTATTAGAGAAAATGAACCCGTTTTTGTAATAGGAAATCCTGGACGAACCGATCGACTTAGCACCATGTCACAATTAAATTTTTTCAAAGAGCAGCTTCTCCCTGTCACCTTGATGTACTTAAAAAACAGAGGTGAGGTATTAAGAAAATTTAATGTTTCCGCTAAAAGTGACTCAGTATTAAATAGAATTTTTAGCATTGAAAACAGTAGAAAAGCAATAACCGGGCAATTAAATGGACTTCATGACCCATATATTTATGCTAAAAAAAGCGCTTTTGAAAAAGAATTCAAAAATAAAGTGGGTAACAATCCTGCGTTATCAAACAAATTGACGCTTTGGAGCAGTATTGACTCTTGTAGATCTATTTATAAAACAGTATATCCTTCACTATTTCTTTTTCAACCTAGTACAATGGCGGCTAATGGACTAGAAATAAGTAAAAAAATTAACGAATATGTTGATATTCTTAAGGTTGGCAAAGATACTACAAGAATAAAAATTTTAAAAAAGGAACTAGAGGCTTACAAACCTTCAACACATTTACAACTTGAAAAAGATCTTTTATTGACACATTTCGAAGAAGCAAGTCAACTTTTAGCCGCTAATGATGAATACTGGTCTAAGGTAAACGCTTCTAAGCCTTTTGCAGAGTATGTAAATAAAATTGTTTCCGAAACCAAACTTTACCAAGTTGATTTTGTTAAAAGTATATTAAAAAGTCAAAAAGACAGCATTCTTATCTTACCAAACGACCCTTTAATCTCGTTAGGTGGCGTCCATTATAATCTATTTAAAAATGCAAAAAAATCGGCAGATGAGGTATTGAATAAAGAAACATTGCTTCACAGTGCAATAGCCCAATTGCAATTTGAAGTTTACGGAAACCAAATACCTCCTGATGCCAATTTCAACCTAAGAATTGCCGATGGAATAGTTAAAGGTTATAGATATAATGGGACAGAAGCACCAATCCAAACCACCTTTTTCGGCTTGTATGATAGATACTATTCTAACAAACAAACATTCCCGTGGTCGCTACCTGAAAAATGGAAAAATCCTACTAAAGAACTACTAAGGTCTCCTATGAACTTTGTTTCAACCAACGACATTATTGGTGGCAACTCTGGAAGCCCAATGATTAATAAAAAAAGGAAGGCGGTTGGGCTTATTTTTGATGGAAATATAGAGAGTTTACCAGGAAGATTTATTTATCTAGATGAGCTTAACAGAACCGTAAGCGTACATACAGGTGGTATACTTGCAGCTCTTAAAGATATTTACAAAGCAAAAAGGATATACAATGAGTTAATCAAATAACAAACCAAATAATATGAAAATAGCAAAGAGTAAAATAAAAGACTTTAAGCGACTGATATTAATGCTTTTGGCAATATTATTTTTTATAGTCGTGGCTGTTTTCGCCTTTTCTTACTTTATGGAG
>JAIYAU010000019.1 GCA_027488865.1 Cytophagaceae bacterium
ATTTACCGGTCAAAACCTTACTGGAATTGTTAGCTTTGAGCGCGACCCTCGCACCAAGGTGCGCCATAAAGGATCGTACCACAACATTTGGTTGCTTTTACCCGCCGGAGAACGAAGCCAATATTCTAACGCAGTTTTGAGGTATCCAATAAATCGGGATTTGGCATTTGCATGACCTACTGCATCAGCTAAGTGAATTAAATTTACCATCCGCTCCATTTTTACCCCTACATCGTACATCGTAGCAAAATGGTTCATGTGATGGGCAACATTCCCCACATTATCGTTGTGAATTGCATCTACATAGGCATATAAGGTAGCTTTATTGTGTGTACCCACATTTGGCAGACCTGACAATAGGCCATATTGTTTTATATTGGTCGTAAAGGAACTACCTTCTGTTACCTTCATCTGCCCTCGGGACGATACATAACTATAGGGAGACATTGGTGCACTGGTGTTCAACCATTGGTGGCGGTACAAGGCAGTCAAGGTCTTGGTTTCTGTACTTGTACCTTGAGGAGAAGTAGTAATAGTAAAGGTCGAAGCCATACTGCTATTGGCCGATTGGTAATTCCAACTCACCTTGGTATCGGTAATAAAAGCAAAAGCAAACTGGGCATAATAAGCAAGGGTAGCAGGATTATTGTCTGGTAAAATACAGATTGACATATAATTATGTCCTAGTGGTGTTGATACAGTCCGAGCATCTCGCGTGGCATTTGCTGTAGGAACTTCAGCAGGAACATTGGCTTCGTTGTATGTCAATCCATAATAAGAACTCAATGTAGACCCTGGAGGTAAAAATATACCGTAGTATTTTCCTAAAATATTCACCCCCAATGCATGCACCGAACTGTTGTTGATTGTAGCGAATGCCGCGCCTGGATTCACTTGGTAGCGAATGGTAAAGGAGCTGGATGCATTTTTTGTAAAGTATACATATGGAGAACCGTGGGCAGATGTAGCTTCCATCACGCGTGTTCCATCGTCCCATTGAAACGTAGCTGCCCAATCGGAATAACTTTTCACCCGCATCCCTTGGCTAGCAGGGACATCCATTCCATTAAGACCAATATAAAGATGTGGTTCGCTTTGGTAAATATACGTATTCCATACTACAGCGGGCGTAGTTTCATAACCTACCTTTAAACCATACCTAGTACCTGCCACCTGCAACGGATGGGGATACATCCAAAATGAGTAGGGAGCATTTACCCAATTACAGGTTGTCTCATAATTCCAAATGGCGGAAGACCACCAATCGTTGGTTTGGGGGAGTTGGCTAAAACCAGAAACTACCTTCGGACTTTCTACTGCCGAACGAAAATAATTATGTCCCGGACGTTGGTAGTGGTTTACCGCTGGCACTGGTCCACAGAGGGTAGAAGGAGGATTGGCAGGATAGGTAAAGGGTCCAGTTGGGAAAGTAAGGTTATAACTTCCGCCCACACTTGAAGTACCACCTGGCCATACTTCCTGTCCGTGCGATGAAATACATACCAAACAAACGAAGGCAGGGATATGAAGGAGATATTTTATAAAACGATTCATAGTATTTATCTAATAATTTTTAGCAAATTTCGAATACATGTATCAAAAATACAACTTATGTAACTTGCTATACAACTGGACATAATTCTCATTTTACGCTTATAAAACAAAAAGCCATACCCCTTTGCAATCAGGATATGGCTTAGTTTCGTGCGAAAGAACCCTTAGAATTCTTTAAAATATTTTAAAAAACATTAAAATATTTACATTTTAAGACGGCTATCAAATGATTTTATCCAATTTTTCAATACAATGTGAAGAAAATTTCTGGTGAACAAGACGGAATTTACCAATATTTGTTACCCATTTTTGGCAAACACGTAGGTTCTCCCCTACTCCACCACCACCTTACTCATCTCTGTTTTGGTTGCCGTTTGTATTTTTAAGCAATAGATTCCTTTGGCGGCAGTGCGGAGGTCTAGGATGTCGTTTTCGGAGATGTTTTGGGTGTGTATGATGGCGCCTGTGGTGTTAAGTACCTGTACCAATGCATCATTTACGCCTCTAATGGTGAATAAACCACTACTCGGATTTGGGAACACTTGGGTACTTGGGATAGTGCTTTCACTTATGTTAGTGGTATTACTCACTCGGGTGTTCACGGTATTGGTGATTACGGCCTTGTTAAAATCAAAGTAGATGGCTGCTTTGTTATTAATTTCTTCATCTACTGCCAGGGTGCTTAGAGGTTTTATTTTAAATTTCACAAAACCGTTGCTTCCCACTTTATCAGTCGTGCTATCGGGCAAGAGGATATCATTAAAAGTCCAGTTTAAGAAATTGCCTTCATATTTAAGTGTGTATGGATGGGAAGATGCTATCGTTTGCATGCTCTTCAAATCAAATTTATTTAATGCAAGCGTATCTCTTACGATTACCCTGAATGCCGTGTCGGTACCGGTGTTCTGAAAACGGATGGTGTACACAAAATCTTCTTGCGCTTGTATGGACGAACGCAAAACGGTATTGCCTTTATTGAGCAGTTTGTCGTTAGGGTCATATGAACCACGTACCGTTTGTTTAATTTCAGAGACATTGTTTGCCAAGTTGCCATCATCAGGAATGCTCACTGTGGCAGTGCTTAGCAGTTCGGTACCTAGTGGCGTTTCTGGAGAAAGCGTAAATTCGATGGTAAAGATTCTTTCTTCAAATGGAACAAGGTTATTTGCTGACCAAGTGTGCGTGGTGTTTAGGTTATTACCAGCAGGGCTACTCGATTTAAATTCAAAGTTGGTTGGATAGTTGAGCTGTACGGTACTACTTTGAGCAGTACCTCCTAGATTTTTTACTTTTACTTGGTATTTAACCACAAAACCCGGGCGTGCAAAAGTAACAGGACTTGCCTCTACCCACACATCATTCAATACAGGTGGCGAAACAATAAAATCTTTGCCTTCACGCACTTCACCCATTGTTTTAAAACTGATTGTATCAGAGATAGGGGTACTTAGCCAACCAGCTGGTAGCACAGGTTGTATGGTATAAGTTTGGTTTAGATTATCTACCTTGAAACCATACTGACCAAAAGCATCTGAATTTGTTTCATAGGTAGTGTTGATACCCACATTTGACATAGGATAATCGGTGCCTTGGGTATATTGTTTATCCTTATTTACATCGACATAGATTCGCCCAGAAGTATTTGGGTAAGAATTACATTGGTTGCTTGCATTATAGGCTTCTGAACAAAGGATTATCGGTAGGGAATTATAATTTGAATCTTCGCAATAAATTATATTAGGAATATTTGGTAAGCACAAACTAGGGTCTTTCTGAAGAATAATTGAATCTGGTAAAAAAGACAGACATTTTAATGGATTATTAAAGCAAATTAGTCTCATAAAAGTTCCTTTTTTGCCGACATCTATATTCTTCAGTTGGTTATTACGGCAATTTAAATGGTCCAAAGAAGTATTATTTCTTACATCTAATGCGCTTAATTGGTTGTTAGAGCAATACAAATAAGTCAAAGACGTACTTTTGCTCACGTCTATTGTTCGTAATTGGTTGTTTGAGCAATCTAGACGGGTAAAAGACTTACTTTTACTCAGGTCTAACGTGCGTAGTTGATTGTTAGAGCACGATAATGAATTTAAGAAGGTATTTTTACTAACATCTAATATGCTAAGCTGGTTTTTATCGCAAGCCAAAACACTCAATAACGTATTTTTGCTGACATCTAAAGCTATTAATGTGTTGTTAAAGCAATTTAACACCGTCAAGGCTGTGAAGTTGCTGATGTCTAAAGTGCTTAATTGGTTATGAACTAAATCTATTTCCTGCAAAGCAGACACTTTGCCAAAATTCAAATTGATTAATTTGTTAGAAGAGCACCATAAATGGGTCAATGCAGTGTTTTTACTAACATCTAAAGTACTTAATTGGTTAGAAGAGCAATTTAATTTAGTCAAAACGGTATTACTGACATCTAATGCACTAAGTTGGTTGTTAAAACATTGTAAATCAATCAAAGCATTATTTTTACTAACGTCTAAGGTGCTTAATTGGTTATCAGAGCAATCTAAAATAATCAAATCAGTATTATTACTTACCTCTAAGGCGCTTAATTGGTTTAAACGGCACTTCAAATTAGCCAAAGAAGTATTTCTAGATATATCTAACGTTTGTAATTGGTTGGAAGAGCACTCTAACAAAATTAAGGAGGTATTTTTATTAACTTCTAATGTGCTTAGTTGATTTCCAACGCAATATAAATTATTTAAAACTGAATTAGCGCTAACATCCAATATGCTAAGTTGATTATTGGAGCAATTTAAAGTGGTTATAATAGCATTTTTACTAACATCTAAGGTGCTCAGTTTGTTGAAAGAGCAATCCAAACCAGTCAAAGCTGAATTATTGCTTACATCTAAAGTGCTCAAATTATTATTGGAACAGTTCAATTGTTTCAATTTAGTAAATGCCTCGATACCGGTTAAATTACTTATATTCTTGTAACTCAAGCCTAAAGATGTTACAACCTCAGCTTCAGAATTTTGAATCTTTTTATCTTTATTTTTATCAACTCCATTACTAATTAAAGCATTAAGAAAATTAGGATCAGGAATGTAAACCTCTAGTGGAATAACAATAAAATCTTTGTTTTGGCGTACCTCTCCCATGACTTTAAAGCTCACAGTATCTGATATAGGTATACTTAGATAACCGTTTGGCAAAGAAGGTTGAATGGTATACGTTTGATTGAGATTATCAAAGCGGAAGCTATAATTTCCAAAAGCATCAGTATTTGTCTCAATAAGGGAACTAACACGAGTATTAGGCAAGGGGTTATCAATGCCCTGGGTGTATTTTTTGTCTTTATTTACGTCCACGTAAATTCTTCCTGACACGGTTGGATAAGTGGTACACTGATTTTGCGTATTGTATACCTCAGTACAAAGTATTTTTGGAAGCGGATCTCCATTAGAATTTTGGCACGAAAAGGTGTTATTGGGAAGATTTGGTAAACATAGGCTTTGGTCTTTTCTTATAACAGAAATTGATTTAGGTAAAAAAGAAAGACATTTTAAAGGATTAACATATAAATTTAAAGAATTTAAAGAGATATTTTTACTAACATCTAAGGTGCCTAGTAGGTTATTATTGCAAGATAAATATGTCAAAGTGGTATTTTTACTTACATCTAAGGTGTTTAGTTGGTTGTTAGAGCAATCAAATTGAGTTAAAGCCGTGTTTTTACTCACGTCTAAGACGCTTAGTTGGTTGTTACGGCAAAATAAACTAGTCAATGCAGCATTTTTTCCAATATTCAAGGAGCTAATTTGGTTATTTGAGCAATTCAAATAGGTCATAATAGTAATTTTGCTCACATCTAAGGTTTTGATTTGGTTGTTAGAGCAATTTAAAGAAATCCAATTGGGAAAAGCTTCGATACCAGTTAAATCACTTATACCTCTAGATGATAAATCTATATTAGTTTTAACTGCGCTGGCTTCAGAAAATTGTATTTTACCATCGTAATTTGTATCAACTCCACTACTTATCAAAGCTTTTAAAAAGTTGGCATCGGGTATATTTACGTCTTGGGCTTGGGTGGTAAAACAAAGTACTACCAATAGGATGCTGGCAAAAAATTTTGTTTTCATGGGTGTATGAATTAGGTTAATAATAAACAAAAATAAAGGTTTTGTTTTTATGTAGCAATTTTTGAAAAATATAATTGAGTGGGATTTAGGGGTTAACTACGACCACGTCAGTGTCTAAGCTTACAACATGAAAAGACACTGAGTGCGCCAAAAACAATTCCCCCTACTCAATCACCACTTTACTCATCTCCGTTTTGTTTGCTGTTTGTATTTTTAAGCAATAGATTCCTTTGGCATAGCTACGAAGGTCTAGGATGCCGTTTTCGGTAATGTTTTGGGTGTGTATGATGGTGCCTGTGGTGTTAAGTACCTGTACCAATGCATCATTTACACCTCTTATGGTAAATAAACCATTACTTGGATTTGGGAATACTAAATTACTATACTTATAATCATTGTCCAAATTTGTTATTGAACTGCACTCCGCAAGATAAGCATCATCACAAAGTATTTTTGGAAGCAAATCTTTGAAAGAATTTCGGCACTGAAAATAACTATTGGGCAAATTTGGTAAACACAATTGTCGGTCTTTATAAAGTTCAATAATTGATTTTGGTAATTGAGCCAAACATCCAATAATATTATTGTAGCAATATAAAGATTGCAAAGCTTTATTTTTACTAACATCCAAGGTGCTTAGATGGTTGACATGACACTGTAAACTCCATAATATGGTATTATTACTAACATCTAAGTTGCTAAGTTGGTTACTAAAGCAATATAACTCCTGCAAGGCTAAATTTTTGCTAACATCTAAGTTAAGCAGTTGATTCCTATCGCAACCTAAAATTGTTAACCCTGTGTTTTGGCTTACATCCAAAGTGTTTAGTTGGTTGGAACTACAATATAAATACTTCAACAATGTATTATTTCTAACATCAAGGTTGATTAATTGGTTACTACTGCAATTCAAATAAGTTAAAGCGGTATTTTGGTTGAGGTCTAAACCGTTTAATTGATTACCACCACATTTCAAATCATATAAAGCATGGTTATTAGTTATATTCAAATTAATTAGAAGGTTGCCCACACAAGATAAATTAGTTAATAAAAAATTTTGGTTGAGGTCTAAGTTGTTTAATTGGTTGCCATCACAATATAAATCAGTTAATAATGTATTTTTACTAACATTTATAGTACTTAGTTGATTAGCTACGCAATGTATATGATTTAATAGAATATTATTACTTAAGTCTAAGGTGCTTAGTTGATTCCTTTCGCACAACAATTCAGACATTGCTGTGTTTTTGCTGAGATCTAAGGTGCTTAGTCGGTTCCAAGAGCAATCCAACTTCTCCAATGCTGTATTTTTGCTTACATCTAAGGTTTTTAAAATATTATTACTACAGTTAAGACTTACCAAATTAATAAACGCATCTATTCCAGTCAAATCGTTAATACCACCATAACTTAAATCTAAGGATGTTACAACTTCAGCCTCGGAATTTTGAATCTTGTTATCCTTGTTTTTATCAACTCCATTTCTTAATATTCCAAAAAGAAAATCAACATCCCGTATGTAAACATCTTGTGCTTGGAGATTTAAGAGTAATAAATAGGCTATTAGGGTAATAAAAATTTTTTTCATGGTTGTTAAGATTTTCTTAAAGAAAAATAATGAATTTATCACATAATTAGAAAATATATCTAAAGAACTTTCATTTAAATAAATAGCCTGCGGATTTTGACAAAGACTATTTGCCAAAAATCAATCCCCCAACTCAATCACCACCTTACTCATCTCCGTTTTGTTTGCTGTTTGTATTTTTAAGCAATAGATTCCTTTGGCATAGCTGCGAAGGTCTAATACCCCGCTATCGGTGATGTTTTGGGTGTGTATGGTGTTGCCTGTTGCAGTGAGTACTTGTATATAAGCATCATTTACGCCTTTAACTGTGAACAAACCATTACCGGGATTTGGGAATATTTGGGTGGTTGGGGTGGTATTGTCGCTGAGGCTGTTGGTTAAACTTACTCTTGTATTTACGGTATTGGTAATCACAGCCTTGTTAAAATCGAAGTAGATGGCTGCTTTGTTATTAATTTCTTCATCTACCGCCAGGGTACTCAATGGTTTTATTTTGAATTTTACGAAACCGTTACTTCCCACCTTGTCGGTAATGCTATCGGGCAAGAGGATATCATTAAAAGTCCAGTTTAAGAAATTTCCTTCATACTTGAGCGTGTATGGATGAGAAGATGCGAGGCTTTGCATGCTCTTCAAATCAAATTTATTCAATGCCAACGTGTCTCTTATGATTACCCTAAAAGCCGTATCAGTACCAGTATTTTGGAAACGAATGGTGTAAACAAAATCTTCTTGGGCTTGTATGGCCGAACGCAAAACGGTGTTGCCTTTGTTGAGCAATTTGTCATTCGGGTCATACGAACCGCGCACCGTTTGTTTGATTTCAGAGACGTTGTTCGCCAGATTACCGTCATTAGGAATACTGATGTTGGCAGTACTTACCAGTTCAGTACCTAGTGGTGTTTCCGCAGATAGGGTGAATTCTATGGTAAAAATTCTTTCTTCGAATGGTAAAAGATTAGCTGCCGACCAAGTGTGGGTGGTGTTTATGTTATTACCCGCAGGGATACTCGATATGAAAGTGAAGTAGGCTGGATAGTTGAGCTGCACTGTACTAGTTTGCACAGTACCACCCAGATTTTTGACTTTTACCTGGTATTTGACTACAAAACCCGGGCGAGCAAAAGTAACAGGACTTGCCTCTACCCACACATCATTCAATACAGGTGGCGTAACAATAAAATCTTTGCCTTCACTTACTTCCCCCATTGTTTTAAAACTAACTGTATCAGAGATAGGTGTACTTAGCCAGCCATCTGGGAGCGCAGGTTGTATCGTATAAGTTTGGTTTAGATTATCTACCTTGAAACCATACTTGCCAAAAATATCTGTATTTGTTTCACTAATTGAACTGACACTCGCATTGGGCATCGGATAATCGGTGCCTAGGGTATATTGTTTATCATTGTTTACATCTATGTAGATACGCCCAGAGATGTTTGGGTAAGAGGTACATTGGTTGGTTGAATTATAGGCTTCCGTACAAAGGATTTTTGGTTGGAAATTATTTTTCTCATCGCTTAAAGTAAATGTTGAATTTGGTAGATTAGGCAGGCATAAGGAAGCGTCTTTTTTTATCGAATAAATAGATTTTGGTAAGAAGGAGATACATTTTAAGGGATTATTATAAATATACATAGCTTCTAGTTTTGTATTTTTATTGATATCTAAAGTGCTTAATTGGTTGTTAAAGCACCCAAATAAAATTAAGAACGTGTTTTTGCTCACATCTAAAGTGGTTAATTGGTTAGCAGAGCAATCTAAAAAATTCAAACTACCATTTTTACTAACATCTAACGTGCTTAATTTGTTACTATAGCAATCCAAAAGAGTCAAAGCATTACAGTTACTGATATCTAAAGTACTTAATTGGTTTTGAGAGCACTTTAACCTTTTCAAAGTATTATTATTGACATCTAAAGTGCTTAATTGGTTGTTATTGCAATATAATTTAGTCAAAGCAGTATTTTTACTAATATCTAAAGAAGTTAATTGATTATAAGAGCAATCTAATTCAGTCAAAGTATTTTTACTGAGATCTAAAGAATTTAATTGGTTTAAAGAGCAATCTAAACTAATCAAAGCAGCATTTTTACTGATATCTAAAGTGCTTAAATAATTAAAAGAGCAGGCTAAATTAGTTAAAGCGGAATTTTTACTAAGATTTAATGTGCTTAATGGATTTCTAGAACAATTTAAATCGGTCAAAGCAGTAAATGCTTCGATACCATTTAAGCTGGCAATAAATTTATTTTCTATATTTAATGCAGTAACAACACTAGCCTCAGACACTTGTATTTTACCATCGTTGTTTGTATCAACTCCACTGCTTATCAACGCTTTTAAAAAGTTTGCATCGGGTATGTTTACGTCTTGGGCTTGGGTGGTGAGGCATAGTAATACAAATAGGATGCTGGCAAATAAATTTGTTTTCATGGGGTTTGAGAATTAGGTTAAGAATAAAGGTTTTGTTTTAATGTCGCAATTTTTCAAAAATAAAATCTACTGCTATTAATTAGCCAATTAACTTAAAGGTAACCAAAGGATGCGTGAGGGACATGAAGGGCTTGGTGCGACGTCAGGAGCACGGGAGCGAAGCGTACCCCGAAATGGCCCGACCCGAGGCACGAGGGACACGCCCAATTGTAGTTTTAAGGCATAATTTTCCGCCGTTGATTTCTATGACAAAATCAATGGCGGTAAATTGTTTTCATTTGTATGTGAAGTTGATTAATAAACAAAAATATAAGGTTCCTACTCAATCACCACCTTACTCATCTCTGTTTTGGTTGCCGTTTGTATTTTTAAGCAATAGATCCCTTTGGCGGCGGTGCGGAGGTCTAGAATTCCGTTTTCGGAGATGTTTTGGGTGTGTATGATGGTGCCTGTGGTGTTAAGTACCTGTACCAAAGCTTCATTTACACCGCTGATGGTAAATAAACCACTACTCGGATTTGGGAATACTTGGGTGCTTGGAGTGGTATTATCGCTGATGTTAGTGGGTAGACTCACTCGGGTGTTCACGGTATTGGTGATCACGGCCTTGTTGAAATCGAAGTAGATGGCTGCTTTGTTTTTAATTTCATCGTCTACCGCCAGGGTACTCAAAGGTTTTATTTTGAATTTCACAAAACCGTTGCTCCCCACTTTGTCGGTAGTGCTATCGGGCAAAAGGATATCATTAAAAGTCCAGTTTAAGAAATTGCCTTCATATTTGAGGGTGTATGGATGGGAAGATGCTATCGTTTGCATGCTCTTCAAATCAAATTTATTCAATGCTAGCGTGTCTCTAATGATAACTCTAAATGCCGTGTCGGTACCTGTGTTTTGAAAACGAATGGTATACACAAAATCTTCTTGGGCTTGTATGGATGAACGCAAAACGGTATTGCCTTTATTGAGCAGTTTGTCATTCGGGTCATACGAACCACGCACGGTTTGTTTGATTTCAGATACGTTGTTTACCAAATTACCGTCATCTGGAATGCTAATGGTGGCAGTACTTACCAGATCGGTACCTAGTGGCGTTTCTGCGGAGAGCGTAAATTCTATGGTATAGATTCTTTCTTCAAATGGGACAAGGTTATTTGCCGACCAAGTGTGGGTGGTGTTTAGGTTATTACCAGCAGGGGCACTCGATATAAAAGTAAAATTGGCTGGATAGTTGAGCTGTACAACACTATTTTGTACAGTACCACCTAGATTTTTTACCTTTACTTGGTATTTTACTCCAAAACCTGGGCGTGCAAAAGTAACAGGACTTGCCTCTACC
>JAIYAU010000059.1 GCA_027488865.1 Cytophagaceae bacterium
CAACACGGCCGTACTGTTTTTTATACATTGTACCAAGGCCCAGTATCCAATACCCCTGCCCAGCAGAAGAGTCGTAGCAAGTTCCGTGATGCCGTGCACTATGCCAACCAAGCCATGTTGGTGCCTAAGATCAAGGCAGCATACGCTAGCATCGCCAAAAAGGAAAAGAAGAAAAATGTACATCTGATAGCAACACAATACTTTCTGAAGGGCATCCATATTCCTTTGCCAATACCACCTAGAGAGATCAAATATGCTTGTTGGGAGGAGATTTTAAGGGAAATACACAAGATGCAGACCTTAGCGCCGAATAAGCACAGTAGAAGGCAAAAGATTACATTAGATAGAAAACCAATCGCTTCTCCATTGCCAAGGAAAGTAATCGTTGGAGATAGGCAGCATGGGCAGAGGGCAAGTAATCGTGGTTTTTGCAATACTACATGATAGTACCTTACGCCTTAATGATGATTGGGATTTCTGATAAATGCCTATATTTGCTTATGGTTTCCATTAAAGACATAGTAACCGATACTTATACAAACGCCTCTGGCTTTTGTCTTTATACGGTTATGAAGCCCCTTTTCGATTCAAATACGAAAGTTGAGTTATCTTTTGATGGCATTACAGCTACATCTTTATCATTTTTAAATTCGTCCTTTGGTGCACTTATTGAAGATTTTGGCATTGAAAAGTTCATTTCTCTAGTGAAGCCAATAAATATCACCAAGTCAGAAGCAGAATTAATTAAAAAGTACATCTCAGGCTTCAAATTATCTTCAAAAGCCTAATAAAAGCAAAGAACAAGTGTTTACCTATCGGGGACACCCACTGGCGCAAGAGCGCTTGCGACATGGTGGGCTAGGGAGCTCTTAAAATTTGTCTTATAAAATTGGCCAATAACACTGTAGAATATATCTTTTCTTTAGTCTTATCAACGGTTTCATACTGTATTACGTCAATCTCATCCGAAACATTTGAAACATAGGGCCTCTTTTCTCCTAAATAACCAAATAATATAATATTATTGTTAAAGTTAAGTCCAATCTCACCTAATAAAATTTCTTTAAGATCGATGGCAAGATAATCATGAATATTAAACATGGTATCAAGAAATATTAATTCGTTTCTTAATTTAATATTATTTTTGTTAAGTTTTTCAAAAACAGAATTTGTGTACTGGGCACAAAAGATACTATCTCCTAGAGAAAGGAAATTTAAGTATGCATGATTTCCTTTACTAAAATAACACTGTTTTATTGAACCATCTGAATTATTTGATTTAACCCAAATAATTTTATCATTTAACATCACATCATAATACGATGAATCTATCGGGTTGATTTTCTTAATATAAAAATTGTTTATTATTAGTTTCGGATTCCCATTTAAAGCAATTTTCATTATTTTTAATATATCTTCCCTACTGTGATTACCAAAATTTATTAGTATTATTTGATCTTTTGCGAAAGCATTTATCGCTAAGGAGGAAATTAATATTAACAAAACTAAGTTGAACTTCATCGGTTTAATCTTATCTATCCACGCTATTCAGCCCTCGTCAGCCCTCGTTTGTAACGAGGGCTGACGAGAACAGCGTTTGTAACGCTAATTTACATTCCCCGCATGGTAACCAGCTAGTTTTGATATTTCTACCAATTCAGCTATTTAGCTCTCTACCTTTCTATTTTTAGCTTTAATTCAAAATCTTCCATTTCGACCGTTTGAGCATCTTTAATGGTGTCTAACAGTTCAAATTCTATGGCTTGGGTTTCGATACAGATATATTCCTTGTTCGCAAGGAGCGCAGCATTGATCAGTTCGTCTTTCTTCTCAACGCTTATCTTAATTTTGTCTGTTACCTCGTACCCGTTTTCTTTGCGGATATTTTGTACCCTGTTTACCAAGTCACGTGCGATTCCTTCTTTTTTCAACTCGTCTGTAATAGCCGTATCCAAGGCAATGGTTATAAGCCCATCAGTAGCAGAGGCCATGCCCACAGCATCAGATGTTTTGATAATCACGTCATCTTTGGTAATCGCACTTGTTGTACCATCGGCAAAAGTCAAGCTAATGCCCTCAGCTTCTAAGTTAGCAATATCACTTTGTGACAAGGCAGCCAATATTAATTTGGCTTCATTTATTTTAGCACCAAGCGTTTTGCCAAGTCTTTTTAAATCAGGCAAAACGGATTTGGTAAACAAAGACAAATCGGCATTAATATCAAAAGTGACTACATTTTTAATGTTCGTTTCTTCTTTAATGAGTCCACTTACCTTTTCTAACAAAGGAAGTTGTAAAGGATTTGAAGGATTGATATATACTTTTGATAGTGGTAATCTTACACGTAAGCTATTTAGTTTACGCACAGAGTGAATCAACGAACAAGATTTCTGAGCTAATAACATCGCAGTGTTCAGGTTCAAATCAATCAAGGATTCGTTGGCGACGATTAACTTTGTAAGGTGAATAGAGTCAAAAGCCAAAGGAGATTTTATCGTTTTGGCTTTGTCTCTGATACCGTCGGTAAGATTTTTATACAACCATTCTGAGAAAAATGGCGCTACAGGGCTCATTAATTGTGCTACTACCATTAGACATTCATGTAGTGTTTCATAAGCAGCTTTTTTATCATCGCTTAATTCACCTTTCCAAAATCTTCTTCTAGAAAGCCTTACATACCAGTTGCTTAGTTGATCATTTACAAAATCTTCTATGGCACGTGCTCCACGGGTCACGTCATAATCGTTATAACTTTCAGTCACAGTTTTTATCAAAACTTGTAACTCAGATAAAATCCATTGATCAAACTCCGGCCTTTCAGCCACAGGAATGATATTTTGTTCATCTAAAACAAAATTGTCCAAATTGGCATAAATGGCAAAGAAGTTATAGGTATTATAAAGCGTCCCAAAAAGTTTGCGTTGCACTTCAGTAATGCCATCTAGGTCAAATTTTAAGTTATCCCAAGGGTTGGCATTGCTTACCATGTACCATCGTGTGGCATCAGGGCCATATTTTTGTAATGTTTCAAAAGGATTAATGACATTTCCTTTTCGTTTGGACATTTTCTCACCGTTCTTGTCCAAAACAAGCCCCGTAGAAACCACATTTTTGAAGGCAACTTCGTCAAACAACATACCAGCAATGGCGTGAAGTGTAAAAAACCAACCACGTGTTTGGTCTACCCCTTCAGAAATAAAATCAGCAGGGAATGCGGTGTGATTATCTATCAATTCTTTGTTTTCAAATGGGTAATGCCATTGGGCATAAGGCATGGCCCCCGAGTCGAACCAGACATCGATGAGGTCAAGCTCACGCTTCATTACTTTGCCAGAAGCCGAAACGAGCAGCACTTCATCTACATAAGGACGATGCAAATCTTTAAGCGCAGTAGGTTGAGACAACCCTAATGCTTTATTGGCTTTTTCAATTTCTATGGCCAATTCTGCCACAGAGCCAATACAAATTTTATCTTGCTTGTCCTCACTTACCCATATTGGCAACGGTGTACCCCAATACCGAGAGCGAGAAAGATTCCAGTCCACCAGATTTTCGAGCCAGTTGCCAAAGCGACCACTTCCTGTGGATTCTGGTTTCCAATTGATGGTCTTGTTTAAATCCACCAATCGCCCCTTTACGGCCGTAGTTTTGATAAACCAAGAATCTAGTGGGTAATATAAAACTGGTTTGTCCGTACGCCAGCAATGAGGATAGCTGTGCTCGTAACGCTCTACTTTAAATGTCTTGTTTTCAAGCTTCAGTTTGATGCCGATGCGCTCATCAACGGTAATATATTTATCAACTTTGGTTACAACCCCTTTTGCGACCAAGTCTTTTTCTTGTTTTAGGCGTTCCGTTTCTTTTTCAGCATCCTCTAAATACGCTTCTTTTACATATTCACTACCAAAACCAAACACTTCATCTTTTATTTCCGCAACAAATCTACCTCGTCTATCTACCAAAGGCACGTGATTGCCCGCTTCGTCTTTTACAGTAATAGGCGCAATGCCAGCCACCTTGGCCACACGTGCATCATCTGCACCAAAAGTCGGCGCAATATGCACTATACCCGTACCGTCTTCTGTAGAAACAAAATCTCCCGCGATTACTTCAAATGTTTTACCAGTAGAAGAGGTGGTGACGTATGGAAGCAATTGCTCGTATTCAATCCCCACCAGATCTTTGCCTTTGAAAGTAAACCCATTGGACCTGTTTCTTATAAATTCATATTCTGAAACCTTCCCAAATCCAGGTGTGCCAGATGATAATGTAGTGCGAGGAGTGTCCTTATCCCAGAAACTCGAAGAATCTTGTACTCCCGATGAAAAATATTTCAAGAACAAATCCTTTGCAAGAAACACAACTATTACTTTATTATTCAAGTATGGATTTCTTGTTTTTACTAATACATATTCAATGTTTTCACCTACTGCTAGGGCAGAGTTAGAAGGAAGAGTCCAAGGGGTGGTAGTCCAAGCAAGAAAAAAGCAATCGAAACTTGAAATAACCTCTTGGAAGACTTCAGAAATCAGACTCTCAACTCTCAACTTTGAACTCTCAGCTATCTTAAACTGCGCCACTACACTCGTATCTTTTACATCTTTATAGGTGCCAGGTTGGTTGAGTTCGTGAGAGCTCAAGCCTGTACCAGCAGCTGGAGAATAAGGCTGAATGGTATAACCTTTATACAACAAATCCTTGTCATAGAGCTTTTTAAGCAAGTACCAGCAGCTCTCAATATAATCGTTTTCAAATGTTATATAAGGATTGTCAAGATCCACCCAATAACCCATTTTTTGCGTAAGCGTATCCCACTCAGCCTTATAACGCATCACCGTTTCGCGGCATTTTTGGTTATAGGTTTCAACAGATATTTTTTTACCAATATCATCTTTAGTAATACCCAATTCTTTTTCTACCTGCAATTCTACAGGCAAACCGTGGGTGTCCCAACCGCCTTTGCGTTTTACTTGGTAGCCTTGCAAGGTTTTATATCTACAAAAAATATCTTTAATCGTACGCGCCATCACGTGGTGAATACCTGGAGTGCCGTTAGCAGAAGGTGGGCCTTCAAAAAAAGTATAACTTTCGTTGCCCTCCCTAGAGTTGATAGACTGATCAAATATTTGTTGGTCTTGCCAAAAGGCCAATATTGAATCTGCTAACGAAGAATAATTAAGCTCTTTATATTCTGGGTACTTTTTCATTAAAATAGAACTTTGATTGTTTTCAATATAACCATTGAAAAATTGGAAGGCAAATGTAAGAAAAAAAGTAATGGTTTACTGGATAAAGCCTTGGAATGTAGTTTAAATGAAATGCTTAGATATTTAAAAAAGAAGACCCTTTTTAAAAAAGCTTTAATTTCTACAAACATTTAAGGTAGTTAATATCACTACGAACTACAATCATTTATAATTATTAAAACTGCAACACACTACCATTTTTGGAATCATTTCCCAAAAATGGAATAATTTAATTTCAAAAACCCCTCCATTCACCAGATTTGAGGGAACAGTCTAATGGCATGATATTGTAGCAATCACAAACATAAATTACACGATCATGAAAAAAATTGTATTCATCCTCCTTCTGCTGCCCCTTGCAATTTCTCAAGTATTCGCTACTGGTGAGCCCGCTACCAGTTTTAACATTTACGTACCACCAAGCGGCGCCAATATGAGAAGAGATGTTTGTTTGATTATAACTGCTATATACGATAGCACTTCATTTACCATAGTTGACGACGGATCGGATGGAGATACGGACGACAGCAAACAGGGCATTTTGATGGCTGGTCAGTCATACGTGTTATATATAAGAGATAATGGCGTAAATGACGATGCCCCAAGTGCAAGCGGAGGTATTCAAAAGCAAGATGGAGACTATTTTATCATCAACGCCAATAACTTGATACTTGCGTCACAGTCTACAGACTCTGACTGGCAACATGACTGGGTGCCGTCAATTGGCGGCACAGGTATTGGGAATAAATTTATAATCTATGCACCCAAAGTAACTTCATCCCCAAGAGATGTTAATGTAATGGCTTACAGCGATTCAACCGTGGTAACTATTCGCAAAATTTCAAATACACCTACCACCACCAGTGGTTATACCTCTGTAGATATGTATTCCGCAGTGGTGGTAGCGCAGGTTATGATTGCTCCTGGCAAAGACTTGATCTATTTTTTCAAAAATGGCCGTGATTTGTTGTCAAGTGGTCATTCGTATGTAGTAGAAAGTAACAAACCTGTAACCGTGCAATATGGATCTTTATTTGGCAATGAAAGAGATGGGGGTGGATATGTTCCTTCTGCCAACGGGAGTTGCTCAGGTGAAAAATTCTATTTTGCAGTTCCTTATCAATCTACCACAGAACAAGAAATTAGGGTCGTTTCATGGAACGACGCCAACAATGTGGTATTGGAAAGATATTCAAACGGTTCTTGGATAAATGTTAAAAATTTTAATGGTTTAAACTTTAGAAAAGCAGGCGAATGGATAGGGAAGACCTATGGTCAAACATATCCAACAGTGTTTAGAATCACTTGCACACCTGGCAAAAAAGTTTCGGTTTTTGAAGCCAACTGGTTAGAAACTGGTGCAATTGGTACTTCAGATATCGCCACGATGGCATCTTCTTCAAATGGTAAAGCATCAGGTAAAGAATTTCTGGTCTACATGGCTCCTCCTGGGTCGGAACAAAGTGCTAAAGATCCATTTACAAATACCTATCTTACCCAAATTTCGCATGCCTACGTTTTCGCCAATATGCAGGAAGCATCTGTTGTAACGGTAAAAGATGCTTATACCAATGGGCAAAAAATTAATCGAACTTATAATATAGCGAAAGGTAGATACATAGACTGCCAACTCACTGTAGATGAATGGAAAAGCATCTACAATGGAACAGGCACAACTAGTGGACCTGAACGCCCATATTTGTTAATTGAAAGTTCTCAAGAAGTTTCGGTGATGATCACCAACTTCAATGACAACTGGATGATGTATTTTGGCTCGTCTCAGGTAAAGGCGATGGAGCAAACTGGTTCATCCTCATCTCCAACAACATTTCCAGGACAAACGATTACAGTTACAAACAACATTGATGTAGAGACTACTGTAACCAATGCCTCTATTGAAATACAAGTAGGTTCAGGTTTAACTCCTGTACAATCTACATTAACGAACAGCTCCACCAATCAAACTACCAACGGTAATATTAATAAAATGGGCGATTTCTCAATTATTGAGTTTCCGGTAATACCAAGTATGTCAAGCACTGACCAATACAGTATCACAACAGAGCTTAGTACTGCAGCAACCTATAATGATGGAACTTTTATATCCAATAATACCGTGTTGTCGGTAGAGACCAAAGTAACTGGAAAAGTAGGCACAGAAACTCAACAATCGGTTTTTGTACACAGTATTACCAATCAGTCTGCCAACACTTCCAACCTTATGTTTTCAAAGGCTTCAATACCGGGACTTACTACAGATAAAACTTCAACATGGACTTGTAACTGGGTAGATTATGACAACGACGGGGATGATGACTTATTTTTGCCTGAATTAAACAAAGCAAAACAAAACATCATGTATATTAATAATGGTAATGGGTCTTTTACCAAATCAAATACGGGAATATTTGTTTCTTCCGAAAATAGGGCAGAGTCTATTGCTAGTTCTTGGGCTGACATAGATAATGACGATGACCTAGATTTTATAGTGGCCAATAATGGTAGGCCTACTAATTTCTTATATATAAATAATGGAAATGGAAATTTCACAAAAATTAATAATAGTCCAGTAGTTAACTCTGTAAGTTACTTCCATGGCGGTTCGTTTGCCGACTACGACAATGACGGATTTGTAGATTTGTTTATGTCAGATTACATGCCTACAGCATATAATCGCTTATACCACAACAATGGCAACGGCACATTTGAAGAAATAAAAAATACCGTATTGTCTTTAGAGGCTAGTTATTCACTTATAGGTGCTTGGTGCGACTATGACAAAGACGGAGACCAAGACTTATTTGTGGCGAATGATAAAAATAACCTGAATAGCCTATATCGAAACGACGGCAATGGAAATTTTTCAAAAGTAACAAATAGTGTAATATCCAATGATGCCGGAAGTAGCGTATCCGCCGCATGGGGAGACTTTGACAACGACCAGGACATGGATTTGTATGTAACAAATTCAAATTCTGATGCATTTCTTTATAAAAATAATGGAGATGGGTCGTTTACTAAGGTAACAAATTCTATCATCACAAAAACAGGAAATGCTTCGGCACATGGCACCAATTGGGTGGATGTGGATAATGATGGAGACCTAGATTTGTATATGGTGGCAAATAAAAAATTCAAAAATCTATTCATTAACGACGGAAATGGTAATTTTTCGAAAAATACAACAGAAATTATCACGAATTCTGAAGGTTCAAGCTACAGTCACTCTTGGTCAGATTTTGATAAAGATGGAGATATGGACTTGTTTGTAGTTACGCTCAACAATGAACCAAATTACCTTTTTACTAACAATGGCAACAGCAATCGTTACCTAGAATTAAAACTAAAAGGCAAAAAATCTAATAGCAAGGGAATAGGTGCCAAATTGTTAGTTAAAACAACGATAAATGGTAAAAAAGTGAGTCAAATGAGAGAAGTTACTTCACAAAGTGGCTTTGGTGGGCAAAACAGTTTTAATCAACATTTTGGACTAGGCAATGCCAATATAGTCGACTCATTGATTGTATATTGGCCTTCTGGAATTGTTCAAACTATGACGCAAATAGGTACCAATCAAATACTGTCAATCACTGAGCCAAATGGGGTACAGTTGACGGGGGTTGCATTTGATGATATTAACAATAATTGTATCAAAGATGATGGCGAAACACTATTGGCTAATCAAAAGATAAAAATAACACCTTTAGAAATATATGCCATTACCAATTCTGATGGGGCGTACAACTTGTTTATTCCTGAAGGAAATTACCAAATTAGTGCAGCATCTAACACCTATTGGTCATTTAATTGTGTTGCTGTTCCATTGCAAATTACCACAAATTTAATCGGTCAAAGTATTGTCAAAAACCTTCCGCTTCATTCTATTAATCAATCCGTTGATCTACATGCACTATGTAGTCCGGCAGCTTTGAGAAGAGGTTTTATAAATGAAATTAAAATACAAGTTGGGAATAATGGTAACATCGCCTCTTTTGGAGATACGCTTACACTTCAATTACCAGAAGAGGTGGTTGTTATGAGTACCGATTTGGCGTATTTACGAAATTCAAACAATACCATAAAATGGTATCTCCCAGCAATTGAACCTGGAGAAATTAAAACCATCGTACTAACTGATTCCATTTCAAGAACAGCAGAGTTGGCTAAAATCGTAGCCTTTACTGCCAAGATAAATACTAAAATGAATGAAATAGATACTTCCAACAATACGTATGTCACACACATGGAAATAGTTGGTTCTATAGATCCTAATGATATTCATGTGTTCCCTAAAGGCTACGGTTCACAAGGATTTATACCTTCTAGCCAAGTGCTTACATACACTATCAATTTTGAAAACTTTGGTAACTATCCTGCTAAAAACATCTTAATTGAGGACATTTTACCAACTAATCTTGACCTTTCCACATGGAAAATGATTGGTAGCTCACATGTTTGCAATACTGTATTTGAAGGCAACAAAATGTTGGTATACTTTAATAATATTGAATTGCCCTTTAAAGCTCAAGATTCGATTAAATGCCATGGCTTTGTAAAATTTGAAATCGCTTTATTACCTAAACAATCTGCTGGCACACGAATAGAAAACAAAGCAAGTATTTTCTTTGACTTTAATGATCCAGTAGTGACCAACACGGTTGTCAACACAATATTATATCCAATAGACAAAAATGATATCATGGTTTTACCAAATCCTGCTGTGGATAATATAAATGTTTATTTGGCTAGCAATTTGACAATTGGTGAACAATCTGACTATATGACAACTGTTGAGATTGAATCTTTGGAAGGAAAAGTTTTGCAGTCACATTCAAACTTGAACAACCAAGAAGCCATTCTGACTATTAACGATTTAAAATCTGGATTTTACATCGTAAGAGGTAAAACCATGGCAGGGAAAGTCTACACGAGTAAGTTTATTAAAAATTAGTTTTTAAAATTTCTTAAATCATTTCACGATAAACGCAGGAAATAAATTAATCCGCGTTTATCGTGATTTTTTTTGCCACTTATTTACAATTTTTCTTGAACACCTTTTTTGAAATTGGCCTTGAAAATAAAATGAATTTATTAGTTAGCTTTTTATTTTTATCTTTATAATTGATTTGTAACATGTTATTAATCCTTTCTAAAATGAAAACCGCTATAGTTCTTTTTCTTTCTTTAATTGTACAATTTACATATGCCCAAATTAGCACAGGAATTAATAACGAAAATCCTAATCCAAAAGCTGCATTAGATATAAAGGGGAGCTTTAGTACCCCACAAGGTTTCTTAATGCCTCGATATTCTTCAGATCAAAGTACCTCATTTGCATTAACAGGAAATAACTCTGTTGGTGTTACATATTACGATACTACAGCAGGGATATTTAGATATTATTTAGGTGGTGGTGCATGGTCATCTTACGGGGGAACTACTGGTTGGTCGCTAACTGGGAATGCACTTACTCCAGCTGATACAATAGGATTAGGTACTAAGTTTGTAGGTACTACCACATCTACACCATTAATTTTTATGACCAATGGTACTCAAAGAATGAGAATCAGTAGAACAGGCAATATAGGAATCGGAATGAATCCATCATCTGGTATTCCATTATCCCTTAAGTCAAACGGTACAGGCCAAGTGTTACAAATTGAAAATAGTTCTTCTCTTAGCTCGCTTTTTGAGTTTCGCGAAACATCCAATAATTATGCCCGAATGATGTTAAATAATGGTGGAACAACCGCAATCCAACTATCAGCAGGACCAGATTTTCCGACTTTTTTTAAAGGCACTTATTTCGGTATTAATACCACCTCCCCTTCTGCAAGATTTAATGTAAATGGCTGGAGTAGATTTGATACTTTGGCCGGCACTGGCGATGGAATGGTTATGGTTAATTCCCTTGGAGATTTATATCGAGTAGCATCTACTGGCGGTTGGAGTATATTAGGTAATGCGGGCACCAACAATACCAACTTTGTCGGCACTAGTGATAACGCTGATTTAAGGTTTCGTACCAATAATATAACTAGAATGGTTATAGATTCGGCAAGTGGTAATATTGGTATTGGCACCACCATACCCACTACACCTGTAGATATTTTAAAAGAAGGTTCAATCGCTATCCTAATGGCCACCAGTCACAGTGGCACCAATAATGCAAGTGGGACTTCGGTAATAATGAGAAGATCAGCTGGAACAAGCACAATTGGCGCTACTTTGGTTGGAATCAATGATGTACTTGGTCAAATAGTTGCACAAGGATTCACTTCAGGCACCACCTATGCTAATGCTGCTTCAATCATCTTAGCAGTAGATTCAATCCCATCCACAACCAGTATGCCAGGAAGAATCCAATTTAACACCACCCCGGCAGGTACTTTAACTCCAGTAGAAAGGATGCGAATTGCCAATAATGGTAATGTTGGAATTGGAATAGCCGCGCCTCTTACACAGCTTCAGATACAAGGTAACAATATTATTACCTCTGCCACTCAATATGGTAACATTCATGTAGGTACTTCAAATGTTCAATCAACAGATGTAGGTGGTTCAATTACACTTGGAGGTTCTGATGAAAACGTAGCGACCACTTCAAAAGTTTTTGGATCGATAGAAGGTCGTAAAACGACTTCTACAAATGCTCAAAGTTCAGGTTATTTGATATTTAAAACCAACACCTTGGGCACATTATCCGAACGAATGCGTATTGCAAATAATGGAAATATCGGAATTGGTACTTCTACAACCGCCAATAAAAAAGTAAGTATTGAAGTACCAGCTACAAATACTACAGAAGGTGATGCACTATCCATTAACTCAGCTTATAGTGGGATAAGCAACAAACGAGGCTTATATATAAATTTGACCGCAGATGGTATTGGCACACACTACGGTATTTATAATGATGTAGATGGCCTTGCAGGTGACCCTAGCCCTTTGTATGGCTCATTCAACTCTTTTACTCCAAATGGAACTGGCACAGCGTTTGGAAATTTTACCACAATATCTGCGGTCGGAACTGGAGCTCGTTATGGTGCCAATTATGCAATAGCTAGTAGCAGTACAAACACAAGTAATATTTATGGCAGTTATGCATCCATTAACGCAGGAGGATCAGGCGCACATTACGCAAATTATGCTACTTTCTCTGGCACAGGAACAGGTACTAAATATGGCCTGTATGTTTCTGGCGAAGACTATAACTACTTTAGTGGATTTGTGGGTATAGGTATTCTTGTTCCTAAGGCTCCACTACAAGTGAAAGGAGATGTAGCATTAGGAGATGGCACTGTAGCTAATGGCGCTAATAGAGCTATAGTAGTATTTTTAGAAAATGTATCTACTACAGCTAGAGTTGCGGGAGATATTGTAATAGCTTCTGGATCCAACTCTTTCATCACAACTAATACTGCTTCAAATACCTCAGCCATTGGTGTACTTATGGAAAACTGCGCCATAAACCAAATATGTCAGGTAGCAGTGGCAGGTGTAGCTACAGTAAGAAGCACCGCAGGTTTAATTGGACAACACTGCATAACTAGCACTGTAATTGGTGTGGCAGGTACAGACCCCACACCAATTTCCGGAGCTTCTATTGGTGTATATTTAACCAATAGTTCAGGTACTACCTGTCAAGTGTTGTTAAAATAATTTAAAGAAAGGGTTATACCTTAACTTAAATAATACGTGAACACTCCAAAAATGCAATAACACATCGATAAAAACCCAAGTTTACAGAATCTTTTGGTTTTTTATAATATCCCAATTCTATCCCAATTTTGTTTCGGTGACACAAAACATCCGTTTTATTCAATGGTCAAAATTTAAATTTTCCAAAATATCTTTGTAGCTTTGACGCCACATTTTTCAATTTCGAAAAATGAGTTTTCAACCTTGATATTATTATAAACAAAAGATGAAAATTTTAAAATTTGGAGGTACATCTGTTGGCAAGCCCGAAAGAATGCATTCTGTTGCAGAATTGATTAACGACCAAGACAAAAAAATTGTAGTTTTATCCGCTGTTACAGGCACAACCAATGCTTTAGTAGAAATAGGAACGCTTCTTGCCGCTAGCAAATCAAACGAAGCATCAGAGGCTGTAGAAAAACTATACGCACATTATCAAGAATTTATTGCCAAATTATATAGTACTAGCCATGGTTTATCTGCTGGAAAGACCATAATAGAAAATGAATTTGATCTAATCAAAAGTTATCTCAAAAAACCTTGTGGTGTAGCAGAACAAAAAGTGTTGCTTGCTCAAGGAGAGTTAATATCAACACAGTTGTTTCATCAATATCTATTAGAAATAGGTAGAGAATCTGTACTGCTACCTGCTCTACGTTTTATGAAAATTGATGAAGATAATGAACCAGTTCTTAGCTTTATTGAAGAAAAACTATCGGCGTTAATAAATGAATATCCTACTAATAAATTATTCATAACACAAGGATATATTGCTACTAATCCTGAAGGCGAAATTGATAACTTAAAACGCGGAGGAAGCGATTACACTGCTACATTAATTGGCGCCGCACTAAGATCTGATGAAATACAAATTTGGACGGATATAGATGGCATGCATAATAATGACCCTAGAATTGTTCGTAAGACTTTTCCAATTAGAGAGATGTCATTTGAAGAAGCAGCGGAATTGGCCTATTTTGGCGCAAAAATCCTTCACCCAACTTGTATTGTACCTGCCATGGAACGTGGGGTTCCAGTTCGACTACTCAATACAATGCAACCCCAAGAGAAAGGGACATTAATAGCTGCCCAAAACCGCTCTGGAAGAGATATTACCGCCATTGCAGCAAAAGATGACATTACAGTTATCAAAATCAAATCGGGCAGAATGCTCAATGCTTATGGCTTTTTAAGGAGGGTTTTTGAAGTTTTTGAGAATTTTAAGACCCCTATTGATGTTATTACCACTTCCGAAGTTGCACTTTCAGTTACAATTGATGATTCATCCAAACTAAATGAAATTTTAATTGAATTAGAAAAAATTGCTTCGGTAGAAATTGAAGATAAACAGTCAATTGTGTGTATTGTTGGAGATTTTGCAGCCGACAAAAACGGAATAGTAATCAAAATATTTGAAGCCCTTAGGGAAATCCCCGTAAGAATGATTTCTTACGGAGGTAGCAAAAATAACACCACCATACTCATAGACACTACTAATAAAAATGCTGCTTTAAATGCACTCAATGAAGGGCTTTTTAAAGAAGAATTGGCTTTAGTTTAATAATTTGTGACAACACATAATGATATTCTAAATGAAATAATTCTTATGTGTTGTCATATACTTTTTCTAAATTCTCCATCATTCTTTGAACGGAAAAAGAATGTTTAACCGCTTCTTTGCCGTTAGTTACAAGTCGATTACGAAGAGGTTTATCTTGAACTAAAATCTTCAATGCACTCGCAATTGCTTCTGAATCTTTAAAAGGTACTACTAAAGCATTTTCTTGGTCTTTAATAAACTCAGGAGCTATACCAGAAAGTGTAAAAATCGAAGGTATACCAACTGCCAATGCTTCAATATAGGTCTGCCCAAAAGCCTCAGATTCATCAATTGGAACGTGTACAAAAATATCAAAACAACTATAAAGAGACACCACATCATTTTCAAATGTAATTTTTGAAAAAGAATCGTTAGGTAACTTCAAAAGTAATTGATCAATCTCGTGAGCATAAGCACCCTGAGCATTTGCCAGAACGAGTTTCGCTGTGGGATAATCTTGAAGTAAATTATAAAAAGCTGGAATTATATATTGAATCCCCTTTTCTACCACAAAACGTGAAATAACCCCTACCACTACTTGTCCATCAAGTATTTGATATTTAGCTTTAAGACTACTAATTGTGTCCGAGTTTTTGTTATTGAACATCGATAAATCAAACCCGTGATTTACTATAATAATCTTGGATGGAGGTACACCTTCTAGTTTGGTTAATGTGGTAAAAACATTTTTAGAAACCGCAATAATTTTAGTTGCTAGATTATTTATAAAAAGATCATATTTAACTCCCTTTGGGAAATATTGGTGATGTATTGTACTATGATGTCTAGTATAAATTCTAGTAGGTACCCTAGCAATCCAAGCAGCAAGTAGTCCTAAAAGTGACCCTTCAAATAAATGACAATGGACAATATCAAATCTGTTAGAGATAAATATTTTAACTAATTTGATTAATACAATTAACAAATCATGTTTACCCCGATATTCTAATAGATGTGCGTCATAGTCTTGGGATTTTGCAAAGGCATAAAGTTTGGAGCTAGAATGATGCAGAACAATAAATGTAATTATATACTTTTCTTTGTTAATGCCGGCCAAAAACCATTCAAATCCTAAAGACTTATCAATATTAGAAACTACAACAGCGATTTTTTTTCTCAATGGTTATTTAATATTTAACCTTGTATTTTTCTAATATGTTATTTTTCTTTTTGTCCCACGGTTTTGTGGTTTTACTAGCCATGTCCAAAGTAAATATGATTATAACCAAGGTAAAAACGATGGCAATTGCAAAAAAAACAATTTTTTTCCGCTGCATGTTAAAGGATGACTTTCAAAAATATACAATAGAATTATAAGTTCATTTTATGTTTAATAAACCTCTATAACTCTAACTTGTTTTTCTCTAAACAAAAAACTTTCCCCCTTTTTCTTTCCTGACATTACTTTAAAAATAGGAGATATTGTAGAAATAGCAAAAAATGTTTTGCCATCCACCTTCACCTCTCCCACGCCTGTACTTATTATAAATGACTGTGTTTCAGTAATCACCACAGCACCCAAAGAGGCTGCCTCACTTTTTTTATTAGTATCGATACGATTAAGTACTTCTAAATTTTCTAAAGCATCTTTTAGTTTTTTATTATACATTTCTCTATCCACTTGAAGCTGCTCCTTAAATGAATCACCACCTTCTTCTGTGGAGGATTTTTCTTCATTGGCACTTTCTTGAATTTGGATTAATTGTTTTTTAATAGTGTCAACCTGATGGTTTTGAAACTTCAAACAGGCTGCAAGGATTTCTTTCTTGGAAATTAAATTATTATCTACAGATGTCATGATGCAAAGTTACAACAAAATCAATTAAAAGTTCAAATGGTCTGCTTATCCAACGCTTATACGATACGAACAACGATAAGATTCACCAGAAGTTAATTTTATAATACCTTCTTTTTCTCTAAGGTCTCCCGAAGCATTAAGCGCATCTGCAACCCCTGCCCATGGTTCTAAACAAATAAATTTATCGCAGCTCTTCTTGGACCAAAGGCCAAAATAAGGGAAATTATGAAAGTCCATTTTTATATAATGTCCATTTTTAGCATTAACCAATGAAATTGATTTGCTCTGTAAATTTTTAAAAATTAACGCGTCGTTGTCAAAAAGAGATTTGGTAAGGAAAATTTTTCCATCTTTAAAAGGTGCCAATTCATATTTGCCACTTTGATACGGTCCTTCTAACAGCCAATTATTTGGTTGTTCATTTAATTCTAGTTCCAAATAATAATCCTCAAACTCAAAACCAGCCTCCCAAGGGCAATTAAACCCTGGATGTCCACCAATAGAAAAATACATTTCATTTTCGTCAGTATTTTTTACTTCATAAGTAACTAATAATGAACTACCTTCTAATGAATAATTTACAAATAAAACGAACTTAAATGGATAGTTAACCAAACTTTCGTCGTCTTCCGTCAAAAACAAAAGCACCTCCTGATCACCACAGGCTGCCATAGCAAATTGTTTATCCCTTGCAAATCCATGTTGCGAAAGTTCAAAGCTATTTCCCTGATATTTATAGGAATTACCAAGTAGCCTGCCTACAATTGGGAAAAGAATGGGTGCTCGGCGATTCCAGATGACAGGATCACCTTGCCACAAATATTCGTTAGGAGAAAGTTTCGATTTAATACTTTGAATCTCAGCTCCACCCTCCGAAATTTTTACCTCTAAATAATCATTGTTTATTATATACTCCATCAGTACAGTTAATCTTAAAAGTTAGGTAATTGACAATCTTACAACATCGATAGTTAGGCGTTACAAATGTATTCAATAATTTATATTTTGTAATCAATTTACAGCATGGACAACCAATTTAGATTAAAACAAAAAGAATTTTTTATAAAAACATAATCAATTACAAACCATTTTTTTATCTTTGCGTAATATATACACAAAGACAGAAATATGACAAACACATACAAATATCCAAGGCCAGCGATTACAGTAGACTGTGTGGTGTTTGGCTATGATGGAAATGAACTTAATATATTGTTAATTAAAAGAGGTATTGAACCATTTGTCGACTGTTGGGCACTTCCAGGAGGATTTGTGAGACATGATGAAACAATTGACGAAGCTGCCAAACGGGAATTGCTAGAAGAAACCTTTGTAAAAAATATTTACCTAGAGCAGCTATATACCTTTGGTGATTTATATCGGGATCCAAGAGAGAGGGTGATTTCAGTATCATATTTCGCACTCGTAAGGCAGGAAGAATTCCAAATTAAAGCTAGTACCGATGCAAATGAGGTGGCTTGGTTTAAAGTTCAAAATACTCCTGCACTCGCTTTTGATCATGAAAATATTTTGGAAATGGCTCTTAAAAGGCTAAAAAATAAAGTAAGGTATGAACCAATTGGGTTTGAATTACTTCCTCCAAAATTTCCTTTTTCAGCACTAGAACAACTTTATGAAAGCATAATTGGCAAACCCCTTGACAGAAGAAATTTTAGGAACAAGTTTCAAAAGATGGGATTGTTAACCAAACTTTCGGAAAAACAAGAAAAAGTGGCACACAAAAGAGGGTTCTTATACCAGTTTGATTCCGACAAATACGAGCAACTAAAAAAGGACGGATTTGAATTTGCAATTTAAAAATTACTAAACCCAAAATAAATTAAATATGGAAGTAGGAGTAATTGTAGGTCGTTTTCAAGTGCATGAACTTCATGAAGCGCATGCGCAAATCATTAACAGTGTTCGAGAAAAACATCACAAAGTGGTTGTTTTTTTAGGAGTTTCGCCGGTTTTATGTACTAAAAAAAATCCTTTAGATTTTGTAGCACGAAAACAAATGTTGCTTCATAGATTTCCAGATATCACTGTTTTATCTATACCAGACCATCCTAGTGACGAGGAGTGGAGCAAACAATTGGATAACAGAATACGTGAGGCTGCCCCAATAGGCAAAGTGATTCTTTATGGTGGACGTGACGGATTTACGGCGTATTATCATGGTCAATTTGAGACAAAAGAACTAGAACAAACAATATTTGTAAGTGGCTCAGAGGTACGACAAGAAGTAAGTACCGAAGTTAAAAGTTCACCAGATTTTAGAGCAGGGGTAATTTATGCGGCATATAATCAATATGCAAAGGTATACCCCACTGTTGATGTGGCCATTATATATGAAGGGAATAAACTTTTGTTAGGCAAGAAGGCGAATAATCCCTTATTAAGATTTCTAGGAGGATTTACTGACCCTACAGATAGTTGTTATGAAGAAGCTGCCAAAAGAGAAGTATTTGAAGAGGCCAACATCGAAATAGGAGACATTGAATACATTGGAAGCCACCGGGTAGACGATTGGAGATATAAAAGCGAAGAAGATAAAATTATTACTATGTTATTTACGGCAAAGTATGTACATGGTGCCATTTCTCCAAAAGATGATATAGCTGAACTAAGAATAATTCATTTTGATGAACTACACGAAAACCTATTTGTTGCCGAACACAAACCCCTATTTCACATCTTTAAAAAATTTATTTCAAAACATAAAAATTAAATTAACATATGGAACAAAATATAATTTTATTAACCGATAGTTATAAACTCAGCCATTACAAACAATATCCTACTGGTACTACTGAAATTTACTCCTATTTTGAATCTAGAGGAGGCAAATTTCCTGCAGTTACCTTCTTTGGCTTACAATATTTACTTAAAAAGTATCTTTTAGGCGTACAAGTTACTTCAGAAAAAATAGCACAAGCAGAAAAAATATATGCGGCGCATTTTGGAAACGACAAACTCTTCTACAAAGAAGGGTGGGAGTATATTCTTAAAACGCACGACGGAAAACTACCCATAAGAATAAAAGCTGTTCCTGAAGGTACAACCGTACCCGTGGGAAATGTTTTAATGACAGTGGAAAATACCGATCCGAATTGTTTTTGGCTTACCAATTTCTTGGAAACATTGCTAGTTCAGGTTTGGTATCCAACCACCGTGGCGACTCAGTCAAGAGAAATTAAAAAACTGGTTTTAAAATACCTTCAAGAAACAGGCGACGTTAGAGGAATTGATTTCAAACTACATGATTTTGGATTTAGAGGAGTATCGTCAGTCGAATCAGCTTCTATCGGTGGGGCTTCACATTTAATCAATTTTATGGGTACAGATACCGTGGTTGCACTCACCTTTATTCAAGATTATTATGATTCTAGTGCTATGTTTGGTTTCTCCATTCCTGCCGCTGAACACAGTACCATTACTTCATGGGGTCAAGAAAATGAAGCCCTTGCATATGAAAACATGCTAACTCAATATCCCGATCATCTTGTGGCGGTAGTAAGTGATTCTTATGACATCTACAATGCTTGTGAAAAACTTTGGGGTGAGGTATTAAAAGATAAAATACTAACAAGAAAGGGTACCTTAGTGGTAAGGCCTGATTCCGGTATTCCTAAAGACGTAGTGTTAAAAACTATTGAAATTTTGGCATCCAAGATAGGTTTTACCATTAATGACAAAGGCTTTAAAGTTCTTGATCCACATATTCGAGTTATTCAAGGCGATGGAGTTGACCATGAAAGCATTGGACTAATTTTAGAAAATTTGAAAAATAACGGATGGTCTGCAGATAATTTAGCATTTGGTATGGGGGGTGCATTGTTGCAAAAACTGGATAGAGATACACAAAAATTTGCCTTTAAATGTAGTGAGGCCGTAGTAAATGGTGAAAAACGCGCTGTATATAAAAATCCCGTAACGGATCTTGGCAAAAAATCTAAAAAAGGTAGGCTCAAACTTGTAGTAGACCAACAACTAGGATATAAAACCGTAGCTGAAAGCGAACCAGGGGAAGACCAACTTGTTACGATTTTCGAAAACGGTGTTTTAACCAAAAGCTACAGTTTTGAAGAAATAAAAACAAATGCTAAAATATAAAATTCCGATAATGGTTGTATTACCTAATTTTGTATTCAAAAATCTATAATTTAACCAAATTTGATAGCACTGGTCATTATAAAAATTGACCAGTGCTATTTGTCAATCTCCAATATATTAATAAAATCCACTGTTGCATTGGCCGCACATTGCTCATCTACAAGAGCATCTCCTACAAATAACATCTCGCTTTTATCTAATTTAAAATCAGTTAAGATTTTATATAGACCGTCAGGGGCAGGCTTGGGAGCGTATTTTGCAGCAAAATATACCTTAATATAATTGAGTCTATGTCCCCAATTAATATTAATAATTTTATTTTGTTGTTGTAGTTCATTCCCGTTTGTAAGAATGGCAACAGGTATTTGGCGTTCTATTAAAAAATCTAAATAGATGACCGACTGAGGATACAATTCATACTTGTGCATGGGAGAATAAGTCCTCAAAATAAGTAATAGCTCCTTTTGATCTACTGGAAGTTTATAAAAATCAATGAGTTTATTAAAAAGGTTTTGCCTACCGTTTGCATCAAATTCTTGCACCAAATAATTGTAAATATGATTATTATCTATACCAAAGGTAGCACCACAAAACTCTGATATTTTTTCATAAGCCCCAAATAAATAATCCCGTTCATTATAAAGCGTGTTGTCTAAATCAAAAACAACAAATTTGTACTTTAAAAAGTCATTAATAGTAAACTTCATTCCAATAACGAGAGAATTGTACACCCCACTTTACAATTATTGCATCAAAATCAACTACCTCTCCCATCTCTTGCTTAATGGCTAATAGTGGTAAATTTACTCCAGCACCTAATGCAGACACAATAGTACCTTGCACCCTAGGATTAATTTCTAAAATATAAAACTTACCATCGCTTCCCTTCTTAAATTGAATTCCAATATTGCCATGAAGTCCAATTAATTTTATAATTGATCTGCATTGACTAATTAGTTCTTCCTGATATATAAATTGGCCTTCTACACTGATACCACCTAACATCCTTGTTCTTAACCTTGGAACTATAATTTGAGGCTCTCCATTGTGAGCAATACAATCTACAGAATATTCTTCACCGGGCAAAAACTCACTTACCAAAAGCTCCGGAAAAGTCTGGTTTGTAAGAATTTCCACAATTTTCTCATAGGTTATGAATGTATTATTGGGCTTTTCGTTAAACAATAAATTATATTCATCCATTGTATTGCTTATAATCCTAAACCCCCTACTTCCATTGGAAATAGAAGGCTTAAAACACACTGGCTTTGTTGGAAAACCTAATAATTTAACTGCATTTTCAAATTGTTCTAAAGATGCAACTACCTCAAATTGAGGAACAGGATGATTAAGTTGATATAAAAAATTGTATAATTTACCTTTGTCATTCGCAGTATTGAGTGCATTTTGGTCAGAAACTAACACCCTTACGCCAGCATTTTCAAAATATTTTTTATACTTAGAAAAAACGAACAATTCTCTAGTTACCAATGGCAAGATTACATCTATATTGTAATCCAACGCCAATTTTAACAATATTTCATGAAAATCTTCTTGAGATGCTGACGGTATAACAACAAACTTGTTTGGGTCATGGAGGTGTTTACCATAAGCTGAAGGATTCGCATCTGCTACAAAAAGATTTACTGTTGATTCTGCCAAAAGACATTTTATAATTCCAGCAGCACCCGGGGCTCCCCCACCAGTCATTAATACGTTAATTTGCCTTGACATAATCTAACTTATATACCTTATAATATCAAATGCCTCAGCATATTGCACCCCAATCTGTACCCCTCTTACTCGGCCAAGTGACCTAACAAATTCCTCGCTAGCATAAGGTCGATGAGCTTGTGATTTATACTCAGCTAATGCATTAATCTTTTTGGATATATGTTTTTCATCGAGCTCAAAAAACGCAGAAGTGTTAAATGTTAAGTTATTCCAAGGCATTTCATAACAGAAAATGGTACTAGTTTTAAACGCACGTAGTCCTTCTTGAGCAATAGTAAAATGATCTTGATGAATATCATTAGCTGAGGGCATAAAAATAACTTCAGGGTTAAGTTCTTTTCTCAGCTTAATCATCTCTTCTAGTATTTCCTGGCGATGATAATTAAAAGTACGCACTTCGTAATCGTATAAAAACAATTGATTGTTTTTAATTCCTAAAGTATGAGAAGCATTTTTTACTTCCGTAATAAGAATATCAGCAGGAAATTCCTTAAGAACAGATTGCTGACATGCCGAAAAAGCAGTGCTGAACACCTCATTATTGGATTCTAACAATTTAGCTATTGTACCTCCACAACCAAATTCTGCATCGTCTGTATGAGGAGCCAGTATTAATACTCGTTTATTTGAAATCAGGGTCATCTGCAAATACTAGATAAAAAAAATGCCTAACCGTAAGGAAAGGCAAATCAATGGATTAAAACTTATTTTCTACTTTTTTCTTAAATTATAAACTTTTCGGGTTGCATAAGCAAGACCTGCCACAGCCAATAGACTAATTCCTCCATCTATAGGTATGTTATCCTCTTCATCGTCTGGTGGAGGAGTTTGGCCATAAGCACAAATAACCCCTAAGGTAATCATGAATGTGAAAAATAATTTCCTTAGCATAGTTTTAAAATTTATTCGAGTATCACTTTTGAGCTGTAACTTTTGCCTGTTGTATTTACTCTAACTACATAAAAACCAGATGGATTTGTAACAAAGTTGAATTTAGTTTCCTTGGTTTTAATATTGTTAGCAGCTTTAACTAATATTCCGCTAATATCGTAAATATTTATTTCATTTATGTTTTCATTACCTAAGTTTTTTATAATTATTTCTTTGTTTTTACCATAAGCAAAAATTTTGTCATCTATAATTTCCTCATTTGAAGTAGTGATATTCGTAGTTTTAAAAATTAACTCAAATCTATTAGTATCTGAAGTTGTTAAATCTATTTCAAAATCAGAGACATCATTTATGATAAGGTTAGACTCGCCCTTTTTAAGATCCCCTAAATAAATTTCATAAGAAGAACCGAATCCTTCTCTATTACTAAAATTAAATGTGTAAATTCCGTTTGCAGCAACCTTAGTAAAAATTGGGATGATTTTTAACTCATGATCATATTTTAAATGATAAATTACTGTGGGAGTAGAACCTTTTAACAGAGCCAAGGAAGGAATTGAAGGCGCGGTAGCAAATAACTTTTTAGCATCTATTCTTACATCAAAATCCTCTGAAGCATTTTCGTTTAAAACCACAAATGACTCATCCTCAAGAGAATCACTTTTTAACAAGATATTAAGTTTTGGTTTTGACTCTTTAGCCAGCCTAACAAAAGACGTTTTAGATGTTATACGACAACTATTGTCAAAATCCAAGCTTGGACCAATAGCTATAACTTGAAAACCTTGCCCTACACTTATGGTACCATCAATAAATGTATTAAAACCACCAGAAGAATTCCATAAATAAGCTGCACCTTCCCCACCAATATTGGTCTTATCTACGGCCCCCCAGTCTATCGAACTAGGGTATGGATTACCAACAGTGTTTACAGCGGTATCTCCTTCTCCTACATATAAAGGTACTGATACCGAGCCGTTATTTGGAGCACCGTACAAAAACAACCTTTCTCCTGTTTTTGCATTTCTTCGGCTAAATCCTACACCTGGAGAAATTAATTGTGCTGTAGAAGACGCTTTAGTCCAAACACTGTTGTTCAAAAAGAAAAAATTCGAAGTACTGGTATTAAAACTGCCTACACTTCCATTAGATAACGGAGAGGAATAAAAACCAGCATTCCCTCGTGTAGATGAGCCTCCTCGCGCATTGATTGTTTTTTGAATCAACATATTTCCAATAACAGATCCATTTGGACCACTGGAACTTGCATCAATAAGATAGCCGTAGTTGTTAGCACTAGAGGCCAATAGAACTAACTTATTATTGGTGGTAATGGAACCAGCATCAATTTGTAATTGGTTGGAAATTTTTACCGAATCTCCTGTCAAACTTAATGATTCAGTTTTATCAACAGTGAGGTTATAAAAGGTGGTTTTAGATGAACCTGAGATAGTAGAAGCATCACCAGTAATTGTAACTGTACCAGTACCTGGTGTAAAAGTTCCATTATTAACAAAATTACTATCTAAGTTGAGTGTATTACAATTAAAATTAGTTGAATTAGCAATATTTAAATTACCAAAAATAGTAAGTGGAGAAGAAACGGTTTTAGTTGCTCCATTTGAAACAGTTAAATTATGGTAGTCATAAACTGGTATAGACTGATTTGTAGCACTTGCATAATCAAATGTTGAGTGACCCATAGAGAATGTGATACCTGTAGGGAACGTAGATCGAACAATTACCGTAGTTGGATCAAATGTGCCATTTGGATCTAAATCGAAATTAACCCTAGCAATAGGAGTGGTGGCTGATACAGCTCCCTTAAATTCAACAATGGCAGACCCAAATAGATTAATATTCACTATTCTAGTACCAGAACTTCCAACATTCAAGGTTGTGGTACCATTAACAGTAAGCTTACTAGACGTTAAAACATCTATTACAGCAGAAAGTCCTACCCCCGCACCACTTGCAGGCCTTGCTGTCATAATTAAGTTATTGCAAGAGAAATTACCATCAACTTTGACATAACCTCCACCTTGATTCCAAATCACCAATACATTGTCGCTAGCCGTGGGGAGTTGCCCTGTACTCCAATTATTAGGTTTACTCCATAACCCATCCCCACCAGTATTTGTCCAAACAATTTGTGGAAAGGCAGAAATAGAAATAACAAATGTTAGAATATATAAATAAATTCTCATTTTAAGAAGATGGTGTGGGTAAAATATTGTATTTAAATGCAATATCCTACGTCTATACGAAGAAAGTTGAATTAGGTTTAAACACAAATTTAGCAAATTTAAATTATTTTATTAAACAGCTTTCCCAAATACCTTATAACCTTACCTTTAAACGTAGTTACCTCATCCTCTTGATAATATCCATAACCGTAACTATAATTTTGCCCGTATCCGTAACCATAGCCGTAGCCATAGCCATAGCCTCCTATTCCTGCTTTAGCATCATTATACACAACATATAAACCCTTAATTTTATCTAACTTAAAGATAATTTCTATCTCTTTTACCATATTAATTTTGGTATAGTTTTGCCTTACCATAAACAGTGTAGCATCGGCATATTTTGCAAAAACAAAATAATCTGCTACCAACCCTATTGGAGGAGCATCAAAAATAATATAATCATATTGATACTGTTCGGTCAATTCCTGTATCAAATCCTTCATTCTCTTGCTTTCCAACAGCTCCATAGGGTTAGGAGGAATAGGTCCTGCACTTATCACATCCAAATTAACATATGCACTTTTGGTAATAATTTCTTCCAACGAGGCCTTGCCTACTAAATAAGTACTTAACCCATTGTCGTTAGAAATACCCATATTCTTATGCACTTTGGGTTTACGCATATCTCCTCCTACTATGATCGTTTTTAGCCCTGCTGATGCAATGGATGTAGCAAGATTGATTGAGAAAAATGTTTTTCCTTCCCCACTTATAGACGAGGTAACACCAATGATTTTAGTCTTCTTGTCTGAGGCTATATATTGCAAGTTTACCCGAACTGCACGAACTGTTTCAGAAAAAAAAGACTTGGGAAAATCATTGACTGGATTTTGTGATTCTCCTGTGTAATGTGATATAATACCAAGTATAGGAACCTGTGTGTTTTTGGTAATGATATCCTTACTGGTTATGGTGGAGTTTAGATAAATTATTAAAAATATTATTACCATTGGCAATATTAATGAATACATCAGTGCCTTATTGTAAATTCCCTTTGCATCTGGTGAAACCATGCCTGTAACTTGTGCTCTATGCAATAACTTATTGTCAGTAGAATTTGCGGCTTTAGAAATACTTAACTCAGTTCTCTTTTCTAATAAGTAATTATAAATATTATCATTTAGGCTAAATTTTCTTTTAATTTTAAGAAAATTCCTTTCCTTTTCGGGCAATTGATTTAGAACATATTTAATTTTATTTACTCTTTGTTCGTTGTCATCTAAGCTAATTTTGGCAGATCCACTTATATTCTTAAGATTTTCTAGTATGGCCTTTTTAGTGTTTTTCATTTTTAGATCCAAAACACTATAAGTTGGGTTCTTTTCCTTTCCTGCGTAACCGAACGCCACCAGTTCGGAATGCAATTGATAAAGTTCATTAATCAACTTGGTCAGCATCCCATCTTCTACACCCATTAAAGATGGTGCAATCAAATCCTTAATGTTATAATTATTTGTAATATACTCTTCTAAATAATTGTAATATTTTTGTTTAAGCAAAATTGTTGATCTTTCGTTATCCAAAACCTCTATTTGAGAATAAGCTTTTTCTGCGACAAGACCAATATCCATAACGTTCTCTTTCTTTCGTAGGTATTCTAATTGATTCTCAGCTCCTTGTAATGAATCTGAGATTTCAAAAAGCTGTTCATCTATGAACTGTAGAGTATTGGTAATGATTAAATTTTTTTCCTCTAACCCAGAAATAATATAAATTTCACCAAGTTTATTGATAAAATTAATTTCTTTTGCTGGCACATCTCCCGAAGTTGACAGCGCAATAAATGAAGTACCTTTGCTAGGTTGTTCAATTCCTAACTTTGAAATATACTGCCAAGTTAGAGATTCTAAATCATTGATCCGAAATGAATAATCCGCATCACTTCGGGCCAGTTCCTTATGTTTACCATTTTTAAAAATAGTAAGTCTAAACATATTAGACTCACATAATTCACCATAATTACCAATCACCTCGAAGGTATTTTCACTAGGTTTTAAACCAAAAGTACGTTGAAAAAAATTGGGCTGCTTTTTAATATAAATAACAAAAGTCGAGTCACTTAATTCCTTGATAGAAAAATTGGTAGCTACTTGATTATTAAAAGTTGTATCAATTCTAACGATAAATGGTGCTGCTTCAGCTGGATAAATCTCCTGTTGTTTTATATCTCCAGTTACAAAATAAGATATTTTGAAATCTAATAAACCAATAGTTCTTCTTACTATTTCTCTAGATCGAATAACTTCTATTTCATTTTGGATGTTTCTGGCCGTTGACACCGTTTGAAAATAGCTCAATAAATTTTCAGAACCCATCTTTCGATTCTTGTCATCTTTGATTAATAAAGTTGCCCTTACCGAATAGATTGAGGTGGCATATCGAATGTCGTAAAAGGCCTTAATATAAAAGAATGCAAAAGCGATAACAAAAAGATACCAATACTTTAAACCTAAAAAAAATATACCTTTTACGTTGATATTTATTGAATCTTGATTCGTACTATTTGTTACTTTCTCCAACTTATCTAATATTACGAGTGGTGATTAATAATGAAAAAAATAGAGTCACGAGGGACAATCCAAAACTAACATTCGTAATATTAGCCCTGTCTGTTTTAGCCTTTCTTCTGTCTATTATAATGGTATCGTTATTTTGAAGATAATATAAATTTGATGTAATTAAATCCTTTTTACTTACATCTACTACAAATAACTCTACTTCATTTCCCTTTTTTCGTAAAATTTTCACGTGTTGTCTATCACCAAATTCAGTAATGTCACCTGCTAGAGCTAGTGCTTCATATATATGAACTCTGCTAGTTATAGCTTGTATTTGTCCTGGCCGCCCAATCTCTCCAAGTACATTAAACTTAAACCCTACCTTAACACTTACTGTTACATACTGTAAATATTGATTTAAATTTTTTTGAATTGTATCACTAGCCTGATTACAAGTAAGACCTTGAACCTTAATTTTACCAACAAGAGGCAATTCAATAAATCCTTGACTGTCAATTAAATACCCTTTTAATTGATCAGTTGTATTGTTTCCAGAGGAATTAAACCTATTCTCAATTAAATCAGTGCTGGTGGCTACGGTGCTAATAATATTAACCGCCAAAACATCAGCTGCCTGAATTTTATATTCACTTACAGTGTCTAATTGGAATTTTTCATATTTGGCATCAGAGTGTGGTAACAGATAAAGTGTTTTCTTATGCCTTACACATGCTGCTAGTGAAAAAAAAACTATTAATAAAATCCCGAATCGCATTGATTTTTTAAATTACAAGGCAAAATTAGGATAATTAATCAAAAATAAAAGATTAAAATAATTTTACTATTTTTTGCGGATGAGTTTTATTAGCTCTGACTCGATGGTCCAGTCCTTGGCAAGCTTTAAAAGTGCGGTGGCTTCCATTTCAGTAATGTATCCTTTCTTATTAGTAGCAATCCATACCTTATTCAAATATTGAAGCTTAGTTTCTTTATCAATATCTACAAAAATCTCCTTTAAATATTGTCTTGTTCTTTCAAAAGCAGAATACCTGTCTTGGCTAATAAACTCATAAGCCCATTCCAATTCATCCGTAGCGTCAAGGTCTTCTGCGGTTTCTTTCAACAGCAACTTTTCGTTTTCATCCAATTCATGATAATGGAAGATAACGGATTCTAAGAGCATTAATGCCTTTTTCTGATCACTGGTCATCCAATCAATATTTTGTAGGTTATATGTTTCCATTTTTTTGGAAAACTTTGACTGTTTAATTTAAAAACCAAAATCATAGTTTTAATCTTTATTCTAAAAAAAGGTCAAAAGTAATCTTGTCAGCTAGCAATTTTCCCTTTTTTGTTAGGATTAAATTCCCGTTGGAAAGATACATGTAATTATCTGAAAAATAAAAATCCAAACGTGTATTTTTCAATAACTCAAAGTTAAACTTATTTTTCAAAAAATCAATATTACAGCCACTACTTGTGCGCAAACCTAGCATAATATGTTCATTTATTAAATCCTTTTCGCTAAGAATTTCTTTAGTAAAATGAAGCTCTCCCTTATTAACTTTTTCAAGATATAAATGATTGTGGCTTAAATTGTACTGTCTAGAAATGATGTTATAAGAATGTGCGCTTGGCCCTACACCCAAGTAAGGAATTTTCTTCCAATAATTGTTATTGTGGATTGAATAAAAGTTTGGTTTACCAAAATTAGAAATTTCATATTGTTCAAAACCAGCCATTTCCAGTTGTTCAGTTAATAATTCAAATTGAAAAGCGCTAAATTCATCGTCCACATTTTGTATTCGGTTAGTTTTGAGCCATTTTCCAAATACTGTGTTGGGTTCTATGGTGAGACAATAGGCTGAAATATGTGGAACGTTTAATGAAATAGCTGTTTGCAAATCGCTTAACCAGATCTTATGATCGGCTGCGGCAATTCCATAAATAAGGTCTAGACTTATATTATTTATTCCATATTCTTGGGCCAATTTAATACTTCTTTCGGCTTCATTTCCGGTGTGGGTTCTATTTAAATATTTTAAATTATCATTATTAAACGACTGAATACCAACACTTAACCGGTTTATACCTAACAAAGGCAATTCTTTAATATAGTCAAGGTTTAAATCATCAGGATTAGCTTCAAGGGTAATTTCAACTTGTGGATCAACCTGAAACTGTTTGTACACTGTGTTTAATAGGCTTGATAAATTTGTGTGATTTAACAATGACGGTGTGCCTCCTCCAAAATATATGGTACCTATGGGTTGGTTAAATAAATAGTCTTTTTGTAATTCAATTTCCTTGCATATCGTTTCTATCATTAAGTCCTTGTAAGACTGATTTGTACTAAAGTGAAAATCACAATAGTGACAGGCCTGTTTGCAAAATGGAATATGAATATAAATGCCTGCCATGATACCTTAAATTACTACACTTGTTGTTAACAAAAACCTCTTAATAAAGATTTACATACGTTCAGGAACATCTATGCCAAGCAACAACATTGCTGATTTAATAACCTTTGCAGTAGCAAGGCATAATTGTAATCTCAATTTCATTTTGGAGGTATCTGTTTCCTTTAGCACCGATAACTCATTATAAAAAGTGTTGAAAAGCTTGGCCAATTCATATACATAATTTGCAACTAATGAAGGTGCGTATTCATCAGCGGCTTGTTTAATGGTGCTTTCAAAATTTGAAAGCCAAACTATAACATCCTTTTCGGAGTCTTCTAATAAAACACTGTTACTATTGGTGAGAAAATCTAAATTTAATTGTTCTGCTTTTCGCAAAACGGATTTAATACGAGCATGTGTGTACTGTATGTAAGGACCAGTATTGCCTTGTAAATCAATTGATTCTTGAGGATTAAACAACATTCGTTTTTTAGGATCCACCTTTAACAGATAGTATTTTAATGCCCCAATACCCAACGTTTCAAATAAATTATTTAAGTCGTTTTCTTCAAAATCGTCAAGTTTACCCGATTCTTTGCTATATGCTGCAACCTCGTTTACAACTTCTTGCATTAAATCATCCGCATCTACCACAGTACCTTCCCTTGATTTCATTTTACCAGAAGGTAAATCTACCATACCATAACTAAGATGGTATATTCCTTCGGCATAGACTCTGTCTAGTCTTTTCATAATGTTTTTTAATACCACAAAATGATAATCTTGTTCATTGCCAACAACATAAACAGACTTATCAATCCCAAATTCTTGATATTTGAGATCAGCAGTACCCATATCCTGAGTTATGTAAACAGAAGTGCCATCAGCTCTTAAAACCAGTTTCTGATCTAGTCCTTCTGGTGCAAGATCAATCCAAACTGAATTATCCTCTTTATGGTAAAAGACTCCTTTAGCTACTCCTTCTTCCACTATTCCTTTACCCAGTAAGTATGTATCTGACTCATAATAATATTTGTCAAATTTGACCCCCATCCTTTTATAGGTTTTTTCAAAACCTGCGTAAACCCAGCTATTCATTTTATTCCAAAGACTTAAGACTTCTGGGTCATTGGCCTCCCAACGTCTTAATAAATCTTGTGCCTCTTGTAGCAAAGGGTTATTTTTTTCAATTTCTTCATCATTCCAGCCTAATTCTCTTAGTTCAGAAGCTTTTTCTTTTAGTGCCTTGTCAAAAATTACGTAATATTTACCCACCAAATGATCACCTTTCATATTTGCACTTTCTGGAGTCTCATTATTGCCATATTTTGTATATGCCAACATGCTCTTGCAAATGTGTATACCTCTGTCGTTGATTAGGTTAGCTTTAATAACGGCATACCCATTTGCTTCCAAAATTTGAGCCACTGCGTATCCTAAAAAATTGTTTCTGAGATGACCAAGGTGTAATGGTTTATTAGTATTGGGACTTGAATATTCCACCATAACTGTCAGTCCATTGTCTGGTTGTCTTCCAAAATTACTATCTGAGACCACAGTTTCAAGAAACTCTTGCCAATAGTTATCTTTTAGGGTTAAATTCAAAAAGCCCTTGATCACATTGTAATTGGCAATAATAGAGGTATGGTTGATTAAATATTCACCAATAATTTTTCCTGTTTCCTCTGGGGATTTTTTGCTGAATTTAGTAAATGGAAAGACAACTAGAGTATGTGAACCTTCAAATTCTTTTCTCGTAGCTTGCAATACAACAGGTTCTTTATTATCCACTTGAAAGCAACTAGTAATACATTCATTCACGAAAGGCGATAAAAAAGTGTCAAGCGTCATTTTGAGGTTTTGATCTTATTTTAAATGTATATATTATTTTTTAATAGGTTCTTCCTTTTGTTAACGTAAACATAACATACGAATAGCGTGTTTTGCTTTGCAAAGATTGTAAAAATATAGCAATTTTGTTTCGGGTGGTAAAGTCGACTCAAAAGAAATCATTAAAACAATAATTACTTTTTATAAAGCATGGAAAAATACCGCGATCTTATAGAGCAAACATTTTACTTTCCGACTGAAGAATTTGAAGTTTCAGAATCGAATGAATTGCACTTTAACGGTGTGCCGTTGATGCCCATTATTAAAGAGTATGGAACCCCAGTAAAAATATCTTACCTTCCCAAAATAAGCTCTCAGATACAAAAAGCTAAAAAATGGTTTAAAAACGCCTTTTCTAAGCACAACTATGAAGGAAGTTATACTTATTGCTATTGTACTAAATCTTCTCATTTTGAATTTGTATTACACGAAGCCTTAAAAAACGACATTCATATAGAAACTTCCTCGGCATTTGATATTTTTATTGTAAACAACCTATATGAACAAGGTAAAATAACAAAAGACACTTATGTGCTTTGTAATGGTTTTAAAAAAGACCTTTATACTAAAAACATATCTGACCTCATAAATAATGGCTTTCATAATTGCATTCCTATTTTGGATAATATGAATGAACTTGATGTTTATGAAAAATCATTACTAGTACCAAGCAATATAGGAATAAGAATTGCCGCTGATGAAGAACCTAAGTTTGAGTTTTATACCTCTAGGTTAGGAGTGAGATATAACGACATTATTGATTTTTACAAAACCAAGATTGAGCATAATCCTAAATTCAAACTTAAGCTTCTTCATTTCTTTATAAATTCAGGAATAAAGGATACTTCATATTATTGGTCGGAGCTGAGCAGATTTGTTGAATTATACTGTGAACTTAAAAAGGTAAATCCAGACCTTGACTCTATGGATATTGGTGGTGGCTTTCCTATAAAGACTTCGGTACATTTTGACTATAATTATGAGTATATGGTAGATCAAATTGTAGGTAATATTAAAAGAATATGTGACAGTTATGGAGTACCAGTGCCAAACATTTATTCTGAATTTGGAAGTTTTACGGTTGGAGAAAGTGGTGCTATCCTTTATTCAATTTTAGGTCAAAAACTTCAAAATGATAAAGAATTATGGTACATGATTGACAGTTCTTTTATCACTACTTTACCAGATATTTGGGGTTTAAACCAAAAATATTTAATGTTGGCCATTAATCAATGGGATAGCCTTTACCGTAAAGTAAACATTGGTGGTATTACTTGCGACAGCCAAGATTATTACAATTCTGAGGCCCACAGTTACAATGTTTTTATGCCTAAAATAAAAGAAGGCGATCCATTATATATAGGTTTTTTCCATACTGGCGCTTATCAAGAATCTTTGGGAGGTTATGGAGGGATTCAGCATTGTTTAATACCTGCTCCAAAACATGTACTTATTGATAAAGATGAAAATGGAAAAATAACCCATCGACTTTTTGCCAATGAACAAAAACCAGAAGACATGTTAGCGATTTTAGGTTATAAAATGTAATAATATTATAATCAATTGTTAATAGTTTTTTAGAATTGTAATTGTTAAATATTAACTGATTCTAGCCCAATTAACAGCATTATGTTTTATAGATTGCACATGCCTATAAATTGGAGCATGCTCAGTTAATTTAAATTCGGGATCTTTTTCAATAATCTCGACAGCTGTTGTGCGTGCTTCTGTAAGAATGGCCGCATCTTGTGACAAGTCTGTTATTAACAAATCTAAGGCGCCACTTTGTTTGGTACCTGCTAAATCACCTGGACCACGTAAGTGAAGGTCTACATCCGCAATTTCAAAACCATTGTTGGTACGGACCATGGTTTCAAGTCTTACTTTGCTTTCTGCACCAAGATTGGGCTTGGTCATTAACACACAAAAAGATTGCTCCGCTCCCCTACCTACTCGGCCACGTAGCTGATGCAATTGTGCTAAACCAAATCTTTCCGCATTTTCGATTATCATAACAGAGGCATTAGGCACATTTACACCAACTTCTATAACAGTGGTAGCAACCATTATTTTGGTCTCATTTTTTGCAAAACGCATCATTTCGTAGTCCTTGTCCTTTGACCGCATTTTGCCATGAACAATAGACAATGCTATATCCGGAAATGCACGTGCAATACTTTCGTACCCATCAATCAAATCTTTAAGATCCTGTTTGGCAGACTCTTCTATGAGTGGATAAACTATATATATTTGACGCCCTTTGTTAAGTTCGTCTCTAATAAAGCCAAATACAGTTAGTCGTTGTGAATCGGTTCGCATTACGGTTTTAATAGGTTTTCTACCTGCGGGCATTTCGTCAATCACTGAAATATCTAAATCTCCATACAAAGTCATGGCCAAAGTTCTAGGAATTGGGGTAGCTGTCATAACCAAAATGTGGGGGGAAACATTTTTATTTTTCTGCCAAAGTTTAGATCGTTGTGCCACACCAAATCGATGCTGTTCGTCAATTACACATAACCCAAGGTTTTTAAACTGAACCTTATCCTCTAAGATGGCATGTGTTCCTACCAACACATTTAAATGGCCATCTTCTAACATTTGATGGATTTCTCGTCTAACACTTAATTTGCTGCTACCTGTAAGTAATGCAATTTTAAAGCCGAGCTTTTGCATATATTCTTCTAGGCCACGGTAATGTTGCTCCGCCAGTATTTCAGTAGGTGCCATAAGGCAGGCTTGGGCATCATTATCGATGGCCATTAACATGGCTATAAATGCCACCATAGTTTTGCCACTACCAACGTCACCTTGAATAAGACGATTCATCTGCCTGCCGGTATTCATATCTGCATATAGTTCTTTAATTACTCGCTTTTGGGCATTGGTAAGTTCAAATGGCAATAGCTCGTTATAAAATTTATTTACAGTTGGTATCTTATTAAAATTAAGTCCCTTAAAAGAAGTTTTATTAAGGTGTTTCTGTTTAACTAATTTGAGCTGAATATAAAAAAGTTCTTCAAATTTGAGCCTACGTTGGGCTTGTGTGAGTGTGCTTGGTGAATCAGGAAAGTGGATTTGTTCGAGTGCCTTTTGTTTGCTTACTAGTTTGTATTTGTCGATAATGTATTTAGGGAGTGTTTCATTTATTTTATTGAGAGCCAATTCAAGCAACTGCCTTTGAAGTTTACTTATCCCTTTGCTGTCTAAATAAAACCTTCTGAGTTTTTCGGTACTGCTATAAATTGGTTGCAAATAACCTTCCATTGATTTATTTTCTCCAAATAATTCAATTTCTGGATGTACTATATTAATCGTACCGTTAAAAATATTTGGCTTACCAAAAACAATATATTGATCTCCCTTTTTAAGAAATTTTTGAATAAAAGGTACACTTTGAAACCAGACTAACTCAATCACCCCAGTCTTATCTTCCAGTTGTGCCACCAGCCTCTTTTTGGTGTCTGTGCCCACCAAGCTTACCATCGTAAGTACTCCTTTTACTTGTATGTACGCTAAATCTTCATGAGCATCTTTAATTTGGTAAATCTTTGATCGGTCTTCCCATCGAAATGGATAATATTGAATAAGGTCGCCAAATGTAAATATCTGCAATTCCTTTTGCATAATCTCGGCCTTTTGTGGGCCAACTCCTTTTAAAAACTCAATATTCGTCTCAAAAAAATTATTCACCCTCAAATTTAATAAATATAAATTTGTAATTATTAAAACAGCGGTTATCAAAATTTGGCAAATAGGTACCTATCAATCGCAATACAATAGACCTGTAAGATTAGAAAAATAAAAAAATGTAACCTCTCAAATTAAAAAACACAAATGGGATTTTGATACAAAAATTAACAAAAATTGGATTAAATTTAACTTAAATCAGTAACATATTGGCCACCAAAAAGTAAACTGCCAAACCTAATAGATCGTTGGCCGTGGTTATAAATGGTCCTGAAGCTAACGCTGGATTAATCCCAAGTTTATCTAAAATAATGGGGGTGATGGTACCCATAAGCGACGCTAACATAACAACACAAAATAAGGCGATGGACACAACAAAAGCCAGGTTTGTTTTTTCACCCAAAACTGTGTTAAATCCGAATACAAGTGCCGCCAATACCAACCCATTAATTACCGCCACAAATAATACCCTTAGCAATCGCTGACCTAGGCTATCTAACATCAAAGATTTACTGGCCAAGCTTTGCACCACAATAGAGGAAGACTGCACCCCTACGTTGCCACCTGTGGCAGTAATTAAAGGAATGAAAAACGCCATAGCTGGTACAAGTGCCAAACTAGCTTCGAATAAACCTATAAATCTCGCACCTAACAAACCTCCCAACATACCAATTACCAGCCAAGGAAGCCTTGCTCTTGAGAGCATCCATACGTTGTCATCTTCTTCGATATCTTCCGAAATACCCGTCATCGCTTGACGATCTCTTTCCGCCCTTTCTTTGATTACGTCCACTACGTCATCTATAGTAATGCGACCAAGTAATTTACCCTGTACATTTACAACCGGAATAGCCTCTAAATCATATTTTTCCATCATATCGGCCACCTCTTCCGTTTCTCGATACGACTCCACACAAATAATATCAGGGTCATATATATCCTTAACAGTTGTATAATCTTGGCTTAATAGCAGCTTTTTAACAGAAACAATGCCAAGTAGGATTTCATTTTCATCAACCACATAAACAGAATAAAAACGCTCAACATTTTCTGCTTGGCGTCGTATTTCCTCAATACATTGTTTTACATTCCAATGGATATAGGCTTTAATTAACTCCTTGGCCATGATACCTCCAGCCACGTCTTCTTCATAACGAAGTAGCTCCAGAATGTATGCAGCAGCCTCTTTATTGACCCTTTCTATGTGCGCAATTACTTCTTCGCGCTGTTTTACTGCAAGTTCGTTTATGATATCCACAGCATCATCCGAATCGATAAACTTGAGGTAGCTGGCAATGTGTTCACTGTCAAAATTCTTTAAAAAACCTTTGCGTGTAACGGGATCAATATAGCTAATAACTTCTGCGGCAAAGTCTTCATCTATTTGGTTGATAATATAGATGCACTCGTTGGTGTCAAGTTCATACATGATCTCGGCGGCATCAGTAGGATAAAAATCCTCAAAGGTTTCCTTTAAAAAGGCACTATATTGGTTATCAACAGCGTCTTTTACTTGGTCTATGAACTCCTTGGTTAATTCGATTTGCACGATTGCTAGGCGTTAAAAGGTTAAAGAGTAATGCTTTGACATAAATCAAAAACACTTGGTTTAATTCAAAAATTATTTTCAGGCTCCATATTTTGACCTAGCTTACAAAAAAATTACTTAGCCATCAACTGATTTGTAAGCAACACAAAATCCGATACACTCAATTGTTCCGCGCGTTTGTCAAGTGTGGCACTAGGCACGTCATTCATGGGCAAATTTAAACTTTTAAGTGCATTGCGCAAGGTTTTTCTACGCATATTAAAACCTTGTTTTACGACCTTTTTAAACATAACTTCATCACAAGCTAAGTTCATTACCTCGTTCCTTCTTACACGGATTACAGCCGAACGCACCTTGGGAGGAGGATCAAACACATCTGGCTCCACGGTAAAAAGATACTCCACCGTATAAAAAGCCTGCAACAAAACACTTAATATTCCATAATCTTTTTTGCCGGGAGGTGAAGCCAATCGTTCTGCAACTTCTTTCTGCAACATACCCACCACTTCAGTCACTTGGTTCTTGTAATCAAGCGCCTTAAAAAATATTTGTGAGGAAATATTATAAGGAAAGTTGCCAATTATACCCAAAGAGCCCTCGTTTACCTTATTTAAATCATATTGTAAAAAATCTCCTTGTATGATTTTGCCTTTCAGCTCAGGAAAGTTTTTTTCAAGATAATTTACTGACTCATGATCCAACTCTATTACTTGTAAATTTTTGGTAGAATCTTTTAACAGAAATTGGGTTAACACACCCATACCAGGCCCAACCTCTAACACATGTTGATACCCTCCATGACCCGTCAAACTCTCCGCAATACGCTGGGCAATAGATAAATCTGTAAGAAAATGTTGCCCTAGATGTTTTTTGGGAGTTACTTTCATGTAAGTCATTAAGTGTTAAAAATTAGGCAAAGCTAGTAGGATTAGCTGGTTAATCCTAAGGTTGGATAATAGGGCTTTTTGATGTTTTTAAACAATTCTAACGATTTCAAATCTAAATACAGATATCTAATTAACGTCCATAATATAACCAATGATTAACTCAAGAGTTCGTCAATTTCTTGAATGATCATTTGTGGATTGATTTCGTCAATATGGGTTTTACCAGACCATGCGAACATATTCTGGCCTTGAGCTTTAAATTTCCTATTAAAAGTAGCCGTAAACACAGCTTTTACATGTTTCATTTTGGTTGGATAGGGAAAAAATCTTCCATAATTGTTACCATTTAAAACTACAATAGTCTTAGTGCCAATGCATGCTCCAAAATGTGCCCCACTGGTATCGTTACTTATTAAAAGCGCTGCCGATTGCATTAAACCAGCCAACTCCATCAAATTAGTTTTGCCCGTATAATCTAGAATTGAATTTGAGAATTGCGCAGTAGAAAGTATTTTTGCGGCTTGTTTTGTTTCCTTTTTAGAACCAGCAACAACCACTTTAAAACCATACTTTTGTATACAATAATCTGCGATTTTTGAATAGTTTTTAACATTCCAACACTTTCTTTTCGCATTAGAACCTGGGAAAATAAGTATAAATTTTTCGTCTAAAAAATGTACCTGATCCGATAAAACAATATTTGGTTGAGTCAGACTAATAGAACAGGATAACACATTTTCAAAAAATAATTTGTTCCAATAAAACATAAACATATCATCGCCATGGTGTGCTACCAACTCGGAATAAATTTTAATTGGAAAATTTCTATTCGTATCCCAGCCCTTCTTCTGGAAAGCACAGCAAGAGTAGACCAAAAAGTCTTCTAAGAATAGACTAGGTGTAATGGTAGGCACCCATGCCTCGTCATAGCTATTAAGATTAAGTTCCTTTAAAAAAGAGGCTTTGTATACGCTATCATTGAAAAACTTTCCTTTGTCAAGCCAAACAAATTGATTTATATATGGAGCATCCAATCCTTCCGATAAATTCTTCCAAGCACTATTTCCCAATAATGTAACTTGATAATCTTTGTATTTCTCGGTGGACTTTACAAATGGCAGGAAATTTCTGAACAACACATAATCGCCAATATCGTCAACTCGAATAATTAGCAGTTGTTTATTATTATTGTAATCCGTTTTGCCCTCAGGATATGAGCTAAAAAGGGCAAGGGCCTCCTTTTGATGCCGTTGATTCCTCTTGTTTGCTTTTAACTTCTTGAGAAATTCAGAAAAGAAAATCTGTAGGTTAAGGAAGAAAATCATTCTGTTTGTAGTTTTTAAACTAGGTAACAAGTCCCCTTAATTGATTAATTTTAGCAAAAAGACTGTACTGAAATATAATATGTTTTAATAGTTATTGTAAAAACGAAAGACAACCTATGTTTTACCTAATCCACAATAATATTTGCACCAGTCCAGTTTTAACGAATTGGGGTATCTAGTTTTACTATTATTAAGTCCTTTTTATCAGTAGTAATTTGGTAACTTCTATTAGCAATAAATGCGCTGCGCAATGGTTCTTCAAGACCGAAATAACTTTTATAGGTCTTGTTAAAAATTACATAATGAATATCATACTTATAAGCAGAATCTATTACTTGAGCAAAAGTGTTTTTAGGCCTCCCATGAAATTCATTAAAAAAACTATAACGTACCATTGTATGAATCCTGTTAAAATTCTTGATTTCATTAAATATAAAACCTTCTGGTGCAATGATATTAAGTTTGTTGTGTTCGTTTGGTATATGTCCTGCAACTTCCGCATTAATTTCGATTTCAGATTTCCGGTTCCAATGTTTAAAATTATGGATAATCTGATTCATATCACCATAAAGTTGTACCGCTATAAATGCAAAAAAGAGTGATAAATGAATAATTAGTTTATTATTCTGCGCATACATGAAAGAATTTCTAACAGTAACTAAAATAATTAAAATCAAAAATGGAAAATACAATAGAAGATATTTAGGAGTTTTGCTATAGGTATAACAACCTAATGAAATAACTAGCACCAAAGTATATATTAGTAAATCTCTATGCTGCCTCTTCAAAAATTTAAACCCAACTATAATAGAATAAATAAGCAACAGACTAAGAAAAATTTCCTTTTCGGTAAAGAAGAAACGAATATGTTCATCCAAGATTTTTATGAACGGAGAATACCATTCATAATTTGCTTTGTCTATTGAAGGGTCGTTCTTAAATTGTACAATAAATTGTTGAATATCACTATGAATCAAAATGTCGCTAAAATAAATAATACCAAAAAGTAGAGTACTACAAAAACCAAATATAAAACCTTCCTTCCATCTCTGATGGGTCAAAAGAAGTACAAAACCTGCCACAATAAAAATCAATCCATTTAAATGTGAAGCGAAAGCTAAGCCCGCCAAAAACGAGGAAAAAACTAACCCAATTAATTTTTTTTCGTCTAAATAGCGGCTAAGTTGCCAATAAGAGCCGAAACCCAAGGCCATAATCATAATTTCAGGTCTAAAGCAAAAAGAATAATAAGCAATGCCATTACAAATAAGAATAACAGGAATTGCAATAAAAACCATATTCTCCCCAAAGGAATCTTGATTTTTCTTTAAGAATAAATAAAAAAATGCGAAGAAAATAAAGAGGTATATCAAAGATACAGCATGCAAAGTATACAACGACCAACCAAATATCTTTGATAAAACATAGCCATTGTATATTAAAAATTTATGAAATATTGATTGATAGTTCTCTAGACCAATATTATTAAAGCCACGCATCAACTCACTTTTTACATGACCCGTTTTAAGTAGCCAAAAAACCTGTTCGCCAATAAAATCATCATCTTGTCGAGAGTTTTTATTTAGTTGAAATAAAATAAATACAACAATACTGAAAATAAAAATCAACCTTTTAGAACCACTTGAGTTTACTAAATTAATAATAGACAACCTCTTCATGACAAATTACTTAACACCTTGTAATGAAATTAATTTATTATAACTACCATTTAAGTTCACTAACTCTTGGTGTGTGCCTCTTTCTACAATTTCTCCTTTATGCAACACAACAATTAAATCAGCACTTTGAATAGTAGAAAGCCTATGGGCTATCACAACAGAAGTCCTATTTTTCATTAAATTATTCAAAGCATCTTGAACCAGTTTTTCCGATTCCGAGTCTAAAGCAGAGGTGGCTTCATCTAAAATAAGGATTGGAGGATTTTTAAGAATAGCACGTGCAATACTTATTCTTTGCTGTTGCCCACCAGAGAGTTTTGACCCTTGTTCCCCTATATTTGTTTGATAACCTTCTGAAGTTTGCATTATAAACTCATGTGCATTCGCTATTTTAGCAGCTGCAATTACCTCCTCTTCTGTTGCTCCAGGTTTTCCAAAGGCAATATTATTAAAAATGGTATCATTAAAAAGAATAGCCTTTTGGGTTACTATTCCCATTAATGATCTAATAGATTCTTGAGTAAAATTTTTAATGTTTACTCCATCAATTTTCACCTCTCCTCTAAGTGTGTCATAAAACCGTGGAATTAAATCTGCTAAGGTTGATTTCCCCCCGCCTGAGCCACCAACTAATGCTAATGTTTTACCTTTTGGAATTACCAAATTCAATTTATTAAAAACACACTTTTCACCATAATAAAATTCAACATTCTCGAATTCTATTTGCTTAGAAAAATCATTGATCACCAAAGCATCAGCTTTATCTTGAATTTCTGATTTTGTGTCTAAAACTTCAAAGATTCGCTCTCCAGAAACTAAACCCTTTTGGATGTTGGAAATTGCAGAAGAAAAGCTTTTGGCTGGTGATAAAATTTGTGAAAAAGTGATTAAATAAGTTATAAATTCACTAGCTTTTAATTCTCCTGAATTACTCAAGACCATTTGCCCTCCTATCCAAAGTATTGAAGCAACCACCAAAATTCCTAAAAACTCTGATAAAGGAGATGATAGCTCATAGGTGTATAAAAATCTTTTATACTTGCTCGTTCCAAACTTATTTTCAGCTCTGAATTTCTCTTGAACGAACTTTCTGGCATTGAATGCTAAAATAATTCTCATACCTGAAATCGTTTCATCCAGTATGGATACAATTCTTCCATGAGATTTACTTATTTCCCCAGAGTCAGACCTTAATCTTTTTGATATTTGGCTTATAATAAGGCCAGATATTGGAAAAATAATTAGAGAGTAAAATGTTAGGGTGGGAGAACTCACAAATAAAAATATAAAATATGCTACTATTGTAATAGGATCTCTTAATATGTTCTGTATACTATTAACAATGCAGCTCTCAACATTACTAACGTCATTGGTAAACCTTGACAAAATATCACCTTTCTTATGATCAAAGAAATACCCCAAATGGATAACTGTTAACTTTTGAAACATTTCATTCCTTAATCTCAGAATAACAGCACCTTTTAATTTTATTAGAATGATTTGGGACAAATATTTGAAAAGATTTGAAAGCAAATTTGATATTACCACAACGGTACAAACCATCTGCAATGCTTCTGTTTTGCCTTTTGCAACGATATTTGTAAAATAATAAGTAAATAATTCCTTAACATAATACACATCTACCCTAAATGCAGGCTCAGAAAGGATCACCTGTTGCGGAACCTTATCAAAGATTATATCCAACAAAGGTATTACCAAGGTTATGGTAAACATTCCGAAAAAAATTGATAATAATGAAAGAATAAAAAATGGTACCATGTACCCTATTAAAGGTGAAGCAAAAGTTAGAAGTCTAAAATATGTTTTCAAAATAACTATTAATTATTTCACAAAAGTAAATAAAAATATCACTAAATAAATTTCAGAGCCAAGCAAAACTGGTTTTATAAGATAAATTGATTTATTATTGAATCATAATCTGACAATTTATGATTTCGTTTATAATCTGTTCAAAAAATAATGAACAGCTAGAAGCCTTAAACCACAACCTTTTTCAGTTGGTAACAATACCATATGAAGTTTTGAGCTACGATAACCAAGACAATAAAGGGATTTGTGAAGTCTATAACAGCTTAGCAACAAAATCAAAATTTGAGGTTTTATGCTTCCTCCATGAGGACGTTAGGTTTTATAAGAATAATTTTACTAAGTCCATTCTTCAAAAGCTATTAAAACCCGAAACAGGAATTATTGGCTTTGCTGGTGGCAGATTTAAGACAAAGGCTCCTTCAAGCTGGTTTATAGACAACTACTGCAGAAAAAACTTTTATCAATTAAAGAAAGATGGTGATTTAATGCTCGAATACGAAAATCCAAATAACGAGACGTTCTCCCAAGTGGTAACGCTTGATGGATTTTGCTTGTTTATGAATAAGAAGGTTTGGCAGGAAAATAAATTCGACGACACCTCTTTCAGTGGATTCCACTTTTATGATTTGGATATCACTACACAAGTAAACAGCTCATATAAGAACTACGTCTGCAACAATGTTGAGATTGCTCATCTCTCCATGGGTAATTTTGATAAAAACTGGGCACAAAACTGCTTAATTTATACTGAGAAATGGAGCAAAACCTTGCCCTTGGCTATCGATGATATTGCATTACAAAAGAAAAATAGGCTCGAAGTTTACTACCATTACCAATTCATAAAAAAACTAATCTCGCTTGATTACAACAAAAAAGAAGTAATACAACAAATAAAAGTTTTTTTAAAAATTCATTTGAAGCCTATCCTTGCTCTCAAATTATACGCTAAGTTCTTACTATACCGATTGATTCCTTAAACGAGTGGAATATATTGCTCCAAACTGACTTATTGCGACCCTTCCAGACTCTGCGGTTGTATCTTAAAAATAAAATAAAAAGGCCAATAGAAAAAATATTGCCAACTCTACCTTTAGCGCCATCAATTATTTCATTGATGATCCGGCTATCCTTATCATTCAGGTACGGATAATCACGAAATGCCTCTAAACGACTTAAAAGATTAGTGTTTTTTCCAATTTGAGATTTGATTTTCGACTCAATGGCCTCCTTTACAGTAACTGCAGTCTGATGTCTTCTAAAAATCACTAAGGGCTCTTTTATATATGCAATACTACCAATACACATGGCCATAAATGTTAGCCAATGGTCATAATATATACCATTTCCTCTCGATGGGGTTTCAAAAAAATCCAACAATCTCCTGTCAAATAGCATGGCATGCCCAGCAACACAATTGAGCATTAAAATATTCAAAACATCATTACCTTCCAAAAAGTGACTTCTTTCTGATACCAAATCATAAAACTTCTTGGCATAAGAATCAGAAATATAAGAATCACAATATATCAATGTACTTCCCCCGATATTATTAACCAACATTTCTATCTTAGTTGGCAGCCAAATATCATCTTGGTCAGAAGGAGCTATATAACAACCTGAAGCCAAGCTTAAGCCATAATAAAAATTCCAGTTAACGCCTTTGTTTTCAGAATTTAAGTAAAGCTTGATTTTACCTAATCTCGAATATTCCTCTAAAATCGCAACCGTATTGTCACTTGAGCAATCGTCTATAACGATAACCTCAATGTTAGCATAAGTTTGACTTAAAATGGAATCCAATTGCTCCGAGATATATGGGGCGCCATTGTAAGCACATAAGACCACCGAAACCAACTTTTCCACCAAAATTATTTAAAAACAGCATAAAATTGTGACATAACCTTAGATTGTTCAAAGTCCACTAGCCGCTCTTTAGCTTTCACAACATAAGAATTTGACAAATCAGGATTGAGAAGCATTTTCTCGATCTCTTCAGCTAAACCAATCTCATCACCAATCTTTACAAGTTCTCCAGCTTGCCCACCCATCAATATTTCAGAAACCCCAGTAGGGCAATTGGTCGCTACTATTGGTTTGCCCAAAATCATTGCTTCTATAAGTACCGTTGGCAACCCTTCAAACTTAGAGGAATGCACAAACAGACTGCATCTTTTCATCCAGTAATACGGATTATCCTGAAAACCCATAAAATCCACCTTGTCAGCTATTCCTAACTCTTGAGCAAGAGCCTCCAAACTTTCCCTATCAGGCCCCTTCCCAATAATTACCAATCTTTCTTCTGTTTTAGCATTTCTTTTTACTATTGCAAACGCTTTCAGCAATGTTTTGAAATCCTTTTGGCTTTCATCTAACCGCCCAGCAGCCAAAATATACTTAACATTCTGAATTGATTTAATGAAATCATTCGGTTTCTGGTCTCCCAGAATTCTAATGAAATCAAAATCAAATGAGTTATATATCCGAACCACCTTTTCCTCGAGCGAAGGAAAAAATTGATAAAATTGTTGTCTCATTTCATCAGAAATAACCACAATCGTAGAATAATTCTCAAGTACTTTTAAAAGCCTTTTATTCGTTTTAGGGTCATTACATTCTTTTACACTAAGCCGCATGTGAGCATATTTGATAAAGTTCTTATTTTCGAATACAGAACTGTACCTTCCCAAAGTACCATCCCAATCAACAATGTAATCCATTTCTTTGGCCATATTTCGCAATCGTTGTTTTACACAATTGCGCCTTATAGGCATTAGTACTATTTCATCGATTACCTTTTCAATGGATGTAATGTTCCCTTTTTGCCGTTTAATTTTAAATACATTTAAGTAAAATGACTCTATTAAATGGATAAAATGTATGCCAACTGGTAATTGTGATTTTAAAATCTCCAATTGCCCTAAATCATAACTAACTACAAAATATACTTCGTAACGGCTTTTGTCAATGTTTTTCATTAACTCCATTAGCACCTTTTCTGTACCTCCAGAGAGGAAGGTCTCTATGTGGAATAATATTTTGATTCGTTTTTTCAAGAAAACAAATTAAAATTTTGCCAAAATTGTGAATTCATCATCCTCATATGTATACAACACCTGCGCACTAAGGTATTGAAACAATTTAATAAGCAATTCTATGTCGAAAACATGGTGGTGAAGTGCCCTGTTCTCAAAGTTCTTCAAAGCTCTTTCCTTAAAACTTTCTCGATCCATTGAATTTCTTTCAAGGGTATAATCATGCTTTTCTAATATCTCTTCAAGATGTGTGAGGTCGTCTTCCTGAATATTTTGGTTGTAATCGTCTAATAAATGTTCAAAGGTGGTGGTGGCTCTTTTGTGATCAAAGCAATGCTTTTTGTTAGGAACAATCACTAGAACAAGGCCACCTGATTTCACAACACGTTGCCATTCTTTTAATGCCTTTATTGGATTTGCAACATGTTCTAGGCAATTGGAAGAAATTACAAAATCATATGTCCTGTCTTGAATAATACTTAGATTGGTTGCATCCAAAATAAATTGTTTGCCATGCCTATTACCATTGAAATTGAATTTTTCATTCAACTCGCCTTCCCAAATGGTGCTATTTGAAAAATTTGTACCATCAAGTCCAGATAGTATTTTGTAAATAGGAATCTTACCCTTATTAGTAAACAAGTGGCTAGGGCCACCTATTTCCAATCCAGATTTACCAATAAAAAAGGGCTTTACCTTTCTAAACCCCTTTATTTTATTACCTCTTATTTGCTTAATCTTTCTTTGCAAAAAATACCCAATGCCCTGGTTTGTTATAGTAATCAAAAACCGTGTTGCGAAATTTTCCATAAAATAATTTTAGTCCCTAAACGCAAATATATTAATAGCCATATCCATCGTTGCTCCAGAAAGTCTCCTTTTCACAAAAGGTTGTTCGCTAGTAAAGGATTCTTTAATATGATACCGAAAACCAGCTTTTGTCAAAATTGTCAAAAGTTCATCCATGCTTTGCTGCTTGTCCAAATAACTATGATATTCTACAAACAAATGTTGGACAAAATGTAAAGAATCGGAGCAATCCCTCAGCACTTGCAATTCCGCACCTTCTATGTCGATTTTTAAAAAATCAACCGTCTTGTTAAGCAAGTTTTTTAACCTGACAGCCTCTACCTTATACAATTTGGCTCCTGCATCCTGAAAACCGACTTTGCCTCCCATTCCAGCGTCTGGAATAAACTCCAATGTGCAATCATTATCCCAAACTGCTTTTTTACTCAATGTTACATTTGGCATACCATAGTTGGCCTTGTTCTCATAAAGTATGTCAAAAATATCACTCTCTGGTTCAAATGCCTCAATTTTTGCTTTTGGATATAGTAAGGAAAAAAACAAAACACTTAAACCCATATTTGCACCACAATCTATAATATAGGGAATTTCACTCATGCAATTAAAATTATAAATGCCTTTTATAAATATCTCTTCATAGGTATCTACAAATGCACTGGCATGATGAAATGTAAACTTTTCTCCATACAAGTTTACACCTTTTACTTTGTTCCTTTTTATAGGCTTAATATCAAAGAGATAGCTTAATGCCTTATTCCCTAGAACATCCCTTTGGAAAAACTTTTCTTTTAAACTCCGTTGCATTATTCATTTAGTTTGTAAAAAACATTCTCCCCTATTTGATATTTGATTTTTGTACTAGTAACAAGGTTGATTGAATCATTCAAGTATTTTTGTTTGATGTACAAATAGTCAAATCCAGCCCGTTTCTTCAAAATATCAGAGTATTTGATAACATTAATGCCTCTCCTACCTAATCGTCCAGCTAATTCAAAATCGTAATAATTATCATTAAAAATCAAAAACAAGTCATTTCTGGATGAAAATGTATTGGTGAACTTCTCCAGCCTTACTTCGTCCCAATGATTGATATATTTAATATAGTTGAGCTGTAAATGCACATATTTATTTGAAAACTGAAGCGCAATTATAATCAATAGGTAGTGTAGTTTAATATGACTTAGGATATAAGAAGAAATGAATAGGAATGGAATTGAAATAGGAAAAGAATAGTATGTTTGATAGGATTGAATCCTACCAGCATATAGCATAAATAAAACATGGGTACCAGCCCATCCTAACAAGGCAAAAATCACTTTGTGTCTCAAAAAAAACTCCCTTGATAAGCTTACATTTTTTATTCGAAACAAAATCCACAGTATTGAAAAAATACCACCAATATTTGCCCCATACACCAGTAAGTTAAATGTAGTTCTTTTGATCAAATCAAAATCAAATTCCTTGACCACTTGATGTATTGTTCTTGCCCAATGGTGAGTTAGCGAGTAATCAGTGCCATATACGTAATGTTCAAATTGCATTGTATGCACAATCCATAATTTCAGAAAAATAAAAGGAAGAGTGGCGTAAATGAATAATTCTGCTATTGTTTGTTTCTGATACTTTTTTGCTAGCAAAATCATAGGAACAACTACAAGGTATCCTGTAGGTTTTATTAAAGTGGATACCGTCAATAGAAGTGCAACTACCATCAGCCTCACATAATAATTGTTACTCTTTAGAAAGTAGTAAAATGCAAATAATGAGATTGTGGAACAAAACATTTCAGGCATAATCGCTACCGAAAGTATTCCCACCAAAGAATGTGTACTAAACAACAATGCCGCTATAAAACCTGCATTTGGCAAGGTAGGAAATAATGAACTAGCAATTTGAAAACATAAAAAAGCCCCCAATAACGTAATCAGTAAGTTTAATAACCGAGGAATAAAAACGGTTTCACCAAAAACTTTCATGAATATAGCTGATATGGCCGATTGTAATGGAAATTCTCCAGGGTAGTATCCATCAGCGAGATTTTCCCTCAAGTCATACCTAGGTTTTAAAATATCAAAATTCTCCTCGACAAAATTTCTTGCCACACCGTAGGTCTGGGCATTTCTCCAACCATCAGCACCAATAAATGGCATATTTAAAAAAATACATTGGCCTAAAAACATCAACACAAAAACTGCTAGCGAAATTTTTACAAACAATGCCTGATTCATAAATATTTTGAAATTCCATTTGCACATGAGATCAATTTATTAGAAATGCAATTTTCAAGTATTTCATCGTTCTTTGTCAAACTATTCCTAGTTGATTCTGGATGAAATAAATGGTACGCCACGCCACCCAAAACTAAATTTTTCCTCTTGAAGCCCGCATTTAAAAACCTAACCACAAACTCACTATCTTCTCTACCCCATCCTTCAAAGTCTTCATTAAAACCATTAACTTTTATAACATCCTCTTTCCAAAATGCCATACTGCAGCCTTTAACCGAAGTAATGGTGTTTTTGTGAAAAGAAAAAACCTTAGCCAACCACTTGTTGCTAATACTATTAAATCTATTTTTTATTCCAGATGAAAAAAAATTAACAACAATTTTCTTTGAAATCAACGATTGTTTACTCCTTGATTCCGATAATAAAACACGTTTGCCTTGATAGTAAGTACCTTTGTGGGCTAAACTTTTCTGAATCATTACAAAATCTTGGTGCAGTACCATATCACCATCGATCATAAGAATATATGGGCTTGAAGAAGCAAGTATACCCCTATTTCGTATTCCTGACAACCTAAACCCCACATCCTCATGCCAAACATGAATTAAAGGTACTGGAAATATACCTTGATATTTTTCAATCATCAATTTTGTTTCCACTCCTGAGCCGTCATCGGCCACAATTACCTCATCTGGCAATACGGTTTGGTTAATCACACTCAATAAGACCAACTCAAGTGCATCTGGTCTATTGTAAGTGGTAATGAGTAGCGAAACCTTCAGGCTATTATTTTCCTCATAAAGCTTCAAGTATTTGTAAAAGGCTCCATTCCCATTACAAGCACTTATTAAAAATCCTTCATATCCATAAAGAAGGCCTCTTTCAAGGATAAAATCTCTGAAAAAAGTAAAAAGCCCTTTATATATTGCTTTTATTGGACTTGATGACTTCCTCCTAAAGTATTGTTGGGCATACAACGTGGAATATTGGTTCAATTTGTCGAGCAGAGACCTCACAGAGTCGAAAGGGTAGTGATTCAGTTTACCAACAATCTTTTTTGTTGTCGTATCTGGCTGAGAAATTATATTCTCGTGAACCTCAGCATCGTTAAAAGAGGTATGCTTCTTGTTGTAAATACGGTTTTGCCAATCGTTATTCCAACCGCAGCCTTTAATCAATTTTTGCTTGTAATGATTATCTCGCTCAATGGAGTAAACATAATTCGACCGAGAAAAATCTATAGACTTTATATTATCAATCAATAAATCAGTTGCGATCTCGTCACTATCAATAATAAAAACCCAATCGTGACTGGCATAGCTTGCAGCCAAGTTCTTCATTTTCCCAAATCCCAAAAAATCACTATTATAAATTTTTACATTTGGAAAACCGTTAGCTATCTCTACTGTTCCATCGGTCGACTGGTTGTTCAAAACAACGACTTCAGAAAAAACCGAAAGTGATTTTAAGCATTCTGCCAAATACCTTTCTCCGTTCTTCACCAATATGACGGCTGATGCTTGAATCATCACTACCCCTCCCTTTGCATCAATTGTAAAATAAAATTACGCAGCACACCTTTTCTTAACAAATCGCTTCTGAGTTTAGTAAGATCTTCCATGGCTTTATCAAAATATGAGTTCATCAGAAGTTCTGCGTCGTGCTTCACCTCATATTTGTCATAGATAGCAGTAATGGCTTTTATTTTTTCCTCTTTATCAAATTCCTTTTGCTTTAGCCAAAGTGCCAGTTCTGTTTTATCCTTCCCTTCGGCCTTCTCCATGGCCCGAATTAACAAATAAGTTTTCTTATTGGCTACGATATCGCCCGCAACTTGCTTTCCAACCTTTTCATGATCGCCGTACACGTCCAAAATATCATCTTTTAGTTGAAATCCCATACCAACATTAATCCCAAAATCATACAAAAGATCACTATCTTTTTGAGATGCACCACCAATCATGGCGCCAAGTTCCAAGCTGTAACCCAAAAGAACAGAGGTTTTTAGACGAATCATGTTCAAATATTTATCTATTTCAACACTTTCAAGCGCCTCAAACTCCATATCAAATTGTTGGCCTTCACATACTTCAGTGGCACACTTGTTAAACTTCAGCAAAACTTGTGGTAATAAATCTTTATCAACAGCCAACATAAGGTCGTAAGCCTTAATCAACATGGTATCTCCAGATAATATTGCAATATTATTATTCCATTTGTTATGCACGGTTAGCTTACCTCTGCGTAAAGGTGCTGCATCCATAATGTCATCATGCATCAAGGTAAAATTATGGAAAACCTCCAAAGCCAATGCCGGCTTTAAAATTTTCTTGAAATCATCAGCAAAAAGATAATAACCCAACACCCCCAACAACGGTCGCATTCTTTTGCCACCTAGTGACATAATATACCTAATGGGTTCATACAAGGAGGTGGGTTCGATACCATAATTGTAATTATCGATTTCCTTGTTAAGCTTCTTTACAACACCTTCAACACTAAAAATCAAAATGTAATTATTTCTTTAAACCGTATGTGTATAATAAAATATCAATTTCTAGCATCAATTTATCAACATCTGCAGGATTGGTACCATCATAATACCCTCTTATGTGTCTTTCTCGATCTACCAAAACAAGTCTTTCGCTATGAATAAACTCCTCCTCCCCAGTCTTATCTTCTAATGCAGATAATTTAAAATAATTTTTAGCAACACTATATAAAGAATCTTTAGAACCAGTTAAAAAAAACCATTTAGAACTATCAGCCTTGTATTGCTTTGCATAATTATTCAGTACCTTAACACTGTCGTAGTCAGGATCTACTGTAAAAGAAAGAATTTTTACTTCCGGTACTTGAATAAAAAACTCTTGAACTCTTGTAAGTTGGGAGGTCATTTTAGGACATATACTGCCGCAACGAGTGAAAAAAAAGTCGGCAACGTAAATATCACCATTCAAACCTGATTGAGAAACAGATGACCCGTTTTGATTAACAAAACCAAAATTTGGTATTACATAAAATGTGGTGTCATTAATCTTTTTACCATTCTTTTCAACCGTATTTACACCAATGGGATAAAATGTACGCAAGGCATAATGATTTTTACCAAAAATCACCAAAAACAAATAAATTAAAACCGGAATGACTATGGCTATACCTAGTATTCCGGCTTTTCTGAATTTTGACATTCTAGAGGTATTAGAAATGAGACGATAAAATCGTACTACCTTCTACGAGCAGTGCTATAACTAACCAAATAATAAATGTAAATGGAATTACAATTGACCAAATCAAAGTTTTTACCTCATGTGCCAAGTGCATGAACTCAGCCACTATCAGGGCTGCCTTAGCAATTGTCATAATTAAAAACGTGAATATTACGAAAAGCTGGGGTAAATGTAAAGGATGTTTTACACCTGCTACCAAAAACTCCAAGGCAGTAATGCCAGCTAAAATCCAAAAGGTCTTCCAAATCTTTTTAGTTTGTGCTTTAGGTATTTCCCTTGAATTTTCATCGTGACCAACGTGTACTGTAGCCATAGTATAAATTATAAATTTTAGAACAATTAAGAATTAATCAAATCAAATAGAAAAAGGTGAATACAAACACCCAAACCAGATCAACAAAGTGCCAGTACAATCCAACCTTTTCAACCATTTCATAATGACCACGTCTCTCATAAGTGCCGTATGCAACATTAAAAAATATAACAATGTTCAAAATTACACCGCTAAATACGTGAGTTCCATGAAAACCGGTTATAAAAAAGAACAAATCTGCGAAAGCAGGAGGACCGTATTCGTTATTAATCAAATTTGCTCCCCTTAAGACCGATCCATCCGCCAATTTCAGACCATCATGTGATCCAGAAATAAAAATCGACCATTCCCAAGCTTGAGAACCAACAAATGCCAAACCACCTAAAATAGTCCATAACATCCATTTTTCAACATCCTTTTTATCCATTCTATGACCAGCTTCAACAGCCAATACCATAGTTACGGAAGACATAATCAAAATGAAGGTCATTAAACCAACGAAGGCCAATGGCAAATTAGCGTGTGTAAAAGGAAAGTGGGTGAAAACTAGCTCTGGTATAGGCCAATATTCCTGAGAAAACAAAGTTGCACCTTCGGGCCAAGCAGCATGTGCATGACGAATCATTCCATAAGTAACCAACAAAGCAGAAAATGAAAAAGCATCTGAAAGTAGAAAAAACCACATCATCAACTTTCCATAACTAGCTTTTAACGGCTCAACTCCACCACCCCATAAATCAGTTGTTGGGTGTTCAATTACAGATGCTGTAGAAGCCATAATTGTAAAATAAGTTAAAATTTAACGATTTAGTAATAAAAACAAAAACAAATATAACCACAAACCATCTAAGAAATGCCAAAATGTTGTACACATTTCTATCAACAGTGTATTTTTGGCGTGTATCTCCTTTTTACTCGCAAAAAACAAAGTTATTAGCAAAAATACAATTCCACCAACAATATGCAAACCGTGCATACCAGATAATACATATAAAAATGAACCAGAAGGATTACTTTTTTTACCACCAAACCATACATTGTTGGAAACCAACTCGTTAAAACTAAATATTTGAAAAACTAAAAACATTAGTCCTAAAAAACTTGTTACAAGCAACGCAATTTTTATTGAATCTAAATTATCTCTTTTAGCAGAAACATATGCCCAGTGCATCGTGACACTACTTAACAACAATACAGCAGTACTATAGTACATCATATAAGGCAACTCAAAATTCAACCAATTTCCCTCAGCTTTCCTCACGATATATCCACTAGTCCAAGCCGCAAATAGCATAATTACGGTAACAATAAAAATCCATAAAGCAAACTTTTTAGGATGCATAGACAATGGACTTTCTACCTTATTTAATGTTAACTCGTTTTTGGTACTCATAATTTGTCTATAAGAAAAGATATTTGAACAATTGGAAGATAAATAAATGATCCAAACATAATTTTGAGTGCCGCTTTTTTAGATTGTTGTCTCATAAGCATAAAAGTTAATATTAAAAAAGAAGCACCACTTATTACAGCTACAACAGCAGATGTAATACCCGTCATGCCTAGTAAATATGGCATTAAACCTAATGGCAATAACATCAAAGTATAAACCATAATTTGAAAAGCTGTATTAATATCTTGACCAGTGCCTGGCAATAATCTTATGCCGGCCTTTTTATAATCCTCATCCAACACCCAAGCGATTGCCCAAAAATGTGGAAATTGCCAGATAAACTGAATTGCAAATAATATACCTGGTTCCCATCCAAAATCATTGCGTGCTGCTAACCAGCCAATCATAGGCGGCAAAGCGCCAGGTATGGCACCTACAAAAACCGCCACAGAATGCTTAGTCTTTAAAGGAGTATACACAAAAGCATATAACACTAACGAAATCAATGCTAATATGGTGGTATTTAAATTAACATATCCCAAAAATAATATGAGTGAAAGTGCTAAAGTTATAATTGCAAAAATTAATCCCTCCCGATAAGTAAGAGCGCCAGTTGGCAAGGGGCGATTTTGGGTCCTAGTCATCAGTTTATCAAGATGAATTTCTTTTAATTGATTAATACTATTGCTCGATGCCGTTATTAACAAACCTGCCAAACTAAATAGTGAAAACTTTATCCAATCAAACTGACCCTGATTTCCTAGTATATACCCAAAAGCACCAGAAAATACCACCAAAAACGAAAGACGTAATTTTGCCAATGCTATAAAAGACGCCGCCTTCGCAAACACGTATTCTTTTATGGTTATATTTTCAACTTTAAATTCACTTCCATTCATACTAATATAGGACGATTTGTGTGTGTATTTTGTTTAATAATCAATAAAACAACAAACTGAAATCCAATTAATCCACTTCCAAATAACAAATGCAAAGGTTGTAAATAAACTGGAAAATCTAAATAATTTAAACCAACGCCCACCAATATTTCCGCAGCTATACAAAGCAAAACACAATTTGACATAAACATCGGAATTTTATTATTACTAAAAATGACCTTTAAATTAAAGTATAAGTAAATATTGAGTATTAACAATATAATGGAAAATGACCTATGAACTAAAAATATTGTTCCTAAAGAGTCAATCCACGAAACTCTTTCAATTGTACCTTGATGTGCCAAGAAATCAACTTGTTGCCGAACTTGTGTACCCAGCACAAGCTGAATTAAAGACAACAATAATACAATTAATCCCAAAAAATAAATCCTATTAGAAGTAAATTGAGATTTGATTTTTAAAATATCCTTTTGAGCTCTTACAATACAATAAATCAATATACACACAATTAGTAAAGCCATTATCATATGAATCGTAATTTTATAAGGACTTAGATTCGAGGAAACTACTTTTGCACCCAACCATCCCTGAAAACCTACCAAAAGAAACGACAAAAGCGAGCCAAGAAAAATTCGTAAATCAGACTTATAAAAGCCAAAGGAGAGAATAAATGTAACAAAAACTAATAAGCCAATAATAACTCCAATTAATCGGTTGATATATTCGGTCCATGTTTTAATGGCATTAAATTCCTCAACCACTACACCATTTTCACTATATAAATCCCTATAATTGGCAGGCAACTCGCTGATAGAGGTAGGAGGAATCCAACGTTGAAAACATTTTGGCCAATCAGGACAACCCATTCCTGATCCTGAAGCTCTAACCAAACCACCAACCAAAATTAAAAAATATACCGCAATAATCGTATAAATACCAAAACGCCTATAATATATTTTAAAATCCATTTGTTCTAAATAAAAATACCTTCACACTATTTGTAATGTGAAGGTATATTGATTACTACTAATTACTAGTGTGTTGGAGTAATCTTGATACCATTTAAAGCATCAGTCTCATGAGGTAAATTCGAACTTAACGTTTCGGTAAGAGGAATATGCTGAGGAATAAAATCCTCCTCTGCACCAGGTTTACTGTAATCATAAGCCCAACGATATACTGTTGGAATTTCACCAGGCCAGTTACCATGTTCTGGATGTATTGGTGTTGTCCATTCTAACGTATTTGAATTCCAAGGATTTAAAGTAGCAGGCCTTCCTTTAAATATACTATAAAAGAAATTAAACCCAAATATAAACTGACCAGCAAACGTTATGAAGGCAGCTATACTAATAAAAAACGCCAAATCTTGATACGCTCCACCAAACATTTCATATGCTGTATACGAATAATATCTGCGAGGAAATCCAGTAATACCTTGATAATGCATTGGAAAAAATACTAAATACACACCCGCAAAAGTTAACCAAAAGTGAATATAACCGAGTTTTTCATCTAACATCTTACCAAACATTTTTGGAAACCAATGGTAAACCCCAGCCATAAACCCAAAAAATGAAGCACTACCCATTACTAGGTGAAAGTGAGCTACAACAAAATACGTATCATGAAGCTGTATATCCAATGCAGCATTGCCCAAAATGATACCTGTTACCCCACCAGTTATGAACACAGACACCAGCCCTATTGAAAACAGCATAGCAGGAGTAAAAATTATATTGCCCTTCCACAAAGTTGTAATATAGTTAAAAGCCTTTACAGCAGAAGGAACTGCAATAATCAAAGTTAAAAACATGAAGATTGAACCCAAAAACGGATTCATACCAGTTACGAACATGTGATGTGCCCAAACTATAAATGAAAGAAACGTAATACCGATCATTGAACCAATCATTGCCTTATAACCAAATATAGGTTTTCTAGAATTAGTTGATATAATCTCCGAAGTAATACCCAAAGCAGGTAACAATACTATATAAACCTCAGGATGCCCTAAGAACCAAAATAAATGTTGAAATAAAATTGGGCTACCTCCAACATGATCTAAGGCCTGACCACCGATATAAATATCTGATAAATAAAAACTGGTTCCAAAACTTCTGTCAAATATCAACAATAATGCTGCAGCAAATAACACTGGAAAAGATAACACACCTATGATAGCAGTAAGGAAGAAAGCCCATATTGTGAGCGGAAGCCTATCAAAGGTCATCCCTTTAGTACGTAAATTAATAACCGTTGTGATATAATTAATACCACCAAGTAGGGAAGATATTATAAATAGAGCCATACTTACTAGCCACAAAGTCATTCCTAGTCCTGAACCAGGAATAGCCTGCGGTAATGCCGATAATGGCGGATAAATAACCCATCCGCCACCAGCTGGACCCGTTTCTATAAACAAAGAAAAGAACATAATCACACTTGACACAAAAAAGAACCAGTAAGACAACATGTTCATAAATCCAGAGGCCATATCTCTAGCTCCTATTTGAAGCGGAATCAAAAAATTGCTAAACGTTCCACTCAAACCTGCAGTAAGTACAAAAAATACCATGATCGTACCGTGCATAGTAACTGCCGCAAGGTAAAATTCAGGATCTAGTTTATTGTCTGAGGTTATCCAATGACCTAATATTGGCTTCAACCAACCCAAACTAGCTTCAGGCAAACCAAGTTGGAGCCTAAAAATCATCGAAAGGGCTCCACCAATAACTGCCCATAATAAGCCAGTAATCAAAAACTGCTTTCCAATAACCTTATGGTCTTCAGAAAATATATACTTTCTAATAAAGTTCAATTCATGATGCTCATGCTCATCATGATGACCGTGACTATCATGCCCTACAGCAGTTTCCTTGTTTAAATCTACAACTGACATACGCTTTTATTTTAAATTCTTAATTTAAGTTAATTGTTGAAGCTAATTTTATTAGATAACGAATCAACTTTAGAACCAGTTGTATCCACAACTGTTTCAACTTTAGTATCAATTTTTTCTGTAGAATAATTAGGTATAAATTTCCTCAAATCTGTTGGTATTTGATCAACATAATCCATATTAAGTGATAACCAAGATTGTTGCTCCTTTTGCCATTTTTCAAAATCCTCTGGTTCATCAACTACCAATATATATCTCATAGCAAAATGTCCTCTTCCACAAATTTCAGTACAAGCTAGTTCATATTTAAATTCAGGATTGCCTGTAATTTCCTTCATTTCACTTGTGGTATATTTAGGTACAAACCAAAAGGTAGTGGGCATACCTGGAACAGCATCCATCTTTTGTCTAAAATGTGGCAAAAATACACTGTGCAGTACATCCTTAGCTCTAATCTTAAAAACAACTGGTCTTCCTTTAGGAATATGAATCTCTCTTGGTACGAAATCATCAAAGTTAGCTTTATCGGCTAAATCCATACCAAATTCGTTACTTTTATTATCAATTTTTCTGAAATTATACTTACCTATAATACCATCCGCACCTGGATACCTTACCTGCCATGCAAATTGCTTACCCATTATTTCCAAAGATACCGCATTTTCCGGTGCTTTTGCAGTAATATCCGACCAAGTCCTCCATCCAAAAAATACCAAAACAGATAATACAATAGCAGGAATAATAGTCCAAATATATTCTAACTTGTGATCTTCAGGATAAAAGGCCGCTCTTCTATTTTCATCGTACTGATATTTAAACGGAAAATAAAACAAAAGTATGTGGGTTATTACCACTACCAAACTAATAACAGCCATGGTAATCCAAAATAAATTATCTGTGATTACCCCATGTTCAGAGGCAGATTCAGGTAAGTAACGTTTTGACATAGTACCATTTATTAAAAAAACGGAACCAAACATAACAATAAAAAATATCGGAAATAATATTGCATTAACCTTATTACTTACTCCGACACGCTTCTTATAAGAACCTTTTAAAACCGAGGCCAATATTTGAACCCTAAACAAATAGTATAGTGTTACCAACACCAATAACACTCCAATAATAATGAGAAAGCTATTCATAATATGATTATTTTAGCTATATAAAACTTTGTTAAAATAAAAGGTTTAAAATTATATGTTATGGTGCAAACTCTCCTCTAACATAGGGTGATTTTTTGCAACCAAAGGGGCTTTAGAAAGTGTATAAGAAATCACATACACAAACAACCCTACATAAATCATGATACTACCTAATTCCAAAAATCCAAAACCACCATTCTGTTTAAGTGCTCCAGGATGAATCATTAGGAAAAAGTCAAGCCAATGTCCACCCAAAATTCCAAAAGCAGCAATTTTCAAAAACAACAATTGTCTTTTTGCATCTCTTGACATTAAGAAAAGGACTGGGAATATAAAATTAATAAGAATATTAATAATAAAGAATGGTGTATAAACATTGTCAAATCTAAATAAACGATCCATAAAGTAGGTAGTCTCCTCCGTAATATTCGCATAGTAAATAAGTAGAAACTGAGAAAACCAAACGTACGTCCAGAAAATACTAAAAGCAAACATAAACTTTCCTAAATCGTGTAAATGATTAATGTTTACCATTTTCAAGTAACCTTGTTCTTTCAAAAATATTGTAATTAAAGTAATTGTTGCTAGTCCAGAAACGTGCCAACTAGCCAATTGATACCAACCAAACATTGTACTGAACCAGTGAGTATCAATTGACATCACCCAATCCCAAGCGGACATAGAAGAAGATACCCCAAAAACAACTAAAAACATTGCTGAGAAATATATTATTCTATTGTGGTACTTCACACTATTTTCCTTTTCTAAATCTTGTTTGATGGAAAACTTTCTGATAATGGAATATATCAGCAACCACGCTCCAAAATACACAATTGTTCGAATTACATAGAAGGGAACGTTCAAGAATCCCTTTTTACCTGCAATAATTTTATCATAATTGGTACTAGAAGGATCAGTTATACCTGCATGAGTCCAATGGAATAAGGTATGATGACCGAAAATAAAAACTAGAGCCATCAAAACAAAAGTTATTGGAAGGAACGAAGGCAAAGCTAAAGGAATTCTAATTAATGTCGCAGACCAACCAGCCCAAGCAACATAGTTATAGGCCACAAAAAATAAACCAATAATTGCAATCCCTGTAAAAAACACATTATTTACCCAGAGAGTCGCCCAAATGCGTTGTGACCAATGATATGCTTCGTGTCCCTCGTGCTCATGACTTGTTACAGCGTCGTGGTCATTGTGTACAGCAGAAGTTGTGTGCTCGGTTGTGTGTTCAGCCAATGCGTGATGTGAAGCCTCCTTGCCTGAATTAAAGGCAAGAATCACAATACCCAAAATAAAAACCAAAAATCCAACACCAATTAGTGTAAAAATTTTTTGTTTAGCCTTAGATGTAAAAAGAAACGTTTCATCTAAATTAAAATGTAATTCTTTATGAGCCATTTTTATTAAAAATATATTGTGGTTAAAATGGGATTATTGATTTTGTAATGTTTGAACATATTGAACAATCTTCCAACGATTTAATACGCTTACTTGAGAACCATGTGCCATCATCCTATTTTTGCCAAATGTTATTGTATGAAATATGCTACCTTCAGTTCTATCCTTAAGTCCTGAATAATTAGGAACACCTTTGAACACCACGCCAACAGGACCATCACCTTTGCCCGTTTCTCCATGACAATGCTGACAATATCTTCCATAAAGCACCTTTCCCTCCTCGATCACAGCATCCGATTTAGCTAAAGGGTTCACCAATTTGTCGGCGTTAGTAGCACCAGAGCTATCCTTAGTAAAATGATAAATGTAGAGGTCTTTATTTGGAGTTAAACTATAGTTTGCAGTGTAAGATCTTAACTTCACCGTGTTTTTAACAGGTTCCCTCATATTCATTTTATAAGGGTTGTTGGTATTGGAGTTAAAATAATCACTAGTAGCATCAGTTACTTGAGCAAGTGGTTCATAAGCTCTTGAGTGATACATTGCTGGTGCATACTCAATACCTGGATCGTTAGAATCTCTAACGCCACAACCTAATAATATTCCAGCTAAGACTGAAATAATTGCAATATTTTTAAAAGAATACATCGATCTAAAAAGCATAAATGTAAAATTAATCAACCACCTTTTCATAAACCTCGGACGCACCTTGTTCTTTTAACATGATACTCATTTGATCTACTGACAGCGAATTTTTTTCCAATTCAATTGCTACTACAAATTTATCATCTGTAGAACGAATATCAAAATTTCGAGGCTTTACACCTGGCAACAAGTTACTAACCACCAAAAATGTTCCTACCATGCCAAACGCAGAAAGTAAAACTGTTGCTTCAAAGCTCACAGGAATAAAGTCGGGATACGGAATTGTTGATTTTCCGCCGACATTTATTTTCCATTCATCCAAGTGCATCATATAAAAGATCATCGTTTGAGCAAGGATGAACCCAGTTAAGCCAAACATAAATGCAGCTTTAGAAAGCCTTGATCTTTTAAAACCAAGTGCATCTTCCATTCCATGTATGGGGAAAGGAGTAAAAACTTCATGAATTTTGATGCCAGCATGCCTTACATGTTCAACAGCATGTAATAACACATCTTCATCATCATAAATACCAATCAAAAATTTATTATCAGTTGTTGTAGACATAATAATTATATGCTATTAATGAACATTACTACCTACAGTCTCTTTAGATTTTACTTCCGACGAAGACTTTAAAACAGATTTTACCTCAGCCATATTGATCACAGGTAAATATTTCGCAAATAAAAAGAAACATGTGAAAAACAAACCAAATGTAAAAATATAATCCC
>JAIYAU010000024.1 GCA_027488865.1 Cytophagaceae bacterium
CCGACGTCCGTCGGTGCCTCAATTTCTTACCGATCAAAATGTATGTCTAGAACCGAAGGCAAGTTAGCATAATTTCTTGCTCTGCTGCATAACCAATCCTCTGGTTTTGATACAAAACCCGAAACCACGGGGTTCATATGTATGTACTCTAGTTTTTCATAAAACACTTTATCGCTCCAAATACAAAATATTGGTTTTACCTCTTGATTCAAACAGCAGGCGGACGCCCTTTTATATAAATAAAGTAGCACCGACGGACGTCGGCGCTAGCAGGGGGGCTTGATGTCGTGTTACGAGGACTGTTCAATAAATTGTGCAAACTGGTTGTTGGGTACGGAAGTAAACTTCCGCTTTTTGTTGGTAGTCTTCAGCGCTGTTAACAAAGTGGCGGTTGTCTACACGCGCCACAATAGGGCTTTTGATCCAATCCTTCATCTGCTCAATTATGTCGTATTGTTGGTAATTCATAATTCGAATTATAACTTTTCAACAATATTATAATTAAGCTTTTCGAACCGAAAACCTGAAAAATCTTTGACCATTTCATAAAACTTACAATTTACACAAAGACCTATTTCCTTGTAAAAGCTTATTGATCCTGTAACAATTTTAGATATGCAATCACTAGGTAATGTTCTAAACGCTATCTCGTTGCATTCAAGGTAGTCAAACATTTCATTTTGAGATTCGTCATTAAATAAACCATTACTAGTTAATTGGCATTTATTAACAAAATCCAAATAATCAACAACTTCTATTTTTTTTGAGCTGCCCAAATAACCACGTAAAAAGTAAGTACTATTCTCAAAATCTATAATATCATCAAGCCCATCTATAAATTTGACTGAATAATAAGGTTCTTTACTTTGCTTCCCCCTAAAAACTACATTTCTTATTTTAACATTGGAAGGGAATAATAAATTTATTGTCTTAAATACTCTTTGGCTAATAACTAACTCTTTTTCTTGATATATATTATCTATGTTCAACAAATCGGTAAACCTACCCTTTGAAAACATTTCCACATGTATATTATCCTCTTCCTCGTCTTCGAAACAAAATCCCTGTGGATATTCACCAATTTCGTTTCCTAATGAACCCATTAATACAAAAAATTCCATTTTATCAACATTAATTATATTTATAGACTATCATGGCACAACCTCATCCAATGTTTTCGCTCCCCCCTATCATAGCAATGACTGTAGAGTCTACTTCTGGCGCCGACGTCCGTCGGTGCCTCAATTTCTTACCGATCAAAATGTATGTCTAGAACCGAAGGCAAGTTGGCATAATTCCTTACACTACTATATAACCAATCCTCTGGTTTTGATACAAAACCCGAAACCACGGGGTTCATATGTATGTACTCTAGTTTTTCATAAAACACTTTATCGCTCCAAATACAAAATATTGGTTTTACATCTTAAATCAAACAGCAGGCGGACGCCCTTTTATATAATAAAGTAGCACCGACGGACGTCGGCGATAGCAGGGGGGAAGGGGTAAAACCCCAAATATTATTTACTATACGGTTTTTGTTCCAACAATTGAAACATTTTTTTGTATTCAAAAACAAATTCATCCAATCTATACTCTTTATACTCGTTGCTTTCTGATACATTGTTAATTAAGGGTTCAATGATTTCTAATAATACATGATTGATGACCCTTAAAGATATATTTCGATTGATAACTTTCAATTCACAGTATAACAAGTTCCTTATTCTAAATAAATACAAGTGAACACCTCCAATTTCTTTTAGATCTTTATATCTACTTTCAGTTTCATTATAAAAAAACAAAATCAGTTCAGCTATCTTTATAACTGTTTCCTCATACTCTATTACTTTATTTGATTTTAAAGAATGTACTTTATAAGATTCAAGTCTTGATCTACTTTTACTAACTTTTTCATTGTCACTTAATTTATCCCATATTTCCCTTGAATATAATGCCTCCAATACTCCCCTTTCGGGGAACAAATCAAGATCATAAGAGTAAAAATTGTCGAGGATGTTTTTTATATCAATGTTCATAGTTCTTTTATTCTAAATATTCATAAATAGGAGGTGTGTAATCTACTTGGGAAACTTCAGCAACCCCCCTATCCGTAGACTTCCGAAGGGTGTCTACGGATTATAGCAATGACTGTAGAGTCTCCGACTCGGATTCCTGCCTTTACGCGTGCATTAGCTTCAGTAGCCCCTTGCCATCGCAAAAGTAATCAATGGCACTGGAATAAACATACTCACGTGGCACACAGAACACTTTCAGCCAAATCTCTCGCCAATATGGGTCAAAAAGCCAAATGCGTCAACACCCCTATCCGTAGACTTCCGAAGGGTGTCTACGGATAGGGGGGGAAACGGTATTGGACTGCAACTTTCGGAACTAAGTTCCTATTACGTTTTGGGTACGGAAGTAAACTTCCGCACCAGAGGTGTAATTATTCGAAATATAATAGATAAACAAAACTGTTCAAAAACAAAATGCCACTGCGCGTGTGTTCCTTGAGCCAAGGAGGCCCACTTAATGTGGCATATTTAAAAAAATTATACCAGTGGATACGGTATTGGACTGCAACTTTCGGAACAAAGTTCCTAATACATTTTATGACACGGAAGTATACTTCCGCGCTATCAGGCAGCGGTCAAAGATACCATGGGGTCACAAACCAACTGGAATAGATAGTACACCTTTATCAAAATCTAGAACAAATCCTTCCAAATTGTATTTAATTGCTTTACACAAAGCTGAAAGCATAACATATAGTGCAATAACATTTCTAGTATCGACATCAAATGCTCCAAACCTATGTATAACAATTTTAGCACCACAACGAGGATATTTTTTATTCAAAATAGGCACAAAACAATCAAGAGAAAACTTAATAACATTCAAATAATCGTTAATAATATCATCCTTACTCTCAAACTGAATACTAGTATCATCCATTAAAATATCGACTTGCAATGCCACCCTACAATACAATGTAGTATTTAGTACAATTCCTTTATATTGAAATTCAACTATTTCATTCATAATTTATCTTTTAATTTTTCTAAAACTTCTTTTGTGATGTCTTTATCCTGCTGCTGGCGCCGACGTCCGTCGGTGCCTCAATTTCTTACCGATCAAAATGTATGTCTAGAACCGAAGGCAAGTTAGCATAATTTCTTGCACTGTTGCATAACCAATCCTCTGGTTTTGATACAAAACCCGAAACCACGGGGTTCATATGTGTGTACTCTAGTTTTTCATAAAACACTTTATCGCTCCAAATACAAAATATTGGTTTTATATCTTAATTCAAACAGCAGGCGGACGCCCTTTGATATAATAAAGTAGCACCGACGGACGTCGGCGCTAGCAGGGCCTTAATACATTTGGAATATTTGCTCATTATGCGGATTTTTGTTAAGGAAAGGGGAAGTTGCTGGTGACGCCCCGCTAAAAGCAATAAGACTTCAGAATAACTTGTGGGGCTAAACACCAGCAACGGCTGAAAAGTAGCACCGACGGACGTCGGCGCTAGCAGGTTGATTTTTTTTACCAAGATAAAATTTAATAAAAGGCTGATTCAAACAATAAATATGAGCTACGGAATAACTGTTCACCTTACATCAATTGATGATATTAAATCTATTTGGGGATCTAAGATTACTCTTTCAAAACGAGATTCGGGCATCCAAATGAAAATAAAGTTAGGTTTTAGTTTCTTAGCACGACAAAGTGCTACCGACTGTTTGAAGAGATTTAATAAAGAGATGAAAAAGGAGCATGGATATCTTGATTTTAGATCCCATGTTGCAATGCAAGATTTATTTAATGGAGATATATCTTATTCTAAAACACCTTGGATTTACTCTTATCTTTTAGAAGCTATTGCTATTGAACTATCAATAAATTATAATGGAATAGTTAAGAACGATTTTAAACAGAAATTTCGAGAAAAGTATTCTTCAGAGCATAGATTGTTGGAAAAATATTATGAAGAACATATTGAGTATGTATATTCAAGAACATTTATAAAGAACACTTATCAATATAAGACGTTACCTAATTCGGAATGGTACCCTTGTTCTTTATCAATAATCAACTATTTACCGTATTTGTTACCTATGCCAATTCCTGAAGCTGATGATTTTCCTTATGTATCCTCCATTTATAATAAAGATTTGGATGAAGTTTTTAATAAAATTGATTTCACAGGATTCTCTATTGAGGCAAAAGCTCAAATGGAAACATGGTTTAATCTAGCTAAAAAGGAGGTCCGAGATTTAATATTGTTTATTTACTAAAATTCACACCGTTTGTAACAGGCCTTGATACATTTGTAATGTCGGGTCATTTTGCAGATTTTTGTTGAAGAAAGGGGAAGTTGCTGGTGACGCCCTGCTAAAAGCAATAATACTTCAGAATAACCTGTGGGGCTAAACACTAGCAACGGCAGAAAAAACCAATACGCACTCTCTGCCGGAAGGCGGTCTATGCCGTCTTTCGCTTTGAGATGATTAGTTTTAATTCTTGGTTTTGTTATACAATGCTAAAGGCCAAAGTGAGGCATAAAAGCTATTGTGGGGGATTACTCACTTCCAATCTTTTTTCCACTATCAAGTTTAGTAAATCTGCAATTTTTAAGTCTAAGTATTTTACTTTTGTCTCTTTCCCAAAAATTATTTTCAAAAGTTCCATCAAATTGGGAGACTCAGGTTTAAAGTAGTCATTAGGATTGTCTAGTTTAAAATCTACATTAAATTTTTTTTTGATAAATAAAACAATTTCTGTGTATTCCGAAATTGCCAAACCAATATCTTTATTGACCCTAGTTTCTAACGTTATTGACTTATTCGAATACTGGTTAAAATATTCAATTAAACCTTTTTCAATATCCTGCTTATTCATAAATATTAATTATTTACTAAATGAATCATATACTCCCCAACCTCCAAGAATCATTCCACCAAACGCAGTGTTAGACTTATTATTAGTATCAGTGCTGCCATTCTAACAAACCATTTACCCATTATTTGCCAATAAAAACAAATGGTGCCCAATAATATGGTGCGGCGTATTTGGAATTTGAAATGGTCTTTAAACGAGCCTTTTTTAATGCTTCTTCAGGATTAAGTCCTTTTAATATTTCTTGATAAAAACTTACCATTAGTAATTTTGTACTAAGGTCGTCTACGCTCCAATAGGAAACCACAATATTTTCTGCTCCCGCAAAACGCAAAGCACGGCTCAGTCCAATTACTCCTTCTCCTTTGCTTACTTTACCAAGTCCTGTTTGGCATGCCGAAAGCACAATAAGTTTTGCCCCTAAGCTTAAGCCATAAATTTCAGAGGCATATAAAACTTGTTGTTCTGGGTCGGTATTTGGATATAAATAAATTCGAGAAAGTTCAGGTTGCTCCATATCTACAATACCATGAGTGGCCAAGTGAATAATAGAATACATTCCTAATTGATTGGACCGCATCACCAATTCATTTGCCTCTTTCTCTTTTAGTAATAAATGCTGTATTCCCGCATTAGCAAAAAGTGAATCGATTTCTTGTACTTCTTTGCGACTACCTTCCAGCACGCTCATGTCTTTAAAATTAATAGGAGCAAGAAGTGCAATACCCTTGTTAAAAGCAAAGGATCTATTATCAGCAGCCCACAAGGTGGCAGAAAACGCATAACTTGTACTTACCATCTTACATAAGTAAGGAAGACTCTGCCATGTTGGTTCTGCACCTTTTTTAGGAGCATTTGTAAATAATGCCTCAAATGGTGTAAGGCTTAATTTTCCATCAGGGATTAGTATTATCCTTTTTGATGTTAAAGCCATATTCGGTATTAGTATTTTACTTAAGATTCCTGCATATTTTACATAAGTTTTGATAACCTGAAAGGAAATTGAGTTATGAAAACCAGCCAATTGTTTATTTAATGCAATTATATCAATGTCATGCGTATAAACTTTATATTTATTTTTACTTATTGCAAAGACGTATAGGCGTTGATTCGTTTCTGAAATAAAATAAGACAATAGCACTTCTTCATTTGTCATGGATGATTGTAATTCCTTAACAGTTATGACAGCCATTTGGTATTTAAGTCGATAATATTCTGGGTATTTTTTTTCAAATGCTTGTATTAGCTGATTGTATTCTTGTTGTTTATGTAGTAGATCAATCCTTACGTTACCTTCTTTTTTATTACCACTAAGTTGAGCCAACTTTTGTTCCAAAAATCCAATTTCACTTTTCAGATTCAATTCTTTTTGAATTAAACTATCTGGAATTCCTGCAAAACTTTTTGCTTTTGTATCAGAAATTGCTTCTAATAAAACGGCACCTTTGGTTTTTTCAGCAAAAATAAATGCCTTTTCTGCATAAAAATTCGGTTTGGTACTTACTTCACTGATGCTCATACAAAGGTGTATGCCAATTTCATAAACTTCAGCAGTTTGCTGTCCTAAGCGAAGTTTGTCTTTTTTCGTAGTTTTGATTTTACGTAACTCCGATATTAATGTATCAATCCCTTCACACAAGGCAAGGGCACTTTTAAGATCATTCAATTTCAAAGTTTTTTGAAAATGTTTGTTCTGTAGTAGTCTACAGTGAACCAGCATGATCTCTAGCTGTCTATCTTTGCTAATCGCCGTTCGAAAGTTTGGATAGAGTATTTCTTGATCGGTCGTGTAGGAATCATGATTTGAGGCATACGCTTTTTTAACTTGAACTATGGCCTCTTTAAAATTTGTTTGTTTTAGTGCTAGATTTGCCAGCGCTGAACATACACCAGATACTTCGGGATGCTTTGATCCGTAGGTACTTGTATAAATGGTTAGTGCGGCAAGGTATTGTGCTTTCGCACCCTCTAAATCAAGTTTGTTTTCAAGCACACTGGCCATACTTAATAATGCAAAACCAACATTAGGATGATTTGCGCCTAGGCCTTCTTCCCATATTTGTTTTGATTTTTGCATTTTTATCATTGCAGTATCGTATTTCCCTTGGCTTTTGTAAGCTAATCCTAAATTCATATAAGCAGCGGCCAGTGAAGGATGCTGAGAAGGATATACTTTTTCTAAAATATTTAATCCTAGATTATAATATTCAAGGGACTTTTTTAGGTCACTTTCTTGCCAAGCCAGGCCTAGATTGGTATAACTACCAGCTACGGAAGCGTGATTTTTGCCATAAAGGGTCATTCGTTCACTTAAGGCTTTATTCAAATAGCCTAAGGCTACCTCGGTATTTCCATTTAACAAATAACATAGACCTAAGTTGTTCTGGATATCAGCTGAGAGGGTTAATAATGGTTTTTTAGATTGTTGGTAAACAGTTAAAGCATTTTCTAAAACTTGTTCTGCTATGTCAATCCTGCCTTCTTGTAGGCGAATCAAACCATCACCATTGAGTACAGCAGCTTTTTGCAAAGGCTTTTTTTCTTCACAAATGGAATAATTCTCTTTGTTTAGTAATAAAGCTCCTTTTAAATCTCCTTGCCTCGCTAGGCATTCTGCACCACGAATGCGACAATCTAAAAAGCGTTGTGAATCTATTCCCTTAAAATAAGAAGCTGCTTTACTAAAACAATCATAACTTTTTGAGTAGTTGCCGGCATCATAAGTAGAGTCACCCACAGAATACAAACGCAATCCCAAGTTTGATTGGGCGCTTACCAAGCTACACCAAAGGAATAAGCTAAAATATAAAACTGAATAAAACTTAGAATCGGAATTCATAACTTAAAGTATTAACGAATTCTCTTGAAAGGCCATCTGGATTTTTTTCTCTCTGGATAATTCTTGCACCAAAAAGAAGTTTAAGATTACTTCGTGTATTTAAATGATAGCCAGCACCTACTAATGCAGAAAGCGCCAAACCTGTACTGGTTGGTAAACTTTCTACCTTTCTACTGAGTGGATCTATGCGTTGGTCTTCCGTTAGCCGCCAAATTGGCAATAAGCCCACGTGTATATTGAATTTAGAAGCTCTAAAATTGCGCTCCACACGAAGCATAACATCCATGCCTCGTTTCAGATCTTTTGAGGTGGGATACTCCTTTGCAGTTGAGAATAAGTCAGTGCCACTCCAAGGACCCCAAAAGAAATCATTATCTACTTTATTAAATGGCAATTGATAGCCAGCTGCGAATAGCCAATTACGATTAATACACGAAACACCAGCTATAAAATCGAAAGTGCCTAAAGTGGATTGATAATACATGGGTAATATTCGCCCTTCGGCATCTTTCTTTTGTGGCGATCCTGTGGGGACTTTACCTCCTAGCGTACCACTAAATTGCCATTTTCCCCACTGTTTTATTATACGAGTAGCACTCAAAGAAACATCTCCAAGACCAAATGTATTTCCTAAAGGGCCCATAGTTCCTTGAACTGGTAATTTTATTTGTGCCGACATTTTTTTACCAATACTAAAATTTGCATCTACCCAATAGGCAAAAATATAGTCATGAAACTTGGTATAACCAATATATTGGCCTACTTCTAAGGTACGTAGTTTAAGTTCGACTTTTTTGGTATAATGTTGATTGGGACGCATGGCACCCATGGTGCAAAAGCCAGCATCTGAACAACCTTGGCTGTTGGCTTGTAAAATAGAGATAAAAAAAGATAAACATAAAAACCAAAATCTGCTCATAGGTATCATAAGACATTGGCAATTTAATTATTCTTTACGATTTTTAGAAAAATAATGTGGGTTGTAGATTCTGTTTATAACTTTGATTGGTGCGGTAGTTTACTTCAGTATAATAAAACCATGGAGGAAATTAAGTACTAGAAGTTGACATGGTGTTGATTGTAAAGAAGTCGCAGATCGTAAAAAAATAACCTTATGGAATTTACAATTAAAGCGTTTGAAGGCATAACCAAAGATCTTGTCTTTGGTATTAATAGAAATGAGGTATTAAAAAAATTCATTTCCTTGGGTATCGAGCCATATGAAAAGGGTGAAGATCGAGAATGGGTTGAAGATCTAGATTTGGTAATACATTACTCCGAGGATGGTTTAGTAGATGGTTTTGAGTTCTTTATGGATCAAAGCTTTGACATGGTTCTAATGTATGAAGGGGAGGATTTGTTAAAAAAAAATTACGAAGAACTTTATTCGTTTTTAGTTGAGCACGATTTCTTTGTAATCAGATTTAATGACAGTTTTATTTCGTTTGGATGCGGCATTGTGGTTGGATTTAATACTGAAAAGAAGAGAAACATAGAATCCATTTATATTATGTCAAACAAGGTAAGTTACAAAAAGACAATAATTAGCCAAATTGAGGAATTTTATTAATACAAAATGGAATTAAAAAATTTAATAGAACTGATTCAACAAGAACCCAACTGTATTGTTAAACCAGTAAATAAGAAATTCGGACGGGAAGATAGTAGTTTGATTCCAAATGATCTTCTTGAATTCTATAATTTAAGCAACGGGCTTGTATTATTTAAAAATGAGACTTACGAGTTTGAAATTGTTGGGAAAGACGAATTAGAACGAGCAAATCCGATCATTGTTGGCGAACCGTGTGAATATGATATTAGCCATAATTGGTACATTATAGCCAAAGGTCATAATGAGCAATTTATTTCGATTGATTTACACAAAGACCGATTAGGAAAGTGTTATGATAGCTTCTGGGAAACGCATGGTTTAAGAGGAGAGACACCTGTAATAGCAAATTCCTTTTTGGATTTATTGAATAATTTGTATTTGTCAAAAGGACAATCTTTATATTGGTTAGATGATAGTTTTAAGGCCTTGGGCGACGCTTATGACGATATTCCGGAAGATTAAAAGTTAAATCGGTATAAATCAGTCCTTTTTGTTAATCTAATATGAACAAGCTAATAAAGAAATTATACAACGAAAATGCTGAAATAAATGTTGAAGATCTTTTGGTATTATTAAAAATTGAGGATTCAATAGTTGTATCTCATTTGAGATTTTTAGCGGAAAAGTATGATTGGAAGAAGGTTGATGAGACTGACAATGAAGTTCCTTTTGGAAGTTGGGTTGATGTGATATGTCTATTTTTTGAATGTGGATATGAATCACTTTATGACTTAGCAACGAGTAATTCCAGAATGGTTGGAATTGTTCTCGGTGTTTTAGAGGAGCTTAAAAATCAAGAAGCATTAAATATTGTAAACTCTATAGTTAGATTTTACCTTACAACGGATAAAAACTTGGATGTTATTAAGCGGGGAGTTAGTTCAATAAATTTGATGCTATCTTTTGATGATAAAATTGTAATTACTCCTAAAACTAATATAGAGGTAAAAGAAATAATATATAACTTCATTGAAATAATAGATCAAAACGTCAAAGAAACAGAAAGTCAAGAGAATTATATATCTATCGCCTACTGTGCCTTAAGACGTGTTGGTGATCAAGAGACAATAGAAATAATTAAAAAAAGACCAAAATTAGAAGCTAGTTACTACAAAGGTCTTGAATCAATTGTAATTAAAGCTATTAAGAAACAGATGGGTAGTTCTTAATTTTGTACAAAATGAATAAAAGTTTGGAAACAACAATTAATTCATTTACACAATTGAATCTGCGGTTTGATATACTTCAACATAAAGGAGAAGATTTATGGAAGTCAGTTAAACATTGAATTGGGCGAAGGGAAATTAATTCAGAAAATAAACTAACATGGATTACACGAAATTTATTGATAATAGAACCATGGATAGAATTAAAACTATTCATTGGTTTAAAAATTGTGGGAATGAAAACAATGATTTATTTAAATCGTTATCAGTTCCAACTCTATTTGTCAGATCCTGGGATGAGGCTTTGGTAAATATTGAAAGCATTGAATGGGAAAATTTTACTTTGGAAGAAAAAAACAGATTAACCGAATTTTTGAGTTCAAAATTTCAAAGGGAATATGGCTTTTGGAATAAATTAACTGACCATTATAAGATTTTTCTTTCAGAAGAAGTAGAACCAATAATACAGAACTCAAAATATTGCAATGATGAGTTAATGAAGAATGTAAGATGGGATCTTTTGGGCGCTCTAATGCAAGGGTCTTATAAAGGTCTTTACAAAAAAACTCGATTATACATGGAATTGCTTCAGATTTATGAATTTGGACACATTCCTTGTGGCGTTCAAGGGGAATTACCTAATGAGAAACTATTGATATTTTGACAAATCAGCAGCTTAGGACGGATGATTAAGAAGAATATTATTGAACAATACGAGAAAGTGCTAGGTAAAAATTACCGAATTTTTAATGATCTTAATAGCAGTTTTGATATCGATATTATTTATTTCTATCCCCATAAACTAAATCCTTTTCACATTTTTGTAACAGTTGGAAGAACCGTCCAAAACAAATTGAAATTCCCAAATGAAAGTAATTTATGTGGAGAATTAGGAATAGTATTACCAGGTAGCTGGCCTATAAATATGACCTATATTATGTTTTTGGAAGATATTTATGATGATGTAAATGTATCTTGGCCTATAGCATGGCTCAAATACATTTCAACTTATTCGTACGAATCCTGCAACCCCATATTTATTGGAGATACTTTAACTAATGGATACCCAATGGTTGAGTTTGCCAGTAATACAACGTTTTCAGCTTTTTTTGTTTATTATCCTTCGAACTTGGGTCCATTGGGAAAAATAGAAATTCGCGATTTTAGTTGTCTTTGGCCAATTCATAGTGGTGAATATGAGTTAGTCCAAGAAAGTGGTTTTAACACCTTACGAAAACTATTTGTCGATAACGGTTCAAATGAAATTATGGATCTTAATAGACATAATTTAAGTTAATGTAACCGTACTTTTAAGATTAGTCTGACAAGATGGAAATAGTATCAATTGGTGAAATTATAACAATTTTGGAATGGTTTTTAGTATTCCCTAAAGACATTAAGGAGCAATTTGCTCGTCAGCTAAAGAACAACAGAGTCATTTTGATTCCGCCAATTCAAATTATTGCACATTATAATGATATATCTTTCGAATTGCGATATGATAACGAGATTGAGGAAATTGGGGATAACGAACAAGCATTAGAAAGAATGTGGGATTTTGTCTTTTTGGAAAGTATACTGCCCGAAGGAAGAGTTTTGTTTTATCCTTCATTATTTGATTTACAAGAAAAAGCGGGTATAATCTGTAATACAAAAGAGCTAAAAGATTTTTTGTTTTCAAGGTATTTTAGTGTTTTTGGAAATATGCCTAATGTGAGCATGGGTGATTTTTATTTTATTTTTATCGATTCTTTGGTTTTTTTTGTGTTTGAACATCCTGGGATTTGCTATTCTTTTGGTTTGAAAAATATAAAGCCAAATTAAGGAATTTATGTTTTGCTATCAAAGTGAATAGTTCGGCATAACTTATAAAAAAGATCCAAAAAATAGAAAAGGAGTTAATTGTTTTAAACTGACCATAGATACGAGGGGAGAATTGAATAGATAATCATTCATGGAATGTAAGATACCACCACCTTATTCAATAAAGCTAATTTGCCCTTGGTCGCTTAGTTCGTTTTATAAAAGATTCGAATTTAGTTAATTGGTAATCCAACCATTAAATTGTGTATTTTTGCTCATTAATTTTTCAAAAATATGCCTGTAAATTCGATTATTGCCTATCCTGATGTAGATAGTCTTGATCCCAAGGACTTTATAATTATTAAAAAGGCGAGGGTTAATAACCTGAAGGAATTGAGTGTAGCTATTCCACGTAATAAATTTGTTGTAATTACGGGCTTGTCTGGTAGTGGTAAATCGTCTTTAGCTTTTGATACATTGTACGCAGAAGGGCAACGTGTTTACGTTGAAAGTCTTAATTCGTATGCAAGGCAATTTTTGGCTAGAATGGAAAAACCTGAAGTGGAATACATAAAAGGTATTTCGCCAGCTATAGCTATTGAACAAAGGGTTTCTACTAAAAACCCAAGAAGTACTGTTGGAACGACCACTGAAATTTATGATTATTTTAAGCTATTATTTGCAAGAATTGGAAAAACCATCTCTCCTATTTCTGGCCAAATTGTGCGTAAAGACAGTGTTACTGATGTAGTAAATTATTTACTAGCCCAAGAAAACGGCTCGAAGGTAATAATTTCTGCCCCTCTCCAAATTAAAGAAAACAGAACCTTAATTCAAGAACTATCCATTTTACTTCAAAAGGGATTTACTCGGGTACTAGAACAAGGTGAACTAAAATACATTGAAGACTTATTAGCATCAAGTACTGAAGTATCAAACACCTCCAGTTTTGAAATTTTAATTGATAGAGTTACGGTTCAAGTAGAGGACGAACAATTTGCCTTTAGAATGGGTGACTCAGTGCAAACAGCATTTTTTGAAGGGGAAGGCACTTGTTTTATAGAAATTTTAGATCTAGAAAAAAGGACCTTTTCTGATAAATTTGAGCTGGATGGTATCGTATTTGAAGAGCCTAATGCCAACTTTTTTACCTTTAACAATCCGTACGGTGCCTGCAAAACCTGTGAAGGATTTGGAAGTGTGCTAGGCATTGATATTGATTTAGTAATTCCTAATAAAAATCAATCCATTTACGAAGGTGCTATTGCCCCATGGAAGGGTGATAAAATGGGCGAATGGCTTACTCCCCTAGTAAAAAATGGTATTTTATTTGATTTTCCTATTCATCGATCTTATTATGATTTAAGTGCTGAAGAAAAAGAGTTATTATGGACAGGCAATAGCTATTTTGAAGGTTTAACTGCTTTTTTTAATTATTTAGAATCTCAGACACATAAAATTCAATATAGGGTTATGTTGTCACGCTATCGTGGAAGAACTACCTGTCCCGATTGTAGAGGCTCACGATTGAGAAAAGATGCTGGTTATGTAAAAATTGCGAATAAATCTATCCAAGATTTGGTGCTAATGCCTGTAACAGAATGCCTTGAATTTTTTAAAACTGTCCAACTCGACACGCATGAAGAAAAAGTTGGTAAAAGAATTTTTGTTGAAATAAATAATAGGCTTAATTATCTTGACCAAGTTGGTTTAGGATACCTCACTCTCAATAGATTAACTTCAACCCTATCAGGTGGAGAGTTTCAGCGAATTAAGTTAGCCACTGCTTTAGGGAGCGCACTTGTGGGATCAATGTATGTATTAGACGAACCGAGTATTGGGTTGCACCCTCGTGATACACAAAGGCTCATTGGTGTTTTAAAACAACTACGTGATTTAGGAAATACGGTGATCGTGGTAGAACATGAAGAAGAGGTGATGTTGGCTGCGGATGAAATTATAGACATTGGACCTGATGCTGGGTCGCAAGGTGGTGAGCTCGTTTTTCAACTTCGTAGAGATCAAATACAAAAAAACGGAAGCTTAAAAGACCTGTTAAGCAAGTCCCACACTTTTAACTATCTTACTGGGGTAGAAGGTGCTTACGAACCTAGAACGCCAAGGCCATGGACAAAATTTATAGAAATTAAAGGCGCTAGCGAAAATAATTTGAGAAATGTTTCAGTTAAGTTTCCTTTAAATATTTTTACCGTGATTACTGGAGTGAGTGGTTCTGGTAAATCTACATTGGTTAAAAAAGTTCTGATGCCTGCATTACTAAAAACTACAGGAGGATTTACTGAGGAAATGAATGGGAAATACGATCGCATTGAAGGAGATTTACAAGTAGTAAAGAAGGTAGAGTTTATTGATCAAAACCCTATTGGTAAATCGTCAAGATCCAATCCTGTTACCTACGTGAAAGCGTATGACTACATCCGAAACTTATTTGCAGATCAGCCCTTGTCTCAGGCACGAGGATATAAACCTGCTTTCTTTTCATTCAACATCGACGGAGGAAGATGTGATATGTGCCAAGGAGAAGGGCAAATCAAAGTTGAAATGCAATTTATGGCCGATATCTACCTTAAATGTGAAAGTTGTCATGGCAAAAGATTTAAACAAGAAATATTAGAAATTAAATATCAAGACAAAGACATCGCAGATGTTCTAGAAATGACCATAGATGATGCCATACCATACTTTGCAAAAAATGGTAAAGTTTTAGAAAAACTTAAAGTGCTAAAAGAAGTTGGGCTTGGCTATGTTCGTTTGGGTCAATCGAGCAATACTTTAAGTGGTGGCGAAGCACAAAGAGTTAAATTGGCCTCTTACCTAGGGAAAGGTGCGGTGGAATATGCCGAAAATATGTTGTTTGTATTTGATGAGCCTACTACTGGATTACATTTTCATGATATTGCCAAACTTCTTAAGGCACTAAATGCTTTGGTAGAACAAGGCAACACGGTTATTGTAATTGAACACAACATGGAGGTTATAAGAACGGCAGATTGGGTAATAGACATGGGTCCAGATGGTGGCAAAAATGGTGGATTAGTTTGTTTTGAAGGTACACCATTACAAATGGTAGAAATTACAAACAATCACACAGCCCATTTCTTAAAAGAAAAAATGAAGTAAAATTCTAAATAGTCGAATTAGTATTGATAGAGAACCAAGTTGTTCCTAATCTACTTTGTATCTTTTAAACCAACGGTCGTTTACAGTAACACCAAAGTTGATTCTGATATATTGTTCCCTCAATAGTTCTAGCTTGCCACGTTGGCCAACCACCACACTTAGGTTGATAAACTTAGGATTAAGCTCCACTTCTTCTTTGCTTTTGGGCAACAAAAATGATATTCCTGTAGAAAAAGAAATGTCTTCAACTTGTTGTCCATTAAAGAAGTATGGCGTTTGTTGATAATTAAATCCACCTCTCCATATTATTAATTTTTCTGATTTAAAAAGTTTTAATTTTACAAATCGTTCGCCTCCTATTCCCAAAGAATAACTATTAGCCAAAGGTGCACTGTTGGCAGAATTTTTATATTGTGACCAATTTTTATAAGCAAAATCGGAAGTGATGGCCCAAGAATAGGTTCTTTCTAAATTAAAACCTACTTTAAATCCAAACGGTAGTGAATATTCGATTGGCAAATTATTTTTTAAGGTGTCTTCTGAGATAAGTCCGTCATTGTTATTTCTTCTTTGTACTGTTTTGAACTCTGTAGAGTTTCCAGTATGTGAAAAATCTGCCACGGCTCCAAAAGAATAAATCAAACCAGAACCTTTTACGTTGGAAGTGTCTTTGCCACTAAAAGTATATTTAGAATGAGTTATTATTGAGTCCTTGTTTATCCATCTTATGGTATTAGTTGTATCTAAAACAGATTTTGTAACTTTAATTATCTCTTTTGTTATTCTTCGCTTCAACTCATTACGATAAAAAATACCTGGTTTAAAATTAAACTCGCCATGATTGGTACGGTTATAATACACAGATTTATAATTATCACCTACTATTTGAGTACTATAATCTTCTTTAATAGAGCCAAAATAGTAAGAAGTAGTAAAACCAGTATAAATTTTATTAGTTAGTCTAAATCCATTTGCTACAAAAACTTCATTCGTACCTCCGTTCCCTTTAAAAGTATAGTTGTAATTAACAACATCGTTAATTACCGGTTGTGTGCCATTTATTAAATAATTGACATTACTAAACCTTTTTAATCCAATAGCCGCTGACCATCTGTTTTTTGCAATAGGTACTGAAAGTAATAAATGATTAAAATTTCCTCCAGAGGAATTGTCGCTAGCAGTGGAAGTACGTAATGATTTTAATTGACCAATTACGCCAAAATCCATGGCGGTAAACTTATTAACAGGCAGAAGGGCCGGATTAGCAATATTAACAAAATAACTTGAAGGCGAAGCAACGCCAGTTTGCCCCATTTCTATATTTCTGCTAAGACCATCTTGAGACAAATCTCCAATTCCGTTTTGTGAATAAGGTGAATTACCTATATTTTGAGCTAACATAATTTGCCCAAAACCAATCATAACAACTATTCTACTTATTAATCTGCAATTCATTATATAACAATATGCTGTACAAACCAGTCAAAACCAAATCTGGGCTTGCAAAGATGGGATGTTTTATGCTAGTTTCAAAGAATTTAGCATCACCACCACAAATAATGACTTTCAGATCTTTATGCATATCTAAATAACGATCTATGATACCATTAATTTCTGCAGAGATACCATTTATTACTCCACTTTGAATGCACGAGGGGGTATCATCACCCACCAAACTTGGAATACCAGATTTGGTTAATAACGGTAATCTACTCGTAAAATTGTGAAGTGCCTTAAATCTTATATCGATTCCTGGAGAGATAGAGCCTCCAATATATTGATTTTTAATATCTATAAAGTCATAAGTGATACAAGTACCCATGTCTATAACTAAACAAGGTAATGCGGGAAAAAGGCGTTTTGCTCCAATGCAACCCGCCAGCCGGTCTGTACCCAAGGTATTTGGGCTTTTGTACGCGTTAAAGATTGGGATTGGCGTATTTTGGTCCAATACCAACACTCGACGTTTATTCGTGATGAGATTTAACACATGATGTAGGTCTTGCCCTACAGAAGATACAATTATTGGGCTAGCTGGTAGGTTGTTACAAAGTTTTACCACCTCCGACTCTTTCATTACCTGAACACTTTCAGGGACTTCGTGCAGAAATAGTCCAACCTTAATAGTTGTATTTCCTGCATCTATCACAACGTAAGGAATAGAATCCATGACTATTTCAAACTGGCTATTGCATTAACTAATTCTTTAGCTTTGGCCACATCTTTTAAGCCAGGCGCAAGCTCTATTCTACTATTTACATCAATTACTTTAATATTCAAGCTTTTATAATCTAGCTTCTGCAACTGTGGAATCTCTTCTAGACCAATTCCACCACTCAAAAATAAGGGGATTTCGCCATCATACTGCTCTAGCAATGACCAGTCAAATGTTAGCCCATTTCCACCATATTCTTTTCCCTTGGTATCGAAAAGAAAATACGATATAAATGGTTTGTAAACGTTTAGAATTGAAAAGTCAAAATAATTATCTATGGCAAAAGCCTTAATAAGCTTTTTTCCTTGTTGAAATAGCTGTTCACAATAATTAGCTGATTCCTCGCCATGAAGCTGTAAAAAATTTAGGTCAAATTTATCAGAAATGGCAAGAACATAATCGATAGGGGAGTTTACAAACACCCCAACTTTATTTATATGTTTTGGAAGTTCCTCTAGTAAAGTTGGAGAAAAATCGTCTCCTACAAATCGTTTTGATTTATCGTAGAAAATAAACCCTAAATAGTCAGGATTTAGTTGTGCTATTTTTTGGATGTTGTTGGCATCCTTCATACCACATATCTTTAGCTCCACGATAGTAACCAATTTTGAAGTTAAGCCCACAGAACTTATCCGTGGGCCAATAATTTTATTTCATTGCTTTTATCACATCTACAAACTTGCGAGCTTCTAAAGATGCGCCACCGATTAGTCCACCATCTATATCCGCACATGCAAATAGTTCAGGTGCATTTGAAGCATTACAGCTTCCACCATATTGTATTGTAATCTCATTCGCTAAAGATGCTCCATATTTAGAGGCAATATGGTTTCTTATTTTTTCATGCATTTCTTGTGCTTGTGCTGTAGATGCAGTAACACCTGTGCCAATGGCCCAAATAGGTTCATAGGCTATAACCACTTTAGTAAATTGCTCTGGACTAAGATGAAATAAGCTGTCTGTTAGTTGGCTATTTACAAAATCAATGTGAATTCCTTCTTCACGTTGTTTTAATGTTTCACCACAACAAAAAATTGGTGTGAGCCCATTTTCAAGAATAATATTCACTTTTTCAGCCAAAAACTGATTGGTTTCATTAAAATATTCGCGACGTTCACTGTGTCCAATAATAACATAGCTTACACCAACCGATTTTAACATTTCCACAGAAACCTCACCTGTGTAAGCCCCAGATTTTTTTGTGTAGCAATTTTGAGCACCTAAAGCCACTTTACCTGAAAGTAATTTTCCCACACTGGCTAAATGAATATATGGAGCGCATATTACTACTTGTACATCTGCATTTATTTCATCTTTAACCATGTTATTTACCTCCGAAGCAAGCTTAAGCCCTTGTTCAAAGTCGTTGTTCATTTTCCAGTTTCCTGCAATTATCTTTTTTCTCATTTACGTTCGAGTTAATGTACTTTTGTTGTGGGTAAAAATATTGATTAATTTGTTTAAAAACAAAATGATGATTGAACAGATCCATTTAAACCCATCAAAGTGGCACAAACAAAATTTTATTATTAGACAATTTTATCTTTAAAATTATGTCCAACCTGTTATTGAGTAAATCTTGCTTAACAAAACACACCAAAAGCAAGGTTTTTATAAAATTATCCCATATGATGAGAGAAAACTCTATTAAATTGTAGCTTTTTATCACAATTTTTTGAATTTTGCATAATTACATACCGTACAAAATGCTTTACCACTTTAACAAAAATCTTATATTCTATTTGATAGCCATTGCTTTGGTACTTTATTTGCCATTGTTAGGTGCTGTCCATCTATTTGATTGGGACGAAATCAATTTTGGCGAATCTGCTCGTGAAATGTTGATTACCCGAGACTTTTTTAGGGTACAAATCAATTATGACCTATTTTGGGAAAAACCTCCGCTATTTTTTTGGCTACAAAGTTTAATGATGGCTATTTTTGGGGTAAGTGATTACGCCTCCAGACTTCCTAATGCTTTTGTTGGTGTGGCCACTTTTATTGCTTTTTATTTGATTGGTAAAAAACACTATGATAAAAACTTCGCTGCCATTTGGTGTTTGGTATATGCTGGTTCATTCTTACCACACTTATATTTCAAATCTGGAATAATAGACCCAATATTTAACTTGTTCATTTTCTTGGGTTTATACCACATTGCAATGTTTTCAAAAAACAAAAACGAAGGTGATACCAAGCTAAGAATAAAACATACTTGCTTTGCTGGACTGTTTATTGGCCTAGCAATACTTACTAAAGGCCCTGTTGCACTATTGATTGCAATTCTATGCACCGCGGTTTATGTAATTAAAGAAAAATCTATCAAACCATTTTCAATACGCACAATTGGAGCTTTTGGAGCAGTTTGTGGTGCTGTTTGTTTCTTATGGTTTGGTTTACAGATACTTAAAGACGGACCTTGGTTTTTAATAACCTTTATTCAATACCAAATTCGCTTGTTTTCAACGCAAGATGCTGGACATGGTGGCCCATTTATTTACCATTGGTTGGTGCTTTTACTAGGATGTTTTCCTGGTTCAATATTTATCTTTAAATCATTAAGAAAAAATTATGACGACAATCCAGCACAAAAAACATTAAAATTTTGGATGATTATTTCTTTTTTTGTGGTTTTGATTTTGTTTTCAATTGTAAAAACAAAAATCATTCATTATTCTTCATTCTGTTATTTGCCGCTAAGTTTTCTGGCTACAGATTATTTGTATAGGTTATTACACAACAAAAAAACCTTTCCTCTATTTCAAAAAGTTTTAATTGGTGTTATTGGTGGGGCAATTGGGCTTGCTATTGCGCTGGTGCCGTTTGTGGGCAAAAACCTTAGTAAAATTCCAAATTATATTAAAATAGAAGACAATTTTGCTATTGAAAATATGAAAGCCGAGGTCTATTGGTCAGGTTGGGAATCTCTTATAGGAATAGGCTATTTAATCACCATTGTGTATATATTAATTCAAAATAGGGAAAATGCCTTCAAAAATATGATTCTCCTATTTGTTAGTTCGCTCATTGTCATACAGTTAACTCTCTATATTATAATTCCTAAGATAGAAAGATATTCTCAAGGTGCGGCTATTGATTTCTTTATCAGTAAAAAAGGAGAAGATTGTTATGTAAATACAATTGATTACAAAAGTTATGCGCATTTGTTTTATGCGCAGATTAAACCTGATCAAAACCCAATTTATGGAAAAGCTTCATTAAATGCATCTGATACCTTATTGTGTAGGTGTAAAAGCATTGAAAACGTGGAACAGCGAAACAACTGTGTTCGAGAATGGATGGAAAAAGGCCCAATAGACAAAACAACGTATCTTGTTACCAAAATTGACCGTGGAGGTTGGCTGAAGGAGAACAATACTCTACAGAAAATTGGCGAAAAAAATGGGTTTGTCTTTTATAAAAGAGAAAAAGTGCGATAAAAAGAATTTAGGTTACCTTAACCTGTCGCACTAATTTTATTGCTTAATTGTTAAAAGAAAAAGTTTATGCTCAACCAAAAAGAACATATTTTAGAAAATCTAAAAGCCTATAAGAAAAAACTGTTCCTCAAAAATCTAATTAGAGGGTTGTTGTTTTTTGCGCTCATTGTATTATGCTCTTTTCTAATTTTTACCACGCTTGAATATTTCGGAAGGTTTAATAGTCTGGTGAGAACGGTTTTCTTTTTTTCCTTTTTATCCCTTGCCATTTACAGCCTGTTAAAACATATTGCTGTGCCAATTTATCAACTGGCTTCCATTGATAAACAGGTAAGTGATGAAGCAGCAGCAGTTGAAATAGGAAAATACTTTCCAGAAATTAAGGACAAACTACTCAATCTGTTACAACTTAGTAAGAACAAAGAAGATGTGGTATTGATATCAGCAGCTATAGCACAGAAATCCAATGAGTTACGTATAATTCCATTTGTTAACGCTGTGGATATGAGCGAAAATAACAAATACGTAAAATATGTAACCATCCCTGTTTGTATTTCCGTAGCTATAATACTATTCTCTCCGCAGCTATTCTCGGAAAGTTCAGCCAGAATTGTACAATTCAATAAAAAGTTTGTACATCAAGCTCCTTTTAAATTCATTATTACCAATCAAGAATTAACAAGTTTTTACAATGAAGATTATGAGGTAAAACTAAAACTTGAAGGCAAAGCATTTCCAGAACAGGTATACATTGTGTCAAACGATCGTAAAATCAAGATGACCAAAATCAAGGATGATGAGTACCATTATACTTTCAAAAAAATACAGAAAAACACCCCTTTCCAATTGGAGGGTGCCAGTTATTTTTCTGACCAATATGAAATATCTGTTGAACGTAAGCCAACATTAGAAACGTTTAAGGTTAAATTAAATTATCCAAATTACCTTAATAAACAAACAGAAACCTTAGAAAACAACGGTAATTTAATTGTCCCTGAAGGCACGAAGGCTACATGGACACTCAACCCTGTTGCAACGAATCAAGTAATGGCACAATTTGATGGGGAAAAACAGTTCCACGTGGAACAAAATCTTTTAGGAAACTATAGTTTTGGTAAAACACTCACTAAAAATACGTTTTTGTTTCTACTCCTCAACGGCCAAAATAAAAACATTACTGAAAAAACTCAGTATTCAATAGAAGTTATTCCCGACCAGTATCCGAAAATTAATGCAGAGCATTATTATGATTCCACATTATTCAACTTTATCACCATTGCAGGTGCCATATCCGACGATTATGGTCTAACTAAGCTGGTATTTAACTATAAAGTAGGCGCCGCTGATGGGGTTCAAACTCCCTTCAAATCAGTTATAGTAAAAAATAACAGCTTAGCTTTATCGGAAAACTTTTACTTCAATTTTAATACTGACACCCTTTTATTAAACCCAGGACAATCGTTACAATATTTCATGACTGTTTGGGACAATGATGGTCATAATGGCCATAAATCAGCAAATTCAAAAGTTTTCGAAATGAAACTACCCACCAAAAATGAGCTGGAAAATGATATAAAATCGAGTGTGGCTAAAACAGAATCACAACTGGATGAAACTATTAAAAAAACTACTCAAATGCAAAATGAGCTAGAAAAGTTACAAAACAGGTTAAAAGGAAAAAAGAACTTTGACTGGCAAGACAAAAAAGCTATTGAAGACATTATCAAAAAACACGAACAGCTAGAAAAAGAGGTGGAAGACTTTCAACAACTGCAAAAAGAACTAAAACAAAAACAAGACAAATTTACAGAGGAGGATTTAAGGATTGCGGAAAAAGCAGAACAACTTCAAAAACTTGTAGATGACCTCATGGACGAAGAAACTAAAAAACTTTATGATGAACTTCAAAAACTACTTAATGAGAAAAATAAAGAAGGAGAACTTCAAAACACTTTAGACAAGCTAGAACAAAAAGAAGAAAATCTTGAAAAAGAATTGGAGCGGGCAATGGAATTTTTCAAGCAACTCCAATTTGAAAAACAGCTTGAAGAATCTATTAAAAAACTGGACGACTTGTCACAGAAGGAAGAGAAGCTCAGTAATTTATCTAAAGAAGAAAAAACCAATAATGAGGAGCTTAAAAACGAACAAGATAAACTTAATAAAGAGTTTAATGATTTAAAGAAGGATCTAAAGGAGTTAGACAAACTTAATGAAGAACTAGAAAACAAAAATGACCTAAAACAAAACGAACAAGAACAACAGTCGATAAAAGAGGAGATGGACAAGGCAAAGAATCAACTTGAACAGAACCAAAAACAAAAAGCCAGCAAAAGCCAAAAGGAAGCTGCGGACAAAATGAAACAAATGTCACAAAAGCTTAGCCAAATGAAGCAAGATATGCAAATGAAGCAAAACTCTGAGAACATGGAAGACCTAAGACAAATATTAGAAAACCTACTTAGTCTTTCATTTGATCAGGAAGAGGTAATGAAGGAATTCAAAAAGGTTAATCAAAGTGATCCCAAATATTTAAAATTATCTCAAAACCAACTAAAGCTTAAAGATGACGCCAAGATTATAGAAGACAGCTTAAATACACTTGCTAAACGAGTACATCAAATAGAATCATTTATAACACGAGAACTTGGTGACATGAAAATGTACATGAATGAAAGCTTAAAAGCAATAAAACAAAGAAGAAGTGATTTGGCAGCAGGAAAACAACAATTAGCCATGACCTCCATTAACAATCTTGCATTGTTGCTTAACGATGTGTTAAAACAAATGCAAGATCAACAGCAAAACATGATGCAAGGTGCCGGATCATGTAACAAACCTAGTCCCGGTAAAGGCAAAAAACCAAACATGAGCCCTAGCCAAATGCAGCAAAAACTTAATGAACAAATGCAAGGACTTATGAAAAGCGGAAAATCAGGCAAACAAATGTCTGAAGAATTGGCTAAAATGGCTGCTCAACAGGCTCGTATTAGAAAGGCTATGCAAGAGCTAGAAAAGATGAGAGGTAAAAACGGAAAAAGCGGTAAGGAGGGTAAAGAGGGCAAGGAAGCAGGGCAAGGAAATGGAAATCTTTTGAAAGAGATGGAAAAAATTGAAGAAGAGCTGGTGAATAAAAGGATAAACCCTGAATTACTCAAACGCCAAAAAGAAATACTCACAAGGCTTTTAGAAGCAGAAAACTCACAGCGAGAAAGAGATACTGACAATAAACGAGAATCAAATAGTGGCAAGGAACTGCCACGTTCTATTCCACCTTCATTAGAAAAGTACTACCAAGAAAAAGCCAAACAAACAGAACTTCTTAAAACATTACCTCCATCTTTTAATCCTTATTACAAAAAAGAGGTGATACAATATTTTGAAAAACTTAATAACCAATAATTAAAACAATAAAATCGTGGTAAAAAAACAACATTTACAAAAAGAGATATACGTAATCGTGTCTTAGTAGTATATTTGTAGCAGTGTAAAATTTTAGCCTTGAATAGCGTATAATGGAGTTGATAAAAATACTAATACCGTCTTTACCTCAAAACATCCGAATCGTTGAAAGTTTTATTGATAACGCGAAGGATAAATATTATCTAAATGATGATATATATGGCAACATTATGATTGCTGTAACGGAGTCGGTTAATAATGCAATTATACATGGCAACAAACTTGATATCACAAAAAATGTTCATTTGTCTCTAGAGTTGCTAGAAAATGAAGTAAAGTTCACCGTGCAAGACGAAGGAGAGGGCTTTGATGTAAACAACCTCCCCGATCCCACAGCACCTGAAAATATAAGTAAACCAGGTGGAAGAGGAATATTTTTAATGCAGAACCTTTGCGATAAAGTGAATTTTGAAGACAATGGAAGGAGGGTGGAGTTGTCCTTCGTATTGAATTAGATACAAACTTAAAATCAACGCCTGACGCACACCGTCAGGCTTTTTTGTTTAATGGGTTAGGTAAACATGAACAGTAAAATTGTAAATATATTTTGCACTGAAGAAATTAAGAATCCTTTGCCAAGGCAAAAGGCGTTAGTTTCATCATGGATAAAAAAACGAATTACAGAGGCTGATTACACCTTTACAAGTCTAAGTATAATCTTTTGTTCCGATGAATACTTGTTGCAAATGAACATCCAACACCTAGAACATGATTACTATACCGATGTTATCACCTTTGATAACAGCGAGCCTAATAGTAAAACAATTGACGGGGAAATATATATAAGCCTAGACCGTGTTAAAGAAAACGCCACCCAATTCACAGAACCATTTAAAAAAGAAGTTCTGAGAATAATTGCTCATGGTGTTTTACACTTACTTGGCTTTGGTGATAAAACACCCACAGAGAAAAGCGAGATGACAAAAGCAGAAAACGACTTTCTTCTTTCAGCAGAGCATCTTTACTAAATGTTCCACGTGGAACATTTGCATTTTAGAGTTGAAACCATTTACCAAAATATATGTTCCACGTGGAACATTTGATTAAGTATGTTTAAAGAATATGATGTAATTGTGGTGGGTGCTGGGCATGCTGGATGTGAGGCCGCGGCCGCAGCTGCTAACATGGGATGTAGTACGCTACTTATTACTATGGACATGACCAAAATGGGCCAAATGTCATGTAACCCTGCTATGGGGGGAGTAGCCAAAGGTCAAATAGTTCGTGAAATCGATGCCTTGGGTGGGTTATCTGGGATTATAACAGATAAAACCTCCTTGCAGTTTAGGATGTTGAATAGCTCCAAAGGGCCGGCTATGTGGAGTCCAAGAGCCCAATGTGACCGTTGGAAATTTACTGAGGAATGGCGAATTGCCCTAGAAAACATACCTAAGCTTGATTTTTGGCAAGAAATGGTGACAGGTATATTGGTAAAAGACCAAAAGGTGAACGGAATTCGAACAGCCATGGGGCTTGAAATACAAAGTAAATCCGTAGTCCTAACAAATGGTACATTTCTAAATGGAATAATACATATAGGCGAAAAAAACTTTTCGGGTGGACGTACAGGAGAAAAAGCAGCTAAAGGTATAACTGAACAACTTGTAAGTTTAGGTTTTGAGTCGGGTAGAATGAAAACGGGTACACCTGCACGACTTGATGGTCGGAGTATTAACTACAACATCGTTGAGGAGCAACAAGGAGATCAGTTTCCACAAAAATTCTCCTATAGCAACGAAACTTTTCCTATCCAAAAGCAACTAAGCTGCCACATAACATATACCAACACCGAGGTTCATGAGATTTTGAAAACTGGTTTTGAAAAATCCCCAATGTTCCAAGGACGTATAAAAGGTCTTGGGCCGCGATACTGTCCCTCCATTGAAGACAAAATAAATAGATTTGCTGAACGAGAACGTCATCAGCTATTTATAGAACCAGAAGGCTGGAACACCTGCGAAGTTTATCTCAATGGGTTTTCTTCATCTTTACCAGAAGAAATTCAGCTTAAAGCATTGCAGAAAATCCAAGGGCTTGAAAACGTTAAAATGTTTAGACCTGGTTATGCCATTGAATATGATTATTTTCCTCCCACACAACTTAGTCTAACACTTGAGACAAAACTTGTATCTGGTCTCTTTTTTGCAGGCCAAATTAATGGTACCACAGGATATGAAGAAGCAGCAGGCCAAGGCCTAATGGCTGGAATAAATGCAGCTAGAAAAGCACAGGAGAAAGATGCTTTGATATTGCAAAGAGATGAAGCATATATTGGTGTGCTAATTGATGATCTCATAAACAAAGGCACCGAAGAACCCTATCGTATGTTTACTTCCCGTGCTGAATATAGAATTCTCTTACGCCAAGATAACGCAGACATTAGGCTTACACAAAAAGGCTATGACATAGGTCTTGCTTCTGAGGAAAGGTTTTTAAACATGAAACTAAAGGAGAAAGAATCACAGGAAATTTACAAATGGCTTGCTACTACCAAAACGGAATCATTTGAGGTCAATGAGATGTTATCGCAACTAGGTTCAGCAGAGATTAAGGAAAAAACAACTTTAATTCAGCTATTAAGAAGACCCGATATTGGCATTAACAATTTCAGAGGTATCAACTCCGATATTGATAATTATATCAATTCCAAAGACGCCTTACATTTGGAACAAGCTGAAATCCTTATTAAATATGAAAGCTATATTGATAAAGAACGATCAATGGCTGAAAAAATTAAGTCATTAGAAAATGTTAAAATTCCAATTACAATTAACTATGATGAGATCTCTGCTCTGTCAAATGAAGCAAAAGATAAATTCAAAAAAATAAAACCACTTAGTCTAGGCCAAGCATCCAGAATAAGTGGAATTTCTCCATCAGACGTATCAATATTAATGATTCAACTTAACAAATAAATGTTTGAAAAAATAGACATCTGCCCCGTTTGCGGCAACAATGAGTTTACAAACTCTCTTATTTGTAACGACCACACCGTAACAAATGAGAAGTTTGCCCTAATTAAGTGCAAATCATGTGGTTTTTTGCTCACTTCACCGAGACCAACGAAGGAGAACATTGGCAAATACTATAAGTCTGATACCTATATTTCACATTCTGATACAAACAAGGGAATAATAAACCAGATTTATCACGTAGTACGGAAAATATCACTTCGCAATAAGTTTAAGCTAATTAAGCAAAAGGAGAATAAAAGTACCATTCTCGACTTCGGTACAGGTACTGGTTACTTTGTTAACTACTGTAACGAACGTGGTCAATTAGCTGAAGGACTAGAAATTGATGACGCGGCAAGAGCTATAGCTTCTAAAAATGGCGCTAAAATCTATTCTTCTTTAAATGAAATAAAAGATAAAAAATACCGTGTAATCACCGCGTGGCACGTACTAGAGCATATTCATGATCTTGACCAAACAATATCTTCAATGAAAAAACTTTTGGAAAAAAAAGGAAGATTAGTTTTTGCAGTTCCTAATTGTAACTCGTATGATGCACAACACTACAAGGAATTCTGGGCTGGTTATGATGTGCCAAGACACCTTTACCACTTTACACCACAAACCATGAAAATCTTATGTAAAAAACATAACCTCAAAATTAAGGATATTCTGCCTATGAAGTTTGATGCATTTTATGTGTCAATGTTAAGTGAGAAATACAAGAATGGTAAGACTAACTTTTTAAGGGCACTTCTTCTTGGGCTCAAATCGAATAGACAAGCAGCTTTAAATAATGAGTACTCAAGTCTAATTTATGTTATCAAAGTAAAATAGTAAGCATGTTAATCAAGTGGTTATCCGGTTTTTCAATAATTTTTTCAATACTAGTTTTTAGTCGATGTGCCAATATCAGTGCTCCTGGTGGAGGCCCATTAGATACACTTAAACCTACATTAGTAAGGTCAATTCCTAAGAATAATGAAACCAATTTTAATAGTTCTGTCTTAATATTTGAAGTGTCCGAACCTATCGATGCCGGACAACTCGCTAAAGAAATACAAATTCAACCGCCACTAGAAGAAGAGCCAACAATTGAAGCGGATCGAAAAAAAATAGTTGTTAAACTTAAAAAGCAGCTTAGATCAAACACCACCTATAATCTATACTTTAGAAATGGTATAAAAGACAAAACCGAAGGAAATATACTTAAAAGTAATAGAATTAGATTTTCAACAGGAGCAAACCTAGACTCAATACGAGTAGAAGGACGCATAATTAATCCCTTAGACAATAAACCCTCTACAAACATACTAGTTGGAATATTTTTAATCAATGATACTATTACTCCGTATAATACTAAACCTGAGTATTATAATTATACCAACAAGGAAGGGGTCTACACCATTAATGATATAAAGGCAGGCACTTATAAACTATTGGCTTTTAATGACTTAAATAAAAATCTTCTTTTAAACTTAAACGAGCCGTTGGGTTTTATTGATACAACGTTATCCATTAGTTCTAATTTAAGTCTAAAAAACCTAAGTTTAACATTTGCCAAAACTGATTCTCTTAAAATATCGAGTACCAAATCTAAGAACGGTATTTTCGAGATACGTCTTAACAAATCACCAAGAACCGCAGTATTAGAAAGCAAACCTCAGTTGAAATATTTAGTAAGCGCAAACGTTATAAGAGTATTTCCTAATACTCGTATCGACAGTTTACAAGTTGAATTAACAGTGGAAGATTCGTTAGGAACAAAGTTAAAAAAATCAATTACCGCAAATTTTGATAAAGAAAGATTTAAAAATAAAAATTTCATATCTAATAAAAACCCTTACCGTAAATTAACTTCCAAAGGAGGGAATGTAGTTATAACAACAGAGACACCAATTGAAACTATATTAAAAGATACAATTCTATTAAAGCCCGATAACAATAAATGGGTGAATTCTAAATTTACTCTCTCCAAAAACGGAGACTCGCTTTACATAAAATACCCTCAATTTCAAGATTCACTGTTTATCAAAATTCCAGCAGGCTTTTGTGTATCAGCTTTAGGAGATACCTCAAGTCAATTTAAAGATAAATTTGAAATATTTAAAGAAGAAGACGTAAGTCTCATAGCTGGAAGTATTAATACGAAGTATAAAAATTATATTTTTGAATTACTAACGAAGGACAATAATGTAGTAATAAGATTAATAAATCCGAAAAGTTACGAAATTCCAAATCTATCTCCCGGTGAATATAGAATAAGAATTATTGAAGATTTAAATAATAACGGTTTTTGGGATGTAGGTAATTATCGAACAAATATACCTGCTGAAAAAATATACCATCATCCCGCACCAATTATTATTAAAGCCAATTGGGAACTACGAGATGTAAATATTACCACAGAATAAACTCATGCTGTTTAATAACTCGTGTATAACTCTGTGAGAAAGTGTTAGCATAACTATATTAAAATTTCAGGAGTAATCTATATGTGGATAACAATAGAAAAACCGAGATTTATTCTTAATTTACCCACAAAAAGTTATTAATAACACTAGGTATGAAAAGTGTTTAAAACTTTGGCTATTTTAATAAATACTTATAAATAAACATGTTATAAGTTGATAAACTGTTAATATCTTAAAAAAAATTAGTATTTATTAACAAATAAAAAATCCAAATGTGAATTATAATAGTTTTCAACTTATCCACAGACCTAATAATAATGATAATAATTTGAATTACATTTTATATTAATATTATAAACTGTGGATAACCTCAAGCATACGTCATGAAGTATATAATTGTATTTTTAATCATTTTATTTCAAAAAATTTCTTTTGCGCAGCCCGGAATGCTCCAGCTCGCTAATGAATATTATTCATCTGGCGAATATAAAAAGGCTAAAGTTGTTTATGAAGATTTGTTAAAAGACGAATCTAAAATGGATTTCATTTATAACAATTATTTGCAAACACTATATAACCTAAAAGAACTTGAACTTGCTCAAAAATTTTTAAAGAAGACAGTTAAGAAATATCCCAATTATGTTATTTATAAACTTGACTTGATCGATTGTATAGAAAAAGGAGCTCACCCTGAAGATGCCGAAAAGGTAAAAAATAAATATGCAATTGAAATTAGTAGAGATAAGAATTCTTTGTTATTGGCTTATGAATATTTAATGGGTCAGCGTAAATATGCTTATGCAGAAACCTTGTTGTTAAAAGCTCGGGACTATGAAAGAGATCAAGTAGCATATAGTACACAACTTGCAGAAATTTATCAAAATTTAGCCCAAAAGGATAAGATGTTTGATGAAATGCTCAATCAGCTCTTTGCTGAACCTAACGTGGAGCGGATAAAGTCAAGTTTTCAAAATTTAATTCAAACCGAAGAAGATTTTAACACTTTTGAAGGTCTCTTACTTGCCAAGGTAGAACAGAATCCAGAAAATGACAATTTGAATGAGGTATTAATATGGGCTTATGTTCAACAGAAAGATTTTAATAGTGCGTTTATTTATGCAAAAGCAATAGATAATAGAAATAAATTGCAAGGATTTCAATTACTAGATCTAGCTAAAATAGCTATGGAAAACAAGGCTTATGATGCAGTAATAAAAATGAGTGATTACGTAAAATCTAAGTATAAAGGTATAGGTACCTATTTTCAGTTTAAAATGATGGGAACTAAGGCAAAAGAGGAATTAATAAAAAACACCTACCCGATTCCATCATCAAAAATTTGGGAGTTAATTAATGAATATAAATCACTTTGTGTTGAGCAACCCAATTCCGCTCAATGTGCTGAGGCTATTAGGAGTCAAGCTTTGTTGTATGCTTTTCAACTAGGAAAAATTGATACAGCAATAATACAATTACAAGAATTAACAAAATATCCTTATTTTGATCAGGCTTTTAAAGATAAATGCAAGCTTGATTTGGGTGATTTTTATATTCTAAAAGAAGAATATTGGGAGGCGTCACTTATTTATTCTCAAGTAGAAAAAAGCCAAAAGGATTCACCGCTCGCTTATGAAGCGAAATTAAGAAATGGTAAATTGTTTTATTATAAAGGAGAGTTTGAATTAGCCAAGGAGCAACTGGATGTTTTAAAATTAGCTACTTCAAGAGAAATAGCCAATGATGCTATGGATAAAAGTATATTTATACAAGATAATTTAGGAGAAGATACCTTGGGAACAGAGTTAAGTAAAATCACCTCAATTGAACTTTTCATTTTTCAGCAAAAATATCAAGAGGCGATTGATGCTTATATATCATTTTTGACCACCTATGCCTTAAGCACTTTAAGAGACGACGCTTTTTATGGTCTAGCTAAATTATATATAAAAATGGGTAAATATAACGAAGCGGTTGATCAGCTCATCAAAATTTTGACTTTGCATAAAAATGAAATATTAGCTGATGATGCCCAGTTTTTGCTTGCTACCTTATACGAGGAAAAGTTACGTAACAACGAAAAAGCTATGAATGAATATAATGTAATCTTGCTTGAGTATACAGGTAGTATCTACCAAGCAGAGGCAAGAAAAAGATATAGATTTTTGAGAGGGGATAAACTTAACTAATAATGGACACAAATTTTAACACTTCGGCGAAGATTCATCAAAATGTAGAAACACTTTTACCGATGGTTGAGCAATGGAAAAATGAAGGGAATGAAGTAGTTTTTACAAACGGATGTTTTGATATAGTACACTTGGGTCATATAGATTACTTAGAAAAATCAAGAAATTTGGGGGATAAGCTCATAGTGGCCATCAATACTGATGCATCTGTCCAAAGAAATAAGGGCCTGTCAAGACCAATTATTGATCAAATGTCTAGGTCTCATTTGATGGCAGCCTTAGCCTTTGTAGATGCCGTGGTTATGTTCGATGAAGAAACACCATTGAACTTAATATCGAAACTAATTCCAGATATTTTGGTAAAAGGCAAAGACTACACTATTGATAAGATTGTTGGTGCCGAGATAGTGATAGATAATGGAGGTAAAGTAGAAACAATTGAACTAGTGCAGGGATATTCTACAAGTAACTTTGTCAATAAAATTAAAAATGAATAAACGTTCTTTTGAAAAATTTATTTTAAATAAACATATCTATGCAAGTAGAAGAACAAGAGCATAATGAACAAATAGAACCAGAAAATCTGAAGCAGTTTGTTTATGTGCATATAACTGGAAAAGACGGTCACAAAAAATTTTCTCGTCAGTTTGATGTATTTATTGAAATTATTGTTTTGATAAATGTAGTTGCGGTAGTCCTTGAGTCCTTTGAAAATATTGAGCGAGAACTGGTTGTTGTTTTTGATTTAATAGAATCTATAACTATAGTAATTTTTTTATTAGAGTTTTTTACAAGAATTTGGATTTCTGATCTTACCCATCCTGCCCCTACCCGATGGAAGAGCTTTACGAAGTATTTATTCTCGTTTGGCACATTTATAGATATTATTTCAATTATACCATCCATTATACCATTTGTAATACCAATAGACCTAAGGCATTTAAGGATGTTAAGGTTGGTAAGGCTTTTTAGAATTTTTAAAATAGAAAAATATCTTGAGTCCATGAGGATGATAGGTAATATTCTCAAAGAAAAACGAAAGGAATTACTTGCTACACTTTTATTGTCTTTTTCAACATTAGTAATTTCAAGTTGTTTTGTATACTACTTAGAAAAAGATGCTCAACCAGATAAGTTTTCTAATATTTTACAGGCGTTTTGGTGGGGTGTAGCCACTTTAACTACCATTGGGTATGGAGATATTTATCCAATTACACCTTTCGGTAAACTAGTTGGAGCTTTTGTGGCAATAATGGGTATTTTGATCATCGCCATTCCTACAGGTATTGTTTCTTCTTCTTTTGTACAAAAAATGGAAGAGGTAAACGTTAAAAAAAGGCTGATGCAAATAAAAAAGATGATAAAGGAGGCTTTTCACCCAAGATACGTACCAACTTTAGGTTGTGAGGTGCTACGTAGTCAGCTAAGTATAGATGCTATTAAACTCGAGCTTGAATTAGCTGAAGAGGAGATTTACAAAATAGCAGAAGGAAAAAACGAATTCAGATTTAGAAATAAACGAGTATTGGAAGATGGTCATTTATTTGACAAAACTTTTTTAGAATATAGATTTATAAATACGGCTTATGGCACTTTTACATCAAGACCCAATAAAATCGCCCTTATATCTATAGAAAGTTTACACAAACCGAGCATTGGCTATTTTACTTATTGTTTGGCAGAAAGCCTAAAGGCTTCTTACATGTCGAATGAGTTTTATGAGCCTGCAAACGAAGCAATTGATGAAAGCTTTGGCAATACAGGCTTAGATAAAAGTGCGGTGTTTGACTTTGGCCAACATAGTGCCTATTACGATACAGCTATTATGATGCCTAAGGGGTTCGTAGAATGGAAGCAACATTTGAAAAAATTAAAAGATAAAGGCACTAACACTTTTATTCTAATGGATACACAATCCTTGATAGAGTATAATTTTGAATTAAGCTTTTTTACCAATTCTTCTGAAGCCTTTTCCCTTGGTTTTGAGCCAAGTATAGAAGAACTAAAACGGTTTGGTGGCGTTAACCAGTTATTAGAGAAACATTATGATCCAAACAGTATCATCCAATTCATTATTGAAACAATAGGGGCTGATGTGGTATCTTTACAAATCAAAGAGGAATTATTACTTAACGAAAAACTCTTTAAAACTGCTTCGGTTTTAGCGAATGCTTTAAAACCAGTTTTACATGTAAAAGAAGAATAGTGTTTATATCAAGCTTGGTAAATTAAAAGTCCAAATTATACAGTTTTTGTAGAGTTTAAACATTAAATCCACTATATGATTCTATTGAACATAACGGGCTACCATTAAAGTCAATTTAAGATAAAATAAGATTTCCCTTATTATGGACATTTTTGAATTGGTAAGTCCTAGCTTCGGATTAAAGGTTGCAGCTATAATATAATAGGAGAATAAGGATAATTAAAACTAGTTCGCTAGTAATTTCTTTAAGCCATAACAACTAATCTAAAGTCCATGATTCCTTTTAATCCAAACAAAAAAGACCAATGTAAATAGCTATAAATCATATTTTTAGTAACAATTACTTTCATTAACACACAAAACGGGTTGAAATTCGGGCAACATTACAACCTTTTACATCCAATTCGTATATTTAGAAAAAATTAGTTCTATGGAATTCTTAAACACAATTTTAGATAATATTACTTGGTGGCATATTTGTATTTTATTTTTAGTAGCCGTAGCAATTAAAGATATTTTTTTTAATAAAAAACACACGATCAAGCATAATTTTCCTGTAGTTGGAAATCTTAGGTACTTACTAGAGAAGATAGGCCCGGAGCTACGTCAATATATTGTAGCCAACAATCGTGAGGAACTTCCATTTAATAGAAGCGACCGCTCATGGATTTATGCATCTTCCAAAAAGGAAAATAACTACCAAGGTTTTGGTACAGATCAAGATTTGTATGCGCCAGGGCACGTTTTTATTAATCCGAGCATGTTTCCGTTTTCTTTGCCTAAAAACCATCCCAACAAAAAGGACATGACCTTTGTGCCTTGTGCTAAAGTAATGGGAGAATTTAACAAGCGGAGGAGACCCTACCGTCCTTATTCTATAGTAAATATATCAGGAATGAGTTTTGGATCACTTTCTGCAAAGGCTGTTGAGTCACTTAATAAAGGTGCTTTAAAATCAGGCGCATATCAAAATACTGGAGAAGGGGCATTGTCACCATATCATCAATATGGAGCAGATATAATGTTTCATTTTGGAACTGGCTATTTTGGAGTGCGTGATGCCGACGGAAATTTTTCAATTGATAAACTCGTAGAATTGGTTGAAAAAAATCCCTTTATTCGAGCTATTGATGTGAAACTTTCTCAAGGAGCTAAGCCTGGCAAAGGAGGGGTATTGCCAGCTGCTAAAATCACGAAAGAAATAGCCGATATCAGAGGGATTCCTATGGGTAAAGATGCTTTGTCACCTGCCACCCACAGCGAGTTTAAAAATGTACCAGAATTATTAGAATTTATTGAGAAAATAGCAGACAAAACTGGTTTGCCAGTAGGTTTTAAGTCAGCAGTTGGTAAACTTGAAATGTGGGAAGAACTTGCAGACCTTATGGTTGCAACAGGCAAAGGCCCTGATTTTATCACCATAGACGGGGGAGAAGGTGGTACAGGTGCGGCACCTCCAGCGTTTTCAGAAAGTGTATCTTTGCCATTTGTATATGCCTTTTCTAATGTTTATAAGGTATTTAAAGAAAGAGGCATTACAGATAGAATTGTTTTTTGTGTTTCTGGCAAACTTGGTTTTCCTGCCAAAGCTATGATGGCTTTTGCAATGGGTGCGGATGTTATTCATGTGGCCAGAGAGGCTATGATGTCAATAGGATGCATTCAAGCGCAAGTTTGTCATACAAATAGATGCCCAGCTGGTGTTGCCACACAAAGTAAATGGCTACAAGGTGGAATAGACCCTGCCAATAAAGCAGAGAGGGCAAGCAATTACATTAAAAATTTAAGAAAAGAGATCTTAGAAATAACACATGCTTGTGGCTACGAACACCCTTGCCAAATGACCATGACTGACGTAGAGCTAAGTATGGGTGATAATAATCTAACAATGCCTTTACAAGCAAACCATGGCTACATAAAAGAAGTGGTAAAATTTAAGGATATGGATTCCTTACTTAACTGCGAATATTTAGGTGGGCTTGGCAAAAAATGATAATTCTATTTTTAACACAATTCTTGCATGACTAATGTTAAACGAATGCGTAAAGCTAGATATACAAAAGTTTGAGATTTTTACGGTTAATAATTCTAAAACTAGCGTTAGTTAGCAATTTTCAAGCCTTTGCTGAAAAAGAGGTAATAATTAACCAGCAAGAAAGTCAATACATTACAAGTGATGATTTTTCGATTTTAGAAGATTCCAACAACGCCTTCAATGTTCAATACCTCGCGTTACTTCCCAGAAATGCGTTTAATTTTGAGGTTGCTAACTTTAAAAAAAATCATCACCAACACCTATGGCTAAGGCTTGACATAAATAATAAATTAGCCACCAACGATCGTTGGTTGTTAGAAATTTATAACCAAAGAGCCAATGAATTAGAACTTTATGTGTTTAACGACCAAGGTAAATATTACAGCCTAGATACAATTGGTTCGGACATTCCATTTTATAAACGTTCTTTAATAAATCGTTTTCCACTATTTGAGATACCTATTCGCCCTGGTACTAATGTGATTTTTATTAAATACTATTCCAAGCACCACTTAGGCCTAAATGCCCAAATTTTAACGGCTAAAAGCTACATCAATAGCGCAAACATTTACCACTTTTTAATTGGCGGCTTTTATTTTGTGCTACTTCTCTTGATTTTGTATAATTTACTTTTCTTTATCTCTACCAGAGATCAATTGTATTTATATTATTGCTTTTTCGTGTTTTCTGCTGGGTTAGATTGCCTTCGTGTAGATCAAATGGGGTTTGCGCTGTTGTGGCCAGGTTTTCCACAATTTAATTATTATGTAGACGAATATGCTAGAACATTATTTGTTTTCGCACTCGTTACCTATGCCAGCAACTTTTTGCAAATAAGTAAACTAAGTGTGAAACTTTCTTACTGGATTAAATCCGTTCTTGTTGTGTATACTGTCCAGCAAATAGTTTTTAGCGAGGTTTTTCCAAGTTTTGAGGCTGCCTTACCCATTAGTACTGTGCTACTTTTTATACTTATAGGCAGTATTATGTATGCTGCAATACTTAAAAGAAAGAGCGCGCAACAATCTGTTAATTTATTTTTGATTGGCTACTCCTCTATTTCTTTGGGAGTAATTGTAACTTATTTATTTTATAATGGCATTATCCCCGGGCATCAGGTAGTATATTTTATCTTGTTTTATGGAATTAGCATCGATACTGTAATGTTTTCATTTGCCTTAAGTGCGCGGCTAAAACAAGAACGGATTACAAAAGAATTGGCATTAAAGGCAGAAAATATTGCAAATCAAAAGGTGATCATAGAAATGCAAAGAAATGAAACACTTTTGAACAAAGTTAATACTGAACTTGAAGCCAAAGTACAAGAGCGAACCGTTGATTTAACCCTTGCCAATGCCAAACTGGCCGAGCAAGCACAAATAATAAATCAGTGGAACGCTCAATTGGATAAAACCAACTGGGAGTTAAATAAAGAGATCAAAAATTTAAATACAAACAGGGTTTTGTTTAAAAACCCTTCCTATAAAGAAGTTTTGGAGTCATTCCCTAGCAAATTAGAATGTTTAAAATTTATTGCAAACCTAAAGTGGCCAAACGGATTTGTATGTCGTAAATGTGGCAATGTCAAAGAAATTAAAACCGCGGAATTTTTGACCAAACGTTGCTCTAAATGTGGCACCATAGAATCTGTGACAGCTAACACCTTATTTCATAAACTAAAGTTTCCTATAGAAAAGGCTTTTTATCTAGTGTACATCGTTTATGTGCAAAAAGAGCAATGCAATATAAGCGAAATATCAAGAGAGATAGACCTCAATTACAAAACCTGTCTTCACTTTAGTGAAAAAATAAGTGAGGCAATTTTAATCCACCAAAAGGCTGGCAAAAAGCTAAAAAGTTGGGAAGAAATAGTTCTTGATAATTAAATACCTAAATAATTATTTTTATTCATTTTAGAACAAATTAGACACTTTTTGCTTGATAACTAGCTACCAAAATATACGGATTATTTACCTTAAAGTCTCTTGAAAAACGTCTATTTATTCTTCTAAAAACCACATACCTTTCACGATCTACGTAAGTTTGCATCAAGTTATACTTCAAACTCATGAAAAAAATGCAAAGACTTACTTACTTCTTATTGGCCATTTCAATATGGTTTCAATCTAGTGCTCAAGTGGCCATTGATGCCGACAATTCGAATATATCTTATTGGGGTAGGATCGACTTTACCAATACTAAAGCTCCTGCCTTTGAGTTTTCGGGTGTAACTATTAGGGCTAAATTTACCGGTACCAGCATTTCAGCCAAATTACATGATTATGCCGTACATGGTGCAACTACTACCAACTATTACTACAAAATAATAGATGGAGGCGCCCCTCAAAAATTTGAAGCACTTGCTGGAAATAATACCTATACCATAGCAAGTGGTCTTGCTGCTGGAAGCCATACTGTTGAGCTTATTAAACTTACAGAAGCTAGTGTAGGTAAAACAGCTTTTCTTGGCTTTGTGCTAAATACAGGTGAAAGTTTACAGACACTTACTGCACAGCCAACTTATGAAATCGAGTTTATTGGTAATTCAATTACATGTGGCTATGGTAATGAGGTAAGTATTCCAGCCAATCCAAATACTGGTTTTAACTCGGTAAATGAAAATAATTACAAAGCATGGGGATACAAAACTGCAAGAAATCTAAATATGAGATATAGGGCAGTATCTTATTCTGGTCGTGGTATGTATAGAAATAATACTGGAAGTACAACGGGTACTTTGCCTTCAATTTATGATCGGATTTTTCCTGATAATGGTGCCTCTCCTCAATGGAATCACACTGCAAAACATCCAAACATAATTGTAGTTAGCTTAGGCACAAACGACTTTGCCCAAGATCCAGGTTCTCCATTAGACTCCAACTTGTTCAAATCTACTTACACCTCTTTTGTTCAGCGTTTAAAAGGTTATCATCCAGACGCGGCCATTATTTGTGCTGTAGGGGTTATGATGAATGACTATTATCCAGTTGGCGCAAATCATTGGACGCGTATACGTAGCTATGTGAAAAATGTGGTTAAAACTTCCACAACCACCAACGGTTTAAGTAAAATATACTATCATGAAATGACACCACAAGTTGCTCCTTATGGAGAAGACTGGCATCCTACAGACGCTACACATACTACAATGGCCACCTCTATGACCAACTTTATCAATAGTTTAAATCTTGATCTCACTACTGTTACTCCTCCTGCCCCTGCTAAACCATTTGCCATCGCTGATTGGGATGGAGACAAAAAAGCTGCTGTGGTACTTACCTTTGACGACTGGTCACCAGGTCAATATCCTATAGCCAGAGCTGAACTAAAAAGCAGAAATATGGTTGGAACTTTTTATGTGGTTACAAGAAATATAGCGGCATGGAACCACAATTGGTCAAGTGCACAAACACTTGTGAATGAGGGAAGTGAAATTGGAAATCATACTTTCTCACACCCTACCTTAAATGCCCTTAACTCACAGTTTTCGGATAAAACTACCTATCCTGACATAGCAACACAGCTAAAGGTTGAGATAAAAGACAATAAAAACACGCTTCAACAGAACCTCACTGGCAACAAGGTAGAAACTTTTGCCTATCCACAAGGAGTTTATAACCAACAAATATTAGACTCTGTATTGGCAAATAAACATATCTGTGCGCGAGGAGTTTCTTCTACTGGTAACTATTCATACAATTTTGCCAATTCGCAAAGCGATTATTATAACCTCTCTACTTTCCCGATGAGTGGTGCCGTAAGCACGGCCACTTTTGTTGATGAATTGAAAAAAGTAACAACAGGTAGAGGCTTATTGACCTATCTCTATCACAGTCTTGATAATGGCACTCAATATAATGACAGCTGGTATGCACAAGTGCAACAAAGCGCCTTAAAGGTGCAGTTTGATTCTTTGGCCGTAAGAAAAAATAAAATATGGATAACAACCTTGGCAAAGGCAATCAAATACCACAAAGAAAGAAAATCCGCTACTTTAGAAGAAGTACAAGCTCCTAATGGCACTAGCTGGATATTAAACTTAACAGACACCCTTAAAAACAATTCGGTTTATAATCAACCACTTACTATAAAGGCAAAACGAAATGGTGTGGCATATGATAAAATTATGCAAAATGGTGTCACTATTAAAATAGATTCATCTTACAACGATACCTTAATGTTTAGGGCGGTGCCAGACCAAGGCCAAATTACACTTTCTGTGAGTTCGGTACTAAATATAGAGAATGCTATATTTCAGGACAACATTAATCAAACCAACGATTATACCGTGTTTCCAATTCCAACACAAGATTATGTGAACATCAATTTCAACCAAGTGGTTGAGTCGAGTAATGCCACCATCTTGGATATCAATGGGAATGAACTTTTTAGCCAAAAGGGAGTGGGTAATCAAATTGCCGGGATGGACTTATCTAACTTAGCCAATGGAGTGTACTTTTTAAAAGTTGCTTATAACGAGAAAGTTAGATCTACTAAAATAATTATTTTGAAGTAGTAAGTCGGCAATGTTTCTGAATTGTGGAATTAGTTGCTCTATGTTGATAAAAGAGTTGCCCGTTTGGGTAGCTCTTTTTGTTTTTTAATTCTTCTTTGTTTGGATAAGTAGGTAAGGCCTGATTTTCGTTATTTTCAAGGGTGATGGTGGCTTTGAAATCTATCCTAAAAACGGTAAAATCTCTTTTACCTACGGGCAAATTAAGTTTGGTAGGTTCAAGTTGTAGGCTGTCTATTTCGTTGTCCAAAATATTGGCAACTTCGTTATCCTCTAACAATTATTTAAAAACCGAATCGTAAATAGGATTGGCAAGGATCATATTGAATTGATGGCTTTTTCGATATCAAAGATAATTTCATTAATTGAATTTCGGTTTATGGTGTTATTACCAACAAGATCGTTATAATATTTTCCTCAACCATTTCCATCGTTAGTCATTTCCGCCGTTGCTAGTGTTTGGCCCCCAAGTCTCCTTACAGTTTTAAACTTTCCGGGCGGCACAAACAACTATTTCATAGCTTTGTTATCTTTTACACATGGTTATCTGCCTGCTATTATGGAACATCCGTTGATACATTTGGAATGTTGGTTCATTATGCAGATTTTTGTTAAGGGCAGGTAAAGTTGTTGGTAGCACCCGTCAGTGAATAAGACTTCATAATGACTTGTGGGAATAAACGCCAACAATGTAGGACAAAACAGCTATAACGGAAAAAGCAGAGTATAATGGTAAAACCCCTTGGTAAATATTTAAATTTTTATGTGATAATAATTCGAGTAGTTGAATTTATTTCAATCATATTATTTTTTTATACTTTTAGCGAAACCATCTGGGTTACCCCGTATAATCCTTCGGATACAGGATATTTTTATGTATTTGCCCTTTGGGGATTGTTTCCTACTATACTGCTATTGAATATCATAAAAATAATTTGGTTTTTAAATGTTTGTAATAAGTTTGTTTGGTTAAACTTATATCCAGTGATATTTTATATTCCAATTTTTGTAATTAATGATAGTATTTTATTGGACAAGGTATTTTTATTTCTTTTAATTTATTCGCTATCTTTATTAATAACTAGTAGCGTAATGTACTTATTTGGAAATAACACCTTAGCTCTAATGGAATAGAAGGAATTAAGTTAGGTTGAGATAAATGTCTAATTGGAATTTATGGCTTTTAGACGTAGTATCTTGCAGCCGTTATTTACCAGCCGTTGATAAATATCCCAAATTCAAAGAACCCACAACAATTAAGAAAAACTCCACAAAAAAAGGCCATCCTCTCAGACGGCCTTTTTCACAATAGAACACTTAAAAACTAAGCTCCTGTGCTTATCGCTTTCATGCTTGTCATGGCTTCACGCAATTCAGCACCTACAATCTCGATTGGGTGGAATCGCAGGATTTCGTTTACTTGAATGATGGCTTTATTGTCAACACCGTTGTCTTTACCAGCATTGAAGTTTTTACCAATCACGTCTGTGTCGATTTTCTTCATGAAATCTGCCAAAAGTGGCTTGCACGCATGGTCAAACAAATAACAACCATACTCAGCAGTATCAGAAATAACACGATTCATTTCAAACAATTTCTTGCGAGCAATGGTGTTAGCGATCAATGGGGTTTCGTGCAATGACTCATAATACGCAGATTCTTCTTTGATACCAGCTTCAGTCATGGTTTCAAATGCCAGTTCTACACCTGCACGTACCATGGCTACCATCAATAGGCCATTGTCATAATATTCTTGTTCTGCAATTTTTACATCAGCAGGGCTTGTTTTTTCAAAGGCAGTCTCGCCAGTGGCAGCTCTCCAAGAAAGTAAGTTTTTGTCGTCATTAGCCCAGTCTTCCATCATGATGCGAGAGAATTCGCCGCTCATGATATCGTCTTGATGCTTTTGGAACAATGGACGCATGATTTCTTTTAATTCTTCTGACAAAGCAAAAGCCTTTAATTTAGCAGGGTTTGTCAAGCGGTCCATCATGCCAGAAATACCACCGTGTTTCAACGATTCGGTGATTACTTCCCAACCATATTGAATCAATTTAGCAGCGTAGCCTTTATCGATGCCTTTTTCCACCATTTTGTCGAAGCAAAGGATAGAGCCAGTTTGCAACAAACCACAAAGGATGGTCTGCTCGCCCATTAAGTCAGATTTTACCTCTGCCACAAAAGAAGACTTCAACACACCAGCACGATCTCCACCCGTACCTACACAATAGGCTTTTACATAATCCCAGCCCTTTCCTTCAGGGTCGTTTTCTGGGTGTACAGCGATCAAGGTAGGTACGCCAAATCCTCTTTTATATTCTTCACGCACTTCCGAACCTGGTGATTTTGGGGCCACCATGATTACAGTCAGATCCTTACGAATCTGCATGCCTTCTTCCACGATGTTGAAGCCATGTGAGTAAGAAAGTGTTGCTCCTTTTTTCATCAATGGCATTACCGCAGAAACCACGGAAGTGTGTTGTTTATCTGGCGTCAAATTGATTACCAAATCAGCAGAAGGAATCAATTCTTCATAAGTGCCCACTTTGAAGTTATTGTCAGTTGCGTTTTTCCAAGATTGTCGTTTAGCCTCAATTGCTTCTTTGCGAAGGGTATAAGAAACGTCCAAGCCAGAATCGCGAAGGTTTAATCCTTGGTTTAGCCCTTGTGCACCACAGCCTACAATTACAATTTTTTTGCCTTTAAGTGCATTTACGCCATCAGCAAATTCGCTGCTGTCCATAAATTCGCAAACACCAAGTTGGTTTAGTTTTTCTCTTAATGGAAGAGTATTAAAGTAATTAGCCATTTTTTATTTTTGAAACTAGTTATTGAACATTATTATTAATTGAGGTATTATTATGTAATGACAAAGTTCTATAAATTATATTATTGAGCAAAGGTAATTTGTTCATTAGTTTAGGTACTTTTGATGGCTAAAATAAATTATGTACAAAACACAGAATATAAATAGCTCAATTAAAATACGTTATAAAACGTTAAATTGGTATAAATAGATTTTGCATGCATAAGTCAAGAGAAATTCCCGTTTATAGCATAGATCGGTTCAACAGAGGAACTCAAAAAAACAATCAATATCAAGTAGAGATATTTGATAAAAATCGTGACTTTAAGGTCACTTACCCACATCGGCATGATGATTTTTATGAATTGTTATATGTAACTCAAGGAGTTGGTGACTATATCATTGATTTTCAACAATATGAAATAAAACCAGAAAGTATTTTTTTTCTTTCTCCTGGCCAAATACATGAGTTGCAGTTGTCTGAGGACGTTCAGGGATTTATCTTTTTATTTACCTCCGCCTTTTATCATTTTAATAAACTAGATTCTAACAAAATTTTTGAATTTCCTTTTTTTTACACCATTGGCAAAGATACACCACCATTATGGCTAGCTGAGGGAAACGATAAGGAGGCTTTAAAAAAACTATTTGAGCAAGCTGTAGCAGAAAACAAGCAAGAATTGCAAGATAAAGACGATGCGGTAAGGGCGCTATTAGATTTGATTTTAATCGCTTGCAAACGGTTATACCCAGTATTGCTTCAAGAGGAAAACTTTAGCAAAGGCAAAATCCTAGTAAAAAGATTTAAAAAATTGATAGAAGAAAAGTGCTATGAAAATTTGTCCGTTAAGGAATGTGCTTTTGAACTATCGGTAACAGCCAATCACCTGAGTGAAACAGTGAAACGCATTACAGGCAGAACCCCAACCGACTTGATTAATGATCGCCAACTAATGGAAATAAAAAGAATGTTGACCCACACCGAGCTGACCGTGTCAGAAATTGCCTTTAAACTCAACTTTTCTGACCAATCATATTTTTCTAAATTTTTTAAGAAATTGAGTGGTATAACTCCAGCTGTTTATAGGAGTAAGTTAAGTGAATAAGTGAATAAATGGGGTTAATTTTTTAACTAAAATTTGTTTGGTATAGAAAGGGATAAACTAATATCACCTACTTACGAGGCACTTATTAGAAAATAAATCTCAATTACAATGGATAAGGTAAAAAGGACCTTACATCTCCATCAAACTTATGGATTTCTCTTACAATAGAAGAGCTGATGTAAGCTAAAGCTGGAGTAGTAATTAGAAAAACTGTTTCAAGGTCATCATTTAAGAAGTTATTGACCTGTGCAATGGTATTTTCGTATTCGTAATCGGTAGTGTTGCGCAAACCTCTTAAAATGTGGCTGGCACCGATTGACTTAGCATATTGAGACGTAAGCCCTTGAAATATTTCTACTTTAATATTATTTTCGTTAACGAAGGTATCTTGTATTTTAGATAGCATATAGTCGATTGGGAAATACCTTTGTTTCGAGCTATTATTACCAATACCTATTACCACTTCATCAAAAAGTCTCGCTCCTCTTAGTACAATGTCTTGATGGCCTTTGGTAAATGGATCAAAAGAACCAGGAAATAGAGCGATTTTTTTCATAGTAAGGTTATCTATCTCTTGCCAGCTTGGCTTCTATGGAATGTTGGGTATGTGGTACAATTCTTAATCTTTCTTTAGGTATTAACTTTCCTGTGTCAATACAAATGCCATAAGTTCCGTTTTTAATGCGAATCATGGCATTTTCAAGTTGAGCAATATATTTTTGCTGACGACCTGCTAGTTGTGAAAAGTTCTCTTTTTCGGCAGTATCTGCCCCGTCTTCAAGCACTTTTACATTACCAGCTGTGTTATCAGTACCAGTATCATTTTTACGGCTAATTAGTTCTTTTAAGTAAATAAATTCCTTTTTAGCCTTATCTAGTTTTTCTTGAAGTAATATTTCGAACTCTTTAAGTTCTTCTTCGCTATACTTTACCTTTTCTTCCAGTGCCATGGCGCAATACAATTAAACACTACCAACCAATTTAGCTGCAAAAATAATACAATTTATTTATGATTTATAAAATCACGTTTAACAAATAAATGATTGAACATTTATTTGCTGCTTAAAATAGATTTGACAAAATTAAAGACTATTTGCCCATCGCACAATTTGTGTAATTTGCTGCTCACTCAATTGCGCCTCTCGGTGCAACAAAGTATATATAGAGAGAGGCATTTCGTGCTTTTCAACTTCCTCTATAAGTTCTTCAATTTTATGGGAGCGCTTTTCAGGAGAATAGGTATTTAAAGAATCGAAGTTAAAGTGCTTTTTGCCATCTTCGATATGATGGTTAATAAGCCAACCAACTGGCATAATATTTGCATACCATGGGTAGTAAATATTACTTGAATGGCAATCGTAACAAGAAGTTTTGAGTATTGTGGCTACTTCAGTGCTGGCTTTTAAATTATAAGTAATTTTACCAATGCTTACATCTGGTGAACTGCTGCTTTTGTTAGGTCTCACAAATTGAATCAACAATAAAATAATGACTAAACCAATTAAAATACCCTTTCTTACCGACATTATACACAATTAGTAGACACAAATATCAGAATTAATTTGAAAATTAATAACCAATCTACTAGTTTTGATTCAGTTTTTACTTAAACCATAGCGTTCCCTATTCACTATCATTAACTTTCTATTAATGTTGTTAGCAATTTAATTTGAATGAAACTACTTATATGGTTTACTTTATTGGCCTTTTGCATGATTGGTTACAGTGCTCCTTACAAAATTGGGATAAGTTTTGAGGATACTACCGTAGCAAGATGGAAACAAGAAAGAGATGTTTTAATCAACAAAATAAAAAATGAAGGAGGTCAACCTTACTTTATGTGTGCAGATACTTGGCCTGATATTCAAGTAAAACAAGCCTTAGCACTTGTAGACTCTATCAAAGTTGATATCCTAATAATAGTGGCTGCTGATGGTCTTAAAATGAGTAAAGTAGCCGACTATGCACATTCTAAAAATGTAAAAATCATAGCTTATGACCGGATGTTGGTAAATTGCCACTTGGATGCTTACATTTCTTTTGACAATATAAGAATAGGAGAATTAATAGCTGAAAGTGCTTTGGAAGAGATAAAACAGGGCAATATAATTATTTTGCATGGCCCGGTTAAAGACAATAATTCCCTTTTGTTGAAAATGGGTATTTCTCAAGTCTTGTTAAAAATGGGTATAAAAAAAGAAACCATCTTATTTGAGAAACATTTAAGTGAATGGTCAGAATCCGAAGCATTTTCTACTTTGTTTACATATGCAGTAGATCATCCAAACACCAAAATTAACGCAATCATCTGTGCTAATGACCAAATGGCCGCGGGTGTAATAAGTGCCTTAGAAATGGATGGGAGAAGTAATGTAACAGTAGTAGGCCAAGACGCTGAACTAGAAGCTTGTAGAAGAATTAAAAACGGAATTCAAAAAGCTACCATTTATAAACCTGTGAATATTATGGCGAGTTTAGCAGGAACATTGGCCATGGATATGGCTGCCTCCAAACTAAATAGTTATAGTAAAACTACCAAGTCTTTAATAGAAAATGGCAAAATGGCAGTACCAGCTTATTTATTATATGAAGCACCAATTATTGTAAACAAATCGAACATAGAAACCTATAAAAACTAGTAAAGAGGAATTTGCCGATTACAATAAATAATTGTAGTTTTCCACAAATCTTTAACCATGCGTTATTTTATAATGTTTGTAATAATCGGTTTTCAATGCGCTCCATCACTGGCTCAGCGGAAGGGTTATCAAAAAAATGATCCATATGCTAAAACACAGTTTTATTTGGGCTTTAGGCTTGGGGCAGGTCTTACAAAGGCCAAAGTTGTTGAAAGGTTTTCTGCTTTTTCTTCTACAACCAATCCAGAGGAAACTTATCCTAAATCATACCAAAACTTTAGATATATCAATCCATTGGCTGGCATGGAGTTTCTTTTTACTTATCAAACCCAATTTGGTATAAGTTTTCAACCAAATTACCGAAGGCTAAGATTTGGTTATAGCAATGATTATAATTGGCAAGACGACACCGTTGCGACTAATACTGTCTCATTGAAATATACCCAACAAGTTAAGCTAGACTATTTAGAATTTCCCTTGATATTTAAGTATGACTTCACAAAAACAAGGCTTAGACCTTATGTACAAGTAGGTGGTTTTTATGGGTTATTGGTGAGTGCTATCAAAACAGTAGAAGTAGACGGCAAAGATCAGGCTGCGGGTGGAAGTAGTGAATATTTACGTGAGAAAATTACGGTAGGAGCCAATGACCTTTTTATCACATCAAGTTATGGTTGGTTAGCAGGGGCAGGGTGTAGCTATAAAATGGGGAACATACGAATGACCCTCGATATTAATTATAGAAGTGGCATGAACAACATAACTGACGTAAAAAATCGCTATACAAATAATCAACTGTCAGGTGTTGGGGATGTAATGGATGATATAAAAATTAAAAATATTACATTATCAGTGGGATGTTTATTTCCCATCAAATATTTAACAGACGCTAGATATGAGGCCGTTGATTGATTTCATCTCAAGTAAAACTCAAGGTTGGATAAAAAACATAAGTGCGATGTTGCTTATTCTTATCGTTGGTGGATGTGATATAAAAAAGAATAATGACGCTGAATCTAGTACTGTCGTTAAAATTTTTAACAATAGTTCATTCTCTAAAAACTATCAACCCATTGATATTAAACAAACCAGTGATGGGGGATACTTGATTTTAGGTTCAACAAGAGTAGATGTGTCAAGTTTCTTAGGCGTTTATATTATGAAACTGGATAAAAATGGAAATTTCATAAAAGATACCACCTTGGAAGGCACTACACTAAACCCCGTTTATAACTTAATGGGTGTAGGACTATCTTATTATTTTTTTGCAATGAATGGACTAACCTTGGCCACCAAGTTAGTCAAAATTGAAGAAAGTGGAAATATATCTGAGGTAGGTCAGTTTGACCAATTAACCTATCCACTTTACGTAAATATTGATGGAAGCAACAATTTTATTTTACAATCATATAATAGAGATGATCGAAGCACTGTAGTGTCAAAAATTAACACCAATGGCGAAGTATTAGCTTCAAAGAGCTTTAGCATTGGATTTGGTGATTATGACGTGGAAGAACCTATAATTGACCACCTAACTCAAACAGGTAAAACATTGCCGTTTATTGCGGGGAGTTTAAGTAATGGAAGATATTATTTTAACGGATTTTACAATTATACGTTGTCTTTGGTGTTCTTCGATTTTAATAGCAAAGATGATGTAGAACCTGGTGTGTTACAAGGATACAGAAGTGAGAGAGTTATTAGTTCAGCAACTGAAGTTGCGGGCAGTACCTTGGCCGTGTCAAGATATGCATATGGCAACCACTATTTAATTCCAAACGCGATTTTAAACACCGCGAATGGTGATATAAGTGCAAGCAGCGATTTAAATGGATATTTTTTGCCCGAAATCGAATCAGATGCCAAAATAATTAACAAAAAACTGGAATTGAACGGTAAAAGCCTTTTGGTATATGGCACTACCACCAAAGACAAGCAAATTGCTTTGTATTTTTACGAAAGCACCACCGCTAAATTACTTAAAGCCAAGTACTTGGGATTCTCTAATCCTTTTGAAATTGGAAACTTTGTAACTACCAAGGATGGAGGTTTGGCAATTATAGGCACCACCTTTGTAGCGGGTAAGTTTCCTAGAATTTGTTTGTTTAAGTTAAGTAGTTCAGATTTAGGAATTTAAATTTTTTAATAAAAACACACAACCATCCTCGTCCTATTGAGGTATAAACTACAATCCCTAAGGATATACGTTTATTTTTGTTTACAATCATGAAAAATATTATCATTTTCTTTACTGCAAGCCTATGGAATATATTGATGTGCAATGCTCAAGAAACTTGGAAACAAACACGCAATAATGATGGCATAAAAGTATTTATTAAAAAAAGAGAGGGAAGCAATATTAATGAGCTTAAACTTAAGACTGAGTTAAAAACTACATTAAATGCGCTGATGGGTATATTGGCCGATAAAAACAATTATCCAAAATGGGTTTATGGATGTTCTGAAGGTAAACTCTTAAAGGCCGTGAGCGATACCGAGGTATACCACTACCAAGTTACAGATAGCCCTTGGCCATTGTGTGACCGAGACATGGTGTGCCATTCGGTAATAAAACAATGTCCCCTTACCAAAACAATTGAATATTCGATTATTAGTGCTCCAAAATATATTAAAGAATGCCCTGAACGAATAAGGGTGGTAGACCTTAAGGCTTCATGGAAATTTACACCATTAGAAAATGGTAACATTGCCGCTGAGTATAATCTAAGTGTAGACCCAAAAGGAGGACTGCCCGCGTGGGTTATCAATTTATTTATTGCCGAAGGACCCCTGCAAACTATAAAAAAGATGAAGCAAAGATTACCTTCCTATCAAGGATATCAAACTGAGTATGTAACTAATTAAATTTACAAACTCTATACCTCATTTTAACTTACGATTTTTAATTTTGATTAATTTAAATATACTATCTGGCAATATCTATTTTAACATCCTTTTTTTTTAATTTTTCACTTTTAATTAATTGTACAAGCTTTTTGGCTTTTTCTGCTTTTACTGCCGCAAATGCCGAGTGGTCTAACACTTCAATTAATCCAAGTTCTTCTTTTAGCAGGCCTCCTTTTTGCAACAGCAGACCAACAATATCAATTTTATTAATTTTATCCTTTTTTCCTCCACCTATATAAATGGTTACCCATTGTGTATTTATAGGAGCATCTTCATAAGGTGACACATCTATCGTTGGTATGGACTTTGCAATATAGTCAGGTAGTTGTTCCTCTTCTCCTAATACAAGGTAAGCTGTACCTTCAGCATGCATACGAGCAGTGCGCCCATTTCTGTGAATATAAGCATCTTGTGTAAGCGGCATTTGGTAATGCACTACACACGCTATTTCTGGTATATCAAGACCCCTAGCAGCTAAGTCTGTAGCTATTAACATTCGAAAAGTACCATTTCTTAATTTAATTAGAGTTCGTTCCCGATCTTCTTGCTCCATACCACCATGAAAGACCCCATGATGAATATCCTGCCTTAGTAAAATTTCACTAATGCGGTCAACTGCATCGCGGTGATTGCAAAAAACCAACGTTGGCTTTTCCCCTAGATAACATACCAATTTAAACAAGGCCTCCAGTTTGTCGGTTCCTTCAGCTACGACCTTTTTAATTTCTAAATTTTTAGAAGCTTGTTTGCTTAAAAAATCCAACTCTTTATAGTTCTTTAAACCTGTAAAATCTGGAATATCAATGCTTTTAGTTGCAGAAATTAATATTCTTTGTTTAACGTTATGAAGCTGGCCCACAATAAATGACATATCCTCTTGAAATCCAAATTCAAGTGATTTATCAAACTCGTCCATCACCAAAAAATGAATATTTCCCGTTTCAAATGAGCCTTTTTTCAAATGATATTTTATACGTCCAGGTGTACCTATTAATAAAGCGGGTGGCTGTGATAGATTGTTTCGTTCAATTTTTGTTTCATGTCCTCCATAGCAACAGTTTACCTTAAAACCTGTACTCATTGTTTTAAACACTTTTTCTATTTGAATGGCTAGTTCTCTAGAAGGAGCTATGATTAACGCTTGAACACCCTCAGCTTTTGGATCTAATTTACTTAAAATCGGCAATAAAAAGGCCAAAGTTTTACCTGAACCTGTGGGTGATAACAGTACCATATCTTTTCCCGTGTTGGTGAGTTCTATGGCAGCCAATTGCATGGCATTAAGGGCTTCAATTTGAAGATTTTCTAATGATTTGGTAAAATCCATAACGAGAGTAATTTATATATAGACGGTTTCCATATCTACAGAAACCTCCAAACGATGCTGGCCACTACTAAAAATTACTCCTTTAAGTGGTGTTACATCGGCGTAATCACGGCCATAAGCCACTGTAACATGTTTGTCTTTAGGCATAATATTGTTAGTTGGGTCAAAATCTAACCAGCCCATATCAGGGATGTAAATTGAAAACCAAGCATGAGAAGCGTCTGAGCCTATTAGTTTTGTTTTGCCAGGAGGGGGCAAAGTTTCAATATAACCACTTACATATCTAGCTGCCAAGCCAATACTTCTAATACAAGCAATGGCAAAATGAGAAAAATCTTGACAAACCCCTTTTTTTTCTCTAAAAACCACCTCTATTGGGGTTGAGATTGTTGTAAAACCTGAGACAAAATCAAAATCGTTATATATTCTTGCCGTGAGCTCTTGTGCGGCCTCCAACAAAGGTCTATTTGGTAGAAACGATTTTAGAGCGTAATCTTTAATTTCTTTATTGTACTTGACAAAGTGTGACTCTAATACAAACTGTTTAATTTCTAATGTTTGTGGGCTAATTTGTGCTAAAAAAGCAATTGCTTGCGCGGTAGTACCACCACTTGCTATCGGCAATTGAATAATTTTATCAATCTCTCTCCTTACAATAGACCTAGAGGTTACTACCAATGAATTATGAGGCTGTTGTAAAGAAAAATAAGCCACCTTATTTCCAAAAAAGTCCTCTCTAATGAGGTAGTCTTGTGGTTTGGGTTCAATTACAATATCATATTTTTCGCAGAATTGATAATTCAAATTAGAAGGAATAAGCCATGCCAAATTGTGACATACGCTCACCATTTCGTTATACCAATAGGTGGTTTTGTGAATTATCTTATACTTCATTTTGGCTTGTATTTATTTCTGTATTAGGAGTGTTGAGCTGCTGTTGCATGGCAGAATGGCTAAAATACATCGATGTAATGTTAATAGACAAACTCGTGAGAATGTCAGATAAATTGGCCATTAACAAATCGAAACTTTGTCTGTAACCATTTTCGTCCTCTGCTAAAATAGTTGGGTTGGTGAGTAAAATTTTTGTATAACCTTCTAAAATAAGTAATTCTGCTTTGCTGGTGCGTGAATTTACGTTTTTTGGTAGTTGTGCAAGATATCCTCTTATCATTTCTACCTGAAACACCAAGGAATGAGGGTTGTTGGCATCATAAATTAATATGTCCAATACTGGTTCAATTTGAATGGATGATTTATATAGAGATCTGTAGTTAATTAAATTATGATATGTAATTAACAATGATTCTAATAAATCATTTTCAACTTGGGTGTCAGATTTAAAACCCAACATGGAGCGCATTGTAGAAATAATCGAATTGGTTCTTTCAATTCTTTTTCCAGTTTCTAATAACAGCCACCCGTCTGTTCGAGGCATAGTTTCATTAATCAAACCACAAAAAGCGGTGAGTCTATCCGAAAGTTGATCTAATAAATGGAGTACTGATCTGTTGTTTAGATTTTCAGCATCTAAAATTTTCTTTGACGATTCTTCTATTAAATCTACAATTCTCCAAACTTCCAACGACCAGCGGTCTCTCACATTTTGGATGGCTCTTAACAAAAATTCTAAGTTGAGAGCAATGGAACCAGCTTTATGCGGATTACTAACTAATTCATATATTTCTTTCTGCGGTTTTTTGAGTAAATTGTTGCTATCGTCACCTACAAATCCTGGATAAGAAATAGTTAAATGAGTTAAGCTTCTCAAAAGAATATTCAATTCTCCATTTTTACTTGGCGAATTTTGCTTTTGATTTTCTTGAATATTTTTTAGTACGATCCCAATCAGCCTAGCCGTATTTAAAATTCGTTCACAATATCTACCAACCCAAAAAAGATTTTCGGCACTTCGACTTGGCAAGACCCTATCGGAAAAATTAATGTTTTGTGTTTGCGAGGGTTTATGTAAGGCTACCTTGTTAAAAACGGTCGTTTCTCCTATGATCCAAGTGTCTTTTGCAATACCGCCATACTGATTTGAAATGGTAAAGACTCCCTTTTCTGGTGAGGTTCGCGTAAGTCCTCCAGGCATTACCTGATAGTCATTCTTATCAGCGTGTATGTAATATCGTGTAGCAGCAAAACGTGGTTCAAGTTTGTTATTGATAAGTGCTGGTGTTGTAGAAAAACTCACCTCTTCTTGCCCAACATATAAGTGTGGTGCTGCTTTGATTTCAGTAATTAATGTTTGGATTTGTGCTGAAGACAATAACCTCCCGTACATGGCTTTAAATCGCGCCTGTCTGTCAATTTTCTTAATTAATAACCTGTGAATATTGGCTATTACAAAATTTAGTTCTTTTGGTTGGCCACACCACCAAGTGGCCGTAGTGGGTAAAATAAGATCTTCACCTAGAAAGTATTTACATACAGCAGGTAAAAAAGCAAAAATTGCACTGTTTTCAAGGATGCTACTTCCTGGCGGATTTACTACTGTCACATTACCTCTTCGCATGGCTTCCAACAGTCCTGCCACCCCTAGTTGTGAGTCTTCTTTAAGTTCAAGCGGGTCGCAGTATAAATCATCTATTCTTCTAATAATGAGATCAACCTTTTCTAGTCCGTTAATAGATTTGAGCCACACAAACCCATCCCTGACGATAAGGTCGTCACCTTGTACCAAGGTATAACCAAGGTACGAGGCCAAATATGCATGTTCAAAATACGTTTCGTTACCAGGGCCAGGTGTTAATAATACAATTCTGGGATTGTCTTTCTGCTTGGGGAGTATATCCACCAAGGCGGATTGCATGGTTTGATAAAATCCAGATAACTTTCTGATTTCTAGGTTGTTTTGCAACTCAGGGAGCATTCGGTTCATTACGCTGCGATTTTCAACAGCATATCCCGAGCCCGAAGGGGCTTGTGCTCGGTCATTTAACACCCACATGCGCCCATCAGGACCTCTTGCTATATCTGAAGCATATAATACCAGTTGGTTAGGGCCAGGCAAACGTATGCGATCACATTGACGCATAAAACCACTGTGATTAAAAATTAACTCCAGAGGTAATATCCCGTTTTTGATGATATTTCTAGGTCCATATATATCTTCCAGCAGCATATTGAGCACTGTTGCTCTTTGTTTGAGACCTTTTTCTATAATGGCCCAATCACTAGAATCAATAATAAATGGAATTGGGTCGACATGCCACGGGCGGTTATGTCCATTAGGGTCGCCATATACGTTATAGGTGACACCATTTTCACGTAAAGCTGCTAAAATTTCTGTATGCCGGTTTTTGATTTCTTTAATGCTAATGGCATTAATATTACTGAACAGTTGTTTCCAATGTGACCTAATTTCTCCTTTAGAATCAACCATCTCATCGTAGGTGTTTAACTCTCCACGATAATCATTAACAATGCTTTGCTCAAGTATCAAAACAGCAAACAGTTTTAAAGATAAAAAATAGGCAAAAACCCTTATAGATACATTTGTAGTTAAGATTGCATTGCTTACTAATCAAATATACGAAATAAAATCAAAATTGGTGGTATTTAAATAATAGGCAGCCAAAAAAGTTTAAAAAATTAAAATAAATATTTGAATTTAAAGGTGCTGAAGTTGGTGTTTATATCACAAACCGTTCTGCTCGCTCTTATGAACCAGTCTTTGATACTTTAGGTTGTTGGTTAAAGCTTGCAGCCTTTCAGCGATCCTACTTTGGAGCGCAAGCCATACCCTTGAATATAGTAGAAATTGGATTGAATATATGAGGTGCTTTAAATATCGGCAGGAAGGAAAATTAAGTTTGCAGGAAGGGCTTTTTCTTCAATTCATCTTATTTCTCCTAATTCCAGTAGGTTTTTGTGTATCAACTTTAGGAGATGCTTGGAAAAATGTACTACCCCAATCGAGATTTTTGGGTTTACCTCATATTTAATACCTTTGTTATGTATTGCCTAAATTGTTTATTACAAATGCTTAGTACATTATTGATATGGTTGTATATCGCGTACGTTTCGGTTTCAATAGGTTTAATCATATTCCGACTGTGTATTTGGTTTTTTAAGATTGAAAAAGAGGTTCTAGCGCTTGAAATAATCAGCTTTATAGGGCTGGCATTTTTGACCTCTATATTGGGTTATATTTCTTTGGTCTCACCTATTGGACTTTTAATTCATGTAATTATAATCTTGTGTTGTGGGATTTCACTTTTCATTTGTAGAAAAGATTTTATCTATTCCATCAAGGATTTTGGTCTACTTTTCGCAGGAAAAGCTTTCCTCGCATTTAGTCTTTCTATGTGCGTTTTAGTGATAATCCAATCGGTAAAACATCCATTTTGGATAGATATAGGTGGCTACCACGCGCAGTCCATACAGTGGATCGAAAAATTTGGTGTTGTAAAAGGACTTGCCAATTTGCACGATAGATTTGGATTTAATAATGCCTCCCATTTGGCTTCAGCATTCTTCAATGTAAGCTTTGTAGCTTCCCCAATTTATCATGCTGTATCTAGTTACATGATCATTGCATTTTTCATATGGTCTTTTAGGATTATTCTTACCTCAGTGCAAACATCGCAAGGTATAAAATTTGGCCTTACTTTATCAGTGTTGTTGTTGCTCATATACTACAGGGATTGGATTTCTTCACCAACACCAGATATGGTTTGTACCATTTACCTTTTGTTAACTGGTTTCCTTTTTTTATTGGGAATGGAAAAAAATGAGGATACAAAAACCCTTCGCATAGATTTCTTTGTTGTAACAATTTTAGGTGTATCTGCGGTTGCTGTTAAAGTTTCAGCTATTCCAATATCGGTTTTAATAGCCGTGTACATCTTCACAAATCGCCAATTATTGAATCTAAGGTCTTTTTTAGGACTAGCCATTATAGCGATTGTATTAGAACTGCCGATTTTGGTTCGGAATTACTATCTGTCAGGATATTTGTTATTCCCCTTTCACCAATTGGATATTTTCAACCCAGATTGGAAAATCCCTAAAATTTATTCAGAAGAGGTATCAAACCTGATTTTTAACTTTGCAAGAGGTTTGGGTGGGTCCACCTCAAAAATACACAATTTGACCTATAAGGACTGGCTTTTAAAATGGTTTATGGGTCTAGAAACTTACAATAAGGCAATATTGGCCACCATAATAACTGCCCCTCTATGGGTTTTCTTGAGTGTATTTAAGGGGAAAACCTATCCTAATCATGGTTTCAATAAATGGATTTTCCTAACAGGGAGTATGTTCATTTGCCTTATTTTTTGGTTTTTTCAGGCCCCATCCTTTCGTTTTGCCCATGGATTCATCATACTATGTTTTGTAGGTATTGTTATGCTTATTTTACAATTGACTTCATTACCCATACATTTAACCAAAAAGTTAACTGCTGGTTCGGGCATTGTTTTACTGTTATTTACCTTGTATTCAATTGCTAGGGAGACACCAGAATTGGATATTCAAAAGAATTCCTACCTATATTTTATCCCTACACCTTACAGAGAAGAACACGTAATAATGGTTCCTGTCCCTTACAATCAGGAAATCAAATCACCTGATACATGTAGAGAATGTTGGAACTTACCCCTGCCTTGTTCCCCTAATGTTTTGCCTACTGTTGAATTTCGGGGAACCACATTAGAAAATGGCTTTAGGATGAAAAAAAATCCTTAAACAACGTTCTTGAGCTCACCTGTCTTACTTCAAATATCTTTAATTAATAATGCTTGGACGCTCTCATACAGGGAGGTGTAATATATTGTAACAACCTAAAAGGTCTACGGCGCTATTGTAAAAGGACCAGATTAACCAAGCCTAATCCCTCTGCCGTACAATTATCGTAGGCAAGCCCGATGAATTTGAAGAAGAGAAAGAAAATTTTAACAACATTATCATTACAATGAATAATATAAGTGATAACTAGTACAATCTGTTGAACACAAGCTAACACGACGGATGGAAGGGTCACTCGCCTTATTTTGTACCGTCTAATCCTCGTTTCAATAATTGACCAAATTGGTAAACCTCATTAAAAGAGTTATATAGAGGCACAGGTGCTATTCTGATTACATTTGGTTCACGCCAATCTAACACTACGCCATTGTTTTCCAAATAGTTAAATAGCTCCTTATTTCCGCTTTTTACGAACAAAGATAGTTGGCAACCATGCCTAGGAGCTTCTAAGGGGGTAATTATCTCAAGTTTATCCGTATTTATCCCTTGTATTATAAAAACTAAATAGTTAAACAACAGTCTTGATTTATTAACAAGGTGGTCCAATCCTGCTGCTTCAAATATTTCAAGAGCCGCTTGATGAATGGCCAACGGCACAACAGGTGCATTGCTAAGTTGCCAACTTTCAGCACCTAGTAAAGGTTTAAAACCCTTTTGCATTTTAAATCTGCTTTTTTCATCGTGACCCCACCAACCCGCGAATCGCTTTAAAGTAGGGTCATTATGGTGCTTTTGGTGCACAAAGATACCTGCAACTGCACCGGGGCCAGAATTAAGATATTTATAGGAACACCATACAGCAAAATCTACTTGCCACTGATGTAATTCCATTGGGATATTACCAATAGCATGTGCTAGATCGAAGCCAATTTTAATGTCGTGTTGATGTGCAATACTAGTAACAGTATGCATTTCAATTACTTCTCCAGTATAATAATTGACGCCTCCAAGTAACACCAATGCAATTTCTTCCTTGTTTTCTTCAATGCTTCTTATAATATCTTCCGTTCGCAAACAATATTCTCCCTCTCTTGGCGAAACTTCAATGAGTGCCTCTGTGGGTATTAAGTTATGAAAAATCAACTGACTTTCTACTACATACATATCTGATGAAAAGGCACCTTTTTCTACTAAAATCTTCACCTTTTTGCCCCTTGGCTGATAAAATGAGACCATGAGCAAGTGTAGATTATTGGTTAAACTCCCCATAGCCACTACCTCTTCAGGTAGCCCACCGGTGAGCATTGCCAACTGTTTAGTAACATTTTTGTGGTAAGTCAACCAAGGTTTTGAACCCAAAAAGTGCCCATCTACCCCATTCATCTGCCAATGAAGTAGTTCAGTTTGTACAAATAGAGAAACCGTTTTTGGTTGTAGTCCTAATGAATTCCCACAAAAATAGATTTTATCCTGCCCATTAAACTGAGGGATAAAAAATTGATTTCTAAATTCCCTCAGAGGATCTTGTTGATCTAGGTAAAGCGCAAACTCAATATTGTGTTTAAAATCAATCATTTGTAACAACACTTATCTATATGCTGGTCTTTTGGGTGAATTTTCAAATTTAAAAATAGCCTCATATATAACATCATGAATTTTAGTTCGAATGTTGTGTGTAATGAGCTTTTTATTTTCAGCATCTGGAAAAGTTCTGTTCGAAAGAAAAATATATATTAAATTATATTTAGGATCTACCCATATACAGTTGCCAGTAAACCCAGTATGACCAAAGGTTTTTTGTGAAGCATGTATTGAAGTTGGGCCACCCCCGTTCCATTCGGGTTTATCCCAACCCAGTCCTCTTCGATTATCAACATAGTGTCTCATTTTAAAATAAGGCACAGTTCCCTCTTTTAGAAACACTTTGCCCCCATATTCACCATCTTGTAAATTCATTTGCATGAGTATGGCCAAATCGTTGGCGTTACTAAACAGTCCTGCATGTCCACCCACTCCATTGTACATGGCCGCACCTTGATCGTGTACCGTTCCTCGCACTTCTGATTGCCTAAAGAGTTTATCTATTTCAGTAGGAGCAATATTTGATTTTGAGTGTTTGTTAAGCGGATTAAAGCCACTATGATACATCCCCAATGCCCGATACATCTCATCGGTAAATTGGTCAAGGCTTTGATTTAAAATGCGTTCAACTATTTTTTGCATGAGATAAAATCCAACATCGCTGTACTTATAATGGTAACAAGAATCTTTGCGGTGTAATAAATGAGACTGCACAGTCCATCTCCACACTGAATCAGGAAGGTTTTTATGACCAAAAAGACTATCCCCTACTTGAAAGGTAAATGGTCCTTCTTTAGTTTTACTATAATAAAAATTTTTAATTTCTTGATGGTCAACTGTTTTACGCCAATGTTCTAAAAACGCCTGTAAACCTGCTTGATGACTTAAAATTTCTTTTATTATTAAATTGCCTTTGTTTGTGTGTTTTAATTCAGGTAAATAATTGGCCACTGTACTATCAAGACATAATAATTGATGGCTATATAAAAACATTACTGCTTGTAAAGTAGCGGCAACTTTAGTTATAGAAGCCACATCATAAAGTGTAGAATCGTTTACTTCTAAAACACTGTCATAAGCTAAAAAGCCAAATTTTTTGTCATAAATAACCTCAGCATCTTTAATTATTAATATTTCACACCCTGGCATAGCATGGTCATGAATAGCTTTAAGAGCAATGCTATCTATTTTAGTGAGAATTTTACCGTCTATCCCGACCAATTCTGGTGCTTGGTTATATTTTAATCGTTTTAGAGATTCTGTAGTTACACCTTCACCTGTCTTAAAATCTAACGTTGGGCTAGCTGGTAGTTTACCTAAAGCTATTTTAGCACCAAAAATAATTTGTGCAGTAGTAGATTTAACTATTTCATTGTCCTCATAAGTACATATAATGTTTTTGCTAGATTGAAAATTACGAAGTGCATAACAGTTACCAAAAACTACGGTTACCACTTTGGTTCTTGCGTTCAATCTATTTAATAGCATTAATGCCTCAACTCCAAGCTTAAAGTTTTTATTAGATTGGTTGCTCATTCCCCCAAAAGAGAAAATCACAAGGTCCTTTTTAGCTGTTTCTTCATAAATTTGATCGTAGATAGAGGCATTTGTATTATTTTTTGATACAAAATAATGGTCAAACTTTACATACTTGGAAAGCGTATTTGAAAAATTGTTAGCACCGTCTTCGCCAATATGGATAGCGGCGAAGGTGGTTGTATCCAGATGCATTATTGGTAATAATTTTTCTTGATCTCGAACTATAGTAATGGCGTTTTCATACAGAACTTTTCTAATTTGAAAGGCCTCTGGCGGATGAAGGTCTTCATACAAATGGGTGATTTCAATTGGTTTGTATTGATTTAAACCAGCCCAATATTTTGCTTTTAAAATTTTTTTTACCCTAATTTCAATTTCCTCAAGGCTAATCCTTTTTTCATTTATGGCTTGTTTGATAAGTTCTATGGCTTTAGGTACATTTTCTGAGAAAAGCAATATATCATTTCCAGCAAGTAAGGCCAACATATCGGCCTCGCCTGGTTTGTAAAAATTTGATACACCTTTCATGTTTAATGCATCGGTAAAAATAAGGCCATTAAATCCTAGTTTATTTTTTAGCAATTTGGTTACTACTTGGTCCGACAAGGTGGTTGGTTTGTTCTGACTATTATCTAATGCTGGAATGTGCAAATGTGCTACCATTACTGCGGCCACACTATCTTTAATAAGTTCTTTAAACGGATATAGCTCAACGTCATCTAGCCTTCCTTTTTTATGTTTTATAATTGGTAAAGCAAAATGAGAGTCGGCATCTGTATCACCATGTCCGGGAAAATGTTTAGCACAGGCAAGAATACTCTTGCTTTGCATTCCTTTCATGTAAGCAGATCCTTTTTCAGCAACCAATCTTTTATTATCACTAAAAGCACGGTAGCCAATTACTGGATTTGCTGGGTTATTGTTAACATCCACCACTGGGGCAAAATTGATGTGGATACCCATCCGCTTACATTGATTTCCTATTTCCTCTCCCATTATATAGATAAGGGTATTATCTTGCACTGCCCCAAGGGTCATCTGTTTAGGAAAATTCATGGTACTATCCAGTCGCATGTTAAGACCCCATTCGCCATCAATAGATACAAACAATGGTACTTTTGCAAGTGCCTGATAACGGTTGGTTAGTTTTGCCTGTCGTAGAGGCCCTCCTTGCATAAAAATCACACCTCCAATGTAATTTTGGGTTACTAAACTGTCAATTTTAAGTTGATGAGCTTCGTCTTTATTGGAATATGCCGCCACCATAAAAAATTGACCTAGCTGTTGGTCAAGGTTTAATGTATTAAACACACTATCTACCCACTTGTCCTGTAAAGAAATGGAGGGCTCCTTTTTAACATCCTCCTGTTTCCAAGCAACTAAAAGTATCGGCAACAGCAGAAGAATAAATATTTTTAAATTAACTTTAAGCATGTAACCTGCAACAACCAATTAACAAGCCAAATATTGTGATTTTATTTATTAATACGCTAATTTTTGTTAGAAGAGATTAATTTATTCCATTTTCAAAATGTGGTTACCGAATTAATAAATGGATTTTCAATACTTATATTATTTCTGCCACTCCATTGATAGTCCAATAAAGAAATGTTATTAGAAGATATTTTTGAAAAACTATTTGAGGCAAACTATGAAATTGAATTGTTATTATAACATTGGGATGATTTACTAGGTTGGTTCATTTATCAACCCTAGCAATACTAACAATTTTTAGGGTTTTCAGACTATTGGATGTTTATTAAGATTTGCAAACTTGTTATATTTGAAAAAAAATAATTATGGCAGATATTACAGCGGCTGAATTAAAAAGCAGAATTGAATCAGGAGAGCAACTAAATCTAATAGACGTTAGAGAACCTAATGAATATGAAGCAAGTAACATTAATGCAAAACTAATACCATTAGCTACATTACCTAACCGACTAGAAGAACTTGAAGGTCTTAAAAATGAGGAGGTTATTATACATTGTAAGTCTGGCAGAAGAAGCGCCAACGCACAACAATTTTTGCAGGCACAAGGATTTACTAATGTAAGAAACGTAATTGGAGGGATTGATGCCTACTTGAGTTTATAACGTAATTCAACTAGTTAAGAATTTTTTTTAACTACTTCTTAATTTGTTGGTGGAGAAATTTCAAAAAACAACTAAAAGAGATTGACCCTCAAATCAACCTCTTTTAGTTTATGAATATTAACCTTGTTGTTCAAATAGATGCATTACCTCGGCAGTCATTCCAGTGCTAGAAAAGCCACCATCATGAAGTAGATTTTGCATGGTTACACTTCTTGTGAGATCTGAAAATAAGGTAACAGTATAATTTGCACAATCTTCAGCGGTCGCGTTGCCAAGAGGAGACATTTTATCGGCAAAATCAAAAAACGCGTTAAATCCAGCGATTCCTTTACCAGCAGTCGTCATAGTTGGTGATTGAGAGATGGTATTAACCCTTACTTTTTTACTTTTACCAAGTCTCGCACCATAACCTCTTGCAATGGATTCAAGAGTTGCTTTAGCATCGGCCATGTCGGTATAATCAGGAAAAATACGTTGAGCAGCTATATAAGACAATGCTACAATGGAGGCATAATCGTTAATGGCATCATTTTTCTCCAACACGTGCATTATTTTGTGAAAAGATAGTGCTGAAACATCTAGAGTTTTAATATACCAATCGTAATTTAAGTCTCCATATTCTTTTCCTTTGCGGATATTTGGACTCATACCTATAGCGTGAAGTACAAAATCGATTTTTCCGCCTAAAACATCAACAGACTCTTTTACCAATTTGTCCAGTTCCTCTACTGAAGTAGCATCGGCAGGTATGACCTTAGCATTACAGGTTTCAGCTAATTTATTTATTTCGCCCATGCGCATTGCCAAAGGGGCATTGGTTAAGGTAAAACTAGCTCCTTCCTCGTGACAACGAAGTGCAATTTTCCATGCAATGGAGTCTTCATTTAGTGCTCCAAAAATGATTCCTCTTTTACCTTTTAATAGATTGTAAGCCATGATTGTGTGAATTAAATTTCTAATGGATTCCTTTTACAAAGAATAGTGCAATATTAGAAGATTTTATTGCTAAAATCTAAACGCACATAAAAAAAATGAACTTCACAATTATTTTGATTTGAATAAAAATATTAGTTCTATTCGTTTAATGTATATTTAGGCTGTTTTGTCAGCGGGATGACATTCTCACTAGTCGGATTTAGGTACTTTTACAAATAAGTTTTTAGGTTGCAATTTACTTATTTTATATTGTGACCATTACCAACTATTATTCAATGAACATGAAAGAGTTAGTACTATCCACCACATTTACGTTAAGGCAGTTAACTAATCTATTGTCGGAACTTTCTCAGGAGGAATATAACCAAAAACTAGAAATAATTAATGGCAATACAATAGGTAAACATTGTAGGCATATTGTAGAGTTGTTTGGTTGCTTGATAAATGGTATTGAAACCAAAGTGGTAGATTATGATAATCGCCAGCGAGATATAAATCTTGAAACGGACAAAACATTATGCTTGTGTGTAATTGAAGACATGATTAATGCTATTATGAGATGTGAATTAGATGCAACTTTGTTTTTGGTTACTGATTTGGAAGCTAAGGGTACTATAAGGACGTCATTAAAGAGGGAGTTATTGTACAATCAAGAACACACAATTCACCACTTGGCAATTATAGGTATAGTGGTACGCCAATGTTTTAAAAAAATTGTATTAGAAGAAAATTTTGGTGTGGCAAGATCTACCATAAGACATCAACAACAAGTCGCATGTGCACAGTAACATATCTTCCTTTAAACAATGGATATTTTTTAACATCAAATAGGGATGAGAGTTTGTTACGACCTATGGCAATTCCGCCTAAAAAATACCTTTATAACAATCATTCATTATTTTTCCCAAAGGATCCTGTAGCTGGTGGTTCTTGGATAGTAACCGATGAAAACGAATATTCCTTATGTCTGCTTAATGGCGCTCAAATTAAGCATATTAAAAAGGGCAATTATAAAAAAAGTAGAGGCTTAATATTACTCGATTTTTTTAACTATCCAACTCTTGAAACTTTCATAAACGAATATGACTTTAATGGTTTTGAACCTTTTACGTTAATAATTATCAAAAATTGTCCAAGAAGTTTGTTCTTGTTGAGATGGGATGAAACAAACTTAACATTGACCGAATTAGACCATAACCAGGGCTATATTTGGTCTTCTTGTACGTTGTACGATATCGAAAATCAATCTAATAGAGAAAAATGGTTTAGATCTTTTCTAAATGATACGAAAGCGATAAAACAAAGAGATATCATCAAGTTTCATTCATGTACAGAAATTAATGACCTTGATAACGGCTTGGTTATAAAACGCACTGATTTAATGCAAACAGTAAGCATAACTTCTGTGAGTTGTAATGAAAATAGAATTAAAATTTATTACCACGATTTACGAAACAATAAAGAATATCGGTTTCGCATCTTTCAAATGATGCTGAAGTGATTCAAGGTTATTTCTTAAAATGTATTCATGATGGATTTAAATTTCCAATCAATTATACCATTTGTAACAAATAATATCCTTATCTAAACAACTCTATTTCGAGAAAATCGACCTAAACATGGTTTTCACAGCGTCTAGGCTCAGTGGTTTTACAAAATATTTATCAATTCCGTAGCTTTGAACACTTTTGTCAATATCTTCTTTTTCACTTGAGGATGTTAATACAACAACTTCTATGTCTAGGTTAAGTTTTTTAAACTCATCCATAAAATCCCAGCCGTTCATTACGGGCATGTTAAGATCAAGGAAAATTATATCAGGAAGTTGATTTGTAACAGTTTGCAAATATTCTAAAGCGTCTTGCGCCGATATAAATGTCACCAACTCCGCTTCAGGATGATTCTTCTTTACCACCATTGTATTAAATTTAATAGTGAGCAAATCATCATCTATCATCATTACTAGGTATTGCTTCATTTCTTAAATTTTTAAAAATTAGTCCTTGTTTAATGTTATTTTAAAAACAGTCCCCTCGTTAAGAATACTTTCAACTGAAATATCTCCGCCCATCATTTGTAAATTAGTTTTAGCCAAATAAAGACCAATACCTTTTCCTTCAATGTTTCTATTAAATCTATTATACAGGCCAAAAATGCGTTCTTTGTATTTTACTAAATCAATACCCTGCCCATTGTCTCCAACAATTAAGGTAACCAGACTCCCCGATTCGTGAGATATTATACGTATATGAGGCGAAAGGTTGTCTCTTTTATATTTGATAGCATTATGTACCAAATTAAATAAAACACTGTTTAACAGTGTTTTAATAGTAAATACGGTAAATTCGTCAGGAAAAAATTCTTCAATTACGGCTCCACTTTTTTCTATTTCTGCATTTAGAGAAATCTTTATACTCCTAATAATATCTTTTAGTTTTACATGTTCTTTTCCTTCAAGTAGATGTTTTCTAGACTTTAAAACAACATTTAAGTCTGATAAAATACCATCAAGGTTATCTGCGGCTAACGAGACATTTTCTATGAGTTCGTTATTTGTATCAAGATCTTGGTTTGTTTTGTCATACATATCTAAAAAGCCTTTGATATTACTTAAAGGAGCTCTTAGGTTATGTGACACAATAAAATTAAAACTTTCTAGACTGGAATAACTTTTGGACAAATCTGAGAATAACTTTTTTATATTTTCTTCAGAAACGATGCGCAAGTTGATCTCTTCTTCTAATTTTTTTTGCTTTGATAGTAAATTGTTTGATAGTAAATTATAATATATAGAATAATTATAAAATAAACCCAACATTAAAAACAAGTTAAAAACCATGTTTAAAGAATATATATCGAAGAAAAATATTTTAAAAATTACAGGATATAGTGGTTTAATATTTAACTTAAAATAGAAAAGTAATATATAAACCAAAACGTAGGTTAAAAAAGCAATAAAAATATTTCTCTTCTCTTCTAATTTGAATAACCAAAAAATAAATAATGGTGATGTATAAAGATACAAATGAAAACCCGAATCAAAACCTAACATATATGTAATAGAAACTACACTAAGCGAAGTAGTAAGAATTAATATAAACTTAGACCAACTGTATTTATTAACTTTATTTAATAATACTACTAGTGAAAAAAATATATGAGAAATTAAAATAATTAAAAATGGAGGCAATAATTCATAATAATAAAATACAAAATAGTATGGTGATGATGTAAACAGACAAAATAAGCAAAACTTGTTTATAGACCTTAATTTGTAATTATTTGCTGTGTCATCTGTTGATACAATACCAGCATCTATCCATGCAGTTAAAAAGGATGATATATGTTGCTTTAACTGTGTCAATTTATTGATTTTGCTTTCTTAAATATATAAATGTAATAAATATCAAGTAAAAAACACACTAAACACATACTAATCAACCAAGTATTTTCAGGCCAACGTAATATACACATTAAGCTGATCATGGCTGTGCCTATACATTTTGTCCAAGCGGTAGTAAAGCTCAATACCGACTTGTCTTCGAGACGAATAAACATCAATACATACAAAGATGAAATTAGAATATTGATCACATAAGCCGAATTCGCTCCAATAGGATTATCATAATTGTTTTTATAAAAAAAGTACAAAACTATTAACCACGAAACAAGAGCAAAAGAAAACAGCTCCTTAAAATATGGAATAAATGGTTTTGTAACCTGCTTGTTGCCATATTTATAAAAACTATAAACTATAAAAATATCTAAAACAAACCATAGTTTGTAACCTATACCCAAAACTGCACCCATATTTTGTTCAAACACAAACCCCCAAAGAAACTCCCACGTGAAGTTTGCGCATAATACTGCAGCAGGCATTTCAACAAATTTATGTTTGATAATGTTTTTGATGATATAAGCATAGTTTACTAGCCAAAATACAGCACCTATACCAAAAAGAATTAATTGTAGAGGAGTGTAATAGTCTAAATTGAGCCAAATAATACCTAAATTCATATGATTAATATTTAATTGTTAAAAAAGTCTTGCGATTTTTTTAAGAAAGCCCATAATCAATGGCACACCAAAAGGTAATTTACCATTCCAAGGCAAACCTTTTTTAAACCTCATTTTATCTTTCCATCTAAAAATACCTAGGATCCAAGGTTCGTGTAAATCCCAAACCTTGCAATAGGCATGTCTTTTGCCTGTTGCGTCAATCACTGCATTTACGGCTCTTCTTGCTGCCTCATTAGCACCTTCCATGGTGGCAAGATCTGTATTGGTTTTTACAAAATCCGAAGCTATAAATAGATTTTCCACATCTGTATAAGCAAACGGCCTGAGCGTCCATGTGTTTTTATTATTAACTAGGAGGGGCTCTTGATTGATGGCAGGTACAGTTGGCACAATGCTATCGTCCAAATTCCAAGAGTGAAGGTGTTTTTTAGTCAAAACCACCTTACCATCTACATTTAAGCTACGTGATAATTGCTCCCAACATTCTTCCACAATTTCTTTAGGAGTACAGTCTTTTGCCTTTTTGCCATATAGCACCCCGGCAGAATCCCAATCTGAAATATCAATAGATAAAATTCCTTTCACGTCACCATCACCATATTTACTCCAATCAAAATCTTCCCAAAATTGCGCCTGGGAAATTGACGTTAAAGCCCAAGGTGTATCAACATAAATGGTGTGACCATGATTAATATCTACGTTTTCAGTTAGATACAACTGCAGACCATTCATCCAATTTACGTTTTTGGCTAACTCCAACACATTATCAAGCGTAGGATCTATTGCTAATAAATCATTGTTGATGAGTTTTGCAAGCGCTTCCACCGGCATTGCACTTATAAAATGATCTCCTTTTATGATGGTTTGTTCAGTTACACCATTTTTCTCGAATTCAACAATTACACTGTCAACCTTTAACCGGTCTTTGCACTTGATTTCTATTACTTTGGCATGGGTATAATATTTTAAACCCTTTTCTTGCATAATTTTAAGCCATGGCTCTATCCAAACGTCATTGGTAGGGCCATTTAAAATCCTGTCACTACTCATACCTGGCTTCATAACATCAAAAGCCAACTGAAGAAGGATATCTCCTCCCGTTTTGGTGCTTACCGTTTCTGCCCTTGCAGCTACGAGCGTTCTTGTAAGACCACGTGCTAATAGTGTTTTATATGCTTCTGAAAATCGATCTGCTTCAATAAACTCCCACCAACCGATTCTTTCATATTCTTGCTTACGTCGTTCGTAACAACTAGTCATTAGTTGCCAAATTCTTTCAGAAAAATACTCCTTTTCTTCTGCTGTAAGTCCTAAATCTATTCCTGCATCCAAGACAAGATATTTCTTGATTTCGGCGATTGATCCTGGAAATTTAGCAGGCATGTAAAACGACTGCTTATCAAAACGTGCTACACGTATTTCAGAAGTTTGAACCAAGTTGTCATAAACGGTTTTACCGTTGCCCAAAGGAATCTCCTTCATAGTGGCAGTTACATGCCTATAAAAACGTGGGAAAAATCTAAACCCATGTTCTCCAGGCAATGGAAACCGACCACCCACTGCAGAGTCAGGCACTTCTGTGCTTCGTGCTTTACCGCCAGGGATTGCTTTTAGCTCATATACCTCAACTTCGTAATTTCGTTTAATAAGTTCATGGGCAGCGCTTAGTCCAGCTACTCCACCACCAAGGATTACTATTTTTTGTTTAGGATGCATAAAAATAAGATAAGAGAACAAAAGGTAATTTGTAGTACGACGATGTACTAAAATAGTTACAATCCTAAATAAATTACCAAAAACAGTTTAACATCCATTTATAATTAATGTCGAAACCAAATTATTTTATCCTATATTTTAAAAAGCAATTAAAAATTAACCAATTAATATTATAAATAACCTAAATTTGAAATTGTAAACCGCGGTACAAAATGATAAGAATTATATTATTAGGCGTTTTCATGTTTTTAATCACCGTTGGATATGGTCAAATTGCAATAGACATATCTAGCAAATCCACATATAGTTGTCCTTATGGAACAGACACCTTGGTGGTGAACATCGAAAATGGTAGCCCTCCTTATTCTTTTGATTTATTAAGCGATAGAACAGGAGTTGTGAATTCTATTACTACCCAATCAAATTCGATTAAAATTGGAATAGATCTACAAAAAGATGGATTAACCTATTCAATTAATAGTGTAACTGATAAATCTCAGCAAACACAAGAGGTGCAGGCCACTTTTAGTTTTACCCAAATTCCCACACCAAATGTTAGTTTTTCTTCATCAACTTATTTTTATAATTCAGGTGATAAAGTTACCGTAGATTTGGATGTTTCATCATTTTCAGGTAGTGCAATTATTAAAATTGAAGGCAGTGAGAGTTCTACCTTTGAAATTGTAGAACAAAACGGTGGTGCGTCATTTTCAAATGTATATTTTAGCGATAAAACCTATAACATAATTCAAGCTACTGATTTTGACTGTCCCTTTTCTATCTCCACAACACCAGTTAATGTAGTTAAAGCCGAAGACCCATGTTTAGGGCTGGATGTAACCCAAGCGATAACTCTAAATAGTGTATGTGATGGTGATGAAATTCGTTTTAACATAGGTAATTGGGAAGCTGGTAATATATTTAGAATAGAGGGTTTGCCTCAGGAGGAAAACTACATTCATTCCAGTTCTAATGATTTTGGTATTATCAATCAATCATTAGCTATAGGAGATTATTCATTGTCGTTTTTTGTAAGAAAAAGTGAAAATTGTACAAATGAGTTTAAGTTAGACCAATCGGTTAACTTTAGTGTATTTGCTAGACCTACCGATACCTTAAGTTATTTGGTAAGTGAACCAACTTGTGCAAATGGGCTAGTTTCTGAGTTTGTAATAAAAAATACACAAGCTGGTTACGATTATAGAACCATTTTTAATGGTGTTTCTATTCAGGACCAAACATCAGCCGGAGGAGACTTAAAATTCACTTTGGATAATTTTAATATTTTTTCCGAAAATTCCGTTTTTGTTTATGCTAATAATGGAGAATGTTCAGTTCCTCTCGAAAAAATTTATACCTACGGTTCTATTAATTCTAATGCAAAAACAAGTGTTGTAGATTCTTTAGCGTTGGTAACTTTATATGACTCATTGGGTGGCGATTTATGGACTAATAATTCTGAATGGAAATCTTCGAGTCCTATTTCTAAATGGTTTGGTGTTACTATTTCTTGTGGTAAAGTTATTAAACTGGATTTGCAGTCGAATAATGTAAAAGGACGTATTCCTCAAGCTATTGGTGATTTGACAGCATTAGAGAATTTAAACTTAAGTTTTGATAGCATCGTAGGTAGGCTTCCTTCTAGTTTTTCCAATTTAACAAAATTGCAATATCTAGATTTAGGCAATAGTTACCTTTCTGGAACGTTTCCTCAAGAATTAACTAGTCTCAACAATTTAACGGTTTTAAATATCAATGGAAATTATTTAGAAGGGAAAGTGCCAACTTCAATTAGCAACCTCACAAAACTTAATGAATTTGACATCTCTTTTAATTCTTTCACCGATACGCTACCTGTTTTTGATTTCATAAGCCCAAATGCCCCCGTCATTGATTTAAGTTTTAATAATTTTTCTTTTGTGAGCTTGGTTCCAACTTATCTTGCCCAAAACTGGGAAGTGTTTGACGCCTATGGTCAAAACAATATAAGTGCTAGTTTTGATACGCTTGTAAATGAAGGGACAAGTTTAACTCTCACGCTCACACAGCCACAAATAAATGGCACTAAATTTCAATGGTTTGTTTCCTTTGGAGAGGGAGCTAGTAGATTAATTGGTGATACCTTACCTTCAATCACTTTTGAGAACATATCACTCAATGACGCACGTACTTATTTTTGCCAATTAACACATCCATTGTTATCAGAATTGGAAATTTATAGTGGTGATTTTAATGTGGAGGTCTGTAAAAAAGTTTCAATAGCTGATTCTTTAAAACTTACCCGAATCTATAATGCAACAGGTGGCGCCAATTGGATTAATAAAACTAATTGGTTAACAGATAAACCAGTGACTGATTGGTACGGAATAAAAACTGATTGTGGCATACTTACTGAAATTAACTTACCAAATAATAATTTGATTGATACTTTGCCACAAGAAATTGATTCATTGTATAGCTTAACAAGACTAGATTTACATGGCAATAATTTGTCTAACAACAAATTGGACAATATCATAACATCTAAACCAAACCTCTCTTATTTGGATTTAAGCAAAAACAAATTTTCAGGAGGCTTTCCCAACGTTTTAGCAAAAGGGACAGAAATAGAACATCTTGATTTAAGCGACAATCTTTTATCAGATAGCATATTAAATTTCTTTAATGGATTTTATCGAATTAGATATTTTGATGTTTCTAATAATAAGTTTGTAGGTAAGATTCCTTCCAGTATTGCACAAGATTCTCTTAAAATATTGTATTTGAACAATAATCAATTTTCCGATACTTTAGGCAGTAGACTATTTTTAGCAAAAAGTCTAGTTGTATTTGATGCGAGCAATAACAACCTGACAGGTATCATTCCCCAAGACATTGTTGGGTGGTCAGATAGTATTATCGTAATTAACCTGTCTAATAACAAATTGAGTGGAAACATACCTTCAGGACTTTGGAAATGTAAAGGTTTACTCAGCTTGAATTTGAGCAAAAATGAACTTTCTGATACAATTAGCAACGATATTAAGGATTTAAGTTCTCTTTCTATCTTAGACCTAAGTGATAACTTATTTGAGGGTAGTATTCCAAACAATATTGGTTTGTTGAGTGAATTACAGAGTATAAACCTTTCACAAAATAATTTTAGTGGTACATTAACTAAAGGAGTAGGCGGATTAAATAAACTTATTGATTTTAATGTTACCACCAATCAAATCTCTGGTAAAATTCCTTCCGAATTTGCCAATGTATCTACCCTTGAAACATTAAAATTAGGCAACAACCAATTTCAAGATTCTATCCCATTGTCATTTGTTACCCTTCCAAAGCTTAAAGTTTTGGATGTATTTAACAACAGCATAAGTTTTATTCCTGTTTTAAAGACAATCACAAGCTTGGATGAATTATATGTCGGCAATAACAAACTTACCTTTGAACATCTTTTGCCAAATGTGGGGATCAACGTATTTCAATACGCTGTACAAGATAGTGTATTAGAAAAAGAAGTTGTAAAAATTAGCAGTACTCAATCAATAAGTTTAAATTCATTATTAAATGGTGCTGGTAATCAATATCAATGGCAACGAAATAATATCAATATTGTGGGAGCAACACAACCGGTGTTTATTAAGCTAAATGCTACAAAAGCAGATACAGGCACCTATGTTTGTAACATAACCAATCCGCTTTTGCCAATGTTAACGCTTCATAGAAGACCATTGAAACTGATAGCTTGTGATCCTGTAATTCCTACCCCCATAATAAAAGTTGCAGACTCGTCAGCATGTTTATCAAAAACACTCAAAGGTCCCTCTGGTTATAAATTTTATGAGTGGTACCTAGACACATATAAACTATCAAATGCAAATGATTCTGTATTAGTGGTTGTACAAAATGGAGGTTACAGATTGTCCATAGAAGACAATACCCAATGTAAAGCCTTCTCTTCAGCACTGCCCATTAGTGTTTTTGGCACATTAGCAACACCACAAATAGATCAATCACAATTAAGTAGTGATAAAATACTTAAATCAAATAAGGATCAAGCATCTTATCAATGGTACGTAAATGACAAAATAATAATTGGTGCAACCAAAGTATCCTTACCAATTTATTACAACGGAACTTATACATTAGAAATAGGAACCACAGATTCTTGTAGGTTGTGGTCTAAGGAGGTTGTGGTAAATATAAATGGTCTACCCAATATAGCAAAAGCGGCTTTTTATAGTTCAGAAGCCAAGTCTGTTAATATTCCTAACGCTCAAACTTCGTTGGCACAAGTTTACCCAAATCCAACAACAGGAATTATTACTTTAGAACTTGCGGGAACAGACATTAAAGCAGAAGTAATTTGTAGAGATATGAGTGGTCGTATACTCAAAATTTTCAAGACCAATTCCACTACAACCATAAATACCAATTTAGGTCAAGGAATATATATTTTAGAAATAAAAACAGGAGGAAATACCCAATGGGAAAAAATAGTTATAGAATAATAGCAGTTTTGCTCTTAATTACTGGAGGGCTTTACTTTTGTAAACAAAAGGTTGAAGTAATTATTCCAACTACAGACGTGGATTTATTGGTGGTTAGTACTAAAGCGGATACCTTAAAAGGTGCAATAGTTGCTATTTTTGACAATCAGGATGATTTTAATCAAGCACAATTAACACGAAACTATTCAAACGCACTTAAAGTAGATACAACGGATAATAAAGGAAAAATTTATTTTGCAGGTCTTAAGGAAGATAGACGATATTTTTTTGCAGCTTATTATAATGATAACAAAACCTTTCCAGGTAATACAATCTTGTGGGATAACACTGATGGCGCCTATTTCTTTTTGAATAATTTAATAAAAAGCTCAGTAACTTATTCTTTAATAGTGCTAAGTCCAGTGGAAGGGTTTGTAACGTTTTGGACTCAATCAGAAAACTTAACAAAAACACCCATTGGGATTAGAATTGGCTCTGATTCAATAGGTTCTATTGCAACAGGATTAGCAACGGCTCCAGCACCTTTTGGTAACCAAGCCATTACTTACAAAGTAAAAAAGGGAGTGTTTAATTATCAAGCCAAAAATGCCTTAGGTTGTGTTTGGATTGACACCATAAATGTGGTTGGAGGTATTAATAAATACGAGCGACTACCACTTTGCACTTTTGGTACTTTATCCTTTGGGGTGCCAACTAACTCGACTTCTAAATTGCCTATAACTGTAGTACTTAACCAACAAGATACGATTGGTCAAATAGTCCAAAGCACCACCAACGTAGTATTTACTTGCAAACCTAGCAACACCTTAAGCGTGATAAAAAGCCCAGGCAAGTACACGTATACCGCAATCTCTAAAACTACAGGCACAGCTTGGACTGGCATAGTTAATTTAAAAGCAGATAGTTGTAAAGTAGTGTATCTTCCATAATAGTTAAAGAGCTTATAATGAAATATTTCTTACTTATATTAATATCTTCCTTTAGTGCTTTTGCACAAATTGATCAATTTCAAGGTTATTTGGGTACTTCACTTTTTCCTGCTAACGAAAAAATTGGAATCAGCGGTGTTCCTGAAAATTATTTTGCTAAATACAGACCTGCTATTAACATAGGCGGCGGCGTGTCCTTTTTTCTTAATGATAACTTCAGGTTTTCAGCTAATATAGAATACTCCAATTCTTCTAAAACTGGTTATAAATTAAACCTACTAAATATATTGCCAAGTCTAAACTACCATTTTGGTTCTTTTGATAACAAAGTGTCACCTTATATTGGGGTTTCTGGTAATATTAGTTTTGTGTCCATCAAACAAGAGGCATATTCTAGAGTTATTCAAAGAGATTCTGCTTATTATATACAAAGTTCTGGTAATATATCATCCAATCCAGTTCTGATTCGAGAGGAGTATTTTAATATTTTATTTGTTCCAGTATTTGGAGGCGGCTTAAGTGCTGGGGTAGATTTAAAGCTAACAGAAAAGTTTGGTGTGTTTGTGCAAGGCAATTATAATGTTCTCCTTACTAATAGTGCAAAGTTGATTAAAGAAAACTTGGATAATAATAAATCAAATATGATTAATACCTCGATTATAATTGGGATTAGGTATAGACGTATATAGCATATGAAAAAACTAGACTTTTTTGGGCAAATAATTTTGATAATTTTTATGTTAACTTGTTGGTTAACAAAGGTTTTTCAAGTAGTTACATTAATGTCATTTTTTGTATTGGGTATTTGGCAACTGATAAGTGCAATTGTAAACACTGTAGTTTATAGAAAAAACACTAAGATAATTGCTGGCCTAAAAATATACTGGGTTTTAGTTGCACTAGTGGGCATCATTAGTGCTATTGCACTTAATTATGAATTACCTGGCAAATCAACAGGTTTTTACACACTTTTGGCAAGTTCATCCGTTTGTGCTATAGTCTACTTAGTCATTTATTACTTGAAATTAATAAAAGAAGATAACAGTTAAACTACTACTCTACAGTAACGGATTTGGCTAAATTTCTAGGTTGATCTACGTTACAACCACGCATTACCGATATATGATAAGACAAAAGTTGTAATGGTACAACTGCTACAATTGGCATAAGTGCCTCGTGGGTGGCAGGTACTTCGAGGGTGTAATCGGCCATTTTAGCAACCTGAGTGTCTCCTTCCGTAACTATTGCAATTACTTGACCTTTTCGTGCACGCACCTCTTGTATATTAGAAACCACCTTTTCATAAGAACTATCCTTAGTTGCTATTACTACAACAGGCATTTCTTTATCTATCAGTGCTATTGGACCGTGTTTCATTTCCGCCGCAGGATAGCCCTCAGCATGAATGTATGATATTTCTTTTAATTTTAATGCTCCTTCTAGGGCAACAGGGAAATTATAACCCCTACCTAGATACAATACATTTTTAGCATCTTTATAAATGCTTGAAATGTATTTTATTTTTTCATTAAGTTTTAATACTGTTGATACCTTGTCTGGAATGCTTTCTATCTCCGCTAATAAGATACGAAACAAATGATCAGATATAGACCCTTTTTTATGAGCCACTTGTAAGGCAATCATTGTAAGCACTGTTACCTGAGCAGTAAATGCTTTGGTACTGGCCACACCGATTTCTGGACCGGCATGAAGATAAGCGCCTGCATGAGAGGCTCTTGCAATAGACGAGCCAACTACATTACACACACCAATTATAACAGCTCCTTTAGACTTAGCTAATTCAATAGCTGCTAATGTATCTGCTGTTTCGCCACTTTGTGAAATTGCAATTAGGACATCCCCTTCGCGAACCACAGGATTGCGATATCTAAATTCTGATGCATAATCGACCTCCACAGGAATTCTTGTAAACTCCTCGAAAATGTATTCTGCCACAAGACCTGCGTGCCAAGATGTGCCACAGGCTACAATCATAATGCGCTCAGCATTTATTAATTTGTAGAGATATTCATTTAAACCACCTAACACCAAATGGCCTCGTACTGAGTCTACCCTACCTCGCATACAGTCAAGAATGGATTTGGGTTGCTCCATTATTTCTTTTAACATAAAATGCTCATAGCCACCTTTTTCAATGGCTTCAAGCTCTAGCTCTAACTTTTGAATATATGGTGTCATTTGCACATCCTCTATATTCTTAATTGTGAGCAGGTTATCTTTAATTATCGCAACTTCTTGGTCATTTAGATATACAACCTCATTGGTATATTCAATAATAGGAGATGCGTCAGAGGCGATAAAAAATTCGTTTTTACCCAAACCAATTACCAATGGACTACCTTTTCTTGCAGCAATTAACTGATTGGGAGTGTCCTTGGCAATAATTACAATAGCATAAGCGCCAACCACTTGTGACAAAGCCACCCGTACAGCTTCTTCTAATGAACAATTATTGTTAATTCTTATATCATCTATTAAATGTATAAAAACTTCAGAGTCGGTATCACTTAAAAAAACATGACCCCTTAGGGTTAAGTCCATCTTTAAAGAGGAGTAGTTTTCAATAATGCCATTATGAATAATGGCAAGGTCTTTATTGGAAGAATAGTGTGGATGTGCGTTCACATCGTTAGGCTCGCCATGTGTCGCCCATCTGGTATGGCCCATACCAATAGTACTATTCAAAAAATGTTTGTCTTCTCCTAAGAATTCTTCAAGATCTGAGACCTTGCCTTTCTTTTTATAAACGTTAAGGTTACCATTGAGCAAGGCAATTCCTGCACTATCATAACCTCTATATTCTAATCTTTTTAATCCTTTGATAATAATAGAATAGGCTTCTCTATGACCTACATAACCTACAATTCCACACATAAATTTTGTTTGCTTAAGTTTTGATGGAAAGATTCAGTATCAACCATGCAATAATAATACGTAGCTTGATAACAAATTTAAGAATTTCTACTCAATTCTAGTATAGTAGACTTTCAATTTCATTGGTGTGCTGGCATGTTTGTTGTCAAACAGAACGTATCTACTAAATGAATTTGAAAATATTAATGGATATATAACCAACGACCGATTTATAACAGTAGGGTTATACACTAAATCTTGGAAATAACTTGTTATTTGATGATTCACAACTACATAATTAGCGTCGTTATACGTGCCAAAAGCTGGAGTAGATACATTGGATTGAAATTCTTGTTGAACTCTAATCAAGACTCCAGAGCTATTTTTTAAAAGTTTATTGCTAGCATCAGTTTGATACAAACACATCCCACTTGGCGGTAAGTACTTAATACCACCCATATTAATTAAATCTGAGCTACTTTGATATTGTAAATCTACTTTTGTTATTATTATTTTGCCTTTTAAAGCTAATAGTCCTTCTAATCCTGTGAAAGTTAACTTGGTAGCTAAACCCACATTTGGTTGTACATAACATTTGTTTGAGGCTAAACTTGAGGGTAACGAATCACCAGTTTTTGTGAGTTGTGCTAATGGCCCAGAAAAACTAGATTCAATTTTATTGAACCTAAGATTGCCAGTAGTAAAATAGAAATCAACAAACTTTTGGGTGGTTTCACCAGAAACGTGATAGTAAAGTCTTGTATACGCCCTCCCTCTAGTGCCATTGAAACCCGCGCTATAGATGCCTAGCATTGAAGCGTTACTTGAGGTTGTTTTAAAAGCAATTCCTTTAACCAATTGATTAAAGTTATAGCTATTGTCAAGACTACCAGTGCCACTTGCAGCCACAATTTCAGAGGCTAATGTGCCACTAAGTTTCAATTTAAGCGTATCAGTAGTTCTTTTTATGGTAGGGAAGAAAGTTAAGCTGGCCATAGGAGATGACTCAAGTGCAGGATCGCTTTTGCTTGTATATTTTATAGACGTATCTAGTGCAGAAGCAAGTCGATATAAATCTAGTGAAATAGATTTTGTGGTATCTCCATAATAAGTTGAAAACCCTAAAATATTAACAACCATAGAATCAGCAACACTATTCGCATCAAATCTCAAACCATTATTAGCCAAATACAATTGAGTATATGCAGTGGAGCGAATAGTACCTATTTCAGGATCATTATAACCGCCCAAAAACAAATATTCTGCATATCTAGTATTTACAGTATCAATCAATATGGTTGAAGTCTCGATATCAAATGTATCAGTAAAGAATACATCCAGCTCGTTTCCAGCTGGTTGTACTTCTTTACCAATTCTTTTTGACTCTTTACAAGAAATTAAAACTAAAACAAAAATGGTATAAAATGCAAACGCAAAAAATCGGTTAACCCGCAAGTTCATTATATAAATTGTAATATGATTCTGAATAATTTTCGTCTTCAAACGCTATTTCCAAAGTTTTCTTTGGTTCCATTTCAGCAAAAAGATTTTCAATACCTTCAATATTCTTTCCGCGTATTACCGCATCAGCATATTGCATTCCTATTTTGAGAAATCCATCGTAATCAGCGGTTTGAAGCTGTTTTAGCATACTGTCGTCAATATCAATCATTTTTACTTTATTCATGATATCGCCAGTAAATTTATGACTAAATTTGCTATTATATACAGTAAATACCGACTTTGTGTCTTTGAACATTGGATCCTTTTTATAGGTAGTTTTAAGATACATCGGAATTAAGCTCGTCATCCAGTCATTGCAATGTACGATATCAGGCGACCATCCCAATTTCTTGATGGTTTCTAAAACACCTTTGCAAAAGAAAATGGCTCTTTCATCATTATCTTCATAAAATTTGTCCTCTTTATCAAAGAAAACAGATTTACGTTGAAAATAATCTTCATTATCGATAAAATAAACTTGAAGCTTGGCATTAGGAATAGATGCTACTTTAATTATTAAAGGCTTCTCATCTTCACCAACCGAAATGTTAATACCCGACAAACGCACTACTTCATGTAGTTTATTTTTTCGTTCGTTAATAAGACCAAAACGAGGCACCAAAATTCTAATCTCCATGCCTTTTTCTTGCATGGCCTGAGGAAGTGTTCTTACAAATTCTGCTACTTTAGAGGTTTCCAAAAAGGGATTAATTTCACTCGCTGCGTAAAGGATTTTGAGCTTAGACATATATGGGGGATTAAGAAAATTCAATGTCCTAACTAAGGGCACACAAAATTATAAAAAAAAATGGTCAAAATCAAAAGAGTTTTCAAAAATAGATGTAAGTTTGGCAACTTACCCGTAGTGTGCCAATTTAATGCAAATTTTTCACCATCAAGTTCAACTTCGAGACTTTATAAAAAAATGCCAACAAAACGGGCAATCTATTGGGTTGGTTCCTACCATGGGTGCTTTGCATCAAGGGCACTTGGCACTAATAAATGCCAGTAAGGCATTAGCAGATGTTACAGTTGCTTCTGTTTTTGTGAATCCTTTACAATTTAATAATCAAACAGATTTTCAAAAATATCCGCAGGTTCTGGATCAAGATATTCAACTTTTAAGTAGTACAGGTTGTGATGTCGTGTTTGCTCCATTGGTTTCTGAAATTTATCCACAAGCTACAACCTTAAAGTTTGATTTTGGTCAACTAGAAACAGTGATGGAAGGCAAGTTTAGACCTGGTCATTTTAATGGTGTTGGGATCATTGTAAGCAAACTTTTTAACTTGATTCGACCAAATTGGGCGTTTTTTGGTCAAAAGGATTTACAACAATGTGCTGTAATTAAATGTTTGGCCAATGACCTTTCATATCCTATCGAAATAAAAATAATAGAAACGTTAAGAGAATCGGACGGGCTTGCCATGAGTTCAAGAAACAGACGATTATCGAACCTAGGCAGGTCGATTGCCCCTGAAATTTTTGCTTCCCTACAGTTGGCTTTGTCGATATGCCATGAACCAGTTGAAGTTATAAAGTTGGCAATTGCAGAATATTACAAGTCTCGTAATTATTTCAACTTGGAGTATTTTGAAGTTTGTGACCCCGAAACTTTATATATACACAAGCTAGGAAAATTAGATAAAACCTCAGCGTTTTGTATAGCTGTTCATTTAGAGGATGTTAGGTTAATAGATAACGTAATTGTACCTGTGGCAAATTAGTATCTAACGAATGCTTTTCTAAATATATAGATTAATCCTACCATAAGATAGGTAGCACTCCAATTATCATTTCATAAATTAAGTTAAATTTGGAAATTGTTTTTTTGAATAAAACTTATAGAATGATATGGCCAAAACTCCAGAAGAAACACCTCTAATGAAACAATATAACGCCATCAAGGTGAAATATCCAGGGGCGATGTTGTTATTCAGAGTTGGAGATTTTTATGAAACGTTTGGAGAAGACGCAGAGAAGGCAAGCAAAATATTGGGAATCACACTTACCAAAAGAGGAAGTGGTTCTGCCTCGGAAATAGCATTGGCAGGGTTTCCTCATCATTCCATTGATAATTATTTACCTAAACTTGTAAGAGCTGGACAAAGAGTAGCCATTTGTGATCAATTGGAAGACCCGAAGTCGGTAAAGGGGATTGTAAAAAGGGGTGTAACAGAGCTAGTAACCCCAGGTGTATCATTTAATGACAACGTACTTGAACAAAAACGCAACAATTATCTATGTGGCATTTTTATAAATAAAGAAAATATCGGGATTGCACTTTTAGATATTTCAACTGGAGAATTTTATTCCGCACAAGGTGCATCCACCTATATTGATAAACTTTTACAGAGCTTTTTGCCTTCGGAGGTGTTGGTGGCCAAGGCAAAAAGAAACGAATTCGTTTCATTATTTTCGGATAAATACAATACTTTCCATCTTGATGAATGGATTTATTCTTCCGATTACTGTTATGAACTTTTAACAAAACATTTTAACACGGTCAACCTAAAAGGATTTGGGATTGATGGGCTGAATGATGGTATAATCGCAGCAGGCTCTGTATTGCAATATCTTAAGGATACTGAACATCACGATGTAAAACATATTGCCTCAATTTCAAGAATAGAAGAGGAAAGATATGTATGGTTGGATCGATTTACGATCAGAAATTTAGAATTAATTTATACCCAATTTGAAGGGGGCGTTCCTCTTATTGATATAATCGACCATACCGTGACTCCCATGGGAAGTAGATTATTAAAAAAGTGGATGGTTCTGCCCCTCAAAGAAACCAAACCAATAGAAGAGCGTCTTGCCATAGTAGAAACCTTTAAGTCTGATAAAGAACTACTTACCGCATTAATTGGCCACATGCGTCAAGTGGGAGACCTTGAAAGGTTAATTTCAAAAGTAGCTGTGAGAAGAATAAACCCAAGGGAGCTCAACCAGCTTAAAAAGGCATTACATTGTATAAAACCGCTTAAAGACCTTCTTCTTAAAGCAGCAATTGAAAACACAGATTTAGTAAAATTGGCAGAAATGCTCAATCCTTGTGATTTTATAAGCAACAAAATAAGTACTTTGTTGCAAATGGATCCACCAATACTTACCAATCAAGGAGGGTTGATTAATGAGGGAGTTAATAATGAACTGGACGAGCTCCGTAAAATTGCCTATTCGGGAAAAGATTTTTTGATTCAGATTCAAAGAAGAGAAAGCCAGCGTACAGGAATCAACTCACTTAAAATTAGCTTTAATAAAGTATTCGGTTATTACATTGAAGTGACCAATACGAATAAAGAAAAGGTGCCTGCTGATTGGATACGGAAACAAACCTTAGCAAATGCTGAGCGGTTCATTACCGAAGAACTCAAACTTTATGAAGACAAAATTTTAACAGCAGAGGATAAGATTAATGTAATAGAGCAAAAATTATTTGAAGAATTAGTGATGCACACAATTGATTTTGTTCCTCAAATACAGCTTAATGCTCAGACCATTGGGAAAATTGATTGTTTATCATCTTTTGCATTTGTGGCTGATAAAAATAACTATGTAAAACCCGCTGTTAACGAAAGTAAAGCAATCAAAATTACTGGCGGTAGACATCCTGTAATTGAAAAGCAATTACCCTTAGGTGAAAAATATGTGTCAAATGATGTTTTTCTTGATGACCAGACGCAGCAAATTATTGTGATTACAGGGCCAAATATGGCTGGAAAGTCGGCCTTGTTGCGACAAACCGCGTTAATAGTTTTGTTGTGTCAAATTGGTTGTTTTGTGCCGGCAGATGGAGCAGAGATAGGAATTGTAGATAAAATTTTTACCCGAGTTGGAGCAAGTGACAATTTATCGAAGGGCGAGTCCACCTTTATGGTAGAAATGACTGAGACAGCAAGTATTCTTAATAACTTAAGTGAGCGAAGTCTTGTGTTAATGGATGAAATTGGCAGAGGAACAAGCACTTATGATGGCGTTTCTATCGCATGGTCTATTGTGGAATACCTTCATAATCATATTAAATACAAAGCTAAAACATTATTTGCTACCCATTATCATGAGTTAAATCAGCTTACAGAGGATTTTTCAAGAATTAAAAACTATAATGTGTCGGTAAAAGAAGTTGGCAACAAAGTAGTTTTTATGCGAAAACTTAAGGAGGGTGGAAGTGAGCATAGTTTTGGTATTCACGTTGCTCAATTGGCTGGTATGCCTAACAGCGTAGTGTTGCGTGCCAACGAAATCATGCATCATCTTGAAAAAGAGAAATTAAAAACGGATGATAAATTGTCACTGAAAGATCTTCCTAAAAACAATTATCAAATGACGTTATTTGAATCAAATGACCCTCAATATGTGAAAGTGAAAGAAATGTTACAAAACTTGGATATTAACACCATTTCGCCAGTGGAAGCCTTATTAAAATTAAATGAGATAAAAAATATGGTGCGCTAATGTATTATACAAAAATGTAAATGCTGGACCTAAGTCCAGCATTTAAAATAAGATTTTACTTTCGTTGAAAGTGTTGAGAAGTTTTAATTTTTTGCTCTAATCTACCATTTTTAGCAGACTTAACTAAAAGTGCTCTTATTTCGGCAGGTGTATAGGTGTTCGGATTAGCATTAATAAGTTCCTCCGATGTACGACCATTTCTTCCTTTTCGTACTAAATCACCATCTAAAACCTTTCCACCTCTTACTGTTAATGGTTCACCAGTTGTTTTATCAGCAGTATAGAATAAGAAGTTATTATCTTCATCAGCTTCTTGAACCTTGTTAAATGGATCAGCCCAAAGTACAAAGTAATATTTTCCATCAGGTAAAGAAGAAGGAATGGCATATTCCCATTCAAAAACACCATCACCTTGTACTGCTCTGGCAATCGAAAATCCTGCTGGAATGTCAACATGATTCCACCAATTGCCAGAACTACCTATAGCAGACGGATTAGCTCCCGCATTAGGCACTGTGCTAGTAGTCCATTCGTCGGTTTCTCCTACAATACCGATATCGTCCGAATAATAATCGTATAAAAAAACCCCATATTTATTAGCATCAAAAGCATTATACCACATATAAACCACCGACCAATCACGTGATGCAGGAATTGAGGTAGTGCCTTTATTAAGAACATCATAAGTGATATTTCTAATAGTACCAGTTGAGTCTATGTCCGTAAGGTTTGTAGCCATTAAATCCATCCCCGAAGTTTGATTTTCGGAATTAATGCTTCCATTACTATTTACTGCGACTTGTTTGTCAGAGCTTGAAGCTACATAACCAGCGAAACAAAATTTTCTGAAAAAATAATCATAGCCAACCCAAATAAAACCTTCACTTCCCCAATCTTCTCCCCAAGAGTTAATGATTTTAAAAGCACCACCTCCTTTATTATCGTCGTATCCAACCACAGTGATTGCATGGTAAGCGTGTTGTCCTTGATATTCTTCAGTATCATCGGTGATAACACTGTTTGAAGACCAAGACATAAAATTTTCGCCTAATTTTGCACCTATAACAATAGGTCTATTTTGAGCAAGATAGGTCTTAAAAGTTTTAAGATCTTTTGTGATTTCTCTATAACTTTTTAGTTTGAAATTCGCAGCGTTAAATGACGATGTACCTTGGCTACAAGTACCTAAGTTAGTATAAGGCACTTGATCTAACGTGGCAACACCATTTTTTTGCATGGTTTCAAAGGCTGGGTCAAAGGCCGAACCGTTGCAGTTAGTACCTCTGTCATCCGCTGGGATGGACAAATACAAATGCTTAGGGCTAAACTGATTTTGTGGTTGAGATAGCGCGGAATTAGATAGGTTATTGTCTTGCCCGAATAAAAAGGTACGATAGTAGTAACCTGCGGCCCAAGCTACACAAGTACCATATTGGCCTTGATTTTTAACTGGCGGAAATTTACTAGTGAGATCTATTGAACTTGGTAATGTGTTGTTTGTATTTTGATCCAAATTTAAATCTTGTTCCACTTCTGAAGTGTCTTTGTCAATAAACTTTTCGTCATAACCAAAACTATTGTTAAGACCAAGACTATCAAAAATTGATACTAGTCTCGGATCAATTTTTCCGTCTTCGGTACAACTACATAGTGAAAGAATAATACCAACTAAAGTGGTGATTACTAATAATTTGGTGCGTAACATGTGCAAAGGGTTTTAAATGTTTATTTACTTAATTCTAATGGTGTTTTTTGAAATATCCAAGCGTCTTTTATGTTAACACCTGACTCTTTTTCAAATATTACTTCCTTTAATTCTGGTTTGTGAAAGTAAAATTGAGCCTTTTCAAAGCTTAAATTACCCTTGAATGTCGAAGTGTTTAATTTAATTACATCCCAAATTTGTATTTGATAAAATGTGACATCTTGCTTACACTGGGTATTAATAAATTCTGTCCTTCCTTTAAAGCTAGCGTTGGAAAAATCAACATAACCATAGAACAAAGAATTGTTTAAAATTAACTTTTTTGAAAATAACGCCAAACTAAAATCCAAATTTTTATTAAATACTGCATCAGCAAACATAACATTGCCATCAAAATCAGCAAGTTGGAAAGAGGCCTTTTCCCAAAATTCCGTTTTAAGAAAATCTGTATGTCCCAAAACTCTAAGCCTTTGAAACCTAGTTTCTGCCTTAAATTTAGTTTCTGTAAAAAATGAATAGGAACTATGTAGTTGGCTTCCTTCCATGCCAACCTCTCCTTGCACTTGGCATTTGGTAAGGTTAAATAGACCTTTTACTATTATCTCTCTAAATTGAATTTGTTTTTCAAAAACACAATCATTAAAAGAAAGACATTTTGAAAATTCTACAAAGGTTACTTTACCTTTATCAGATTTAGCATAAGCAATGACGTCTTCTTCAAACTTGCAGTTATCAAAAGTAACGGCAACTTCTATATCAATTTTGCTTGCGTTGCTTGAAATAACATAAGCATCTAAAACAGTGAAGTCTAACTTGCCTTTGATTAACTTATTGCTGTAAAATACATTCTTTTTACTTTTTATTTGATTGATAATATCCTCGGCTTGGATAAACTCTTTGTGTGCTGCGGTGCAGTTGGTGAGTGCAAAATAACTTATAAAAAGGAGAGGCAAAAAAAATAATTTCGCAATAAAGAAATTTGACATTAAGCTATTTTGGTTATTTGCAAAAAACAAGGGCAATTTGCTAAAAATTAATAACTTGAAAAAACTTGAACTAAAAAATTTGTAATAATTTTGGAATAGATTAGTATCTCGTTACGGGCTGTTTTAAATGGAAAAACAAATATTTTACAATTAAGAAATTAGGAATTTTAACAATTTAGGAAGTTTTTTGTTAGCTTAATACAAATATTAAAAGCATGAAACCACATACCGGAGTTTTACTTATTAATCTTGGAACACCAGACAGTAGCAAGACCAGTGATGTAAGAAAGTATTTAAGGGAATTTTTAATGGATGCAAGGGTAATTGATGTACCCTACATTTTAAGGTGGATTTTGGTAAACTTGATCATAGCACCATTTAGAGGTCCAAAATCGGCACATGAGTATAAAAAAGTTTGGACAGACAAGGGTTCTCCCATAAAGGTGTACGCATATCAAATAGAAAAGCTGCTACAGGATGCGCTTGGTGAAGAATACCATGTGGCCATGGGTATGAGATATCAAAGCCCTTCCATTAAATCGGCCCTTGAGAAAATGAAATCCAAAGGAATTCAAAAAATTGTTGTGGTTCCATTGTATCCTCAATATGCCTCCGCATCTACCGGATCAACTATAGAAAAAGTAATGATGGACATTAAAGATTGGCAAATATTACCAGACCTCAAAATAATTAGTAAATTTCCAGATCATCCGCTGTATATAAAGGCCTTTGCCGAAATAGGAAAAAAATACATGTCACAAGACAATTATGATCATATCATGTTTACTTATCATGGTTTGCCAGAACGCCAAATATTAAAGGGCTCTGTTCATGACCATTGTGCCTTAGGCACTTGTTGCAATTCCTATCACGCCAATAACAGTCATTGTTATAGAGCCCAATGTTTTCATACCACCCGCGAACTTGCCAAGGCCTTAAATCTAAACGAAACAGATTATACTGTTTGTTTCCAATCACGACTAGGTAAAGACCCATGGATAAAACCATATACCGACCTAAAAATTGATGAGCTAGCAGCTGAGGGTAAGAAAAAAATCCTAGCATTTTCTCCATCTTTTGTGGCTGACTGTTTGGAAACTACAGTTGAGATTGGCGAGACCTATAAAGAGCAATTTATAGAAAAAGGAGGTATTAAATGGCAATTGGTAGAAAGCCTCAATACCAACGAAATTTGGGTTGAGTGTCTTAAACATATGGTTCAAAATTGAGAGAAGAAACAATCTTTGATTATATCATTGTAGGCCAAGGTGTTGCAGGTAGTGTTTTGGCCTTAACCTTGGCATCGAGTGGTTTAAAGGTACTAATTATAAATGAAGAAAAACCTAACACCTCTTCAAAAATAGCTGCTGGTTTATTAAATCCTGTTACAGGTTTTAGAAAAAAGAAAGCGTGGTTAGCAGATATAATTTTTCCTGTATTACACCAATTTTACCTAAAACAGGAACAAGTTTTAAATGAGCAGTTCTACCATCCAAAAGATATATTCATACCCTTTGATTCCATACAGTCACAAAACGATTGGATCTCAAAATCAGGTGATAATGAATGGAGCTCATTTATAGAGACTTCTGAATTACCGGATTCATACCATAACAGAATAATACAGCCATTTGGGGGCATGAGTATAAAACAATCAGGTTGGGTGGATATACCCAAGCTTTTACAAGCCACAAAAAAATATTTCACCCAAAAAGAGGCCTATCTCAGCCAAAAAATTGAATATACACAAATTCAATTTGGTGAAAACATTATTGTAAATGGTATAACAGCCAAAATGATAATTTTTTGTGAAGGCACAAATACAATGCTCAACCCTTTTTTTGATTGGATACCGTTTGTACCTAACAAAGGCGAGATTCTTGACATAAAATTGGAGAACTTTCCAACACAATTTATTCTGAACAAAGGAGTGTTTTTATTACCAATACATCAAGACATTTTTAGATGTGGATCAACTTATTATAATGAATTTGATTCTCCTGATGGTGTTACTGCAGTAGGTAAGAAGGAGTTATTAACAAAACTAAAAGGGCTCATTTTAGAAAATAACATAGAAATAATTGGCCATAAGGCCAATGTAAGACCGGCTGTTTTGGGTCGTAGACCAGTACTTGGTTTCCATCCCCAATATCCTCAATTGGGAATTTTTAATGGACTTGGCTCAAAAGGTGTTTCTTTAGCTCCTTATTTTGCTAAAGTTTTGGCACATAATCTACTAAATGCCACACCCTTACCAATTGATGTCAATTGTGTTCGTTTCTGGAAAGAGTGAACCAATCTTAATAAGAATTTATAATTTATCAATTAGTGCTGCCAAAGTTCGGTCTTTTTGGGTAATGGTATTGCCAGCGTCATGCGTACTTAATTCAATTTCCACGCGGTTATAGGTATTGGTCCAAGTGGGATGGTGGTCAAGTTTTTCTGCCAATAATGCCACTCGGGAAATAAAACCAAATGCTTCGGAGAAATCCTTGAAAATGTAACTACGGCAAAGTTTATTATTTTTTTCGATCCACATGGTTGGTTTTTTAATTAAAGAAACTAGAGTTTTATTTAAAAGTATAAGAATTTTTGAATAGATCAATTTTATAAGTTTAGTTTTTTGGTAATAGATTGTTTTTAATTTTCCAATTAAATGAAGTGAGCGCACCCATGCTACAATAAACAACTATACTTGTTGGATACATGGTTACCACTTCTTGAGCATAATTTGCCACAATTACTGCAAAAAACATACAAAGAATAGCAGCTATTATGGTTTTTAACTTTTCATCGGTAGAATTGAAATAAGCATCTATCCCAGTTTTAAAAGCAAAAAACCAAAGAAGACAGTATATTAATAGACCAATGGTACCTTGTTCGACACCTATTTTAACAAATCCGCTATCTACCTGAAATTGGGACAACATGGTCCATGGTGTAAATTTTCCGGCTGTCATTCCTGTTGAACCTAATCCTCCGCCTAACGGATGAGTTTGGATATATGGTTGTATCATTGCCTGGTTTTTAAGCCTGACGTTAAATGAAGCATCTTGTGTTGGCATAAACGCCGAACGTATTCTTTCAAGATTATTGGCATCTAAAGGACCGAGACTTTTAATAGGCGACAAAATTATTCCTGCCCCTGCCCCAAAGAGGATACTCGAAAGAATTATTACTCTCAAATTGTTGTTAAGAATCACATAAAAGACTAGGCCTGCCACCGGCATCACATATGCTGTACGAGTACCTGAAAATACCATTGAAAAGAACATAATTCCTGCTGCAACGAAAAGAATGATTCTTTTCCAAGTTTTAATATTTTTTCCGAATCCCAAAATGAGCGCAAAAACTCCAGAATATGCACAGGTTACTCCAAACGTCATTGGATCTGCAAAAAAGGAAAACTTTCTATATTTCCAATTAGTAAAAAATAAATTATATCGCATTTTGTCTTTTTTCACCCAGGCCTCTTCCCAACCTGATAAACCGTTAAATTCTTGAACTATTCCATATAGAGCCAATAAACTCGCAAGAATGAGCAGTACAAACATGTAGGTTCTAATATTTTGATAACTAGCAAAATAACGAATAGATACGAAATATATTAACATGGTAAAAGCGATAGAACGAATGGAAAATACCCAAGAGACTGTGGCCTCTGCTGCAGGATTGGCTATTTGTAAAATGTTATAGACGATCCAAACAATGAATAAAATGCTTAAAGGATTTTGAATTGGCAATGATTGTTTAGTACTAATTAGGCCATACAACATTATCACAAATAGATAGATGATGATTGCATCCATGAGAATTCCCAAGGGTATATCTACAAACCGAAGAATACCAAGTAAAAAAAATGAAAAAATAAAAGTAACAAGGAGCCCATAAAATGGGTAAATAGCATAAATGACCACAACAGGAATACCCACAAGTAGTCCCGCGCCTACCACCACACCTAAGGTCGAATTACTCCCTATTAAATAACCTATACCTAAGCAACAGACAATAACGATTGCTAAAATGGAAATTAGGGGTTTTGAGGTTGTATTCATATTAGAAAAAAATAACTTTTGATATAATAAGTATTAAAATCAACGCTATAAAAACTAACACCAATGGTTTGGCAATACTTGTTTTTTTTTCATTGTTATCTGAATATTTTATCATAAATAATTAGATTTATGGGTCAAAACCTCCTAATTGCTTAAATAATTTCTATTTTTGCGAGATAGTCTAAAGTTGGTTAAGTTCATAACGTAGTTCACAAAAATATTTTCGATGAAGAACAAATTATCATTATACATTTCATTTTTAGTACTAACACTTTTTTTATTCTCTTGCTCAAATGACGAGAAAAATATTGAGGAAACCAACCAAAACACATTGTTAACAGACTCGATTCATGATGAAACGATTACAATACAAAAAGCGGATACAATACAAATTGGCGGGGCTCAATTAATGCGCTCAAGTGATTGTTACACCTGTCATGCCGACAAACAAGATCTTGTAGGGCCTTCTTTCCTTAAAATTTCCTTAAAATATTCCAAGAACACAGAGAATGTTGAACTTTTATCAACCAAGATAATAAAAGGAGGTCAAGGCGTATGGGGTAAAGTGCCTATGCAAGCTCATCCAGCTCTTTCAAGAAAAGATGTGGCTGAAATGCTTAACTACATTTGGACTATAAATTAGTAACTAGATTCCTACCTCCTTCCTTAGACTTACTCAAAGCTTTTTGCAGTTTTTATTATTTTTTTGTCTATTTTTATTCAATATTGTTTTATCATTTAAAACAGATCATTTTTTATGAATAGGAGAAAAGCGATTATAGGACTTGTAGGTCTTACTGGTGCTGCTACTGCGTCTTATTTTTTTTATACACAAACCAAACAAGAAGACCTCAACCAACTTGATTCAAACAAGTTGTTTATAGCTGAATTAGCCGAAACAATTATTCCGCGAACCACAACTCCAGGTGCCAAAGATGCTAAGGCAGAAGAAATTATTATTTTATGGCTAAAAGAATGTACCGATAGGAAAACAAGAAATAATTTTATACGAGGTTTAGAAAAACTTAAGTCTAGATGTCAAGCTGCTTTTGATAAGGATTTTATGCATTGTTCAGCTCAAGAAAGACAGGCACTATTAAATCAATTTGAAAAAGAAGAAAAACCATTCGCGCCTATTTTTGGAAAAATTCAAAAAAAATTTCTTGGTACAGCCTTTATGCCTACCTTAAAAGAATATACTACCAAAGCCTACTGTACTTCATTTTTAGGGGCTACTCAAGGGTTGGCTTATGTATTAATACCGTCTAGAAGAGAGGCATGCATTCCGTTACAAACTAGTCAAAAATCTTGGGCCACTCAATAAAACTCGCATGTTAGATACTCTTAAAACAATCAATTTGAACGGTACTGCCTATAAGGCAAATACATACGATGCCATAGTGGTAGGCTCTGGTATAAGTGGTGGCTGGGCAGCTAAAGAACTATGTGAAAAAGGCCTTAAAACCCTAGTACTTGAAAGAGGAAGAAATATCGAACATGTAAAGGACTATCATACTGCCTTTAAAAATCCATGGGATTTTACTCATCGGCTTGTGAATACACAAAAAGACAAAGAGGAATGTCCAATTCAAAGTCAGGCATTTGATCAAGGCAATAAACATTTTTTTGTAAATGATAAAGAGCACCCATATATTCAAGAAAATCCCTTTTCTTGGGTGAGAGGATATCATGTAGGAGGTAGATCTTTAACTTGGGGTAGACAATGTTATCGTTTAAGTGATTTGGATTTTGAAGCCAATTTAAATGAGGGCATTGCTGTAGATTGGCCAATACGCTATAAAGATATTGCACCTTGGTACGACTATGTAGAAAAATATGTTGGCATAAGTGGAAGAAAAGAGGGGCTATCACAGTTGCCTGATGGTGAGTTTTTGCCACCCATAGACTTAAATTGTATTGAAGCTTATTTTGAAGGTTCGGTAAAGAAAAACTACACCGATAGGGTCGTGACACCAAGCCGGGTAGCGAACTTAACAGAAGCCAAAGATGGGCGCGGTCCTTGCCAGTACAGGAATTTATGTTCAAGAGGATGCCCTTTTTCAGCTTATTTTAGTAGCAATGGGGTTACATTACCTGCAGCGGCTGTTACTGGCAACCTGACTTTGATTTCAAATGCCATTGTGGCTGAGGTAATTTATGACAAAGAAAAGAAGAGGGCTATAGGGGTTAGGGTGATTGACACGATAACCAAACAAGAAACAAAATATTTTGCCAAAATAATCTTTTTAAATGCTTCAACAATAGCCACTGCTTCAATTTTACTTAATTCAACCAGTGAAGCCTTTCCTCAAGGTTTAGGTAACTCCAGCGGTCAAGTAGGTCATAATTTGATGGATCACTTTCAATTGGCGGGTGCATCGGGCATTTATGAAGGATTTGAAGATAAATATTATTTTGGGCGATCTCCAGGTTCAATCCACATACCCAGATTTAGAAATATCAATGCAGAAACAAAACAAAAAGACTTCATTCGTGGCTACGGCATTCAAGGTAAAGGGGAAAGATTAAGTTGGAACGATCTCTATGCCCAAACAGAAGGTGTTGGTGCATCTTTTAAAGATAAAATAACAAAGCCAGGCCCTTGGGAGGTGTGGTTAGGTGGTTGGGGAGAAACATTGCCGTATTATGATAACAAGATTACACTTGACCCTGTTGCAAAAGATAATTGGGGGCTCCCAATTTTAAGAATATCGTTTGAATATGGTGATAATGAAAAAGCCATGCGCAAAGACATAAAACAGAGTTGTAAAGAAATGCTGGAAAGAGCAGGATTTACAAACATTAATGCCTTTGATTACGATCAACCGCCAGGTTCTGCAGTGCATGAAATGGGTACAGCTAGGATGGGACATGACCCCAAAACATCTGTACTTAATGGCAATAATCAGATGCACGAGGTACCTAACGTATTCATCACCGATGGCAGTTGTATGACATCAAGTGCTACCCAAAATCCTTCACTCACTTATATGGCACTTACGGCCAGAGCATGTGAATACGCAGTAGAAGGATTAAAAAAAGGATTATTGTAAAATAGTTATCTTGTAAAGCGCTAATTTATTTATCTTTACGGCATGAAAGTATTTGACAGTATTAAAATGGCTAACTTTATTTTGTCTATGGCATATAATAAAGGAACGCCTTTAAATATGACGCAGCTTCAAAAAATTCTGTTCATCTGTTACGGATATTACCTTGCAGAAAAAGATCAGATTTTTATAAACGAATCTCCAAAAGCGTGGCCATTTGGCCCTGTTTTTCCTAATACACAAAAGAACATTAAACTAGATAAAATAACAGAACTTACCAATCCAGATTTTATAGAAATACAAGAAGAAAAGGAGTTAATTAACAAGGTAGAACAAATTTTAGATAGATATGGTAAATACACTGCCACTCAATTATCTAATTGGTCACATGCCCATGGAAGTCCATGGGATAAGACAACTAAACTCAAAGGTTTTAAATGGAATATGCCAATTCCAAACGAGTTTGTAAAACAATATTTTTCTGAATTTAACGTGATTTAGCCTTGAAAGATAATTTAGTTGGGCAAATCGACTCACAATCAATTGGAAGCAACTTGTCTGACATTGATTTAAAAAGTTTTGACGTTCAGCTTCGTTCATATGAAGTTGCGCGTTATGCCTCAGATACTACCGATAGAAAATGGTTAGCCTATTGGACCTCCATTATTGTTACGCTGTGGCTTGTTGCTGTTATTCTTATTTTGTTTCTCAATAAATATTACATCGGCCTATCCGACGCGGTGTTAATAGCCTTGTTAGGTACCACTACTTTAAATATCTTAGGATTGTCATTTATTGTTCTTAAAGGACATTTTAAAATAATAGAGCAGTAGTTGCTTAAACCTATTTTAAATACTTGGAGGCAAATAACCTCTCAAAAAATGCACCTTCTTAGAAATTGACTAAAAAGCGACTTCTTTCCAATCATTCTGTATGTAATGCCAAGAGGAATGAATACCTGCCTCCTTAGCTAGCTGAATGGCTTCATCATAATTACTTACTATTTCAGCTGGGGTATGGCTGTCAGAATTAAGCACAATGCCGATTTTCCTATGATTTATCATTTGTAATATAAAACTACTCGGGTATGGTTCTTCGGTTTTTTTCTTATACAACCCCCGTGTATTTAGTTCAATGAGTTTATTTGTTCTGGCCACCTCATCTAAGAAGTTCTCAAGCAAACCCACATACAAACTGTTGGTGCTCAGCCAATGGGTATCGTAGTTACGATGGATCTTGATCTTATCTATGTGACCAATGATGTCTGTACTAGTGTTGGAAGCGATAAAATTTAGTTTACCAAAATAGTCTTGTAAAAAAGCAGCTATGGACCCATCATAAATTTCATTAATACCTTTTTCAAATAATGTAGAGCTACCATCCACTTCAAATAAACTACCATCGGCAAACTTGCCACAGTAATGCACCGAAGTAAGTTTATAATCTAAATTATCAAAACTTTCTACAATGTTACAATCGACCAAATAATCAATTTCTAGGGATGTGTATATTTCAATCTGTCCTTTATACTTTTGCTTTAGTTGTTCTATCTGTTCGTAATAGGTTGTAATATTTTCTGCTTTCATGGACCAACCATTGGCAACAGGGATGGGACAATGTGAGCTAAATCCAAGAGATGCAAGGCCAAATTCAAGTGCGGTTTTTACATAAGCTTCTAAAGGAGAATTCCCGTCACAAAAATTGCTATGGCAATGATAGTTTGTAAGCATAAGTTTTAGTTTCCAATATGCATCAAATATATCTTAAACAGAATTACTTTGTGATCACTATCATTTTTTACCGAATGTGGTATCGACCCATCAAAAAATAATGTGTCACCTTCATTTAAGGCTATTTCCTTGTCATCTAAGCCATATGTAATGTTGCCAGAAACTACATATACCTGTTCCAAAGCCTCTGTGGATATTGGTTTCCTATAAGTATTTGGTGGCACGGTAACTATCATGGTTCTAAAATGATAGTTGGAAAGATTTTGGCTGATCAAACTCTCATAAATTAGTTCTTTAGAATCGTCACGGTATTCCCGTTCTCTTTCATCTTTTCTTACTAAAATAAACTGACTGTTGTTATCTTTTAATACATCTACTAGTTCTGACATGGGCACCTCTAGTGCTATGGCAATTCTATTAAGTACTGGCAAAGAAGGTATAGCCCTGTAATTTTCGATTTTAGAAAGTAATCCCGCAGTTATTTCCGCTTTGGTGGCTATTTCTTTCAGTTTCCATTTGTTCTTTTTTCTTACCTCATTTATTTTTTTCCCAATTAAGCTTAAATTATCATCTTTCATTTAATCCACATCCTTTTATTGACCAACTTAATTTTACAATCTGCAATTTGAACATTTTTACACTTATAACAAACTTAACCGATAATTGGATTAAATTGAACAAAACTATTTAGATTAAGGGATTTTTTAAAACAAACCTTTAAAAAGTTAAACAGATAAACACAAATTATCTGCTTATCAAATCATTTAGTTGGGCCTCACTTACCAGCGTTTATTAATTAATACTTCATTGAATAAAAGAAAAGCAACCCTTAAAATGGATAGCCAATACTTATATTATAAATAGTTTGTTCACCTTTGCCAAGAATATTAGCCAAAGAAATTTTATTAATTCTGAGTTTTTCACCTTCTTCTCTTCCTGGGTCGTACATTTTAATACCTGCATCTAATCTAAATATTAAAAAAGAAAAATCAAGTCTAATACCTAACCCTGCGCCTACGGCAATTTCTCTGTAGAATCTATCAAGCTTAAACTCAGCATTAGGTCTACTAGCAGTTTTTTCTCTAGCCCATACGTTGCCAACATCTGAGAAAATCGCACCAGCTATAAACTTATATATTTTAAACCTGCCTTCAAGATTCGCTTCCATGATAATTTCTCCAGGTTGCTCAAAACTGTATGAAATACTTCCATCAGCGTTTTTAACAGCATAACTTCCCGGCCCTAACCTTCGTGGGCTCCAAGCTCGGTTACTATTGCTACCACCAGAAAAGAAATATTTTTCGTAAGGTAAAAATGAATACCCATCGTAAGGAGCTACTATGCCTGACATGATCCTAAAAGCAATGGTGTTTTTCTTGCCAATAGGTTGGTAAAATCTATAATCAGCCTGAAGTTTCCAAAACTTAAAATAGGGTAAGCCAAAAAGTGAATCCCGCTTAGATATTGTTTCTTCATTCACAATTTGGCTCAGTAAATTCGGCATTAGTCCGCCAAATTCGGCGGTGGCCCTAAAAAAATGTGCTCTCCTGTTTTTGGTAAGATCGTTGTTGTTATAAGTGTAGGTAAGGCCCATGTTAGTAATAATTGACCTTGTAAAACTGGTGAGAAGGTTATTCCCTTTTGCCGAAAGCTCAACCAATCGTGTTTGAAACAAAGGATCTAATATTTTTGCATTTACAATATTGACTTCCAAAGGGGTAATAATCAATCTTGAATAAAAGCCTGGCTGCACAATGTAGCTGTAGTTACCCCTAATGTTGGTTCGAATATATTCTGGCCTTTCGGTATTGATATAACTTAATGTAAACTTTGTTTTTGGGTTAAAATCGTTAAATATAAAACGGTACTTACCAGGCAGAAGTAGTTTCGGTAAAGTAAGTGACGAGTTACTACTTAGCTCTCGTGTTCTATATATAATATTAGCATCTAACGCACTTGCCTGGCCTTCTATACCTCCTCTAATGTTAAAATCAAATAATTCACAACCTTTAAAGGTGTTTCTATTTAAGAAAGTGATACTACCAAAAGGTCCCGGAATCTGTTGGTTAATATTGGTAGTAACACCCCATTCATCTGAAAGCTGATATCGAGAAAGGGAGGAGGTATTGATATAAGCAATTAGGCTGTCACCATCTACTTTTTGATAGTTCAAATTTACAAAACTGAACATATCCAATTGTGAAATCCTGTTTTGTGTTTTTTGGCTATTTGTTAAGTTATAAAGCTCCTTTGCCTTAATTGCGATTTTGCTATTAATCACGCGTTTGGAATAATAACGATAATAATACTCGTAGTTCACTCCATTAAACAAAATAGTGTCGACCCTTGGCTTAGACCTTCTTTTGTTATTTTTATCAATGATCATATAAATACTTTTAACAGCATACTGCGTATGAAAAGTACTTTTTGTTGGATTTTGGACATAAATCACCAAGTCTATTTGGTTTTTTAAACCAATGGAATCCACATCCATATATACGTATTGCCGCGTAAAGTCAAAATATCCGTTATTTTTTAATAATTTATAAATCCGCTCTCGTTCTTTGGTTAAATTCTCCTCGTCATAATTTTGGTTTGCTTTTACCAAGGTTTCTTTGTCAGCATTTATAATGCGAGAAATAGAGGTATCCTTAATGTCATATATTAGATTTCGAATTTTAAATACTTGTTTTTCATTAATTAGATAGCTCACATAGCCTAGTCTTCCTATAGTATCAATTTTGAAAGTAACTTCGCCAAAAAAATACCCTTTTGTTTGCAAATAGGTGGTCATTTCAGCGGCAGTGTTCTCAAGAACCTGCTGGTCAAGGTAGACTGGTGGCTCACCCATCACCCGCATTAAATAGTTTCCATCACTTAATTGTTCGTTAAGCTTGCCAAGCTTTCTATTATGTTTGGCATTTAATTTTTTTATTTTTATTGAATCTTTTTCTGGCGACAACATATCCATCTTTTTATTAAATGTTATGTTGAGGTCAACTATTCTCCGTTCGATTTTTTTCTTATCGTATGCCTTTTCTCCCAACAGATAAAAGTAGAGATAAGGTTTCGTGCCAATAATGGGTAGTTTTCTGTTTGGTTTTTGTTTAATTAACAATTCAAATTGCTCTTTTTTAATATGCTTGTTTCCTTTAATACTCTGTTTGTGAAGCAGATATCTGTCCTTTTGTAGTAAAGGTGAATATTTACATCCTGTTATTAAGAAAAGAAAAGTTAATATTTGTATGTAAATTCGATAGCGCAAAATAAAAGAGGATGATTACGAAGAACGAGATAAAACTTGTCAAATCACTGCAAATTAAGAAATACAGAAAAGAACAGCAATGTTTTGTGGTAGAAGGTACAAAAAGTGTGCAAGAATTAATCTCCTCAAGTTTTGAAATTGAAACAATTTATGCTAGTGCTAAGTTTCTGGCCACACATAAAACACTACTAAGCTCGTACACCGAAAATCTGAAAATAGTAGATGAGTCGATTTTGTCCACTTTGGGAAGTTACGAAAATAATACCAATGTTTTAGCAGTAGCACGCATGAGCACACCACAAATAAGCCAATTGACCTTAGATAATGTGGTTTTATTGTTGGACGATATCAGAGATCCAGGTAATCTAGGTACAATTATTCGGACAGCTGACTGGTTCGGTATCAATCACATTATTTGCAGTAAGGAGACAGCTGAATTTTATAATCCAAAAGTAATACAAGCCACAATGGGTTCTTTTGCCCGTGTTAAGGCTTATTATGAAGAACTTGTGGAAGTCATCAAAAATCATCCACAAGTACCTATTTATGGCGCTTATCTTGACGGCGATAACATTAAAAATATAAACATTACAAAACCCGCATTTTTGGCCATAGGCAATGAAGCCAACGGAATAAGCCCAGAAATTGGTAACCACATAAGTCAAAGAATATCTATACAAGGCTTTGGTAAAGCGGAATCTCTTAATGCTGGAGTGGCAGCGGGTATTATGATGTTTGCCTTGTGCTCTTAGAAATTATATCTATTGAATTTATCAATTCGATTGCGTAACCTATGATAAATCATAAGATTGGTAATTTTATGATAACAATGAATTGATATTTTTAACTTTGCCATTCATATTATTTGTTTTTTATGTCGCATCCAATTGAAAGTACCATTACCATTACTTGCTCCAAAAGAATTACACCATACTTAGAAAGAGAGGTAGAAATGCTCGGTTACACAATTTTTGATAAAAACATTAATTCAGTGAGCATTAATGGCACGATGGCAGATGCCATGAAATTGAACTTTTATGTTCGTACAGGCAACCAAGTACTATACAAAATTGCGGAATTTAACGTGGCAGAGCCCAAGGCTTTGTTTAAAAAAATGTTGGATATTCAATGGGACACTTGGCTCAAAGAAGATGGCTATTTTAGCATTGTGTCTACCGGCAACAACGAGAACATAGATAATTTTATGTATGTAAACCAAGTATGTAAAGATGCCATCGCAGATTTTTTTATGGGTAAATATGGGCAACGACCTGATTCGGGGCCCGAAAAAAATAAGGCCGTTATTAGCATCTATTGGGTTGATGATGTGTGCACAGTGTATTTAGACACAAGTGGCGAAACACTCACAAAACATAATTATAGAAAAGTTCCCTTTAAAGCCCCTATGCAAGAGGCGCTCGCTGCAGCCACCATACTGGCCACAGGCTGGGACATGGATTCCAATTTTGTTAATCCCATGTGTGGTAGTGGCACTTTAGCTATCGAAGCGGCACTTATGGTACAAAACAAATACCCAGGCTTGTTGAGAAATTATTATGCCTTTATGCACTTTAAGGTGTATGAAGAGGATGACTGGGAGGCCATTAGAAAAGAAGCCAAATCGATTATAAAAAAAGATATTCAAGCCAAAATAATAGCCTCAGATAGAGATCCTTTGGCTATTGACGTAGCTAAAAGGAATGCACAAACTGCCGGTGTAGATCACCTCATCCATTTTGAAGTTTGTGATTTTGAAAATACTACCATCCCTGAAGGTGCAGGCGTGGTATTTATTAATCCAGAATATGGCCATCGCCTTGGAGACCTAGATATTTTGGAAGAGGTATATATTGGAATTGGAGACTTTTTTAAGAAAAGTTGTGCTGGCTATTTGGGCTGCGTATTTACTGGAAACCTGGATTTAGGTAAAAAAATTGGACTAAAGCCAAAAAGGAAAACTGAATTTTACAATGGCAAAATTGATTGTCGTTTGTTCCAATTTGAACTCTACAAAGGATCTAAAACAATTAAGGTATAAACACCCTAATAACTAGCTGATTAGAATAAAACCGAAAAAAATCAGCAATAAACAGCTAATATGTTTCCTACTACACAATACGGGTTAAACATTGGACTTATGAATTAGGTTTACATAACAAGCATCAAAATCATGAAAGTTTACAAACTGGAAACAATTCAAATTTTGCCTATTTCGTTAGAAGAGGCATGGGATTTTTTTTCAACACCTAAAAATTTACAAAAAATCACCCCGAAAGAACTAGATTTTAAGATATTACCTGATTTTAAAGATCAAAAGATGTTTCCTGGTCAGGTTATAAATTATATTGTAAAGCCAGTATTAAATATCCCAATGAGATGGACTACAGAAATAACACATGTAGCTCAAAATCAATATTTTGTGGACGAACAACGATTTGGTCCTTACGCATTTTGGCATCACAAACATTTTTTTAAGGCAGTGGAAGGTGGCGTAGAAATGATAGACGAGGTGCATTATGCACTTCCTTTTGGAATTTTAGGTAATATTGCTCATGTACTTTTTGTAAAGAACAAACTAAATTCTATTTTTAGCTTTAGAAAAGAGACTTTGGAAAAATATTTTAGGAAGGGTTAGCGCAATATTCTTTTACCAAATTATCTATAAATCAAGGTAATGTCTTCTGGCATGTTAATTTTATTTGTGAAAAATTACATCCGTAACAAGTACGTGCTATAAGGCATGTTGCTTGATTCCAATTGCATTACCTTTGAAATACTAAAACGATAATATTTTATGAAACTACCTGTATCTATGGAACTTGCCAACTACGGCGCACTTGGTTTTGACACCTACCGTAATTTTACCAAAACAAAAGAGTTTAAAAAGTTTGTAAAACTCTCCAAATACCTGTTAACAGGAGCATTACCACAAATTCAGAAAAGAGCATATAAACTTAGAATGGCGGGTGTAGAATTTCATCAACGGTAAATTGAATTTATATCAGAATTTTTGTTGACCTAACAATTCATGGATCTACATAGAAACACTATATTTGGTTTTAAAATAATCATTTAGCGTTTTTTATGTCAAAAAAATTATTTTTGTTAGATGCATTTGCACTAATATACCGTGCACATTTTGCTTTAAGTAAAAGCCCACGCATCAACTCCAAAGGCATGAATACAAATGCCTCCTTTGGCTTTACAAATACGCTTTTAGAAGTAATCAACAAAGAAAAACCCACACATATAGCCGTGGCTTTTGATACAAAAGCGCCTACTTTTAGGCACGAGCAATTTGAAGAATATAAGGCGCATCGCCAGTCGCAACCAGAAGATATCACTTCTAATATTCCTTATATCATTAAGTTGGTGGAGGGTTTTGGCATACCTTGCCTCATGATGGACGGCTACGAAGCTGATGATGTTATTGGCACTATTGCTAAAAAGGCTGCTAAAAATGGTTTTGATACCTACATGATGACAAGTGATAAAGACTATGGACAACTGGTTGAAGACCATATATTTATATATCGCCCAGCTTTTATGGGAAATGGGCCCGAAGTCTATGATACCGCAAAGGTGCTTCTTAAATTTGGCATTAATCACGTTGACCAAGTAAGAGATATTTTGGGACTTCAAGGTGATGCCTCTGATAACATTCCTGGAATACCAGGAATTGGAGAAAAAACGGCACAAAAACTGTTGGCTGAATATGGTTCTGTAGAAAATTTGATTGCTAATTCTGATAAACTTAGCGGAAAATTGAAGGAGAATGTGGTTAATTTTGCGCAGCAAGGCCTCATGTCAAAAGAACTAGCCACTATTTTTACAGATGTACCTGTTGAGTTCGATGAGGATAAATTGTTGTACACTGGCCCCATACGTGAGATTTTAGAACCAGTATTGGATGAACTTGAATTTAGAACCTTAAAAAAACGTGTTTTAGGGGATGTTGAAGAAGATAGTACTCCAAAACCAAAACAGATATCTGTTGAGACTAAATCAAAAAAAGACACAAACCAATTAAGTTTATTTGGGCTGGCAGAAGCAGATGGCAAAGGGGTCACTACCACTGACGAAGACTTAGAAACAGAAACAGAACTTGTAAGCAAATTTAATATAAACAACACCTTACATCGTTATAAACTTCTGGATACCTACGAATTAAGAACGTGGTTAATAGAATTTATAGAATTGCAAGACGAATTTTGTTTTGACACAGAAACAGACAATATTGAAGCAATCGATGCCAATCTGATTGGTTTATCCTTTTCTTATACTCCAAGTGAAGCATACTACGTACCTATCCCAAAAGAAAGACAAGCAGCTGTGGAAATATTGGCTGAATTTAAGTCTGTTTTGGAAAATGAGAAAATTACTAAAATTGGTCAAAATTTAAAATATGATATCACAGTTTTGCAAAACTATGACATCGAAGTAAAAGGGCCAATTTTTGATACAATGTTGGCTCATTACATCTTGGATCCTGAAACTCGCCATGGAATGGACGTGTTATCAGCAAGATTTTTAAACTACACGCCCATTTCAATTTCAGAATTAATAGGCAAGAAGGGCAAGGAACAAGGAAACATGACCGATGTAGACTTGGCCAAAGTCGCAGAATATGCAGCAGAGGATGCAGATATTACGCTTCAGCTAAAAAATGTATTTGCACCGAAATTGAAGTCGTTTAATGCAGATAAGTTATTTTGGGAAGTAGAAACACCGCTCATTGCTGTATTGGCCGACATGGAACGTAGTGGTATAAAAATTGACACCAATGCCCTTGCTGAGTTTTCTGATATTCTACAGCAAGATATTATACAAGCCGAGGCCAAAGTGTATGAAGCCGCAGGAATGAAATTTAATGTAGCCTCTCCAAAACAACTTGGAGAGGTACTTTTTGAAAGACTTAAGTTAGATCCGAAGGCTAAAAAAACTAAAACAGGCCAATATGCGACAGGCGAAGAAATTCTTTCTAAACTTGCCTACGAGCATCCCATTGCCAAGCATATTCTTGAATATAGAGAGTATCAAAAACTGAAATCTACTTACGTCGATGCCTTGCCATTACTTATAAACCCTGCCGATCAAAGGGTTCATACTTCTTATAACCAGGCAGTGGCAGCTACGGGACGGTTAAGCTCAACCAATCCTAATTTGCAAAATATCCCTATCAGAACTGACAAAGGAAAAGAAATTAGAAAGGCATTTGTACCCCGAAATGAGGATTATACTATTTTAAGTTGTGACTATTCTCAAATTGAACTTAGAATAATGGCAGCCTTCAGTAAAGACGAAAGTATGCTGGACGCCTTCAGCAAGGGCATAGATATCCATACTAACACCGCCAGCAAGGTATTTAAGGTAGATATTGAAGAAGTAACTGGTGAGATGCGTCGTAAAGCCAAAATGGTCAATTTCGGGATAATTTATGGCATTACACCATTTGGTTTGGCACAAAGACTTGATATACCACGAAAAGAAGCAGGTGAAATTATCAACAATTATTTTGCCCAATTTTCAACCGTAAAGGGTTTTATGGATAAATGCATTAATGATGCCCGAGAAGCTGGCTATGTAGAAACTATTTTAGGAAGAAGAAGATATTTAAGAGATATCAATTCCGCCAATCAAACTCTTAGGGGTTTTGCTGAACGTAACGCCATAAACGCCCCTATACAAGGAAGTGCTGCCGACATGATAAAAGTGGCAATGATAAATATTCATGACTGGATGAAAAAACAAAACCTAAAATCAAAAATGGTGCTTCAGGTACATGATGAATTGGTATTTGATGCGCATAAAGACGAGGTTGCGTATATGAAACCAATTATTGAAAACTTAATGAAAACGGCCATTTCTTTACCAGTGCCCATGGAGGTCGGGATGGGGGAAGGGGTTAATTGGCTAGAGGCTCATTAGTTTATGTCTTTTGCTTTATTTTAAACTAAACCTCAAACCTATAAAAAATCTAATACCTTGATTAGGCGCATAGTTATAAGTGGTATCAAAAGTATCACTAAATGGCTGTGAGGGATTATACAAAGGGTTTTTTGGAAGAAAATTTAAAATATTTTTTATTCCTCCGTAGATGGTCACGCCCTTTTTGTTTTCTCGGCTTAGCTGTACGTTTTGTAAACTAAACCAAGGAGAATATTCCCTTCTATAGTCATCAGCTACCAAGGGGAGTCGTTGTGGGCCGTATATTACACCTGTATAGTCGACGGCCAAGCCAACCTTGCGAACCAAATAAGATAATGTAAATGTACCTTGAAAAGTCGGTGCATGTATTTGGGTTTGTTTTTCGTTTACACCATTTTCATTTTTTTGAATTCGATATACACTCAAGGCAGTAGCACCTAACATGGCCTTAAACCCATTTACAAAAGATGCGTCCAAGTTGGCAGAAATGCCTCTAGATACGGCATAACCATCCAAATTTTTATAAAGTATCTTGTTGGGGTCTGTGTCATAATCAGGTTGAATTTTATTTGTAAAATAGGTATAAAACGCTTGTAATTCTGTATTTAAGAAGCCATTTTTAAAATTTAGGTAATTGCTGTAAGTCACCGTTCCGTTCCAACTTTTCTCTGGTTTTAGATTTCCCAACACTTCCACCTTTCTAGATCCCGTGAGTGCTGCATGGTCTTCAGTAAAAATATTTACCACCCTAAAGCCATTGCCCACATTTACCCTAAAAAAATTATATTTATTTAAATTCCATTTATAACCCACCCTTGGCGCCAAAATATTACCGTGCACGTTATGGTAATCGTATCTAGCGCCTAATAGTAGTTTATGCTTTTCATTAATTTTATATTCATTTTGAACAAATAAACCTGGCAAATAAGTATTTGTGAATATGTTATTTAAGGTGTCAGAAGGGTTTCTAGTGGCAGCAGTATTGTCTTTGTAGCCAGTATATCTAAAAGTTGCACCAGTTACAAGTTCATTTCTCAAACTCAACTTTTTTTCCCAAACAAGCTGAAAAAAAGCCGTGTGTTGAGTGGCTATATACGAAGTTGTGCCGTAAGACGAATTTTGATGATGATAATTATAAGAACCATTAAAGTTGATCTTCTCAGTTTGCACAGGCAATTGATAGTTTCCAAATAACTCAAGCCGATTGGTATATATTGATTCGCCATACACTTTGTTGGTGTTTCTAAATTGTTTTGTCCATTGCGTTTCACCGCCCCATCTATCCTCATAAAATACCCTTGAACCTAATGAAGCCTTAAAGTCATTTTTACGTTTTATACTAGCCTTCATAAAAATTGACGCCCTATTTTGTAGGGTCATGTCGGTAAAGTTGTCTTTGTTTTTGTCTACAATATTTTGATAGTTAAAATAATTGCCCCCAAAAAGCATTTCCACCTTTCCCAATTTAGCCTTGGTCATTAAGTCAAGATTATGTTCTCGATAAGTATTTGTATTTATATCTACAAACAATCGATGTGCTTTTGCTGGACTTTTTGTAATAATATTAATAATACCTGCCACGGCCTCAGAGCCATATAAGGTACTTGCAGGGCCTTTTATAATTTCTATCCTTTCCACCATCACATTTGGAATACCCATTAAGCCATAAACCGTAGACAACGAACTTACTATAGGCATACCATCTATTAATATCAAGGTATATGGTCCTTCCATCCCATTTATATGAATATCGCCAGTATTACAAACAGCACATTGTAGCTGAGGTTGAACACCATTTATGTTTTGTAGCGCATAAAAAAGATTGGGTGTAGGATTTTTTTGAAAAAATTTAGGAGAATAAACTTCAACTGGGGTTATAGTCTCGGTGCGAAAACTTTCTTTCATAGTTCCTGTAACCACCACTTCTTCAGCAATACGCTCATTTTCTACGAGCTTAATATCCAAAATAAGACTACTTTGGTCAACCACCACCTCCTTTTCCCACCTAAAATACCCTAGGGCATTTACCCTCAATGTATACTTACCACTTTCTAAAGCTGACAGTAAAAATCGTCCGCTGCTGTCAGTTATAGTCCCTTTATTGGTACCTACTAACACAATTTGGGCATATTCTATTTTTGCTCCATTTGAGGTAACTTTTCCTCTTATACCACCTGATTGACCCATTAGGAAGGAAGGTAGAAAAAGAATCAAAAAAAAGAATATTAAATACCTCATGACCATTGCTTTATACAAAGCTAAATAATAATTTAGAATAACCAATATTATAATTTAGATTAGTCTAAAACTAAAAATAGAATATTAATAATTAAAGGTATTGTTGCAATAATTTAATTATTATCTTTATCATCTAAATTACAAATCGGGTAATTTACTGCCATTTCAATCATGAAGCTAACAAAAAAAATTATTGTTATTTTTTTTATTTGCATTAGCTTTTCAACTATGGCTTCACATATAGTAGGTGGAGAATTAACTTATCAATATTTGGGTAATGATGTGTACCAAATAAGACTTAAAGTGTACAGGGATTGTTTTAATGGAATTCCACCATTTGATAACCCTGCTTCTCTACTGTTTTTTGACCAAAACAACGTTCTACTTTATTATTCACTTATTCGAAACCCCGTAGTGAAGGAATTGCCTTTGGTGTCTACTGATCCTTGCTTGGGTACTCCTTCAGGTGTATGCGTAGAAGAGGCTATTTATACTAACAATATTAGGTTACCTTACCGGGTAGGTGGTTATCAAATTGCTTATCAGCGTTGCTGTCGCAATAAAACCATTCTTAATATTTTGAATCCAAGTGAAGTTGGAGCTACGTACATGACAGTTATTCCTGACAACAAGTTAATTACCAATAGTTCTCCCTTTTTTAATAATTTCCCTCCTATTTATATTTGTAATAATTCACCTTTGAATTTTGACCATTCCGCCACAGATCCTGATGGTGATTCGCTTTCTTATGAATTGTGTGATCCATTTGTTGGTGGTGACACCACAAAACCTTTTAATGCAATCTACCCCGATGGTTTCTTCTACCTAACCGATAATGCAAACCCTCCATATGATTTTGTAACCTTTAGACCGCCATTTACAGGTGCTAATCCTTTAAGTGGAGTTCCTTTAAAGATAAATCCTCAAACAGGATTACTTACTGCGATCCCTAACCGGTTAGGACAATTTGTAGTAGGCGTTTGTGTTAACGAATACAGGCAAGGAAAATTTATTGGGTCAACAAAAAGAGATTTCCAATTTAATGTAACTATTTGCCCTCCTGCACCTACAGCATCAATACCTGTTCAACTGGTGGCATGTGGCCTAACTGCCAACCTTAAAAGTTTAAGTATTAATGCCAGCACCTATTTATGGGATTTTGGTGATTCAACAAACATAAGCGATACTTCTACACTCGAAAATCCATCATATACTTATCCTACAACTGGTAAATATAAGGTTTCATTAATCGTAAATAATAACACAATATGTGCCGACACCGCTTTTGGTGATGTGTTAGTTTATAATGCTATAAAGGGTGCAAATTTTTCAACGTCCAACGTTTGTCTGGATAAAATAGCACAATTTAATGACCTTTCAGTGCTTTCAGAAGGTACAATTCAAAAGTGGTATTGGGATTTTGGCGATAATAATGTGGCAAAAATTAACAACCCTCAACACCAATTCACTCAGCCTGATACCTTTTTGGTCAAGCTGATTGTAGAAAATGAAAATACATGTAAAGATTCTATTGTTAAACCTATAATAGTCTATCCCCTTCCTAGTACTAATGCTGGACCAGATACAACTGTTTGCTTTAATCAACCTTTTAAACTTCGTGCTAGTGGTGCATCCTCTTACCTTTGGTCTGGCAGCGGTCTAAGTTGTTACAATTGTGTTAACCCTAAGGCTTTAGCCAACATTAGTGAAAAATATTACCTTAAAGGAACTAGCCCATTTGGTTGTGATTTTATAGACTCCGTGAAAATAACCGTGCCAAAAGTGGTATCATTTGCTGGTAGCGATACAACTATCTGCAACAAAGCTGAAGCTTTTTTATACGGTTCGAGTCCATTTACATTTAGATGGTTTCCATCTAACTCCCTGAACTGCAGCAATTGTAAAAATACTATAGCTAAACCAAGTACCACTCAAACGTATTATCTAGAAGCCTCAGATGCCAATGGTTGCAAAGATACTAGCTCAGTGATAGTGAAGGTTCGCAACCCTGTGACTGTTAATGCCGGACTTGACCAAAACATATGTTATGCTTCCACCGCTATTTTAACAGGTACGGGCAACATCGCTACCAAAAGCTGGTCTCCTTCTAGAATGGTGTTGTGTGCTACTTGTAATCCCACCTCCACCGTGCCATTGTTTCAAGACACCGTTTTTGTATTAGAGGTAACGGATATGAATAACTGTACCAATACAGATTCGATTAAGATAAAGGTGTATACTAATAGTGCATTTGCAGGAAATGATACTACCATTTGTTATGGTTCACAAGTTACACTTACTGGTAAAGGCGCCATTACGCATCGTTGGAAAAATTTGACTTCAGAATGTGCAGTCTGTAACCAAATTACGGTAAGTCCATTAGATACAACACAATATATTTATCTTTCGAAAGACCAATATGATTGCACCAATGAAGATACTGTACAAGTAAATGTTAGAAGAATTATTCCTAACATAGAATTCACAAATAATGAACCACGATGTGTAGATGTGCCTATTAATTTTAATGGTAAAGTATCAAACTTTGATTATCTGTGTCTCAAAAAAATAAACTATTTGTGGGATTTTGGAGATGGCACACAAGATACGATACAAAACCCAACCCATCAGTACCTAAACAGCGGCGACTACACCGTTACTTTTGACATAAATGGCACCAAAATGCCAGTAAAAAAATTATTACGATTATTACCTATAGATTCGTGTTTAAAGAACATTTATATTCCCAACACATTTACACCTAATGGTGATGGACAAAATGACGTTTTATATGTGCGAGGTATTAATGTGACCAAATTGTTATTTAGGTTATATAATAATTGGGGAGAAGAAATATTTTCGACCAATAATTTACAAACTGGCTGGGACGGTACTTATAAGGGATCGAAACTAAGTCCGCAAGTTTTTGTTTATACTGGTTTTGCCACCTTTTGGGATGGCTCTCAAGTAAACCTAGAGGGCAATGTTACACTGGTGGAATAAAAAAGCAAAGACCACGTCTAAAATAAACGGGGTCTTTGTTATCCTAAAATCTATTTATTACAATTTATTATTACTATAGTTATACGCAGTGACCAATGTAAGGGTTTCGCTCTACGTAGTATATGTCCTTAAGTTAATATTGTAAGTTTACAAAATGGCCTATACACCACAGTGTTTTAAGAGTAAGGCTCAATCTTTAGTAAAACATTTTATTAAGAACTTGATACTATTACTTACATTCTACCTCCTAACATTTATCTTTTTATTAAATTTTTATAAACATTAACATGTCCAAAAATATAATAAATTAACAAGAACCATATTTGTCAAAAACTATATTTACATCTAAAAGTCAAAACGGAAATCGTTATAAATCAGGGCAAGTAAGAGGTATAAATTGTTTTTCGTTGGATTTATCCACAAAATATTTGTTTTCTTAATATAGATTAATTAATTGATATTCAGATGGTTGAAAATAGTGGAATTTTTACTGTGGATAACTCATTGATTTTGTGGAAAACTTTATTGATTTATTTTTTGAAATTGTACCTTCTATTTTTAAGTAACTTCAAGTAAATTTTTGTTAATCGCTATAAGAAACTGATAATTAGTTAACTTTATAATAACATTACCATAACCTCATTCCTCAAAAAATTGTAAAATCTTAATATAAAAATTACCAGAAAATATAAGGCCGCATCTTACATGACATTTTTTGCTAGAAAGCCTTTGGGATTTATAATTTTATAATGTTTAAAATCTTGTGTGGCTTCCAATCCATTTCCCCAAAGCTCCTCCTTAGGTGTTTCAATTTTAACGAATTTGGTGGTGGTGACCTTCTTGGTTAACGGATTCCAATTAAGCTCTTCACTGGTCATTTTTTTGTTCTCATTTATTCCCTTTATCACTACATGGCCTGTTACATTATAAGTATCTGTAGTTTTTATATATTTGCCTTTGTCGGCTACTAGGGTACTGGTTGGAACACCATTTTGATGAAAAACTATGTTAATACCTTTAGGAAACAACCTATCGCCATTAGCATACTCCCATTGTTCTTTTGCCATCAATTTTACCTTCAGCACTGCTGAATCGCTGTATAGTGTTTCTATATTCGTAAGCTTTATCAATGGGCCGTCATAAGGCTTCGAAATCTGTTTGTCCTCATTATCTTCACATGATGCGAAAAACAATGTTATAATGGCACATAATACATATAAAACTAGTTTCTGATATTTCATGAAAAATAATTTTTTAATAATTAAATAAAAACAAATGAAAATATTAAGCTGTAAATTAAGTTAAAACATTCAATTTGTATAATTCTAACGCCTTTAAACGATTGTGTATTTTATCTAATCTCTGTGGTTATAACCAAACCTTTCTAACAGTTGAGGTTTAGAACGCCAGTCAGGTTCTACTTTTACATGTGTTTCTATATGCACTTGTTTACCAAAAAACTTCTCCAATTCTTGACGTGATTGAATGCCTACTTTTTTAAGTGATTCTCCTTTGTGCCCAATAATTATACCCTTTTGGCTATCTCTTTCTACGAAAATCTCCGCCCGTATTCTTATAATATCATCAGTTTCTTTAAACTCCGTCACTATGACCTCACAACTGTATGGCACTTCCTTTTTGTAGTTTAGAAATATTTTTTCTCTCACAATTTCAGCAGCAAAAAATCTTTCAGGCTTATCAGTAAGTGTGTCTTTATCAAAATATGGCGGGTGAATAGGAAGTAAATCCACAATTTGTGTGATTATTAACTCAGTATTGATCTCTTTTAATGCAGAAATGGGGATTATTTCCTTAAAAAGATTTTTGTCTTTCCAATATTTAACTACCTCATTTACCTCATTTTCATCACAAACGTCTATTTTATTTAAAATCAATACTATTGTAGCTCCAGACTTTTGCAAGCGTTCTAAAAACTCCAGCTCGTCCTCCTTTTCTTTTACCTCTCTTACATAAAGTATTACATCTGCATCTTCAAGTGAAGTACTTACAAACCTCATCATAGATTTCTGCAGCTCGTAGGCTGGCTTAATAACCCCGGGAGTATCTGAATATACTATTTGAAAATCTTCTCCATTTAAGATTCCCATTATTCGATGTCTGGTTGTTTGTGCCTTTGAGGTGATAATCGAAAGTCGTTCTCCAACCAACACATTCATTAAGGTAGATTTACCAACATTAGGTTTACCAACAATAGAAATATATCCTGCTTTGTGTACTTTATCCTCCAAAATATTTTTTTTACAAAAGTAGTTGTTTTAAAATAAAATCTCCTATCTTTGCAGTCCGATTTACAGTAATCGCTACAAAAAAGAAGTAACACCTTGATTAGCAGTGGTGTTTTTAGTTTAAAATTGACATTGCTCATATAAAAATACATCGCGGGATGGAGCAGTTGGTAGCTCGTCGGGCTCATAACCCGAAGGCCACAGGTTCGAGTCCTGTTCCCGCTACTTTTTGATAAAAGGGGTAACAAACTTAAATGTTAGTTATCCCTTTTTTGATTTATTTCACTTTCTGAGTATCACCATTTAATTTTCCATTCCTTTAGCATAAATATGCATAGAATATTTTTATTCAGGCTATTCTAAAGAACAAGGGAAACAAAGAAAATATATTTGACAAAAGCAATTTCATTGACATTTTGTAAAAAAAACAGATGGCAAACTCTTTTTGACAGCAGTACAAAACGAGGAAGAATTTCACCATTTTTAACCAGTCGTTTGATTATTTGTTAAGGCAGTAATTTATTCGCCTAAATAAATCACTAATGAACTGGTTTTAATGTTTGGTGTATATTTGACTCTCAAGGGTTTAAAAGCAAAAAGGTTATCATTAGTTAAGCCATTTACTTCAAATATTTCATCAATGGACATGTTAAATTCTTTAGATAGTGAATAAAACGTAGTACCAGGATTTACTAAACACGTGACGTAAGCTGGTTGATAATGTTTCTTTAAGTTATTAATGTTAAGCAAAACTCGCCTATTAAACTGAGTGTATAGCTTAGGATCATTAAAGGTACCTTCAGTAGCTTCTCCTAGTGCATGTATTATCAAGGATTTTCTATCAACCCCATTTTCTACCAAACAATTATAAACTGTTTCACCTCTTAGTTTAGAGAGCTTAATGTTAAACTCATCTGCTCCAATAGTATCGGTGCATGCCATAATCTCAACCTGTGCCTGGGTGTTATTTTTTAAAAAATCTGCCAGGGTAACTATACTTTGTTTGGCTTCAGGTCTCAACTCTGATTTTCCAAAATCAAAGAAAATATTTTCAAATTCTGAACTTACATTGTTTTTATTAACAGGGTAGGTGGTTAAACTTTGGAGTTTTATATTCGTCCTTCCAGTAGTTTTATTTAGCTTAGCTTCAGCTTGTAACACATAATTATTGTTTTCAACTTGATCCATTCTAAAATCACCGTTGTTATCAGAGGTTGCTACTTTATTTATTTTATTTTTTTGATCAACAAGTTTTACTGTTACAGGTTTTTGTGGACTGTTAGCATCTTTGATGCTGCCTTTTATATCTATTTTTGTTGAATTGGGATTATCTCTTTTATTGATAACACCAATATTAATATTTTCGTAATCGGATTTGGAAGTACTATCACTTTTAGGAGAATCAAAGTATCTTGTTGTAGGTGCTTGCTGTTCATTGGGCTTTAAAGTCAATTCCTTGGCGATTTCAACATCACCAGTATAGTTAAAGGAATAAATATCAAATTTACCTATCCCTCCTGCTCGGTTCGAAGAAAGATATCCTTTTTGTTCACCTATGGTGAAATAACAATCATCAGCACTAGAGTTGAAAGGTGCTCCAAGGTTAACAACCTTTTCTTTACTCGTAAACACTCCATTAAGTAGCATGACGTCCAACCCTCCTAATGATTCGTGACCTTCCGAAGCAAAAAACAGGACTGTATCTAGAGGGTAATAAAAAGGTGAATTCTCATTGAGCGGGGTGTTGGCAGTAGTAAGGTTTTTTGCTACGCTCCAGCTGTCAGATGAATCTTTTTGGGTTGCGTACCAAATGTCGTTAGCCCCTACGCCTCCTTTTCTATTGGACACAAAAAACAAAGTGTTTTCTTGATCATTTAAACAAGGCTGTTTAGAGTCAAATCCTGATTTATTAATATTTTCATTTAAAGGCCTGGGCTTTTGCCATTTACCTTTTTTAAGTTCTGAAAGATATATACTACAACTGCCATCAGGGTTTTGGCAAGAAGTAAAGTAAAATTTGGTATTGTTTTTATTTAAAACCCCAGCACCATCACCATATTTGGTATTAATGTTAGAAAAACCATCCACATCAGGTAGCTCTTTCCATATTGTTAGATCACTAACCTTGATAAACCTGTAGTTGTCACTAGTTGCCTCTTTTAGAATTGGGTCAATAGTTTTATTGTTTTTGGTTACCCGACCTGATGTGATTATCAACGAATTATCATTTTGATATATTACAGGTGCATAATCGTTGTATTCGGTATTTAGTGGTTGTGTTTCTATTTTAAAGGACTTTGCTATACCCAACGCTGGTTTTTGCTCAAGTGCCAAATAGCACCCGCGTTTTTCGATTTTTGCTTGACTACCAAGATTATCCCTTTTTTTGAATTTTTCTGGATTTGCTTCAACGTTTTTTATGAATTGCTCAAAGTTGGCTAAAGCATTTAGGTATTTTCCATTGGTTTTTTGCATTAATGCAACATAATATAGGGCCGTAGGCTGCTCCTTTGGTTTATATTTATGTACCTTTTCGTACCATTGCTCAGCCTCTTCATAATTTCGTAGTTTTCGTTTGGCTTCAGCCACCTGAAACATAGCATGTGTGTTGAGACTGTCATCTTTAAGGATATCATGATACAATTCAATGGCTGTGCTGTAATTTTCTTTATTAAAATATTCATCAGCTTTTGCAATTACGTGTTCGTCGTTTTTATAATGTTGTGCATTGGCAAAAGTGCATATAAATGTTAGTCCTATTATTAGATTCAGTTTTTGGAGGTTAAAAAGGTAAGTTGTTGAAAAACAAATCATTAAACTTAAATAAGAGGTGTTGAGAATTTTTTTACTTGTAAATTTTTTAATATTCGATAAGAGAGTGAAATTTCCATAGCAGCACCGCCAAAATTTGTATAAGTTTTAGTTGAAATATTGGAATCATAACTTAAACCAAAAGAATACTTGTCGTTATGATATCCAAAAGCCAAAATGAAAGAGTCGCCCCATCTATACCAAGAGCCTATGGTAATATAATGCAAATTGCCTTTGGTGCTTAGGTTGTTTTCGATTTTATAGGTGAAATACGATCCCAAGTTTATCACAAACTTTTTATTGTAAGTTAGTATATATAAGTTCGGTGATACGGTTAGGTTTCTATAGGCCGACACTACATCCATACCACCATGTAGTTTGATATAAGTCGAGTTTTTGTAAACAGTATTTTTAAGAACTGATTCATTAGGGCGTGTGAGATTATAAAGTGCTATTCCAGCAAATTTTTTAACCACCATTTTTGCCCCTCTTTGGCGTGGATTGTTATACCAAATCAACCCAGTATTTATGGAAGGATATACAACATTCTGTTTTATTTCGCTTTGTAAAGAAGGTGAAATTTTTTCGTCAAATCCCGTGAAGGGATCATATTGCGAGCCCCAAGTAAGCTCATCAAAATCTATTTTTTTATTAAACACCCCCACTTGAAGTCCAGAACTAATCATATTGCTAGCATCACGATCAAGAATTAGATTATAGGACCCATTAATTAATAATCCAGAATTTCTTAAAACCGTAGTTTTTCCAGCTGTTTCGTTAAATAAAGTAAGACCTATACCTCCTTTGTGAGGGTGCCTTGTATGACCTTTCACATAAATTGGGAGATTTGTAGTAAGTTGGTTGGTAGTATAAGCGTTATTTGCGTTATTCCAGAAAGCCTTAGAATTAACCCCAAAATAGTAATGTGGATCCACACCTCCCAAGGCTGGATTTAATAATAAAGGCGCAGCATAAAATTGACTAAAATTGGAATTTTGACCAATCGCCATTTTTACTATGAAAAGAACTAATATGTAGTGAAGTTTCATGGCAATTTATTAACACTACCTTACCAAGGTAATAATCCCTGTTTTTTTGAATTTGATACCATTATAAAATTCACCTCCAATCTGAAAATGGTAAACATCGGCATTTTCTAAAATACCAGAAAAGAGATTTCTGCCGTCCCATCCATAAGTAGACATATCATTGTATGAAAAAGATTCAAAAATGGTATGTCCTGATTTGTCATAAACTCTAAAATAGAAACCATCCGAGATAATATCTCTACTATATACTTTAATTACTTGGTCCTCTATGTTAGGTGCTAAAGGTGAAAGTGCTGATGGAACGTAATATACTCCAGCCACCTCTGTATTGACTGGGATGCCCAATCCAAAATAAAATGCCTTAATTGGGCTTTGTGATTTTATTAAACCTGATGAAGCATCACCTCTTGAAATGCCATTTCCTATGCTTCTAAAAACACTTATTGAATCTTTTGATTCACCAACTACTGCATCTTCAATATCGTTTAATCCCTCGTCTCCAAGAACTGGTAAGGTAATAAAGGCATCAGTAAACTTACCCGATGCGACATGTAATTTATAAATACGTTGTTGAGACATGCTATCAATACCTAGTCCCGCCTTCAATTTTCCCGGAGTAGGAAACATTTCTATACCTAAAACCAAAGAATCTCTCGCACGAATATCAGTTATAGTAACTGGGGAGTAAACAGACCTTTTACCAATTGGAAAATTCTTGTTATCAAAACCTTCTAAAAAAAGCTTACCATCAACAAAACTGCCAGATGAGCCACCTTCAATTTTACCATCCTTAGAAACATGAACATAAAACGAATCAGTAGTAATTATTTTGCCTACAATTAGTTTAATTTCTCCCTTAGAATCCAAATTACTTAAGAGTATTTTATCTCCAAGGCCGTTAACGACCAATTTGTTTATCTGGTCTTTCGTTTTTATTTGTTGTACAGTATCCCCTTCCAATAGTACCAAGGCAGATGGTAAATCTTCATAAGTTCCCGTGTTAATATAATCGCGTTTTAAAGTTAGACTCCCTTCGTTAAGGAGCTCACTTTCATTAAATAAATTACTATTTACAAATAAATCGGTTGACGGCGTTATATATATCAAAGACTGATTAACGAATTGACCCAAACATGTTGAACCATCCCAAACAATGGATAAATAAATGGCTACTAAAAGTATTCTTTTGAGATTCATATGTAAAAGTTCTTAGTTATTTAGAACTATTTAATTTGGCTTCTTTAGGCAGCACTTGCATGTTTTCTTTGATTAAATCTATTTCAGTAAACAACAAGTTTAATTTTTTATTTGTGTTAATGTTGGCTTGTTCTAAGGATTCTATTTTATTATTTTGATCTTTTAAGGCTTCAATCAAAATAGGAATTAAGCCCTGATAATTAACTGAGAGATATCCGTTGCTATTTTTGGTAACTAGCTCAGGTAAAACAAGTTGAAGCTCTTGTGCAACTACACCATACTGGGTACCTTTTATATTTAGACTATCTTTTAACAAATAGGTATAACCATTAAGTTGTATTATTAATTCTAATGCCTTGACGATAGGTACTATGTTAGTTTTGTAACGTTTATCGCTTAAGGTAAGCAAGCCAGCGGCTGAGGTTATAGTTCCTCCTGCATTAAGGCTAGTAACGGTTACGTTATTAAAAATGCCATCTGCAGCAGTAATATTTGCAAAAGTTACGTTGTCCGTAGTTCCCAAACCAATTGAAAATCTGGCACCATCAGCATCATTTGCCCCTGTACCTCCATTCGCCAGAGCCACAGTTCCTGTGACATTGTCTGCTGTACCTGAAACATTTCCCGTTACATTCCCTATCAAATTTCCGGTGATAGTTCCAAACGTAACATTATCAGTTGTTCCTAAACCTAAGTTGGTTCTTGCCCCTGCTTGGGTAGTTGCTCCTGTACCTCCATTCGCCAGAGCCACAGTTCCTGTGACATTGTCAGCTGAACCTGAAACATTTCCCGTTACATTCCCTATCAAATTTCCGGTGATATTTCCAAACGTAACATTATCAGTTGTTCCTAAACCTAAGTTTGTTCTTGCCCCTACTTGGGTAGTTGCACCAGTACCTCCATTAACGAGGGCTACTGTACCAGTTACATTACTAGCTGTTCCAGAAATATTTCCTGTGACATTAGAAATTACAGTTGCAAAAGTTACAACATCGGAGGTTCCTAAGCCTAGATTAGATCTGGCACCAGCTGGTGAGGCTGCACCAGTGCCACCATTAGTAATAGCAACAATACCTGATACATTAGAGGCTGTTCCACTTACATTTCCAATCAAATCACCAGTAATGTTACCTATAAAAGTTGCAGATACATTACCAAAAGTTACGTTGTCTGTAATACCTAGTCCCAAATTGGTTCTAGCTCCTGAAGCTGAAGCTGCGCCCGTACCGCCATTAGCTAAAGAAACTATACCCGAAACACTTGTTGCAGATCCAATTACATTACCAGTTAAATTTCCTGTAACATTTCCAGTTAAATTTCCTGATATTGTACCAAAAGTCACATTATCTGTCCCACCTAGCCCAAGGTTAGTTCTCGCTCCAGCTGCTGAGGCTGAGCCAGTACCTCCATTTGCTAAAGAAACTATACCAGAGATATTTGTCGCAGTTCCTGTTATATCACCAGTCACATTACCTGTCAAATTGCCCGTTACATTCCCTGTTAGATTTGCAGTGATATTTCCAAATGTCACATTATCAGTGGAACCCAATCCCAGATTGATTCTAGCACCAGTTGCAGAGGTAGCTCCTGTTCCACCGTTGGCGAGTGCTACAGTACCTGATACTGAGCTGGCTGTACCTGTTACATTACCAGTTAAATTTCCAACAAAGCCTGTACTTGCAGTTATTACAATACCATCAATATTAGAAAAAACCACATTGTCAGAGGTGCTTAGTCCAAGTCCAACTCTAGCACCTAGTGCGGTTGAAGCTCCAGTTCCTCCATTGTTTATGGCTACAACCCCTGACACATTTGTGGCTGTACCAGAAATATTTCCACTTAGGTTTCCTGTTACATTTCCAATGAGGTTGCCAACAAAATTGGTAGCTGATATTTGATTCCCATTAATATTCTTAAAGCTAACGTCATCAGATGTACCAAGCCCTAAATTAGATCTAGCGCTAATTGCTGAAGTAGCACCAGTACCACCGTTAACTAATGGTACTACCCCAGAAATGTTTGAAGCAGTTCCCGAAATGTTTCCAACTACATTTCCAACCACATTTCCAGTTAAATTGCCAACAAAGCCAGAACTTGCTGAAATAATTTTTCCGTCAATATTGCTAAATGTAACGTTGTCTGTACTGCTTAACAATAAATTTGCTCGAGCTCCTGCAGAGGTGGTAGCACCAGTTCCTCCGTTTGTTAAAGGCAATATAGAGGTGATGGTTGTTGCTGTTCCAGATATGTTTCCTGTAACGTTTCCTGAAAGATTTCCGGAGAAACTACCAATTACCTGAGACGCATTTACAATGTTAAACGTTACATCATCCGTGTTAGATAATCCAATACTTGATCTCACACCAGCAGCATTAGTGGCTCCTGTTCCACCATTTGCCAATGCTACAACGCCTGTAACGTTATTAGCAGTTCCACTTATATTTCCAGTTAAATTTCCATTGATGGTGGTAGCTGTAATGGAAGTACCATTAATTGCATTAAAGGTTACATTATCTGTATTACCAAGTCCCAAATTTGTTCTTGCTAGTGAGGCGTTATTGGCTCCAGTTCCTCCATTTGCAACTGCCGCCACTCCAACAATGTTTGTTGCATTTCCTAACAGATCTCCAGTTACATTACCAGTTAAATTACCTACAAATCCACCCGTAGAGGTAATAATTTTACCATCTATATTGTTAAAAACTACATTATCTGAATTTCCAAGTCCTAAGTTATTTCGTGCATTCGTAACATTCGTTGCACCTGTTCCACCATTAGCTATTAAAAGTGTTCCGGTTATATTTGTTGCAGTTCCGCTGATATTTCCCGTAACGTCGCCAATAAGGTTACCTGTAAATGTATTTGCTGTAATGGACGTGGAACTAATACTATTGGTTGCCAAACTTGCAAAGGTAACATTGTTTGTAGTACCTAAGGCCAATGCGGATCGAGCACCAGCAGCAGTTGCTGCTCCAGTTCCGCCATTTGATATAGAAACTATTCCAGATAAGTTGGTAGCTGTACCATTTACATTTCCAGTTAAGTTTCCAACAAATCCACCCAAGGAGTTTATTTGATTTCCAATAATATTATTAAATGTAACATTGTCTGTTGTTCCTAAATTTAGACTATTTCTAGCTCCATCAGGAGTGTTAGCTCCTGTGCCTCCATTTTCTATTTTAACTATTCCTGTTACGTTAGTTGCAGTTCCTGTAAGACTGCCACTAATTTGGGATGCAGAGATTGTTATGGCGTTGATGGTATTAGCATTAACGCCACCAAAAGTAACATTATCACTAGTGCCTATTAGCAGGTTATTTCTTGCCTCGTTCGCTGAGGATGCACCAGTGCCACCATTATTAAGCGAAACAATGCCATTCACATTGGTCGCATTACCAGTTACATTGCCTGTGACATTACCAGTTAGACTACCCACGAAACCACTCGAAGCGGTAATTTGATTGCCACTAATGTTCCTGAAACTTACGTTATTGGAAACGCCGAGTTCAAGTTTAGAGCGCGCTCCAGCTTCGTTGTTAGCGCCAGTGCCTCCGTTTACAATATCTATAATTCCGGTTACATTACTTGAAGTACCAGAAACATTTCCAATCACATTACCAGTTAACATACCACTAATAGCGCTTGCAGTAATATTGTTTGCATTTAGGGCAGTTGCATTCACTCCTCCAAAAGTGACATTGTCGGTTATACTTAAGCCAAAAGCCTCTCTAGCACCGGTGGCACTTGTGGCGCCAGTTCCTCCATTAAGTACTGATATTATACCAGTAACATTAGAAGCATTTCCTGAAACATTTCCTGAAACATTACCAACTAGGTTTCCTGCAAAACTACTTACTGCAGTTATTTGTTGGCCTGTGATATTACCAAAAGTTACATTGCTTGTATTGCTTAATTCTAAGTTAGAGCGAGCACTTGAAGCATCGATTCCACCTGTACCACCATTTGCCAGACTTATTATACCCGTAACGTTACTGGCTGTACCACTTACATTGCCAATCACATTTCCAGTTAGGTTTCCAATAATTGAGGTGGCATTTACATTATTAGCAGTTAATGTGGTTGTTGCAAGATTTCCAAAAGTGACATTGTCGTTAATGCCTATTCCTAAATTATTTCTTGCACTTGATGCGTTTGTGGCACCAGTTCCTCCATTGGCAATGTTGAGGATACCGGTAATATTTGTGGCTGTGCCATTAATATTGGAATTTACCAATTGTGGCAGACTAAAAACAAACCCATTCCCCGATTGATTAATTTCTATTTCGTCTTTAGTGCCAATAAGCTCAAGCGTGTCGCCAAGGTCAAGTGTTATACTGGTAATTTTATTGGAGATTTGAACCGAACTATTTTTTAACACATTATTTAACAGTGACCCTGTAGCAACTTTTATGGATGTGATAGCACCGTCTTGAATTTTCGAGGTACTTAAAATGTTGTCTTCTAGCATACCATTTACAACTGTGCCTGGCAAAATCTCAAATCGCATTCCCAAAACCCATTTGTTTACTTCCCAATAGTAAAATCTATTGTCTGTAATATCATAAACTAGCAAGCCATTATTATCACCGTTGTTTAGTGCCGTGATAAAGCTAGCTGATACCCTTTCAGAGGTGGTCATTCTTGGAACCAAGAAACCTTGATTTTTGGTAGGAGACTCTAAATCTAAAACTGCATTTTTATTTGGTGTTTTAGTACCAATTCCAACGGTGTTTTGACCAACTAAATAATTGGACACAAGAGCTATAATAACTATTGCAACATGATAAGAATATAATATTTTCATAAATTAAAATGAGGTAAGCATTTAGGCTTTAATGTTTAATATGCTGATTTATACAATTCATAAAAATACGATAATAAATTTTAAAAAAAAATCCAGTAATGAATAAGTTTTTTGTAAAAATTCTTGTTTTCAGCTCTTTACGAAACTTGAGTTACAACAGGTAAAAATGAAATGTATTAAAATTTTTCAATAAATTTCTTGGTTGTTTATCTAGTTTCAGCTTTAAAAATTATCACCTTTGGTTCTCCAGAGCTTGCGTGAAAATGGTTTGGAACACCTTATAATTAACCATTGCAGATAATAAATACCAAATTATGGACCAATAGAGATGTATTTCCATCTATACAATCTAGTAAAGGGGAACCCTAAAATAAATACTAATTTGCTAACACTTTAAACTCAGTTCTTCTATTCAGTTGTCGACCTTCTGGTGTGTCGTTGGGGGCAACTGGTTGGTCAGAGCCATACCCCTTGGCAACTAAGCGCGACTTGTCTACCCCGTTGGATATAAGAAAATCTACAACTGCTTTAGCACGATCTTGGGAAAGTTTTTGATTGGCCTGCAAGTTGCCTGTATTGTCTGTATGTCCCGAAATTTCTAATCTTAATTTAGGGGTAGTTTTTAATAGTTTTACCAACCTAAACAGTTCAGCGTTGGATTCATCAGAAAGATTGTTTTTTCCAGATTCAAAAAAAAGATTGTTTAATATCACACTGGCACCAGGCTTCATGGTGATTAATTTAACATCTTTATACATTTTTTTGAACCCCTCATTGAGGCTGGCGTGCACATTTTCTGAATGAAAAAGGTACTCGTTTTTTTCTACTGTAATGTTGTAGTTGATCCCAGAAGGCAAAGAAATCAGATATTCACCAGTTTTGGCATTGGAGTGAAGCTCGGCGACCAATTCGTTGGTTTCATTATTTTGAATAAAAATTTTAGCTTCCAAAGGTAGATTAGTAACAGCATCAGTAATTTTACCAGCAAAAAGTGTTAAGTCTGGTCGGTGATATGTTGTAGGTGTCCTTACCGAATATAAGTCTTGTTTTCCAAAACCGCTTTCTTTTTCAGAGGAATAAAAACCAACTTTTCCATCAGCAGAAAGTACAAAATATACATCGTCAAGCGCAGTATTTAAAGGATAACCTAGATTTTCTGGAACAGACCAAACGCCACCCGAATAGGTTGATTTAAAAATATCGTAACCTCCCATGCTGCTGTGTCCTTTGGAGCTAAAATACAAAGTTTTACCATCAGGATGCATGTATGGCGATTCTTCATCGTAAGGTGTATTGATGTTGTCACTAATTTTAATAGGTTTAGACCAAGCACCGTGAATTCCACGACTGCAAGTATAAATGTCTTTGGAGCCAGTACTTGTTTTTTTTACAAAAAATATCTTACGTTCGTCGGGTGACAAAGATGGCGATGACTCAAACTGTTCTGTGTTAATACTTACACTCTTTAGTTCACCCCATTTATCCCCTTTAAGTTCAGTTTCAAAAATATCTCCACCGTTACTTCCTTTGTACACAAACATAGTTTGACCATCTTCTGAAACCCCAACACAGGCGTCATGTATTTCACTATTTATTGGTTTTGTAAGCAACATAGGGGCATCCCAAGCTCCACCTTTGTTTTTGCACATATATACATCTTCAAAAGGGCTGTCGTCTACATCCAACTTCCCGCCAGTGGAGCCCGTTCTTCTGGAAGTAAAATACATGGTCATCATATCTGCAGTGATACGAGGAAGGTACTCGGCTTGAGGGGTATTTATTCGTTCGCCAAGATTAGTAATTTTAAAATCTTGCGGCGACGCCAAATATTTTTTACCAAATTCACATTCTTTAATGGACTTGGAGGTGGCTTTGGCATTGGTATTGCCTGGGTCAGCTTTTTTGTAAAACTCTATGGCCTTGTCAAACTGGTGGTTAATGTGTAATGAACCTGCATATGCCAAATACATTTCTTTAGTCGGCTTGGGGGAATTTTCTATAGCCTGACGTAAATACTGTAACGATTTGGATTTGGGAAATGTAGCTAAATAACAGAGCCCCATTTTGTAGTTTAGATCAACGTTCTTGGGATCTATTGCATAGGCTTGTTCAAAAAATTCGAGGGCTTTTGTAAATTTATTATCTTTAAAAAATACTTCCCCTTTTGAAATAAGTTTAGCAGCAGATTGAGCATAAACCAAAAAAGAAGAACAAATAAGTGCAAGAACAACAAGCTTTTTCATTATAAATGATCATCACTAATAAACCTACTGAAAAAAAGGTGAAAGAAGAAAATTAGTTAATTCTAAGCTTCAACTTTCGTGTTTGTGGCTACAGTTGATTTTGGATTTTCAGTAGTAGACATTTTGCAAATACCGTTAAAATTAGCCCCTGGTTCAACAGCAAGCTTAGCGGTTAAAATATCACCATTAATAGTAGCACTAACTTTAAGAACTAAAAGATCAGCAACTTCAATTTTACCTTTTATTAAACCAGCAATCTCGGCATTTTGAGCGATTATGTTACCTTCTACTTGCGCAGTTTCACTCATTACAAGCTTTGATTTGGTATTTATATTGCCGATAACCTTACCTTCTATTCGCACGTTTCCTTGAGATTCGATGTTTCCCTCAACAGTAGTACCTTTGCCAATAATATTGCTAATGTTGGTTAAATCCTCCACGATCTTTTTTGCCTCTTTGTTGAACATGTAAAAATGATTTAGAAATTTGTTTTGAAAGATATAGGTTATTTGTCGAAAAAAAAAGAGCGTCCTTTCCTAAAAACTAAAAATATTTCTGCTCAAAATTGGTAAAATGAAAAAAGCTACTTGTTCTAAGTAGCTTTCTGTTTTGAAATATACTAAAAACTATTTAAGCATATTGAGCAAGTCAGCCAGCTTTTGTTTCATTTCTTTCCTGTCCACAATAAAATCTAAAAAGCCATGTTCAAGCACAAATTCTGCACTTTGAAATCCTTCTGGTAAGTCTTTACCAATCGTTTCACGAATTACTCTTGGGCCTGCAAAACCAATCAAAGCGCCAGGTTCAGAAATGTTAAAGTCACCTAGCATCGCAAAAGAAGCTGTCACGCCACCTGTTGTTGGATCGGTTAAAATGGAGATATAAGGAATTTTTTCTTCACTTAACAAGGCTAATTTGGCGGAAGTTTTTGCCATTTGCATAAGTGAATAACCAGCTTCCATCATCCTTGCTCCACCCGACTTAGAGATCATAATAAAAGGAATCTTATGTTTCCTAGCATAATCTATACCCCTTGCAATTTTTTCACCAACCACGGAGCCCATCGAGCCTCCAATAAACCCAAAATCCATGCAAGTAATCACCACATCGATTCCCTCCATCTTGCCAAATCCAGTACGAGCTGCATCTACTAAGCCGCTCTTTTTCTGGGTAGCAACGATTCTATCAGGGTAAGCTTTTGTGTCTACGAATTTTAAGGGATCCGAAGAGCTAAGGTGTTTGTCTAGTTCTTCATATTCGTTTTCGTCAAAAAGTACTTCAAAATAATCTTCTGAACTAATTTTTTCATGGTAGTTACAAGACGGGCACACGTAGGCACTTTTGCGATGTTCTCTTACGTGCATCACCTTTTTGCACTGCGGGCATTGATACCATAACCCATCTGGTGTTTCTTTTTTTAATTCGGTCGGGGTTACAATACCCTTTTCCTTTCTATGAAACCAAGACATATTATTTTCCAATTCTTTGAGCTCTTCCTTTTGATTTACAACATAATACAAAGGATTTCTTATCAACTAAGATTTGAGAAGAGCACACAAAATTAATTAAAATTTGCAACAATACCTCACCAAACTGTCTAATTATGTAGATATCAACACAATTTGACCCAAACTTAACTTTTTAGAAAAAGATAAATTTATGGTTTTCAATGTCTTGTCTTTCTTAATTTTAAAGCAATCAATTCTTAATAAACTTATAAGTATGCTTTGTACCTGAGGTTAGTAGCTCTAAAAAATAAAGCCCAGTATTAAGTTGCTCACCAAATGATTGTTTCATATTCGTTTCAAAATCAATGGTTTCAATTTCCTGACCAGAAGCATTTCTGATTTTTAAAACCAATTTATCAGAATTAGCAGTAAGAACCTGAATTATTGCAGACCTATCTGCCGGATTAGGATATATACTTATCAATTCGTCCACCTCCCGTACCACTGCTTGGACGCTGGTGTAAGACAAATCTCCATCTTTATCCACTTGTTTAACTCTATAATAAGAATTACCAGCAAGAGGAGTCTGATCATTGAAACTAAAATATTGCAATTCTGATTGACCACCATCTCGATCGACTCTACCTATTTCTACAAAATTTTTGCCGTCCATAGATCGTTCAATAGCAAAATAGTCATTATCTTTTTCATCAACTGTTTTCCAATTAACTAGCACTTGTTGATGGTCGTTAATAATATGAAAATCAACAAAATTTACAGGAAGAGGACATTGATAAATAGCCCGAACAGGTACTCTTTGGCAATTGATTCCTTTTGTTATTCTCCAGTCAAAATATCCTGGATAGGCTGTGGCTTTATAGTAAAGATTAAAATCTCTAGAATTACTAACGAACTCTACCACATTATCTCCAGAAATATCTTTATATATGGTAGGGTATTTATATCTCACCGTGGTTGGCAAAGAGCCACTTGAATTATCGTTTAAGAAAACAAATATATTTCTATTATTACCATTACTTTTTACCATTTCAATGCTGTAACCATCACCTTGAGGTATGGTGATGTTAATGGGTATTCTTATAATCCCTGCTGGAAAAGTTGCATCATTTTTAACTTGGCATGGTCTAGAGTAAGTTATCGGAGAACCCGGCAAATTTTTATTGTTTTTATCTCTAATTCTTAACACTACCTTATCAGATGTGCTTGCATCGCAGTAATAATTTGCTACCGCAACAGAAATTGAATCTATTCTAAAGCTGGTGTATGCATTAAATATTAATTGTGTAAGTAGCTGTGAACCTGCGTTAGTAGTATCCGTGCCATCTCTTGGTTGTGGATCAATCATATCATTTGGTACAGAAGCTTCTCTTGCTCCTATAGCCCTTCCAGCGGCATTTCTAATCAAACTTGGCCCAACATTTAAAGAAAAAGTAGAGGTGTCTTCTACATAGTAAGTATAAGAAGTGGGAGCTGTTAATGCAGGAGTGGTATAACTTGTTCCTCTAGCTAAACGAGTGCAGGTGCCCGAAGCATTGCTACACCACCTATACCTTCCTGTACCAGTTACAGATAATGGCACTGTACTGCCTGTTGTACAATAGGTGGCGTCATTAGGTGTGGCGGCATTACTCGTGATTATTATATTATCACTACGTGTGCCACAAACAGGATCTATAACATCTACACGATAATTAGCCCCGGAAGTAACTAAGTAGGTTCTAGCAGTATCATTGCCTCCTGCTCTAGTTGGGAAGTTTTTGTACCATCTATATTTTACACCTGGGCCTGTGTAAACAGCATCTAATGTAGCGGTTACAGGATTACAAAGTGTTACATCTGGCCCTAGGTCTACCGAAAAGGTACTACTAATATTAACCACACTTGATTTCCAGCATGATCCTCCTTGTCTAGTACAAACAGAGTAAGTGCCAGGTGCTGTAATAGTTTTGTTATAGTTCGCATTAGTAAAAATGGTTGGGCTGTCGCTCCATTGAATCTCAACATTGCTGGCAGGTGTTACATTAGAATTTAGTGTAAGTGAGCCACCTGTACCACAAATAGACCTATCTACACCAAGGTTGGGAGTGGGACCTGCAGTACCAAATCCGCAGCCAGGGGTGAAAGTTATATCATCAATGGCAAAGTCTACTGCTGAATTACATCCAGTTGTAGTTGTGTTTTCTATACTGATTGTTATTGTAGCGGGTGGTGTTGGGCCAGAGTTCCAAACCGTTGTAAATTGTTCCCAAGTACCAACTGCTTGATCTGCATCAATTGTTGTCGGCAAGTTAACTCCATTTATATCAAATTGTAAGGTTCCATTAGGACTGCCATTAATAATTCTTGTAACCCAAACTTCAAAAAAGTAATTGGTATTTGGTAAAACAGGAATTCCCGACTGACTCCATAATTTAATTCCTGGAGTACACAATCCATCGACCATTAGCATTTGACCGTCTGCAGTGGCGGTGTGATCGTTCATGGTTCCGAAACCAGAGTTAAAAAGGACAGGATTACTTCCTACATAAATCCTACCAGGGGCAGACCAGCATGAACCGCATGGAGTAAACCTAGTGTAGTCGGTGGCATGACTCCAGTCGGTGTAGCCATTAGCGAAATCAAAATTCTTAACAAGATTTGTTCCTGTTTCAACGTTGGTGGGGCATTGTGCCATAGAATTAATCGAAATACTAAAAATACTAAGGGCTATCCAAGTGTAAATGTAAGTTTTCATAAAATTTGTGTAAGAAGCAGTATTGTTATATGGAAATATATACGTAAGCACAACAAAAAGTGACTAATTTAAGTTATATTTTTTATTGTAATTGTTAAATAAATTTTTACCCAATAATATATTATCTCCTCATTATCAGCATATCACTGTTATTTGTATAAGAAATCCAAAAATTTATAGAATTTTTTAATTGACTTTTTAACTCAAAATAATTTGTTAAATAATTGTTAAATCTTACATAAGGACATAATCTTAATGTAAATCATTGGTATTTTTAGGGCGAAACAATTATGTTTGTGAGATTTTGTGGATAGAAACTACCCCATTATTCCATTTTTAAATTTTTGAATCTTTTAAATCATATTATAAATGCCTAGGGACAATAGTATTAAGTCGGTTTTGATAATAGGAAGTGGTCCAATAATTATTGGTCAAGCTTGTGAATTTGATTATTCAGGAACCCAAGCTTCTCGGTCGCTAAGAGAGGAAGGAATAGAGGTAGTTTTGATTAATTCCAATCCAGCTACCATCATGACAGATCCTATGACTGCTGATCATGTATATTTGAAACCGCTAGAAAAAAAATCAATTTTAGAAATATTAGAAAAACATAAAGAAATTGACGCAGTATTGCCAACGATGGGTGGTCAAACTGCGCTTAACTTGGCCATCGACTGCGAAAAAGCTGGTATCTGGAAAAAACACGGAATAAGGGTAATTGGTGTTGATTTTAAAGCCATAGAAACGACCGAAGACAGAGAAAAATTCCGTCAAAAAATGTTAGAACTCAATGTTGGGGTTTGTAAAGGTAGAGCTGCGAGGTCATTTTTAGAAGGTAAACAAATTGCCCAAGAAATTGGGTTTCCTCTAGTTATTCGTCCATCTTATACGCTAGGTGGAACTGGTGGAGGATTTGTCAACGACCCAGCAACATTTGATGAAGCGCTAAATGTAGGCCTAAACGCCTCTCCTATCCATGAGGTGCTCGTGGAACAGTCAATCTTAGGCTGGAAAGAATACGAACTTGAGTTGTTAAGAGATGGCAATGGTAACATTATTATTATTTGTTCAATAGAGAATTTTGATCCATGTGGTGTGCACACTGGAGATTCAGTAACAGTAGCGCCTGCGCAAACACTTTCTGACACACTCTATCAGAAAATGCGTGACATGGCCATTAAAATGATGAACGGTATTGGTCAATTTGCTGGAGGCTGTAACGTACAGTTTGCCACCCATCCTGACACTGAAGAAATTATAGGTATTGAAATAAATCCACGAGTATCGCGCTCTTCAGCTTTAGCTTCTAAGGCAACTGGTTATCCAATTGCAAAAATTGCTGCCAAGTTAGCCATTGGTTATAATTTAGATGAACTAAAAAATCCTATCACAGGCACGACGTCAGCTTATTTTGAACCTTCTCTAGATTACGTAATCGTAAAAATACCTCGTTGGAATTTTGATAAATTCAGAGGAGCCGATCGCCACTTGGGCTTGCAAATGAAATCTGTAGGTGAGGCCATGGGTATCGGCAGAACTTTTCAAGAAGCATTACAAAAAGCCTGTCAATCGTTAGAAATTAAAAGAAATGGACTTGGTGCGGATGGTAAAGAGGCAGTAGATCAAGATTTGATAACCAAAAGTTTGAAAAACCCAAGCTGGGATAGACTTTTTCATATTTATGATGCCTTTAAATTAGGTATGTCGCTTAAAAACATTCATCAATTAACTAAAATTGACAGATGGTTTTTGGCTCAAGTAGAAGATTTAGTATATGTTGAAAAGGAACTTGCTAAATTCACTTTAGCCAGCCTTCCAAAAGAGCTTTTGCTTGAAGCCAAACAAAAGGGATTTGCCGATAGACAAATTGCCCATGTTTTAAGATGTTTAGAAAGTGAAGTTTTTACCAAAAGGATAGAACTTGGAATAAAGCGGGTGTACAAAATGGTGGATACTTGCGCCGCTGAGTTTGAGGCAAAGACCGCTTACTATTATTCAACCTTTGATGGAGAAAACGAATCAATAAGTACAGATAGAAAAAAAATAATTGTACTTGGTTCTGGCCCTAACAGAATTGGCCAAGGAATCGAATTTGATTATTCATGTGTGCATGGTGTATTGGCTGCTAAGGAATGCGGATATGAAACGATCATGATCAACTGTAATCCCGAGACCGTATCTACCGACCCAGATATTTCTGACAAACTATACTTTGAGCCTGTTTTCTGGGAACATGTGTACGATATCATTTTACATGAGAAACCGGTTGGAGTTATTGTCCAGCTTGGTGGACAAACTGCTCTCAAAATGGCAGAAAAGCTTGAACGCTATGGTATTAAAATCATTGGAACTGACTTTAAATCGCTTGATTTAGCAGAAGACAGAGGTAGCTTTTCGACTTTGTTACAAGAAATAAATGTACCATATCCTCGTTTCGCAGTAATAGAAGATGCGGAAGATGCTGTAAACTTATCCAAAGAGCTTGGGTTTCCACTTCTTGTGCGTCCATCCTACGTGTTAGGTGGCCAAAGCATGAAAATCGTGATCAATGAAGAAGAGCTTGAAAATCATGTAGTGACATTGTTAAATGATATACCTGGCAATAAAGTACTCATTGACCATTTTCTAGAAGGAGCCATAGAAGCTGAGGCTGATGCCATTTGTGATGGAGAGGATGCTTATATTATTGGTATTATGGAACACGTGGAACCAGCTGGTATACACTCCGGTGATTCTAATGCGGTGCTTCCACCTTTCAACTTAGGACCTTTGGAAATTCGCCAAATTGAAGAAATTACCAAAAAGGTGGCCTTGGCACTTAAAACAGTTGGCTTAATCAATATTCAATTTGCTATTAAAAACGAAGTGGTTTATGTGATAGAAGCTAATCCTAGAGCGTCGAGAACAGTACCTTTCATTTGCAAAGCCTATCAAGAACCTTATGTGAACTATGCTACCAAAGTGATGTTGGGTGAGAAAAAAGTGAAAGATTTTGTGTTTAATCCTAAAAAAGAGGGTTATGCTATCAAAATTCCAGTTTTCTCTTTTAACAAATTCCCTGGAGTGAATAAAGAGCTCGGGCCAGAAATGAAATCCACAGGAGAAGCAATCTATTTTATAGAAGATCTATTTGATGATTACTTCTTAAAAATCTATGGCGAAAGAAATTTATACTTAAGTAGATAGCTAATTTTGGATAAATCTTTAAACGGATCAAACAAAATTCGTTTAAAGATTTATTCCTCTTTTGGAATTTATCTTATCAACCTTTCGTTTTAGGATCTATTGATAAAACTTCACATCAAAATTGGAATTTTAACGTATGAAATTCATTCTTTACACATTAGTTGTACTTTATATTCTTTATAAGCTTAACAAATTTTTAGTAAAATATTACCTTTCAAAATTTGTAAATCAACAGCAGCAAAAGTACTATAATCAAACCAGCTCCAAAAGGCAAGAAGGGGAAATAAACGTAGAGTATTTATCAAAAGATAAAAGAAATACCAACGGTAACAACAAAGGGGATTATGTAGATTATGAGGTGGTTAAATAAATTTTCGCTTATTTATCAAAGCCCTGACTGCGCCTTTTGATTGTTCAATTGTGCCAAAAGGTAATCATAAATAGAAGCTATATAGTTGGACTGTGCATCTGCCAATGTCTTTTCTGCGTTCACTAGTTCCGCATAAGTAATGTTACCTTCAGTAAAACGCGATTGGTTTACCTTAAGAATTTCATTGGCTTGTTGTAGATTTTCTTTAGCCACAGCAAGTCCGTTATAAGCATTTTTTAGATTCAAGCTGGCAGATTGTTGTTCGTAAGTGATGATTCTTTTCCAATTGTTGAGGTTATTTTGGCTAATTTTCGTTTGGATTTTGGCTTGATCCAAGTTATTCCTTCGCAGCGTACCATCGAATATGGTAAAATTTACCTTGAGGCCTATGTAATTAAATGGATTCCAATTGCTTGTACTATTAAACATATCAAATTTACTTCTGAGCGCTTGTGTGCCATAGTATCCATAAAGTGAGACCCGTGGCAATGCATCCATTTTATATCGCCTGATATTGTAATTGGCAGCCAACAAAGCATTTGATTCTTGTTTAAATTCAATTCTATTTTCTGCATTTGTAGTGAAGGCGGACGGCTCTAGCACAGACTGAAGCACACTTATGGAGTCTTTAAGTGTAATTTCACCATTAGGCTCTGCTCCAATGGTACTTAAAATTTTGGCTTTTGAAAGGATATAATTATTTTCCTCCCTTTCAAAACCTACTTTTGAATTCAAAAAATCTATTTTAAATCGGTCCAAATCGGTTTTTAGTATTGTACCATTGTCAAATTTATTTTTTGCTTCATTAAAATATTTTTCATTGCGTTGCATATTGATCTTTGCTACGTCTCGTTTTACTTTGTTAAGAATTAGCGAATAATAATCTTGAGCCACTTGGTATTTTATATCGGTTTCTGCTTTTATAATAGCAAGCTTTTCTCCTTCTATGTTAATTTTTGCTGCTTTTCGCACAGCACCGAAAGTTGGATCAAACAAAGGCTGTTGTACATCTAACCCTAAGGTGGCATTGTATTTTGCACCAAATTGCACTTTTTGAGATTGAATTATATTCGTTTGTAGTTGCGTATTATCCCTTAAGTCAAACGAACTCGTTACTTTTGGGAATACAAGTGAATACAGTTTTTCTTCCTCATTTTGTGCCAAATCTTGCTTAAGGTGTGCGTTTTGTAGGTCTGGCCTGTTTTTCAGTGCATAGTCCATTGCTTCCGTCAGGCTTAATTCCAGCTTAGTTTGTGCAAACAACCCAATGTTTTGTAAAAGTAAAAAGGTAATAAGTATCTTTTTCATGCTTTTATGTGAATTAATTAGCCTCTAAATACGGCAGCAGGTTCTAATTTTACGATTCTTCTGATGGCGAACAAGGTGCCAGAAATGGCTATAACAATAGTCAAACAGAATAGGGCAATTCTCAACTCAGGAGTAAAGTTAAAAATGGTCCCTGCCTTGGCGATTCCATTTCTAAAACCCTCTACCAAGGCGTAGCCAAATACGAAACCAACCAAAGCAATGATAATGGCCTGACAAAGAATTATTTTGCGAATGTAGCCGTTTGTCGCTCCTATGGCTTTGAGCGTGCCGTAGTCTTTGATTCGATCGATTGTGGCTGAATATAAGGTAAGGCCAATAATTACAAATCCCGCGATGGTGGCAAATACAATCATGGTTCCGATGGAAATCGCAATACCACTGCTTCCAAGTACAGTTTTTACAGTTATTTTATCAAACTCCGTGCTTGTCCAAGCTTTTACTCCAAAAATATTTTCGTTTATGGTCTTTTGAATAGCAATGGAATCAGCCCCTTTTTCATATTTTACTAAAAATGCGCTAACTTTATTTGTATTGACCTTGCCCAACATTCGAGCTCGTTCAATGGTGGTAAAGGCGTAAATCCCACCAAAACCCCTCACGCCGCTAGTTTGTACGGCGTTATAAACCTTTTTGCCATTTATCTCGAAATACTCGCCAGGTTTGATGTCCCCAAGGGCTTTTGAATCAAACATATCTGTGCTAAGTGCACCGTCGTACATCAACATATTTTTGTCGCCTTGAATTATATTCCACGGTCCACCTACAAAATCTGGTGATTGTGTCCCAACTATGCTTACACCAGCTGATTTACCATTGGCAAACTTCGCTGAACCACTGGCAATTACAAAAGGATACACTTTTTTAACGCCTTTAATACTTTGAATTTGATATCCTACTCGCGTATCGATTTGGCCTAAGGCATTTACATTGGTGGTTTTACTATCTACCACCCAAAGTACATTTGGATTACCAGATACCAATCGAGACATTCCTCCAGTAAGAAAAATAAAAATGCCAGATTGTTGGCCAATCAAGAATACCGAAATTATCACGCCAAAGAGGGCGCCAAACGATTTTGGTTTGTCGTATAAAATGAATTTAAGTGCGATTTTAAACATTGTAAATCTTATTTGATGGTTATAACCGCTTCTACTCTACTGCCAATCAATACCTTATTGTTTTTATCTAACTCAATATGTACTTCCCTTATGCGCCTATCTTCCTGATCACCCACTTTATCGGAGAATAATGATTTTTTCTTTAAATATGGTGCAGCAAAAACAACCTTTCCAGTACTTAATGTATCCATTTCTCCTTGATTTCTGATATAAGCCAATTGCCCTATTTGGATTTCATTTGCAAATAGTTCGTCAATTTCTATAATCGTCAACAAATTTCCTTCAGGTGCAAAATCTCCAATTATGGTGTTTTGTTGTGTCAATGCATTGCCTTTGAGCACGTCTAATGACAATAAAGTACCATTCGATGGGGCTTTTATGGTTTTTCTTTCCACCACTGCCTGATAGTATTTGAGGTCTGTAATTAGCTCGTCTATTTTCTTTTTATTTTGTTCAATTCCACGCTCGAGGGCAATTTTATCCTGAACCAGTTGATCGTAGTTGGCTTTAGAATTATCAAAAGATTGTTTTGTTTCCGAGCCAGTTTTAAAAAGATTCGAAGCGCGCTCAAAATTGGTTTTGGCATTATTTAGTTTTTCGTTCAAAGAATTTAGCCTAGCTTGCTCTACTTCTACTGCAATCTTTTGTGTTGCTATTTTGGCTTGTATTTGGGTAGTTTGTGACTGCTCAACATCAGTGGCTAATTTAAGTATCGCCTGATTTTTTCGCAGTGTATCACCAACTTTGGCATATACATCAGTCACAATTCCCGTAACCTCAGAATTGAGTTGGGTAATTTTACCATGTGGTTCTATTCTCCCTAAGCCAAATATTTGATTTGGATTTACCACACTTTTAATGGCGGTAACGGTCTCAACCTTTTCTTCTTTCTTGCCACAGGCTAACAATGCGAGCGCCAATATTATTAAAATGGAGGATTTGTATACGAGTTTCATATTAAAAATATATTAAATCAATTTATTTAAATTGGATAAACCATTCCGTTCTTCACTTCTATGGTACGATGTGCATATTCTTTTAGCCTTGGATCGTGGGTAACTACCGCTACAGCTTTTCCATCGTCAGCCAAAGCACGTAATTCTTTCATTACCACCCCCATAGAAACGTTATCCAAGGAGGCTGTAGGTTCATCACATAACAACATTTTGGGTTTGGTTACTAAGGCACGAGCAATAGCCACTCTTTGTTGTTGGCCACCAGATAGTTCTTTAGGTTTGTTATAGCGTCTATCTATCATGCCAACCATTTGTAGCGCTGCTTCCGCTCTCGCTTTGGCTTCTCGCATGGGTACTCCTTGCAGTCTTAATGGCATAATCACATTATCCTCAGCATTTAAAGGTGCCAGTAAATTAAAGGATTGAAAAACAAAACCAAGAGAATTAAGTCTCAGCTTGGCTAATTGAGTTTGGTTTAACTTATTCACCTCTTGTCCATCCACCCACAACCTACCTTCTGTAGGATAAATAACACAGCCCAAAAGAGATAATAGTGTCGTTTTACCCGATCCAGACGGACCAATAATAAGCAATAATTCGCCCTCTTGCACTTCGAGATTTGTTTTTTCTAAGGCAACAATAGTATTGTCGCCCATGGTATAAATCTTATTCACATTCTCAAGTTTGGCGATCATATTTATTACGATTACGTAAAATGGTGATGCAATAATAATACTAATACATACAATTAACAAAAGAAATATAATTTATTTGTACTTTTGTAAAAATAAATACTACCATTTCGTAGCGCACTTAGTAGCCCATGGATAAATATCAGCTGTTACAAGCCTTTATGGCTGAACTTAATGAGTATAAAGAGCATGACAAGGATATAAATTTGGAAATATTTTGTAGGCAATACCTTAAGAAAATATCCAAAGAGGATCAACATAGCCCATTATTTTTTGAGTTTCACAACCGTTCACTTCCTGGTAGCACTGTCCTTTCTATATTTTTTAGAAAAATTTCAAAGTTCCTTTTGGCCTATTCCAAAAAATTGCTTCAAAACACACCTTTACATAATGTAGAAGATTATGCCTACCTGAAGGTGATAGAGCAAATGCCGAATAGTACAAAAACCCATTTGATTCTTGAGATGAATTCAGAGTTTACCAGTGGTATAGAAATAATAAAACGATTGATTAACATGGATTTTATTGAGGAATTTCAAGATGAACATGATAAAAGAAGCAAAAAATTAAGGATAACGGCGGCAGGAAAAATTATATTATCGGAAAATGACCCTAATATGACCAAAGTTGGAGAGCTCGTTTTTGGTGATTTGAGTGCCTCAGAAATCTCAACGATTTATGGTTTGTTAAACCCAATTATTGAAAAACAAACAATTTTGATGAAAAAACTGAAGGATGTGGATGTTGAAAATATAGTTAAGGAATAGTATGTTAAATGTATCAATATTAATGATTTAACTCTTGTTAATAATTTTTGCAAAGGTTCTTCATCATAAACCAAGGCAAACGCACTTTTATCACAAAAAGATATTAACTTAAAATATTTGAAAAAAGCAAAAGTTATAGTAACAATGGAAGAGCTGACGTTATTAATTATGAGATTGTTAACCCACAAAATGGGTAGTGCCAAGTTTTAAATTTTTGTATTTATTATTTTTTAAATTCTTGCCAGAAAAAGGCCAAGGGTGGTGGTGTCGGAACTTCTTTTTGATTTGCCAATTGCTTTTTTAAATTAGATATTCTGTTTTCAGTTAATGGATGTGTTTGTAAAAATTCTTGTTGACCATCTTTATCCTCTTTTTTAAGGATATTCATTAGTTCAATCATTCCCTTAGGATCGATCTTGTTTTTTATCATCAGTTCTGCCCCTGTTTTGTCAGCGTCAGCTTCCAGTTCCCTTGAGTAAGAAAGTGCCATAAATTGGTTGTAGTTTTCAACTAACACCGATGTAATCCCGGCAGCGTCTCCAATAACCCAGCTAAATAGTAAATAACTAGAAATGGATCGACCAAGCGCCCTCATGCTATGTCGATGATTAATATGTGTAACTTCATGCGCCACCAAGCCCATTAACTGTTCAGGCTTATCCATTTCCTCCAAGATACCCGTAAAAATCACTATGTACCCACCTGGCAGTGCAAAGGCATTCTTTTGTTCGCTTTCTACCACTGTGAGATTTATTTTATATTTAGCGCTTAGTGAATAGTTTGCAATCAATTTGTTAATTGAATTGGTTTTGAAGGTATCTACCTTTGAGCTCGCAACAAACTGTTTATAATACGCCTCTCCAATACTTTTTTTTTTTTTTTTTTGAATGTTGCCGCCAATAATCTCTCCTAGAAAAGGCAGTCCGTATACAATAAGAAATCCAAAAAACAGAAATGTAATTGCGGTAATTAAAATTACATTTTTAATACCCCCCTGCGCAATATCAATATGGAGTTTATCTGCTACTGAGCTGTATTTTTTTGTACGCTGTAACACCTCTGCCGAATCGATTTCTATGGTACGATAAGGAAAATCTTTCCCTATTTTAAAATAAGTTGTCTGATTGCCAAAATGTTCTATTGTATTAACCTCCTCAAAAGGAATCACCAACTCTTGATCCTCAAAATATAGCGTAATTTTAACATCCTCCACTATAGCTACTTGCACCAAGTGTTGTTTGCTCGTGACTCCGTCAAAATACTTACCTGAATATTTTATCATTATATAAAATCTATATCTAAGAAGTCACTTATAGTTTCACCAGCATTTTCTTTATACTCTTGCTGTGTTTGCATCACCTCATCCAAATACAATTCGCCTTTGATATTTACCCCTTCTAAAAAGAATTTATATAAATCTACCGCAAATACGGGTGCGTAGATACCACAGGTAACTAATGTTAATAAGAATGTTTTGGACAATTTTTTAATCAAGGTAAGCACTGGAAACTTAACATACATGCTTACCACTTTATCTTCTTGATAAACCTTGGTATTGTTAAAATAAAACTCCAACATATATTTCAATGAAAGAAGAGGACTAAATATTAAAAAAATTACATAGTAAAGCCCAGAATAAAGTTGAAATGGAGGCTCCAACTTTAATGAAGAAATGAGGACTAAAATCGGAAGTAAAATCACCACAAAAACTGATGCAAGATTGAATAATACTATCAAAAAAAGAAAAAACAAGTCGCCTCCTTCTCCCTTAAATTTAAAGGATATATTCCCCAGTTTTAAGTTTTCTATTCTATATTTGATATTATTGGCTCTAAACCAAAATATATAAATGCCTAATGTAAGTACGCACAAGATTAAATCTATAAAAAATCTTATGTAAAGGGAATTGGCATTGCCTCCAAAACCCCATTGCACTCCTCTCCAAGTGGTACGACCGGTTAAATACTTCATTCGCCTATGTAGTGCAAAAGGAAACACAAAAACGAATGCTAACAAATAAATCAACACCGCCACAGCAATAAGCCAATATATTTGAAAGTAAGTGGCCAAAAAAATGGAACCAAAATATAGACCCAGTAGGAACAAGATAAATCCAGCAAATATTAAAAACCCTTTAAATAATTCGTTGCCGGTACCATGAAATTGAAACCCAGTACCGTTAAGTTGTGTATTGTTAAAAAAGAATTTATAACTTTTTATCTTACTCCATGGATAATAAAACCCTAGTGTAACAATATTCAAAAACAAATTGGTGTAAAATATTGCTAAGTATTCCTTAGGATTGCCCTTAAAAGCTAATGTCGGCTTTTCAGGATTTCTTATAAATGCCTCTTCGGTTGTTGTATTAATATCCATAAAAAAGGTTAAAAACAATGATAACCAAAATATTATCATTTTGGAAATATTTTAAGTGCTAAATTTCCGAAACTATCTAACAAATTAATTGGCGTGATAACTGTAAACTTTCTATTCTTGAATTTGAACTCATTACTTGTTTAACCTAAATTTATCTTACTAACCTATTAAAACTGTGTTGCTGCTTTTATTTCAATTCCCAAAATTTATACTTTTACTAAAAAAATTTATGTTAAAACTGACGATTCTTTTATCCCTGGCTGTAGTGTTTTTTATAATTGGTGTTCACCAAACCATTAATGTGGGTTTTGCACAAAGTTATGGTCTTTTTATGCTCATGCTCGTGTGCTTTTTTTGTTATCTATATTTCAAGGATAAGTTGAACAATAAGGGTGAGGATACCAAGAATAAAAAATAGGAACCCCTAATTGACATCATTTATTGCAAAAGTGAGTTATCTATTTGATCTAGATAATTTTTTCTGCTTTAGCTTTGCTAATAGCGTCCTCTCTGGAATTTACTTGCAACTTTAGGTAAATATTTTTAATATGAAATTTTACCGTGGATAAGCTAATATCTAATACTTCTGCAATAGTTTTATAACTCTTTCCATCAACTAGAAGCTTCAAAACATCCATTTCGCGTTCTGAAAGCAGTTGGTTATCTTTTATAAAAAAGGATTGTGCTACCATCCTGGCGATGTTGGCACTCATGGGGGCTCCCCCGAATGTAATTTCATCTAACGCATGTAAAAGCTGAACGTGTGTGCTGTTTTTAGTTATATATCCTGTTGCACCTGCACAAAGTGCTTCAAAAACACGATGACTGTTCTCAAAAATGGTAATCATCAAGATTTCAATTTTTGGATATTCGGTCTTAATAACTTTTGTCCCTTCAATACCCGACATTCCAGGAAGGTCAATATCCATTAAAATGATATCAGGCTTTGTCGTTTTGATGGTTTCCAAGGCCTTTTCGCAACTCTCAAATGTATGAGAAACAAAAAATTTATCAGTTGAATTTATTAACAATTCGAAACCCTCACGAATATCTTCGTTATCCTCAATTATGATAATATTTTTTGAATGCGTGTTCACTATTACAAAAGTAAAAAATAGATGTGCTATTTTACCTACCCAAAAAGGGTAGGTTTTAAAATGAATGTTTTTGTAAAGGTATATAAAACTCGTGTACCGTGCCTTGTGGCGATGATCTAAGCTCGTGGAGACCATTTATTTCATTGGTTCTCTTTTTTATGTTTGATATTCCCCTTGAAGGAACTTCTTTTATATTAAAACCAACTCCATTGTCTGATAAAAAAATATAGGCCATATTATTTCTAATACCAATCTCAAAAGTTACCTCGGTACAACTAGCATGTTTTGCGGCGTTGGTCATTATTTCTTTACACATTAAAATGATATGCCTACCTGTAGTGGCAGGAAAATGATACAATGATTGATCCGATAAGATACAGGAAGAAACAAAACTAACCTCAATATCACTAAAATATTGTTCTCCAAATTCCCTCAAATAAATGTATAATTCAAATAAATAATCACTTTTAAAATCAATCGACCAAATAAAATCTTTTGTGCCGTCAAACAATTCCTTGGAGTGTCTAGAAATAGAATCAAGCATTTTTATTGAAGCACTGTTCTCTTGCTGCGCTAGGGTCACCAAAATTGATTGAGAAAGAATATTAATGGAAGCCAGTCTGTTCCCCATTTCATCGTGAAAGTCGCGGGCCAACTTGCCTCTAAATTCGCTCATTTCTTCGGTTTTCTGCTTTATAAGAATCTCCAATTCATTTATTTTTTGATTGCTAAGAGCCTCCAACTTTTTGTTGGTATTTGATAGTACTCTTCCAAAAGTGCCCACCACCACAGCCAATAAAATTACTACAAAAGTCCAAGTGAAAAAATAATGCGTGTTGTTGTGAGTAAGCAAATAGTTTTTAAAAATATTGTGGGCTGAATCTAATTGATTTTCATAAATATAAAGATATACCAAAAACGACACAATAAGTAACGTAGCAACACTGCCCCACCAATATTCAATTATAAGACTTTGTGTGACCAAACAAACAAATACCCAAGCTAAATCGGCGGAATATAAACCTCCTGTATGATAAACACTTATCATGATTGGTATATAGGACAAAATTGCCCCATATACCAAAGTGAATTTAAAGCTTGGAGCAAATCTTAGTAAAACCAAAGAAAAGGCAAACAGACTCACGCAAATGTAGTTATTCCAAATTTTGACCGTGTCGTTTGGATAATAAACGGCAAAGTAGATACAGTATGGGATAAGAAAGGCAATCAAGACAATTACACACCAAAAATAAATCTTTATATTTCGATATTGCTTGTGTTTGGTATCTCTTAAGTTTTTATGTAAAAAAATATCAATCATTTTTTATGTCCTCAGCTGACTTAACAACTTACTGAAATCCTTAGGGAAGGTTTTCTCTTTTCTATCAATATTCGTAAATAATGGACTTATGGGCACAAAGCAAATAGAAGCTAGATGGTTTAAAATATTAATGGATTAAAAGAGGATGAACTTATTCCCCCTTAATCCATTAAAGTTATCTCTTAGAGCGATAATGATTTAGGTTAAAGTTATTTGGTTATGCTAATTGGCTTAGCTGCCAACATTTTAATATCTTCAATCTGATTTTCAAAATTAGCTCGTTGCACCTTTTGTACATCAATGAGCAATATGTCGCCATCCATAACACCAGGACCATTTAAAAAGGATAAATCTATATTACCCGAATTAAAAGTCATGGTTAGTTTACGTGAACGTCTTCGAATTACAGAAACTTCCACCTGGGCTATATTATATCGGGCGTCACGAGGATTCAATTTGGCAAAATTATACTCAGGCTCTGCAACAACTTTTAATCTCGCAGGAAAAGGAGCTTTAAGTCCTAACTTTGGATCTACTTCTTGGTTTCCATTATAGATTTTTACCGTTGGTAAGGGTACCAAAAGTACATTATAAGACATCTCATCAAGGAAATTGCCATTACTATATATCTTAAGTTTAACTTGAGGGGAATTCGGCACCACCGTTACTTTACCAATTTCGTTACCACTTAGAACTTTAGCCCCTGTAGAACCCGTATAGCTAGGTTTAAAATCAGCACCCAATGGAGGACAACTTAGTTTCAGTTCGTTGCCACAATTTTTATACAAAACTGTTTGAGCGGCCGCTTGCACACTTACATACGGCTTGGCTACTTTATATTCTCCATTAATAATAAAAGTCGTATCCTTTCCGTTTTGCTTGATGGTAATTTTGCCTTGCCATTTCCTTTTTGCTATACCATCAATGTAACCACCGCCTTGTGCAGTCATTTCCACAATACCTTTGCCCATTTTATCTACCTTTAACATTTGTCCATTTGCGGTAATAATTGGGTTAAGTGTTGAGGAGGACGCACCTAAAAATACTTCCGCTCGATATTTTGTTCCGGCAACCACTGTATTAGATTCTGCTCTGTAAGTTGCTTCAATTTGATCAAACTTAAATCTAGAAGCATCCACAGCACTAGACAAGTCATTAAGTGCCGCTGCTTCATATTTAAGCACCTCACTTTCCATGTTGCTCAATACAGCCATGGCAGCCACCATGGGCGTTTGTGCAAAGTTAAGTTCGGAGAAATCCTTGGCTTTTTGATCCGAACTAGATGAAATTCGAGGGTCGTCTTTGGCATCTAATGCTATATCGACATAGTCTCTCTTTCTAGTGATATTCCTTAAATCGCTACAAAATTGATTTATCTCCTTCTTAAGTTCAAGACCACGTTTTTTGCCAATCATTAATTCTTCAATTAAATTTTCCTCTTTTGCGCCCTTATACATTGAATTCTGATCATTAGGATTTTCATACCCACCAGTTGCTTCTACTATTTCTTTTCTGAGGCTGTCAATATATTGTTTTATTTTAGCCGCTTCTACCCTCACCTTTTTTGCTTTATCCAATATTTCCACATCATTCTTACCAGAGCCACGCTCCTTTACTGCATTTTCTATGCTAAGATAAACGGCATGATTGTTTCCGTTGGTTAAATCATTTGCTCTTTTTAGGCTATCATCTAGAAATTTAAATTTTTCCATAATAGCTGAACTCACTTGAAGCGCCAATAATGCGAGTAATATTAGGTACATTATACCTATAAGTTTTTGTCTGGGTGTTTCTTTTCCTCCTGCCATGATTGTTAAAGTTTAGTTTTTATAAGACAATATTTAACTGAGCCCCAACTATTTTTAGGTCTATCTATTTAATAATCAGCATAAATGCCGATTTAAGATGGAAGACCATAAGTGGGGTAAAATAAAAAACGTTATGAAACTTGAATCCTTAAGAGGTGTCAAAAGGAGGCCTCCTCCTTTGAGAATTGATTTGAAATGTTGTAAACATAATGTTCCTGCTTTTTAAAGTATGTCACTATAATGCAACAAGCCTTCAAAAGGAACACCCATTTAAAAAAAAATTATTATTATTTTTCATCTAGAACAAATCAATTGTTGTATATAGTTGATTACTAATAGTTTTGTTATCAATTTTAAAATTCATTTACAACATAAATTATTTATGACTACAATAAATTTTTTTTGGTATTATATTTGTTAGGAGGGAAGTTTGGTATAACCCTATACATCACTATGCAGAAATTAGGACTCAATCAATCGTTACAGCAGAAACTTTCACCGTTACAAATCCAATATATTAGGCTATTGCAAGTGCCCACAGCCGAGTTGGAGAGCAGGATTGAGGAGGAGCTTGAAATTAATCCAGCATTGGAGGAGGGAGAGTTTGAGGAGCCAATGGAAAGTTTGGATTCAGAGACTGATTCAGAGGCTGATGAATATGAAGGAGAAACTGAACCAGACACTTACGACAATGACGATTTTAGTGTAAGCGATTATCTGGATGATGACAGCGCCGGTTACAAAATGTACGGAGATGGACCTAACGGGGATGAGGAGGACAAAGACATGCCTATCACCACCGAAACAACACTTTTCGAAACGTTATACACACAATTGAGTTTCTTAAAACTAAATGATAGAGAAGATAAAATCGCTAAACAGCTTATAGGTAGTATTGATAATGATGGATATATCCGTCGTGATTTGGAGGCCATCACCAACGATCTGGCATTTTCTCAAAATATCGATACAGATACAGAAGAACTTGAATCGGTTTTATTTAAAATACAATCTCTAGACCCCGCTGGCATTGGTGCACGCACCCTTCAAGAATGTTTGCATCTACAACTTAAGAGACGAGATGATGAGCACCCTCATCAACCAGAGATTAGATTAGCACTAGAAATAGTAGATAACTGTTTTGATGAATTCACTAAAAAACATTACGAAAAGATTCAAAAAATAACTTTAGCTGATGACGATGATCTCAAAGAGGCTGTAAATATTATCATAAAGCTTAATCCTAAGCCAGGTGGAGGAGAAACAGGTGATGTAGTGTCACAATACATTATTCCTGATTATATTATGGTCAACAATAATGGTATTTTAGAAATTACCCTAAATTCTAAAAATGCTCCAGACCTAAAAGTGAGCCCCACCTACATTGAAATGTTTGATACCTATGAAAAAAGTAGCAAACAAGATAAAAGCCTCAAAGAAGCAGTCACATTCGTAAAACAAAAATTGGATAGTGCTAAATGGTTTATCGATGCCATTAAACAGCGCCAACAAACTTTGTTGAGAACCATGAACTCCATCGTTAAATTTCAATACGAATTTTTTATAGATGGGGACGAAGCCAAGCTTAAACCAATGATATTAAAGGATATAGCCCTAGATATCAATATGGATATTTCAACTGTATCGCGTGTAGCCAGTAGCAAAACCATCCAAACAGAACATGGTATTTACCCCTTAAAATTCTTTTTCTCGGAGGGCATTAGTACCGATTCTGGTGAAGACGTGAGTAGTAGAGAGATTAAAAGTATTATTAAAGAATATATCCTGAACGAAGATAAAGCCAAACCGTTAGCCGATGATAGATTGGAAAAACTATTAAGGGATAGAGGGTTTAATATTGCAAGACGTACAGTAGCTAAATACCGGGAACAGCTTGAAATTCCTGTTGCCCGATTGAGAAAAGAACTTTAGCTGTAAATGAATTTATTGCAGCCGTTTATAAACATGCTCATTTTAATACTTTACTTTAATTCCATGATATTCCTCCTGTTCTTGGTAGTCCTTTCTTAAGGGAAAACCCACCCAATCACTTGGCATTAAAATCCTCCTGAGATCTGGATGGTTTTCAAATAATATCCCAAACATGTCAAAAGCCTCCCTTTCATGCCAATCAGCACTTTTATAAATATCGCTAATACTAGGAATTGTTGGTTGTAGCTTGTCTACAAACACTCGGATTACTACACTATGATTGTTGGGAATAGAATACAAGTGATATATTACCTCCAAACTTTTGTCTGGTCCATTATCCACTCCTGTTAAACATGACAAATAGTCAAAAAAAAGCAAATCATTATCTTTTAAAAAGCGAAACAATTTAGTTAGGGCACTTGGAAGTACAACCAAATATGGTTGCATAACTTTCTCGTTTGCTTCTACTACTATTTCCGCTCCGAACTCCGCTTTAATCGAGTTAATAATGTCTTCAAATGTCATACAATTTGTCTAATTCTCTTTTCCCAGTTCCAAGCTTTTCGAAGCGATTCTTCTAAAGAGACCTCAGTTTTCCAACCAAGAACCGTATTGGCTTTGGCTACGTTTGCGTAAATTTGCTCTACATCACCGTCTCTTCTTGGCCCGATTTTGTAATTGATTTGAATATGATTGGCTGCCTCAAAAGTTTTTACCACTTCAAGAACTGATGCACCTGTTCCAGTACCTAAATTGAACACATCGTATAATTTGTTATCACTTTTATTCAACAAAAACTGCAAAGCACGCACATGAGCAACAGCCAAGTCTACCACATCTATAAAATCACGAATATTTGTTCCATCGGTGGTATCATAATCATTGCCAAAAATAGTTAGTTGTGATCTTACGCCAGCAGCAGTTTGTGTTACAAATGGAACCAAATTGGTAGGAACACCTATTGGCAGTTCGCCGATTAAACTTGATGGATGTGCGCCAATAGGATTAAAATATCGTAATGCCAACGCCTTAAAATCATTGGTTTGAATAAAATCTTTGATAATATCTTCACAAATTTTCTTCGTATTACCGTAGGGAGAATTAGCTGGTTTTATAGGCGTTTCTTCTGTAACTGGCAAAATATCAGGCACTCCATAAACTGTACATGAAGATGAAAATATAAGATTATTAAGTTCATGCTTTTTCATCAATCTTAATAATACACAAAGGGAACTAATATTGTCTGAATAATATTTTAATGGATTGTTAACAGACTCAGGTACAGATTTATGTGCTGCAAAATGTATTACTCCCACAATACCCTTGTTTTCAGAGAAGATCTTATCCATAGCAGCACTATCGGTACAATCAGCCTCATAGCTATTAACACGTTTGTGTAGTATCTTTTCAATACCCTCTAGGACTGATTTTTCTGAATTTGCAAAATTGTCTACAATAATTGGCTCAAAGCCTGCATTACTTAGTTCCACTACAGTATGTGAACCTATAAAACCCGCACCACCTGTTACTAATACCTTCATAAATTAAATTGAGGGAATAAAAATTAATTACCCAAAAGTAAAAATTAGTTGTGAATAAAACGTGTTTTATACCTGCTAGTTTTGAATTATAAATTTTGAGATATTTTGAGAATTTTACTTTTTATTCATTTAACTTTGAGGTTAGTAAGTTTTTAAAAGTAATGTTCATTTTTAATTAAAGTAAAAAATGGAAGAGGAAATATTGAATATAGACAAAAGCCAAGCGCTACAGGAGAAAGTTAAGTTGGTGTTAGACGAAGTGTCGAAAGTAGTGGTTGGGCAGCAATACATGGTAAATCGCTTGTTAATAGGCCTTTTTACAAATGGACATATTTTGCTTGAAGGCGTTCCTGGTCTAGCTAAAACACTTACAGTTAACACGTTGGCCAATGTTTTACACCTTGATTTTAAAAGAATTCAATTTACTCCAGATTTATTGCCTTCCGACCTTATTGGTACAATGGTTTATAACCAAAAGGAATCTAATTTTGAAGTAAAAAAAGGCCCTATTTTTGCGAATTTGATACTTGCCGATGAAGTGAATAGATCTCCTGCCAAGGTGCAATCAGCTTTACTCGAAGCCATGCAAGAGAAACAAGTTACCATTGGAGATACGACTTATAAGCTAGACAAACCATTTCTAGTACTTGCTACTCAAAATCCAGTTGAACAAGAGGGAACTTACCCACTTCCAGAAGCGCAGGTAGACCGTTTTATGATGAAGGTTTATGTGGATTATCTTGATAAAGAATCAGAACTTGAGGTAATGCGAAGGATGTCGAACATGAGTTTCTCTAATGAAGTTAATACCATTCTTACAGCTCAAGATATATTTGATATTAGTAGAGAGATAAACAAGGTGAATATTTCTGATTCTCTTGAGCGATATATTATTGAACTTGTTTTTGCCACCAGAAAGCCAAAAGAATATGGCCTCAAAGATGAAGCAGAATATATTCAATATGGAGTATCCCCACGGGCAAGTATCAACTTGAATTTGGCAGCTAAGGCAACTGCTTTTCTTAACGGAAGAGATTATGTATTGCCTGAAGATATCAAAGAAGTAGCTCCTGATGTATTTGGCCATAGAATTTTATTAAATTATGAGGCAGAAGCAGATGGTATTAGTAGCAGACAAATAGTAGACACCATACTTAAAAAAGTAGCTATTAATAAATAAAATATGAAAAGTAAAATTACATTTTTGGTTATTCTATTATCAACCTTTGGGTTAACTGCACAAAGGAGTAGCAATCAGCTTAAATTTAAGGGCACGATTAACCAAAGTGAAAGAGGAGAATATCAACTACAAAATTTAGAAAGAGGCATTCAAAATAACGCTTTGAATAGTAACTACTATTCTGTTAACGATCATGAAATCATATTAGAATGTGATGCAATTATGAACGTAAAGGCCGATTCCTATTTGTTGATATTTAATATAACCCAAGTGGCCCAGACCGCCAAAGAGGCAGATGAACTTATCAATAAAAGAATCAATGCTTTTGTGGAATCATTGGCCGTTTTAGCCATAAGACCTACAGACGTGCATCAAGATATGATCTATCTGATACCAGTTTTTGAGTTTGAAGTAGAAAAAAAGCTATTTTCTAAAACTTATAACGAGGTGCCAAAGGGTTTTGAAATGCAGAAAAATGTGCATGTAAAATTCAAAAAATCAGATATTGTTGATGACATAGTTACCTTGGCTGCTACGAATGAAATTTACGATTTGGTCACCATTGAGTATTTTGTAAAAAACCAACAACTGGTTTTTGATTCGTTAAGAAGTGCGTCAATCAACTACATAGATAAAAACGCCCGAAAATTAGAAAAATTAGGGATTGATCTTGAAGAACCTCACACCACTTTGGTGGAGCAATCAAATATAATTTTTCCTGAAGACCGGTACAGTGACTATGAATCCTTTGTAAGCCAGTCTATTGAGGCGGCTAAGGATAAGGCCGTTACAACGGTAAGAAAGCCAAAAACCGTTGCTTATAATAAATTGCCTTACAATCAATTTGATATAGTAATTAATCCAGAATTTTTGGAACCAGTGGTTCAGTTTACTTACAAGCTTAAAGTGAAATATTCTCTTGAAAAAGATAAGCCGAAACCTGTTAATCACTATTTTATTTTAGATAATAACGGCAACCTGAAAGAAGTGATTTTAAAACCTTAGCAGCAATATATTAAGCAAATAGGTTTTCGATATCTTCCTTGCTTAAGTTTTTCACAAAGCTTTCTTCGTTTGAAATAAGATCATTCGCAATTTTCAGCTTGTGTTTCTGAAGTTGAAGGATTTTTTCTTCTACCGAATTTTTTGTAATAAATTTATAAACAAACACGTTGTTTTTTTGCCCAATGCGGTATGCCCTATCAATAGCTTGATTTTCTGCTGCAGGATTCCACCAAGGATCAAGAAGAAAAACATAATCGGCGGCTGTTAGGTTGAGGCCAACCCCACCAGCCTTAAGGGATATTAAGAAAACTTGAATATGTTCGTTTTGTTGAAATGTTTCCACTTGACCTTGCCTATCTTTTGTAGCCCCATCGAGGTATGCATAAGCCACATTTTTAGTATCCAATGCCTCACGTACCAAGCTTAAGTGTTTTACAAATTGGCTAAATATTAAGATTTTATGATTGTTTTCAATGGCATTTTCAAGCATTTCTAGCATTTCATTAAACTTACCTGAATCTGCATCGTAATCTTCAATAGTCATTTTAGGGTGGTTAGCAATTTGTCTCAACTTTGTAAGCCCTTGCAATAGAAGAATCTGTGATGTAGCTATGCCCTTCTCCTCAATATGGTCCATTATTTTGTTCCTATAAAAAGACTTGGCCTCTTCATACTCTTTTTCTTGGGCTTCGGTCATTTCACAATACCGCACTTGCTCTATTTTGTCAGGTAGCTCGGTTGCCACTTGCGATTTCTGTCTTCTTAAGATGAAGGGCTTTATTAACGCATACAATTTTTTGGACTTATCTTCATCGTGCTTCTTTTCTATTGGCGTAAGAAACTCATTTCTAAAAAACGATTGGCTGCCCAATAACCCAGGATTTACAAAATTCATTTGTGACCAAAGATCCATTGTACTGTTCTCAATGGGTGTACCAGTAAGAATAAGCTTATGTTTACTATATAATTTAACAATTTCTTGTGAAATATTAGAAGAAGGATTTTTTATGGCTTGAGATTCGTCCAGAATTAGATAATTAAAATAATATTTTTGGAGCAATTCACTGTCGACACGTACAGTACCATAAGAGGTTATGACCAGATCATACTTTTCAAATTGTTGTATATTTTTATCCCGATAACTTCCTGTATAATTAAACACCTTTAGAAGGGGAGCGAATTTTTTTGCCTCAAGTTCCCAGTTATATATTAAGGAAGTTGGTACAACAAGCAAGGAAGCACTATTACCACCTTGTTCTTTTTGGTTTAGGAGCATTGCAAGCGTTTGTACAGTTTTGCCCAGCCCCATATCATCTGCCAAGCAGCCACCAAGTTTAAAATCACTTAAAAAGCGCATCCAATTGTAACCTGCTTTTTGGTAAGGACGCAATTCTCCCTTGAAACTAACAGGCATCGGATAATCATCAATTTCATTAAAAGTTCTAAGTTGCTCTAGTTTCCTATTAATTAATACCTTGGCAAGATTATCTTCTTGTAACTCTTGTACCAATGCTAAGTGGTGTTTCTTAAGACGAATGGTTTTTTCGTCATTTTCCATAAACGCAAAGAGCTCAGAATATTGTGTAAACCATTCTTCTGGTATGACCGCAATCTCCCCATTGGGCAATTCAAATTCGTGAATTTTACGTTGTATATATTTTCGAAGTTGAAGAAAGGGGATTTCAAATTCGCCAAATTTCACAGTAGCTAGAATGTCGAACCAATCGTTGTTTTCTTTAATCTCAAGGTTAATACTACTTACCCCTACAAAATACCTTTTTTCATCTTTTGGGTGCTGGCGCATAACAAAGCCATGCTGCATGAGCTGGGCCTCGTATTTTTTCATGAAACTAAATGCCTTAGACTTATCTAACACATAACGACCATTCTTAATATCTAAACCTAACGACTTTAAAAGAGTAATCTTATCCTTTTCCCATTCTAGTTGTCTTTTTACACGATGAAAAACATACGAATCCGCAGTTTTTTCCATTTTAACACTACATGAAGCAATGTTGTCAGAATTAAAACTATAATCGCCGTATTTAAAGGTAAGGTCAAATACAAGTTTTCCCTCTTCAAGATCTTCCTCTTCTGCTACTCCATTACCTGTAAAAAGTGCTAAAGGTTTACGATTGGACTGAAGTTCGCTAAAAGTTAGTACTGGCTGTGGTTCATGTTTTTCTGTGTTAATATCAAACCCCTTCGCATAAACATCAAAAGCTGCTACAAGTGGAGCTACAAATTTTTCATAATAATTTTCCTCTAGTTTGCGTGGTATTTCAATAAACTTTTTGTTCAAAAATGGTTTTAATTTTTTTCCATCCACTTCCTTTTCAAAACTATAAATTTGGTTTCCTAATAAAAGCCAAGCTGGATGGTAACACAGTAATATTGCACTTTTATAAGTAAAATCTAGTTTTTCTCCTTTGTATTTTAGTGTTGGGAAGTAATGGGTATTAGTTTCATTTCGCCTAAAATGGAATAAGACAGTAGCTTTCTCTTCGGCCACGTTTAGGGGCTTCCATGTCGGTTCTCCATCGCTGCCCATTTCAAATACTGGTTTATCAACCAATAACTCCAATATTTCAGCCTTTTTTGCCTCTATATATGATTCGATAGCACCTTGTACGATTTCATCTCCTTTGGTTTTACTGTAAATCTTTAAAAAATATTCTTCTGGCTTTAAACTACGTTTTCCAGAAAATTTATGGGTTATCACCTCCTGTGAAAGCGCATCAATGAGTTTTACCAATTGATAATCCTTTTCATCCATACCTTCGGCAAATTCTTTAGCATTTTTTAAAGAAATGTGTTGGTGTTTAAGCGACAATTTACCCTTTGTATCTAGTTGAATGGCGTAGGTTTCTAACAAATATCCAAGATATTCATGCTCAAAAATGGAGTATACTATTTGAAACGGTATTAACGGAGAAACATTCATGCCAAAAATAACGAAAAGAATTTCGAATATACAAAAGGATCATGACTACTAAAAGTTTTGTAGGTTAAATTTACCATTTGGTGAACAAAACTTTAATATTAATTTTTTTGCCAAAAATTTATTACCATTTTATGTGTTGAGCAATAAGAATAATACCCACTATTCCTGCTCCTATGGAGGCTACAAGAACCGCTGCAGCAGATATATCTTTAATTTCTTTGGTCTTAGGATCGTATTCTGGGGCAAATTTATCCATCACACGTTCAATGGAGCTATTTAAAAGTTCCAGGGCTAATACTAGCAAAATGCACAATACAACAATTGCCCACTCCAAATAATTAAAATAATAGTAAAAACCACAAAAAATAATTATAATGGCCGCAATTAATTGAAATTTGAAATTATTATCATTAATAACTACAGTTTTTAGTCCTGAATAGGCAAATCCAAAACTGCGAAGCATCTTCTTAAAATTCATAAGGAGACTAGCTTATTAACACCCTGCTAAGCACCTCTTGGTAATAATGTTCATAAACAGGGACAATTTTATTCACGTCGAATTGCTTTGCCTGTGCCAAGGCATTCTGTTTAAATTGGGGCAAATTAGCCTCGTCCAAAACAAAAAGAGTATTTTTTATCATATCTTCTATATCTCCAACATTGCTAGTAAATCCTGTTACTCCATTAATATTAAGCTCAGGAATACCACCGGCATTTGTAGAAATCACCGGAACCTCACATGCCATGGCCTCGAGTGCAGCCAATCCAAAGCTTTCCTTTTCCGAAGGAAGCATAAAGAGATCACACATAGAAAGCACTTCCTCTACTGCATCTAGTTTTCCTAAAAAACGTACATTCTCCGATACCTCAAAATCACGGCATAATTCCTCCATTTTCATTCTTTCGGGGCCGTCGCCAACCAACAACAACTTGCTAGGAATTAGTTTATTGACTTCAACAAATACCTTAATAATGTCTTGCACCCTCTTTACCTTCCTGAAATTGGAGGTATGTACCATCAAACGTTCGCCGTTAGGGCAAATAGCCTTTTTAAAGTGTTCCTTTTTTTGTTTCTTAAAACGTTCCAAGTCAATAAAATTGGGAATTACCATTATTTCATTGTTAATATTAAAATGCTCCAAAGTGTCCCTTTTAAGATCCTCAGATACTGCAGTTACTCCGTCGGACTGGTTTATACTAAAAGTTACGACAGGGGCGTATGACACGTCTTTTCCCACCAAGGTGATGTCTGTACCATGTAGGGTAGTAATCACCGGTATGTGAATGCCTTCCGTTTTTAATATTTGTCTGGCCATGTAAGCCGCTGAGGCGTGGGGAATCGCATAGTGAACATGAAGAATATCAAGTTTTTCATACTTTACCACATTAACCATTTTACTAGCTAATGCCACTTCATAGGGTGGATATTCAAACAATGGGTATTTAGGAATTCCGACTTCGTGATAAAATAAATTTTCATTAAAAAAGTCTAGCCGAGTGGGTTGTGTATAGGTGATAAAATGAATCTTATGACCTAGTTTGGCAAGTGCTTTACCAAGTTCAGTAGCCACTACACCACTACCACCATAAGTAGGGTAACAAACGATACCGATGTTCATTGATTATAAATTCAAATGATATAAATAATTATTGTATTAACCTTTAAAAATCTAAAAATGTTCAATTCGTAAGATTAGATAGTTATAACCAAACGAATTGATGTAAAAAAATTAATTACTTATTTCTTTGGTACATCGGTCATTACAATGTCCACAGCCTTTATGAGTAGTTAATAGTTGCAAGACATGTCTAACCAAATAGAACACAGCCGCAACAAAAACAACTCCTACTATTAAATGTTGTGTCATCAATCTAACAAATCAGTTTCGTCCAAATCATCAGGAATACCTTGGTCTGGGTTTAGGTACAACTCTAACAAGCCATCTGGTAAATCCACATGCAATATACGATTTTTTCGATCCGCTTTTAACACAATTGTTGGCGCAAAAGGAATCAACACCTCTTGGTTTTGATACAACATCGCTATTACATCATTTCCTGGCATTTGAAAGAAATCATCAATATTGCCGAGCTCTCCATGATTTTTATCTATTACTTTATAACCAATAATTTCTTCAATAGCATAATACTCTTGGTCATCTATTAAGGATTTATCTACGTATATATCGTTGTTTAATAGCTCTTTAGCTATTTCAGAACTATTAATATCTTCGAGTTTAACAATGGCTTTTTGTTTATTTATACTAATGGATTGTACAAAATAGGGAACCAATTGTTTGTTTGGTAGTTCAATAAACAAGGTTTTAATGTCTGTTACTTCAGCAGGAGCAATGCTAAAGTGTGCTTGTAACTCACCTTTAATGCCATGAGTTTTATTAACATACCCTATCCTAATCAATGTATCTTTTTTCATAACTCTTAAACAAAAAAAGGAACCCATAGAGAGTTCCTTTTAACAAATTATATTAGTAATTAACTATGCTTCAGGTGTTTCAGATGTTTCTGCTGCTGGAGCTTGTTCCGTTGCCTCTGCTACAGTTTCTTCGGCATTTTCCTCATTTGAAGCTACTGCTTCTTCAGCCGCAGGTTCTTCTACTGGAATAGGTGCATTCTTTTTCTCTATTGCCTCTGCACGTGCTTTGTTTATTTTTATCTCTGCTTCCAACTTATCTTTTTTAGCAGCAAGTTTTTTGTTTTCATCAGCTGCCTTTTGTTTTTCTTCTAAAGAAAGTTTAGAATCAATCCATTGTTTGAATTTCTCATCGGCTTGCTCTTGAGATATAGCACCTTTATTAACACCTACTTGAAGATGTTTTTTAAACAAAATTCCTTTTTTAGAAAGAATTGTACGTGCTGAATCAGTAGGTTGCGCCCCTTTTAAAAGCCAATCTAAGGCTTTATTGTCATTTAACTCTACCACTGCAGGGTTAAAATTAGGATTGTAAGTACCTATTTTTTCAATGAAACGACCATCGCGAGGGGCTCTTGAATCAGAAATCACGATATCATAGAGGGCTAACTTTTTTCTACCTCTTCTTGTTAATCTTATCTTTACAGACATAACGTTTTATGTTTTGGAGGAACTCGTCCTATTTTAAAATTGGATGGCAAAGGTAAAATTTTTTTCTGAATAAAAATAAATTATTCTAAAAAATATGTAATAGCTTATGTAGATATATTTCTTCCAATAACAGTCAAAACCAATAGCACGAATATAAAAGTTGTATTTATTGAAATATATCATAAAACATAAGAGGCTGCACTAAAAGTACAGCCTCTTATTTTATATAGATTATTCAATCAATTAGCTACCACACGCCTCACATCCTTCAGGATTATCTAAAGAACATGCTAAATCGCTTAACTTTTGGTCTTTACTATTAATAATAGGCTCTAAAGAAACTTCTGCTTGCTTTTCAACAGTAAACTTAATAGCATCTGCTGCGGCTTTTGTTCTTAAATAATACAATCCTGTTTTAAGGCCTTTTTTCCATGCATAGAAGTGCATTGAGGTAAGTTTACCAAAATTAGCATCTACCATGTGCACATTAAAGCTTTGGCTTTGACAAATATAGGCGCCACGATCTGCAGCCATATCTATTAAGGTCTTCTGTTTAATTTCCCATACTGTTTTGTATAAGTCCTTAATATGCTGAGGAATTTCAGCAATGTTTTGGACTGAACCATTTGCCTCGATTAGCTTGTTTTTCATCTTGTCGTTCCACAAGTTCAATTTTACAAGATCTTTTAACAAATGTTTGTTAACCACCACAAACTCACCAGATAACACCCTTCTCGTATAAATATTTGAGGTATATGGTTCAAAGGCTTCGTTATTACCAAGTATTTGAGAGGTTGAGGCAGTTGGCATTGGTGCTACAAGCAATGAATTGCGAACACCATGTTTCTTTACATCCCTTTTAAGACCTTCCCAATCCCAACGTCCAGAATCAGGTGTTACACCCCACATATCAAACTGGAAAATCCCTTTAGATACAGGAGATCCTTTAAATGTCGAGTACGGACCTTGCTCTTTAGACAGCTCCATAGAGGCCGTCATAGCAGCAAAGTAAAGTGTTTCAAAAATATCCTTGTTCAGTCCGATGGCCTCCTCAGATTCAAAAGGCATTCTTAACATAATAAAAGTATCTGCAAGACCTTGAACTCCTAACCCAATAGGTCTATGACGTTTATTAGAGTTTTCCGCCTCCGGTACTGGGTAATAGTTTACGTCAATAATCTTGTTGAGATTTTTTGTTACCTGTTTTGTAACTTCAAACAAACTTTGATGGTCAAACAAACCATTATTTACAAACTTAGGCAAAGCCAAAGAAGCAAGATTACAAACCGCTACTTCGTCTTTAGAAGTATATTCTAGAATTTCTGTACACAAGTTACTCGACTTGATTGTGCCGAGATTTTTTTGATTTGACTTTTTGTTTGCAGCATCTTTATATAACATGTATGGAGTACCTGTTTCTATTTGAGATTCAAGTATTTCAAACCACAAATCTTGTGCTTTTACTTGCTTGCGATACCTATTTTCTCTTTCGTATTTTTCATAAAGTTTTTCAAAATCTTCTCCATAAGCCTCTGCTAAACCTGGCGCCTCATTAGGACAGAATAACGACCACACGTCATTATCTTCTACTCGCTTCATGAATAGGTCTGGCATCCAAAGTGCATAAAAAAGATCACGGGCACGTAATTCTTCTTTGCCATGGTTTTTCTTAAGTTCCAAAAACTCAAAGATATCTGCATGCCATGGTTCTAGGTATACTGCAAAAGCACCTTTGCGTTTTCCTCCGCCTTGGTCTACATACCTTGCTGTATCATTAAATACTTTAAGCATCGGTATGATACCATTAGAAGTACCATTTGTTCCTTTTATGTAAGAACCAGTTGCTCTTATATTATGTATGCTTAAGCCTATGCCTCCAGCAGATTGAGAAATTTTGGCACATTGTTTTAATGTATCATAAATTCCATCAATACTATCGTCCTGCATAGTTAACAGAAAGCAAGAAGACATTTGTGGTTTTGGTGTACCTGCATTAAACAAGGTAGGAGTGGCATGAGTAAACCATTTTTCAGACATCAAATTGTATGTTTTGATTGCTGATTCCACATCCGTTTGATGAATACCAATAGCAACCCTCATAAGCATTTGTTGAGGACGCTCGATAACCTTGCCATCAATTTTTAGTAAATAAGATCTTTCTAAAGTCTTAAAACCAAAGTAGTCATAATTAAAGTCACGATCATAAATAATGCTTGAGTCTAATAATTCAGCATTTTTTTTAATTACCTCAAACACCTCTTTGGAAATAAGTGCTGCATTTTCTCCAGTTTTTGGGTCTTCGTAAGAATAAAGTCGTTTCATTGTATTAAAAAACGACTTACTGGTAGTTTTATGTAAATTCGAAATTGCAATTCTCGCAGCAAGTAATGCATAATCAGGATGCTTGGTAGTCATTGAAGCGGCTATTTCCGCAGCTAAGTTGTCTAGCTCTACTGTAGTAACACCATCGTATATTCCATTAACTACTTTCTGGGCTACTTCTCCTACGTCAACAAATGCGCTATCTAGGCCATAACTTAGCTTCTCGATACGAGCCGTTATTTTTTCAAATTTCACGGACTCTCTTCTACCGTCTCTTTTGATTACTAACATATTTTATGCGGTACTTAAATTGTAAATATTTATAATATAAAATTGGTGTGATTGCTATTCTATTTAAGAAATTAAGTAGATCAACAGATCTCTATCACTAAAATTCTTCATTGAGTGTAAATTTATGCATGTCCTTGTCACCACTAAGCACTCCAGCTTTTTGATATTCAGCCACACGTTTCTCAAAAAAGTTGGTTTTACCTTGAAGTGAAATCATTTCCATAAAATCGAATGGATTACTAACATTAAAGATTTTTTTAATATTAAGGGCTTGTAACAAATGGTCTGCCACAAACTCAATATACTGAGACATCAATGCGGAGTTCATACCAATTAAATTTACTGGTAAAGAATCTACCACAAACTCTTGCTCAATTTTAACAGCATCCAACACCATTTCAATAATGTTTTCTTCTGGTAATTTGTTTATTATGTGATTGTTATATATCATGCAGGCGAAGTCGCGATGGAGTCCTTCATCCCTTGAAATTAACTCATTTGAAAAGCTTAAACCTGGCATGAGGCCTCTTTTTTTCAACCAAAAAATAGAACAAAATGAACCTGAAAAAAATATACCTTCCACACACGCAAAAGCAATTAACCGCTCTATGAATGTGCCATTATCTATCCAGCGTAATGCCCAATCTGCTTTCTTTCTCACGCAGGGTACTGTATCTATGGCGTTAAAAAGATGATCTTTTTCTTTCGTACTTTTAATATAGGTATCTATTAATAAAGAGTAGGTTTCTGAATGGATATTTTCCATCATAATTTGGAAGCCATAAAAACACTTCGCTTCAGCATATTGCACCTTTTCTAAAAAACTTTGAGCCAAATTTTCATTCACAATACCATCACTAGCTGCGAAAAAGGCTAAAACATGAGAAACGAAATGTCTTTCTCCGTCATTAAGATTTTCCCAATCTTTAGTATCGGCACTTAAATCGATTTCTTCAGCGGTCCAAAAACTAGCCTCTGCCTTTTTATACATTTGCCAGATGTCATCATGTTGTATTGGGAACAACACAAATCTGTTTTTATTTTGCACCAATAACGGCTCTTCCTGTATCATACTTTAGTATAAGTGAATTGTCTTACCTACTAACTTTTGTTTAACCTTAATGGTTTGAGTTGACTAATTATTTTAATCAAATCTAAGAAAAATCCTGTTCTAAATTTGTTGAACAAATGTTATTCAGATTATTAGCAAATCAGTATAAATGCCAAATGAAAATCACCACCATTTGTCCTCTCAAGCTCTAGGGCAAATATCATGAATTACTAACTAATTTCAAAGATTATTTTTAACAATTACTTAACAAGGTAACGATTTCTTAACATAGGTAATTTTGTTTATATATATCTATATATCAGTATATTATATAATATAGTTCAATCAACACTTGTTGCAATAAATCAAACAAGACCACTATGCAAATAGACGAAAATATTATTTATAATTTAAAAATATTTTTTGTGCAAAACACTTAATTTATTACATATTTTTATGTAAGAGATGCTATTCGCCTCTTACAATAAATTTACATTTTGCACTATCTTTGAGTGGTGGATGAATTTGAAGTTATAAACTAGAATTCTAATATAATTATATATGTATTATGTTTAAGGCACAAAAAATTATAATATTTTTTTAACAATAAGTTTGTAAATAATAAAATTTGTCATACATTTGCAGTCCTTTTTTGCATAAGCATAAAATTAAAGAACATGTACGCAATAGTAGAAATAGCAGGCAAACAATATAAAGTAGAAGAAAATAATTTCATCTACACTGAGTTATTGGCTGCTGAGCAGGGTTCAAATGTTGAATTTGAAAATGTATTGCTCTTAGATAAGGAAGACGGAACAGTTACAGTAGGTTCTCCTACAGTAAAAGGTGCAAAGGTTTCTGGTAAAGTGCTTGAGCATGTAAAAGATGATACTGTTATAGTATTCAAAAAGAAGAGAAGAAAAGGATATAAGAAAAGAAACGGTCACAGACAGGCTTATACCAAAGTACTAATAGAAACGATTAAATAAATAGTAGAGTGTATTAAAAGCACTTATACAAAAATTAAAACAACATGGCACACAAGAAAGGCGTCGGTAGTTCAAGAAACGGTCGTGAATCGCATAGCAAGCGTCTCGGCGTAAAAATATATGGTGGTCAAATTGCAAAAGCTGGCAATATCATCGTACGTCAAAGAGGAACAGCTCATCATCCTGGCTTAAATACCTACATAGGTAGAGACCATACCCTACACGCAGCTGTAGACGGTATCGTAAGATTCAAAAAAGGCCAAAACGACAAATCCATCGTTTTTGTTGAGCCAGTATTGGCATAAGGGATTTAGGTTATAATTGTTATTGAGGGATATTACCATAGGTAGTATCCCTTTTTCTGTTATATTTGGTTTAAATGAATTTACTAATAAGCTATGTATACTTTTACCAATTTAAACCAAATTGTAGGAGGTAAAATTGTTCAATTTGAGATTGATTATCAAGTAGAACAACTTCTCACAGACAGTAGAAAGTTGGTAATTCATTCCACTTCTATATACTTTGCGCTTAAAGGAGTTAGGCATGATGGGCATGACTACCTTGAAGAAACGTATCAGAAAGGTATTAGGCAGTTTGTAATTGAAGACGAATCGAGATGGAATGCTGCTTGGATTGGTTGCAATGTACTTGTGGTATCTAAAGGGATACAAGCACTTCAACTTTTGGCCAAAGCGCATCGCCAAAAATTCACCTTGCCTTTACTCGCTATAACAGGTAGCAATGCCAAAACAATCATTAAGGAATGGTTGTCACAAATGTTGGAAGGGCATTATCAAATAATAAAGAGTCCCAAAAGTTATAATTCACAGTTGGGAGTGCCTCTATCCATTTGGCAAATAAACGATTATCATAATCTAGGAATCATTGAGGCTGGCATTTCAAAACGTGGTGAAATGACCAACCTGCAAACTATAATACAACCCACCTTGGGCTTATTTACCAATGTAGGTTCTGCCCATGATGAGGGATTTGAAAGTCAAGTACAAAAAATAGAAGAAAAACTAATACTTTTTAAAGAATGTAAAACTTTAATCTATTGTTCGGATCACCAGTTAATTGATCATCAAATAAAAGAAAAGCTTTTTTTTAATACTTTTACATGGAGCGCTAAGGGAAATAAAGCTTTTGTACAATACAAACTTACCTCTTTTACTAAAACTACTTTGGTAGAAGCTCAATTTAAATATAAAGACTATCATTTTGAACTTCCACTAACTGATAGCGCTTCCATAGAAAACTTGCTCCATTGCATCACGTTTATGCTTTATTTGGGCTTTAATAATGCTCAGATTAACCATTCGCTTGGGTTAATCAAAAACATTCCCATGCGCCTAGAATTAAAACAAGGCATTAATAACTGTTATATCATTGATGACACCTATAATAATGATCTTGGTGGCCTTCAGATTGCCTTAGACTTTCTACAAAACCAACAGTTGCGCGCAAAGAAGACGCTTATTTTGTCAGATGTGCTTGAGGCTGGCGCAGATAAGGAGAAATTATACACACAAATTGGTAGATTAATGACCCAAAAGGGTGTTGATCAACTTATTGGTATTGGTATTGAAATACAAAGGTTTGCCAATAAACTTCCAAGCAATGCCAAATACTTTGCCTCTGTTAAGGAATTCATGGATAGTTTTGCTACCATGGTTTTTCAAGATGAGTTAATATTGGTAAAAGGCGCACGTGTTTTTAAATTTGAGTTGATAGTACAGCGACTTCAAAGAAAAATTCATAGTACCCAATTGGAAATTAATTTAGATGCATTATTGCACAATCTTAATTATTACAAAAGTAAGCTGCAACCAAACACTAAAGTAATGGCCATGGTAAAGTCTTTTGCCTATGGTAGTGGAAGTTTTGAGGTAGCTAACTTACTTCAATTTCATAAAATAGATTACTTGGGTGTAGCCTATACCGACGAGGCTGTGGATTTGCGTAACGCAGGTATACATGTACCTATTATGGTAATGAACCCATCATTAGACGCTTTTGATACTTTAATAAAGTATTACTTAGAACCTGAAATCTACAATTTTCAGCTATTAGTATCATTACATGAATATGCTGTGGCTCATCAAGTTAAATTTAGGATCCATTTGGCAATAGACACTGGAATGCGACGGCTTGGCTTTGAGACTTTTCAGTTGGATGATTTGATTGTTTTTTTTAACACTACCGATAGGTTTGAATTAGTTTCAGTATTTAGTCATTTGGTTGGTGCTGATGAGGCAATTCATAACGATTTTAGCTTACATCAAATTAGGGTTTTTGAACAATTTTGTTCTACCTTAAGCATAGGTACCAAAAAGCATTTTTTAAAACATATTTGTAATTCTGCGGGAATTGTGCGCTTTCCAAATGCACACTATGATATGGTGCGGCTTGGAATTGGTCTTTATGGTATTGAAGCCACCTCACAAGAACAAAGTTCTTTAAGGCCAGTGAGTAAATTAAAGACGATAATTTCTCAAATGAAACAGGTTAATGCCACAGAAACAGTAGGTTATAGTCGCAAAGGTGTGTTAAATACGAATAGCAAAATAGGGACCATAGCCATAGGTTATGGAGATGGATACAGTCGAAGATTTGGCAATGGGGTAGGTAAAGTGTTGGTTAATGGACAGTTGGCATCGATAGTAGGTAATGTATGTATGGATATGTGTATGATTGATATTACAAACATCGATGCTCAAGAAGGAGACGAAGTCATCATATTTGGGGAAGAACCAACCATTACAACTTTGGCTAATGCGATTGATACTATTCCTTACGAAATTCTTACCAGCATTAGCGAACGTGTAAAAAGGGTGTTTTATATGGAATAATCTTATTTAAATTTTCTATCAAAGGCCAACTGGTATGCCTTTTCGTAATGAATTGTTAGATTGCTCCAATCAAAATGCTCTGCGGTACTTTCTACTTTATTGCGTTGATTAATACGTTCTCTTCTGCTTTGTTTTACAAAAGAAAACATTAAATTGGCCAAATCTTCAGCGGCCTCATGAAATCCTTTATGGTATCTATTTACAACGTAAATTCCTTTCTCAGAAGGATTTACAACGTTTTGCATAACATAATCTCCAAAACCTGCTAAATCGCTGGTTATAGCCGGAACACCACTTGCCATGGATTCTAGTGGGGTATAACCCCATGGTTCATAATAGCTTGGAAATACCCCAAGATGGCAACCTCTTACAAACTGTCCGTATTCCATACCAAAAAGAGGATTAGATGGTGCAATAAAGTCAGGGTGATAAACCACTTTTACTTTGTCATAGTTGTTGTTAACCAAATTGGTTGTTCTTAAAAAATTCAATAGCTCATCTTTGCCATCGTTCCACAAGTTATGTGTTACAATTTTTGGTAAATTCCACGATTTCCATGATTGAATAGTTCTTCTGAGTCGAAGTCTCCAATATTCATCCACAAACTCGTTTAAATCGGGCATTTTGTGCCCATCACTAGCAGAAGCAGCTTCAAAAAGTCGCTCTCCTACTTGTTTTTCTATTGCTTCGCAGGTTTCACTTATCTCTTCCATCATGGCTCTTGACTGCAACACCTCCGGATTGATTGATTGATATGGCTGTTTTGTTATAAAAAACATTACCACAGTGGTGTTAATTTGCTCACATTGCATCTTATAATTAAGACGAGCCAACGCTTCAATGGTGAGGTCAAACCCTTTGTTTTTGTATTCATACCGCCCCGAAGTAAAAAAGTAGAGGGTATTGTCAAGATCAAATGAATAACTTTGGAAAAAATGACCCATCACAAAACGATGGATCTTGTCCTTATATTCTTTGTGTAAATTTTGATGCTCGTGTAATGCAGCAAAACGCTGAATATTAAGGCCATTAGGCAAGATAACGTCGGGTTTTCGACCTATCAACGATTCACATTCGCGACCAGTAACTTCACTTACTGTAGTAAATACTTCTGCGCCATGTGCAGCAGCACGTTCAATTCTAACAGCTGTTTCAATATTAAAATGTTTGGCTTCGTTAAGCCAATAATAGTTCCCTAGGTTGTCATAAAAATTAGAGTCATTCATGGCCAAATAACGACCTAGTAACGTGGCATGTGTGGTAAAAATGGTAGTGACTGGAATGTTTTCATAACGTATTTCGGGTATTGTAGTACCCACCATCCATTCGTGAAAATGTGCAATGGTTTTATGCGTTTCTTGGTTTATGTTAGTAAGCTCTCTAAGGTATTCTTTTACTAAATAGCCAAAAGCAATTACCTGTGTTTGAAGGTCATCTGCATTATTTGAAGGAATGTCATGACGTTCCCAAAGATTAAACTTAATTTCACCTATTTTATAATATACAAAAAAGGGATTTATCAAAACCACCTTGGGTTTCCCAGAAACAAGCCAATGTCCATAATGTACCTCCAGACCCATGCTACGAAGCTTGAGTACTGCTTGTCCATAAACATCGTCATAGTTATCACTTGGTTCAAATTCTACATTCGCTTTGTGGTAAAAATAAGGTCCTATTAAACAATAGTTATCGCCCCATTTTTTTTTCATTGCGGGCACTTTAGAACGAATTACTGTGTAAATACCGCCTAGTTGGTTACAAACTTCCCATGCTACCTCGATAAGTAATTTGTTTTCTGATGCCTGTAGATTGTTCATGAATTTGTATTTAAAAAATAATCAATGTTAAATCAAAAAAATCTTTAACATTGAAAAATTTATGTACTCTTGTCAATTTTAGCTAAAATTACGCAAGTAGTGGAATAAAGTTGTAGTTAAACAAGGTTTTATTTTAAATTTCCGTTCTAAAATGCAAACTTAAGACTTGTTTCAAACTAACTAACATGGCTTGTTTAAGTTTTTTGTCTATTTTTATACTTTTAATGAATTAATAAGGATTGAAAAATTTATTGTGGAAGTTTAAGTTAGTTGTTAATAAGTGGTTTCACTACGAATATTGGCCGTGGGTACTATTTTATTTGCCATGTTTGCCTTATTATCTATACCTATCAATCAAGGCTAGATCTTTTACTTATTTCACAGCTGTTAATCCAGGATTTTATTTAGGTGGCTTGTTTGGCGAATCCAAACATGACATCTTAGAGTTAATTCCTAAAGCCTTCCTTCCGCTTACATGTTACTTTGAAGCTAGCGTAAGCACCAACAATGTAGTTACTAAATGTCAATCACTTGGAATATATTTTCCCTTTATAATCAAGCCAGATGTAGGAGAGCGGGGGAATGGGGTAGAAAAGATTAATGACATACAAGAGTTAGAGGCGTATTTAGAAAGCAATCAGGTGTCCTTTTTAATACAAGAATATTTGACACACAGCCTAGAGTTTGGTGTATTTTATTATAAGATGCCCGATGGTAGTAACTCTGGAGTAACTTCAATAACTGGTAAAGAATTTTTAAAGGTCACTGGGGATGGAATTGCTACCCTTGAACAACTAGTAAGGCGTTCATTGAGAGCGTCGTACCAATACAATAGATTATCTATTAAATTTAAAAATAGATGGAATGTGGTAGTAGCATTAGGTGAGGAGATTTTGCTTGAAACAATTGGTAACCATAGTAGAGGTACTATGTTTTTAGATTTTAAGCAGCTTAACACTATAGAGGTTTCAAAAATTTTTGATGTGATTACCCAAGACATTAATGGGTTTTATTATGGCCGTTTTGATTTAAAAGCTACTTCTTATGAATCACTCAGCACTGGCATAGGGCTTAAGATCATGGAACTAAACGGCGTTAGTTCGGAACCAGCGCATGTGTACGACCCTAGATATAATGTTTTTAAAGCTTATAAAGATGTTTTTTATCATATGAAATTGGCAAACTTAATAGCTAAACAAAACTACAAATTGGGTTCAGAAAGGGTTCCATTTTTTTATTTGTTAAAACAATTAATTGAATATTTTAAGTAAACAGTTCAAGGGATTTACATTTTTATCTGTTCTTTGACTTCATTGAGTAATTATCTTTAATACCATAAATCTTAGTTAAAAGCGTGCGCCACTTTGGCCGAGAATCTATGCACAGGGCGAAACCATTCACTTAAATATTTTGCTCTTTCAGACTTGATTATCTCTGCGAAAGGACAAAACATATTTGTAGACATTAATTTTTCAAGCTTTTCCTAATCTTTAGTTGATGGCTATGTATTGTACTATAAACCAATAGAAAGGAACATAGGAATTAATTAAAATACAAAATTCCCATAGTACACTATGCTAAACAGCATTAGGCACATCAAACTTGTACCCTACACCTTTTACTGTTTTAATATAATCTTCTCCTACCTTTTCCCTCACTTTTCTGATATGTACGTCTACAGTGCGTGCCAATACGTACACATCAGCACCCCAAATAGTTTGCAATAAATCATCCCTATTAAATACCTTATTTGGGTTGGTGGCTAAAAAATAAAGTAGCTCAAATTCTTTTTTTGGTAGGGCTATTATTTCATCATTTTTATGTACTGTATAGCTGGTTCTATCAATAACCAAATCGCCAATGACGATTTTTTTGCCAGAAAGATCCTTTGATTTTTTATTTTCTCTTCTAAATAATGCTCCTATTCTGCTAGTGAGTGCTCTTGGTTTAATGGGTTTTGTGATATAATCATCAGCTCCCACTTCGAATGCGGCGATCTCGGAATATTCTTCTGAACGTGCAGTTAGAAAAATAATGAAGGTTTCGGATAGATGAGGCATTTCTCTTAAAATTCTACATGTTTCCACACCATCCATGCCTGGCATCATTATGTCCATAAGTATAAGATGTGGTGAAAAGTCTTTTACCATTTCAATCGCCTTTTTACCTCCATTGGCTATTCGTACTTCATAACCTTCCTTTACCAAATTATACTGTAGTAATTCTAAAATGTCAGCATCGTCATCCACTGCCAAAACCTTGTATGCCTTATTACTCATCTTAGGGATATTATATATGATTACTTACTAAATAACTTGTCCAAAGTGTCTTCTAATTGATAACCACGAAGATTTTTAGCAATAATTTTACCTTCTTGATCTAAAAGCAATGTGTTTGGTATGCCCGTAATTTTGTATAATTTAGCCGCGCTAGACTGCCAACCTTTTAAGTCTGAAACATGTGTCCAAACCAAGCCGTCTTTTAATATTGCTCCTTTCCATTTTTCCTTGCTGTTGTCAAGGGATACGCTAAAAACAGTAAAACCTTTGTCTTTAAACTTGTTATAGGCCTTCACCACATTTGGATTTTCCATACGACATGGGCCACACCAAGATGCCCAAAAGTCCAACAAAACCACCTTCCCTTTTAACATCGACAATTTTTTTATTTGTCCGCTTGTATCTGCGAGAGCAATTTCAGGCGCTTCGTCACCTATGGTGTATTCTTTTTTAGGTAGTTGAGAAATATACCTTTGAGTTCTTTTTTGGTCACCAAATTCTGTTTTAAACTGATTTGTAAGATTGGCGGCGTAGTCTAATTGGTTTTCGTTGAACAGGTTAATCAATAGTCGATAAAGTATTTCCTTAGTAGGTGTCTTTGCAGGCGCAAGCCCCAAAATATACTCAGCTGTTAGTTGATATTCTGGAATTTCAGGCTTGGTGTACCTCTGAAACATCACATTGGTTTTTATCTGAAACACATTACTTCTTTGTAATTCTTCATCTATCATCTCATTGGGCTTAAAATAGGTCTCACGAGTAGTTTCAGCAGTAATTGTAAGTGCTGTGATATATTTGGAAACGAATAGATCCTCATTACCTTTTATAAGCATGAGGTAATTTTTATTCAAATTTTGCATGATAGAATCTACATACATTTGCAATTTTGCAGCCTCACTATTAAACAAAGTTGGATTGGTTTGTTTTAATTGATATACCTCAGAAGCTTGTTGTTCGACAACCTTCATTTCTTCATTAAACTTAAGATTGTAGTTATTGAATGCCTGAAAGGTTGTGTTTTCGCGAGAACCGATAATTTTTACATTATTTGGAAGCACTTTAGCATCCAATTCAATTTTTAACGATTCTTTTCCCAGAATCAACTCGGCGGCTACCTCTGTACTTGTACCTATTTTATAAAAGCCTCTAGGTAAATTGTCTTTAAATTGAAATTTAAATAATCCGGTTTTGATAGCTGCGGAGTCAATTTTGGAATATTCAGCACCAAAAGAAGTGTATAAGTAAACAAATTTATTAGTGGTATTTACTATTTTTCCATCAATAATAATGCCTTTTGCAAGAAGGTTGCATATTACCAATAGAAAAGCCAAATAAAAACTTATTCTTTTCAACATTTAACGATTTTGGTTACAAGTTATAAATAATTAACGATTATATAAAATAGTGCCGAGTGCTAACGATTATTTAATTTTTTATTTTGACCAAGTTCATACCTTAGTCCTTTAGCATGTTCTATATCCATCTCAATAGCACCCAAATAAGTAGAGGCCTTGGCTTTAAGGGGAATTTTATTTAAGTCGGCAGTCAGCCATACTTTAACAGAATTGTCACCTTTGAAAAACGGGTTAGGAGGCATGATAGGGCTGATTACATAGCTTCTAAACTTTCCTATGTCCGTATCCATTTCTTCAATGCCCAAATATTTCATTTGAAAAGCATAACCCTTGTTTTCAAAAAATGCATCAATACTAATGGTATCGCCAGTTTTAATTTTGCTAAAATCCATTGCTCTCAAGTAATAAAATCCACTTACAATATCCTGTACGTTATGTGCTAGGGTATAAAATTCGTCCTTTTGACCTTCCACCTTTCGTGTAGCTTTGTGTGCTTCTTGGTCATAATAAATTTCTTCTTTTAATTTATATTTTCCTTCTTGAACATATCTATATGATTGAAGAGGGATAAGTGAACTAGTGTCAATATAAGTGCCCCAGTGGTCTCGTATTCTTGTAAAAAAATCAAAACTACCTATTGATTTGCCATAAACATTTATTTTATAACAGACTTTATCTTCTACTTTGTAAAATTTATTGTGTATTTCTAGTTCAGCCCTGCCGGCATTAAGAAATCCATAATGTACTCTATAAATAAGTTTTTCCCCGGGGCTAAAAGTATTATTTTGTAAAGATTGGTTAGTAGGCTTTTTGTATCCCACCACAAAGCCAAAACAGATTGCACATGTTATAATTAAAAATACAATTCTGAAAGATATGGTGTGAGATGAAAAAAAATAATTCTTTAACAACATATAGTCTTATTTAAATTTGTTGATACCATTGATAAACAATCTAACCAAATTATGTACCACCTTTTTTATTTAATTGTATTTTCTTAAGTTCAGCCTGCGAAATTCAAATTTAAATAAAATCGGGGGTTAATTATGAAACTAATTGTAAAGATTTTAATAGTTTTTAAAGTTATATTGATAATTAGCCTTGCAAATGGTCAAACGACCATTACCGAAAAGGACAAGATCAAGAATACAAATCAAAATAATGCAAAATCAGACTCACTATTAGCTCCACAGAAATTAGCCAAAAACAAGTTAGCATGGATAAATAAGCGATTTAAATATAAAGTTACTACTGATGGCTTTCTAGCAAAAGGGAATGTAAACAGAACCTTATTTGTAGGACGAGGAAGCTTTGCATACATTGATTCTGTTATGGACTTGAGTGTGGCACCAGTATACTTGTATGGCAAACAAAATGGGAATTTGGCAGAGGATGATTATTCAGGAACTATGTATTTAAACATGTTTCATGAAAAACGATTTTTTCAATGGTCATTAGCCATTTTTGAACATAGTCGTTTGAGGGGAATTGATGAGCGGCATAATTATGGTGGCGGTATAGGTTGTCAAATCATTAAAAAAACGGAAAATCAGTCATTGTCCATTACGACAGGGATTCTTTATGAAAAGGTTAATTTTAGCATAATTTCTGATAGGGAAACTTGGCGAAGTACTACTAGACTCAAAGGAAGGCATAAAGTTATACATAAACACGTCAAATTTGCGCATGAAACATTTGTGCAACCCTCAATACTGAATAGTTTTGATTTAAGATGGCGTACAATACTTTCCTTAGAGGCACCAATTAGTCATCATTTGTCAGCTAGGGTAGCTTATCAGCATACTTATGAGAGTATCATATTGCCTACCAAGGTAAAAGATGATTATAATATTACTTTTGGATTAGCTTTTTCCAATTAATAATTTGAAATTTAATTAGGCGCAAGGTACTTAATATCATTGATTCAAATTGTTTCATGCTACTTAAGTAAGGCTTTTGTTTTTGAGACTTATTCAATTTTAGACTCAAATATCTATTTAGACAAGTGGCAATCGAAAATTCCAAAGTGGCTAGTTTTAATGCACTATTAACTCGGTCTGCTGGTGAAATATTTTTAATTTCCAACATTTTATCAACAGCCTCTTTTATATTTCCAATTTCATAAAGTCGGATACACCCACCTGCATGCGGATGATATTCTAAATCTTCTACACCACTTACCCTACTTGAAACCACCGCGCATCCATGCGAAACAGCTTCCATAACTGCAACTGACATTCCTTCAAAGTTAGATGTTTGTAGCAAAACATCTGCTTTCGCATAAAATTCGTTAATAGTGGTGGAATCTAACCAGCCGTGCATTTTTACTTGATGGATAAGATTATGATTGTTGATTTGTTGTAGCAACCAAGTAGATTCGCTTCCATGGCCAAGTACATGAATTTCAAAGTTTATATTTCTAGATTTTAATTCCTGAGCAATTAAAGGAATGTCAGAAACCCTTTTTTGCTTTTCTTCAACTCGACCTACCCACACTATCTGGAGAATATCGTTTTTGGTATGTTTCTGAACTTGATTTTGCAGGGTAATACCACAAGGAATAACTGCTATTGGTGCATTAAAATCCTTTTTTTCTAGCGTTTTTACGATTCTTTGTGATACAGCTACAAACTTTGAAACATATGGCTGATAATCAAGTGCAAGTTTGTAGTAATGTGCATCATCACTATGTAAAACGCCAATTATAGGATAATCTAAAGCACATTGAGAGGCACCATACCATACAGCTTCGTCATCAGAAATAATTATAGGAGTTCCTAATGGCACGTTATTTTTGATAAGCGAAGCATATAATGATGCTCGGTATAATGGTGAACCTAATTCAAATTGATAACCAACCTTTTTGGTAACTACTTCTACATTAGTTTGATTTTTAAACAGACTAGCCATAGTTGGCCGATCACCCCCAGATATAAATGGCTTAATTGGGTCGACTGTAATAAAATAAGTAATTACCCCCTGAATGTGGGCTTCGATAGCGGCATTTACCATCCAAGTTGTTACTCCTCCGCGGTGATAAGGATGGCAAAGAAAAGCTAAAGTTTTCATTGTGCAACAATTTGATTTATCATATTCAGATAGGCCATTATCAAATTTGATTCTTTAAAGATTTGGTTAGTACAATTTTGGATTTGAAAACAGTCGGAATAATCGTTTTGAGCAATTTTTAGGATTGCGGCATTTAATTTTTCAGGCGTATCACAAATAACATTTTTGTGACCAACCTCTTCTAATAAAATTTTCAAACTCCCTGCATCAGGACCTGCAATAAGAATTGGTTTATCCCAACTCATCATTTCAAAAAACTTGGAGGGAATGCCAATTCTTGAAGAACTATACCATGGCAAAAACAATATAGCATGACTAGCTGCAATATTGTAGTGAAGTTTTTCCTTAGAGAGCCATCCTAAATGTTTAATACAAAAATTTTTATGCCAATGAAAGGAATTCAAATGTAATAGCACAGAATCGTTTGTAGCCAAACTCAACTCTATTGGAATATTAATCAATTGATTTACAACAGAATTAAACAATATTGGACTTTGAGTTGCCGGATCTAGGGAGCCGCTATATATAAGCCTTAAACCTTCCGCAACAGGTGGTGGCGCAGGCGCAAAATTCACAACCTCATCAGGTACACCATGTCTTATAGGAGTAATTATTCTTTTTAAATCATAAGAATCTCGCTTTGCCCAATGAGGGTCTACATATACTATTGCTTTAGCAGTTTTTAATAGGTTTGATGTCCATTGCTTACAAGCTAGTTTCAATATCCTATTTTCAACTCCTTCAAAATAAGGGTCTTGTAAATCTGCTATCCAAGGGATACTGTATTTTTTTGAAAGTTTATTAGCTACATAAAGAGGCGCTCTAGGGGTAAAAAACGCAACTATCAAATTAGCATTTCTAAATTCCTTTAATACTGAATCATCAATATAGTTAAACCAACTTGAAGTACGATCTCCTTTGGTTAGCATATAAAAAAACGTCTCTAACTTTCTTATTAAACTGCTTTTTGTTTCTTCATAAATATCGTATCCTATTGGTATTCTTTTAATATTAGGAGTTTCTTGAATAAATTTAGCTGTTTCCTTTTTATGGTTAGGATGAATAACAACAATTTCGTGTAATTGACCTAGTCCTATTGTTAACTGACCTATTCTTCTTGCAAGAGCAGTTCCTTGTATCGAATTTACTCCAGGATATTCCCAAGCCAAAAAAATAATCTTCATTTTATTAATTTTAACAAAATAGGTAACAACTTACTTTTTCTTATTAATTAATTAGATCAAACCCTGTATATTTTCTTAGAACTTGAGGAATCACAATTCCTTGGTTAGTTTGATTATTCTCAAGCAATGTGGCCAAAATACGGGGAAGAGCCAAGGCACTTCCATTGAGGGTGTGTAACAATTGTGTTTTGCCCTCCTTGTTTTTGTATCTTAATTTTAACCTATTGGCTTGAAATGCTTCGAAGTTACTCACCGAACTAACTTCAAGCCACCTCTTTTGCGCTGCGGAGTAGGTTTCAAAATCGTAGGTTAAAGCTGAACCAAAGCTCATGTCTCCTCCACATAATCTTAAAATTCTGTAGGGTAATTCTAACTTATCTAAAAGCCCTTTTACGTGGTTGGCCATTAATTCTAGAGTTTCATAAGATTTTTCAGGAAGTGTGATTTGCACAATTTCAATTTTATCAAATTGATGCAAACGGTTAAGTCCACGCACATGTGCTCCCCATGAACCTGCCTCTCTTCTAAAACATGGTGTATAACCTGCATTTTTGACAGGTAAATCTTCTTCCTTTATAATAACGTCTCTGTATAAATTGGTAATTGGCACTTCTGCTGTGGGTATTAAATACAAGTCGTCTTCTTTAATGTAATACATTTGTCCTTCCTTGTCGGGCAGCTGACCTGTACCAAAACCTGATGCTTCGTTTACCACGATGGGCGGCATAATTTCAGCATAACCGGCATTTTCTGCTTCTTCTAAGAAAAAATTGATCAAAGCACGTTGAATTTTTGCTCCTTTACCTTTGTATACGGGAAAACCAGCACCTGCTATTTTATTACCAAGCTCAAAATCAATAATGTCATACTTTTTAATTAAATCCCAATGAGGGAGGGCGGTTTCTCCTAAGTCCACAATAGATCCATTTTGTCCAATAATCTCGTTTTCTTCAGGGGTTTTGCCCATTGGAACACTCGAGTGTGGCAAGTTTGGCAGTTTTATTAATGTATCAAATAGCTCTTTCTCTATTAGCTGTAATGCGGTATCTAGTTCCTTTGATTTGTCTTTTAAAGTACTTGTTAGTTGTTTTTTTTCTTCGGCTTTGTCCTTTTGGCCAGATTTCATCAACTCCCCGATTTGTTTAGCAAGCCCATTGGCTTCGGCAAGTGTATTATCTAATTCCTGTTGGATTTTTTTACGATTTTCATCCTTTTCAAGTACAAGATTGACATCTAATTCTGCTGTTTTATAATTTTTTTTGGCCAATCCACTTAAAACCAAATCTTTATTTTCTTTAATAAATGCCGCTTGTAGCATAATAAAATAATTTTAGAATTCTAAAAGATAGTGCACGAGTTTATACAAGCACAAACTATTATATTGTGCAAAAATAGTATTCTTTCTTAAAAAACATCAAGAAATGAATTATATAGTGGTATTGAACTTTAGTAATTACATAGCTGAAGATATAAAAAACGTGGTTATCCATAGTGGATTGCCAGTAATTCCGAAAATTGGAGAATGGTTTGATCCTAGTTTTTTTATTGAACCATCTGTAGTTGAAAAATTGGATCAACTTGGAAATATGGGTGGTGCCGTTTTTGTGCGTGAAGTACAACACTATTTTAACCAAAATATCCAGCAAGTTTGGCTTATTCTTTCCCTTACTGAAGCAGATGACTTTTATAAGAAAAGATTTAGGTAGGTGGTATTAATAAGTTATGTTCCTTCTTTAGTTCTTTAATTGGTGGAGAATAAATTTCATTAAATAGATAACAAATGAAATAATATAACATATTTCCGATTGTTAGCCTTTATACAAAAAAGAAGGCTAATAGTAAATTATACCATTTTGCCTTCCTTTAATCTCCTACTTTTTTATTAATTTGTTTTTTATTAATCGATCTTTGTCCTGAACCAAAACCAAATAAATTCCTTGAGTTAAATTGCTAGTAATTATAGTACTACCAAAACCTTTTAGCACCGATTTTCCATATTGGTCGAAAACTTCAAAGTTTTTTGGGTTAACTGCATTAAGGTAAATAATGTCATTAAATGGATTTGGAGTAAGTTCTGTCTCCTCAAAGACTATACCGTTATCTGATGTTATACATTGGTCTTTTTGTGTTACTGGTTTAAGTCCAGAATTTCCACCAGCACATTTTCCACAAGAATCTATAAAGGCTGTACCTCCAAAATCACCATGACAATCTTTAATACAAGCTTCATTTTGGGTCAATCCTCCAACACAAAGCTGACACTCATCTAAGAAGGCTGAACCATTTGCTGTTCCAAAGCAGTCTAGACAAGAATTTTCTGTTTTGCCACAACCACAATTGCCTGTTGTTATTTTGTTTATATCATTTGGACAATTATCACCAGCCAACGAAACATAACCAATTGGTCGCGTACATTCAATTTTGGTTGTATTAATATCTCCTAATCCGTCATTGTCAGTATCTGCATACCAAGTCGTCGGTGTTTGTACAGTGACATTTGTAGGAGCAGAACTAGATTTACAACCATTAACATTGGTTATCTCCACGGTATAAGTGCCAGCAGCAGTTGCTGTTAATGTTTGGGTGGTGTTAGTTAATGTAGTATTTCCATTTTTCCAAACATACAAACTTCCGGCACTTGCTGTTAGCACTACACTTCCACCAGCGCAAAATGTAGTTGGTGTGGTGGTTGAAATGGCGGCAGTTGGTAATGGATTTACTGTTACAGTTGTTACAGCAGAAGTGGCCTTACAACCATTAACATTGGTTATCTCCACGGTATAAGTGCCAGCAGCAGTTGCTGTTAATGTTTGAGTGGTGTTTGGTAATGTAGTATTTCCATTTTTCCAAACATACAAACTTCCGGCACTTGCTGTTAGTACTACACTTCCACCAGCGCAAAATGTAGTTGGTGTGGTGGTTGAAATGGCGGCAGTTGGTAATGGATTTACTGTTA
>JAIYAU010000063.1 GCA_027488865.1 Cytophagaceae bacterium
GGTGATTACCAATGGCTGAACCAAACAAGGGCTATACAATTTGAGGGTAATGGTATCAAAGCCTGTACTCATGTATTTGATCACAATCTTATCATAGGTCAAAGGAGACTTACTGGTTTCGATGGTTTGTATACTATCTGTCCAACTCCATTCGTATCCACTCACGTTCACTACATCGCCAAATTCTAAAGTGTCTGTATCAAAGAGACAAACGGTTTCTCGGAGGAGGATGGTGGCGTTGCCTTCTAGTGGCTTTAAAACTTGAACATTTAATATGTTAGATAAATTGTCACATTTGCCTAAGGTGGCGTTTGGTATAACTTTTACTGTACCAGAGGTGGTTTCATCCCCATATTGAACCCTTATAATACTGCTATCTGCTGAAAGCGCTGTAAAAGTAACCCCATTAGGCACCGTCCAAGTATAACTGGTAGCACCTGGTATTTTAGGGCTAATCTCTAAGGTGTCAACATTGAATTCACATATAAATGATTTTCCTTGTATGCTGTAGTTATTTTGAATTTTATATACCTCGGCAGAATCTTTTAAGGTTGCTGCTGGACAAGGGGCATTAATTCCTTTTACTTTAATTACATTCAATCCCGTTGCTAGTTCATCAGGTGGAATACTTATAAAAATATCGCCGTTATTTCCCTCGTATGATCCTGAATAGATATTATTGGATATAGAGAATTCGTAAGATACACCAAGTTGACTTTGTTTAATACCCACAGTTGCCGTATCTCCAGCACAAATACTCATGCCTGTTAGATCCAAGTTTGTATTCACGGTATCTCTAACCTCAATAACCGCACCATTTGATAAATTTTGAATATCACAACCTTTTAACGTCGCTTTAAACTGATAACTTGAGATACCCAGTGGCAAATCAGTTAATGCTATTGAAATATCAGAGCCATTTCCTTTTAGTTGAGTAGTCAAACTACCAGTAACATCATAAAGGACATTGCGTTCTGAATTTTTTATAACAAGTGAGGTGTTCGGATTGGTAATACAAAGCTTTGAATCATAACTTAGGTCTATGTCTTTTTTAGGATCTTTATTGACATACACATTCACTTGACCATTTACTAAAACTGGATCACAACCAGTACGCTGCGCAGTAAGTGTAAACAGGTGATTTCCCGATGTATTTAATGTTAAGTTGTTAAAGGACAATGTTTCATTGTTTGTGGTTGCTGTCGCAGAATCAACTTTTACATTATTGTCAAACAAAACATATTTTACATCTTTTTGAGCAGGAGAGGCTGAAATATCCACAGTTTTACCAATACAAATTGTGTCCGCTGTTGAAGTAAGCCCTAAATTTTTATCTGCGGGCTCGTTTACTTTAATAATCACCTTGGCGTTTAAAGTATCAGCACTACAAGCCTTGTTGTTTACTAAAATTTTAAAGGTTCTTGTCCCAACTGTGTTTAAGGTAATATTAGAAAAGTTTAAAGAATCTCCATTTCCAACTTGGCTGCTTATAAGCGTTGTTTCTTCAAATAATGTATAGGTGGCGTTTGATGCCGTATTTGCACCAACAGTAAAATCTACTATTGCCCCTTTGCATATTTCGTTTTTGGTAGCACTAAAGTTAAGACCTAGGTTTGGATTTTTATAAACCAACAAACTGGTAGAATTTACAAGATTAATAGGAGTACAGCCGGGTGACTGTGCGGTGAATGTAAATAAGAATAAAGAATCACCGCCTAATCCATTAACATTGTAGCTAATGTTACTGTTGCCTACTTGTTTAATGGAACTGACTAATTTATTGTTTTTAAATATTTGATACGTTACTTGATCTTCAGCATTAAATATTTGTATGCTCGCATTAGTATTTTCACAAATGGTATCTTTTGGCGAAACAGTTAGATCCGATTTAGCTTGTTTATTTATTATCACTTCCGCAGTGGTTGTAAGTGGCACATCCACACAACCAGCGATTTTTGCAATAATATTATAAGTATGTAATCCAAACTCAACCCCTGAAATGGTAATGGTATTAGTAGGTAAAATACTGGTGCCTTTTGAAACCACCCCTTCAAAAGCCTCATAAGTAACACCCTTTTCTGCAGCCAAGGTGATAACCACATCATTTCCTTCACATAATGGAGAATTAGTGCTCACATTTATAGCACTATCTGGTTTTTTGTTTACAAAGATGGTGGCTTTGTTATTTAACGCCACCGTGCCGCAGCCTGCATCGGTCGCTTTGATCAAGTATTTATTTATTCCAATTACTGGCGATACGATAAACTCAATGTCTTGCACACTTGAAACAGAAACTGGCGAACCAATCGCTGTTGTACCTGTGCTATCAAATAATTGGTAAGATACATTGGCTTGAGCAGCAATTAGTTTGATGGTGGTAGTTGCAACATCAGAACAAAGTGGACTAGTAGTGTTTACGGCAAGGTCTAAGTTTAACCCAGGATTTACGGTAATGCTTTCGTTGTCTAGTAATGTTACTGCACTACAAGGACTATTCACCGCAGTTACAGTAAAGGTGTGAATACCAATGCCTGTGATGGTTTGGGTAAAAGATAGGATGGCTCCGTTGCCAGTTTTAGTACCTATTAAAACACCATTGTCAAATAAATTATAAGTTACCCCAAGTTCCGTTGCGTTGCCAATGGTAATGTTTATTTCTCCACCTTCACAGATGGTCGCCTTATCTGTTGAAACGGTTAATGTATTGATTGGGATAGACTTCACTTGAATAGTTACGGTATTTGAATTTATGCTTGCACAGCCGGCTATGGTACCCCTGATTTGGTAGGTATGTGCGCCAACAGTAGGAGAGGAGACGATCAACCTTTGGGGATTTCCATCACCTGGTCTAATTGTGCTGACTGCAATGTTATTTTCAAATACTTGATAGTTTACACCAGATTTGGTGTTAAAGGTAATTTCAGCATCCGATCCTTGACAAAGTTCTGTAAGTAAGGCTGAAGCAGTGATGTTACCAATTTCAGTATTGATGGTTACAAGCGCAGTGTCGCTAAGTGTTACAGGTGCACAACCTGGGATGGATGCACTTACCTGAACGTTGTAAACACCAGAAGTTACCGTGCTATTTAAAGGGATGTTTAAACTGCCTGAACCTGTACCGCTCACCACGGCACTTAGGGAGGTGTTGGTACCATTCACAAGTAATTGGTAACTCACCCCAGTTTGGCTATTGCTCAATGTAACTGAAGCTGTAAATGGATTGGAACAAAATTTACCACCTGACACAAAGAAGCTAGTTGTAGGTGAATTATTGACTTGAATCACCACATTGTCTGAGTTGCTTGGTGAACAACCCACGTTGGACGCCCTAACTACATAAGTATGTGCGCCTGCACTTGGACTTGTAACTGTTAAATTTAAATTGGCACTACCTCCACCAGAAATAGTACTTACAGCGGTTGCCCCTTCAAATACTTGGTAATTTACCCCTGATTGACTATTTGCAACGGTGATTACTGCATTGCTACCAAAACAAAGCGGGCTTGTGGTACTCGCGCTTGGTTTACTGGGATTTGTATTTACTACCACCAATGCAGTATCTGTAAGGGTAACTGTAGTACAATTTGCTCTAGTGGCGCGTACTTCTGCAATAACAGTACCTACACTTAGTGTATTTAAATTGATCGGCAAGGGGTTATTTGTACCATTAATTGTGTTGCTTATAGCGGTATTGGTGGTTTTATTAAATACTTGGTAGATTACACCTGTTTCACTTCCGCTCAATGAAACACTGGCAGTGGCATTGCTACAAAAAACACCACCTGTGGCGGTAAAAGTTATATTGGGGTTAGCATTTACTCGAATGGTAGCTGTATCGGTTATGACAACAGTGGTACAACCGCTACTAGCTGTAGCCCTCACATTTATGGAATTGATGCCTGTATTGAGCCTATTTACTAACAGATTTAAAGTAGAAATAGAGCCCGAATCTGACATAATGGTACTTCCTAAATAAGCCACATATTTTACGCCAGTCTCCCCATTTTGGATGGTGATGGCGGCAGGAGCACCAGCACAAATGGTTTTTGGATTGGCGGATATGGTTGGGGTGAGGACAGGAGCAATACAAGGGGAGGTGCAAATTGAAAATTCTGATGTACCGTTGGTATTATCTGTTGCTGTAACAGTTACATTATCTTTGGTGGCTCCTCCTGTTAAAGTCCAACTCCAATTACCAGAAGCATCTGAAGTGGTTGTACCTACCCATGTTTTACCTTGGTTAAAGTTATTGGCATAAGTGTTAAAACAAGAAGGGTTACAGGTGACATCCCTTAAATAAATGTCAATGGTTGAGTTGGCCGTAGTTTTACCAATTAATGTAGTAGCTGTAGAGGCATTCAGATCAATGCTGTTATTACTTGCTGCTTTGTTGTTGTTCCCATTGTTTATCAATTCAATCCCTTTTGAATTGGTATTACAATAAATGGAGTTGCCTTGTATTTTGTTGCCTATGGCCGAACCACCATCTATTTGAATGGCCTTATTTGTTCCATTTGATATAATGTTTCCCTTGCCAACTTCACCAATAATATTGTTTGCAGATTTTTGTACTACAAGGATTGCAACACCATTGTTATTAAGAAGTGGATTTGTATTGTCCACGTTTCCAAATGAATTGTTTTTAGTAATGTTAAATTTAGACTCTACTCCGTTGCCATCGTTTTGGAAAATTAAGCCTTGTCCTGTTTTAGTTGCGTATACTTTATTTGCCTCTGTGACTAAATCACCTCCAATAATATTCGAATTTGATCCTTCAATAGAAATGCCATAATTCTGATTACCAACTATTTTACCATTTACCAACCCAAAAATATTTGATTTTACAACATTACCAGAAGAAGTATACCTAATCCCAAGTCCTCCTCCTCCTCCGTCAAATATACTCCCCACGATATACTGACCTGTACCTCCATTAGCAGCAATAAAATTATTAGAAATTGTATTTGTATTTGAGTTTGAAAGCAAAGATACCCCCTCGTAATTGTTGGATAAAACATCTCCATTTTTATTGACACCTACGTAGTTTCCTATAATCGAATTGTTGCTCGAAGTTTCAATCCTTAAGCCAGAAATAGTACTAACAGCGGGTGCAACATTCCCATATCCATTATTCCCAATTATATTCCCTTCATTTACCCCAATACCTCCTATTATATTATTTGAAGCGTTTTCTAACCAAATACCGTTGGCCTTATTTCCTAGATTTTGATTATTGGTGCCATCGGTGCCAATAAAATTACCCTTTAAGTTGTTTCCTGTAACTCCATTAATTCTTACTCCGTTGTTTCCATTCGAATGAATCATACAGTCAGTAACAGCGTTATTATTAGCCTGAATTAAAATTCCATTTCCAACAGGATTTCCATAAATTTCCAAAGATTTAAGTTGTATGTTAGTGGTATTAAAAATAAATGTATTATCCAAAACTACATTACTAGCGGTTGAGTAGGTGATTTTTACTCTTATACCCGCATTCAAACCTGTAGAGCCGTCAACTATTAAAGCAGTTCCATTATCTACACCAAAATAACCAATACTTAGCGAGGAAACTAAATTTATAACGTTGGCTGTATTATTAAAGACGGAAGGTGAAAATACTACTGTTTTAGGACCTATTCCAATATATTGTGCTATTGCAGCTCTTAACGAACCCGGCCCTGCATCATTAGTATTGGTGACAGTAATGGTTGTCTGCCCCTGTACAAGGCCAATAGATATAATTGAAAATAGCGTAATGAGGTAAACGTACTTTTTCATAGCGTGAATTCTGCAGTTGGGAATTAGCCCATGTTATGGATATGGACTTTAGCATACAAACTAAATCAGGAATTCTTATTTAGACAAAATTTGTTATTTAATTAATGCAATTATTGCATTAAATCAATCACAATCGAAGGCTATTTATATCACTTGAGTACCATTTATCAGGTCTTAATTGGTTTATAAATAAAGGTGATAGGTCATTTTAGTAGATGGATTAATAACCCAAGTCAAATATTTATATGAATTATCTAGTTATTAAGGTGAAATATTTGGGAGAAATCTTGAATCTACTTTTGCACTATAAGAGAGAAACCTACAAAATATGTATCAGGTAGACCAGTACGGAGAAAGTAAGGAAGTGTCAGGCGGGGATTTTGATTATATTGCTTGAAAAATGGGTTTGGAGGAACTTGAAATACTGAAGAGTGTGTCTTCACCCAACACAACTAGTTGGTTATTGTAGCAATAAGGGACAGGTGAGGACACTTGCTAGAGAGGAGAAAATCCTACTATTCTCTTCCTAATCACTGATTCGAAAGAGAAGGATTTGAAGTCAATCAGAAAATAGATATCTTTGGCAAATATGTTAATTAATATATTGTTGAATATTTAAAACCTTACTTAAAGTCATTGATTATGCAAAGAATCCTTTTAGTTATATCTTGTCTAAACTTGTTATGTGTATTAAATGTATTTGGTCAGGTAAGCGGCAAGGCTTTTTTGGAAGGTGCCACAGACCATAGTGGTATCACTGTTAAGTTTACTGCAATATCTCCTTCAGCAGTAACCGATTCTACGCTTACCATGATTAATGGAAGTTATTCAATCAATATAAAAGGGGGAGTATATATTGTCACCTTCAAGAAGGATGATCTTGATGACTCTTATAATAAAGGAGAGACTGTGCTTCTTCAGACTAAACAGGTCTTACGTGATATTACACTTTCGAATACCATATATGTACAGGGAAATCAAAAGGGCAGATGGTATAAATCAAAAAAATATAAGGTTATTGATGATGTCAATATACCTGCCAATGATTCATTGATTATTGAAGCGGGTACCACGGTAGAATTTCAAGGTGCATATACATGGATGATTGATAGCAACGCCGTATTAAAGGCTTTAGGAACTGAGAATGAAAAAATAACGTTCAAGTCTTTCGAAAAGACTATCCCTTGGAGAAATATACTTATATATGATGCTAGTACTGTTTTCAGGCATTGTATTTTTCAGGATTTTGAGCCAGGATATAGTATGTCCGCTGGGATTGCTGCATTTGACTTATATACACGAGGAAATAGCCTTGAAATTACAAATTGTATTTTTAGGAATTTTAAATATAATGCCATTTATGTAAGGATGAAGTTTATCATCGAACAAAACACTATTTATGATTTTACTGAGGGATCTGGAATACTAGTACAGGATGTCATCAACTCAACTGTCAGGTGTAATCACATTTATAACGCTACTTCAAAATCTGCGGGGATATACGCAACAGGCGCTAGTCGTATCGAAGAAAACTATGTTCATGATATTGATGGGGTAGGCATTGATTGTAGCACATCATTACCTGATGTCTGGAACAATGTAGTCAGCAATGTTGAAATCGGTATTAGACTCAGCGGCAGTACCAATGGCCGTTATTATGGAAGCGTTAAAAACAATGTTATTTCGTATTGTAATGATATTGCGCTAGACTGTCATTGGTATCCTTTGGGAAAGGAAGTCATTACCTCTAATGTTTTTTATGAGAGCAATAAAGGAATATATGCTTTTGGAGCTGATATCCTTAATAATTCTATTATTAATAACCTTTTTTATGATAATAATGTTAACTTCGAGTCAGTGGATATTCCTTATATAGGTATTTTAGTCTCTGTAAACGCTAATGGTGACCCAGTGGATTCTTATGACAATCTTATGCAAGATCCCCTGTTCATCAACCCTGTGACTCCTATATTCCAAAAAGAATCACCTTTGTATAAGGCGGGCTTAAATGGTGCAGATATAGGATATGATGTTGAAGGTACTTGTGTGGAGTCATATTTAATACCTTCAAGAAATCCTTCCGATACACTCTCTATTTCTGGGTTAGTAAATAAAGGTAGCTCTGAAATGCCAAATGCCATTGTCGCTGCTATTCGTGTAGACGGAACAGGAACTTATACTACAGCTGTTAATACCAATGGAACATTTAGCCTTGACTCGTTACCAGCAGGAGATTATATTCTCAAGGCAACACCATTTGGCAAGTGGTTTAATTTGTACAAAACCACGTTTTATCCACAATCAATTTATCAAAATAGTGCGGAAGTAATTTTGTTGAGAAGAGAAAATATCGTTGCTAATATCCAACTAATCCTATTAACTGGTTTGGATGAATTGTCTATTGAGAATAGTGCAATCTCCCCTAATCCATTTAGTGATCAATTAGAAATCTTTTCAGAGGGGCCTGTTATCATCACCGACATTATGGGAAGGGTTGTTTACGAGGGCGCTAGTCAAAGAAAACTCGACACCAGCCGTTGGAAAACGGGACTCTATTTGGTTAAAAATGGTCAGGCTACGCATAAAGTGATAAAATACTAGTGAACACCTTGTTCCCCTTCTATTCGTAGAGTTAGCTTGCGCTCTAAAGATTGTACAATGTCTGTAGAGTCTCCGACTCGGATTCTTGCCATTACACGTGCCATAGTTCCAATAACTCCTTGCCTACACTAGTTAGTAGAATTATCAATACAAGCATATTCCGAAGAGTTTTAAACCTCTATTGGCTTGCCAATTTCGAGTGAAGTTCAGCATTTATGTGCCTCAGTTATTCACATTTAAACAATAGTTGACCCTGTCGAAATCCATCACCTCTTTGGTGTTATTTTTAATTAGGAAATTAATAAATTGGTTATAACCGTTATGAATTTTGAATTCAAGCTCTTCTTTGTATAATGGAAATAGTCCGTAAATATTTATAGTTCCATTGGGTGAATCTATTTTTTGAAATTCCTCAGGGAACGTCATTATCGGAAGTACCAAACAACCACAATAATTTGTATTTTCCGAATAAGGTATAATTTCTTCGTGCGCTTGAATTGTGTGTCCTATACCTACCCAGGTGTCATAAAAATGTGGGAACTTGGCAGACTGTTTTAACATTGAAATTATCCAGTCATACTTTGTTCCGCTTGGATAAATTTTTCCGAAATCAACTCCTTTAGGAATCAAAGTCATTAACTCAGCAAATTTATATGATTCAGAATTTTGTTCGATTTCGCTTACATTCATTGCAATTGAACTCATTCCAGAGGTAAGCAGGACTTCAAAAGCAGCATGCTTAGGTTTTATATGATATATATCTAGGTGGATGTCTAAAGTTGGCATCTCATGAAAAACAGTGATGTCGCTGTCTTTGAAATGAGTGTCAATATGTTTGTTAACTAGCTCGTAATGGACCGTCAATTGTGGCTTTTCTCTAAAGTCAATCATATAACCTAAAGGTTGAATTAATTATTGTAGATGTAATACAATTTTAAGTGATATTATTTATAAAACCAATTTATTAAGAGGAGAGATATTTTAGTCAATTCTGGTATTAAAACTTCGCAAAAGTTAAAACCATTTGGGAAGTTGGCAAACAATATTAAGTTTATTCCATTTAACATCAATCTATTGGTCGTTCGGTTTGATATTCCCATTTTCGTAAATGCTTTTGACGGGACGTCACCAACAACTATCCTTTCCTTTAACAAAAATCCACATAATGACCCAACATTCCAAATATAACAAGGCCTACTACTTAATAACGGGAAGATGACCATAAGCAATGCAACTTTAATTAGTAGTTGGTGACGCCCGTTACATTCAATAGAACTTCATCTTGAATTTGGATTAGAAATCAATGGCGGGAACAAAATTAGATTTAACAAAGATTACCAAATACAGAATTGTATAAAAAGCGTGATACAAAACCTCAAAATGCAGTCTATCCTACGGTCATCTTCCAATGATCCTCCAAGCATCATTCGATAACCATACAATAGGACTATTCTTAGAGATTGAAATTCGAAATTTGGATTAATATTGAGAAACTCTATTTCCTCGGTAGGTGTCCCACCTACCGAAAATTGTTGGCTGGTGGGTACACCAGCCAAGGTTATAAAACCATTGGCAGGAATCCGAGTCGGAGACTCTACAGCCATTGTATAATCCGTAGAGCGCAAGCTAACTCTACGGATAGAAAGGCATATTCAAAGCCAATTTAACTATAAAAGCTCTTTCATGGCCTTAGTAAATTAACTTTTCATTCTACGTGCCACAGACCGAGGGAATTTAGATTCTTAAGCTATGTTTTATGAGAACATATTGGTAAATATCCCTTAGATGACTCGATTAGCGCCATCCCAAACAACAGAAGTATATGGTTAATTTATCGAGATGATTAAAAAAGTTTGTATTTTTGAAATTTAAGATTAATTGATAAAATAAGAGGCTTGTGTAATAAGCATAAGGTTTCGGTGGTGGTAGGCTAAAGTTTATAGCTCGATTCACCTTTTCGTGAAACTAGATCGAAAAACGCACGCAATCACTTACCGGCCATATTCTTAACCATTAGCAGCAATGTGTATAAAGACAACAGACATAACCAATGAAATCAATTAACGAGCTGACAAAATATTTTGGTTATTATAAAACCAATACCGAGTTTCAAAGTATTTTGGATATGCTTTTAATTTCCCCGTCCAAATATGATAGTAAGTCATTATACATTGTGTGCAAGAAATCTAAATTGGAAATTGGTTTTACAAATGAAAGAATGATAAGAGAAGCTGATAAGGACAAACCAATTAAGGGTGGGCGACCAATATTTACACATTTTAATATTTACCCTTCCACTTATAGTTTGTTTGACAAGTTTCCTTTTGATGTCTTATTTTTAGATAAGTTTGATGTCGTGAGACAAAAAGCTGGGACGCCAACGCAAAGTATAGACGAAAATATCCCTATCCTTGGCTGGAATAAATTGGACATATATGATATTGACCTATTAAGCGTTTCATTTAATTATAATCCAAGCGACAACTCAATTCTATTTATTCAAGTTGCACAAAAGGAGAAAAAAATAATAGAGTCTTCAAAAGAGTGATTATTGAAATCATTTTTATAGATGTTCTAGTGCAAACCTTTCATTGCCTGCAATTTAGCCAACTCGACCTGACTGATAAAAAATCTTATCAATGATTATGAAGTGAAGAGAATTGCCACGGTTTCCTCCATGGCCTGTGGCACCCGTGACATTAACTTTTCGTTCAGTGTGCCACATACCGATGAAATAGCACAAACAAGACGCCTTCTGCTATGAGTTTGGCAGGAGGCCATTGGTATGGAAATAACTGTTATTCATATGGAATAAACTTTAAAGAGTCTAAGAACAATAATTTATTTCTGTCCATTATAAGGTCGATTATTGAATGACTTACTTGATTATTATATTCTCTAATTATAAGAATAGACAAATGCGAATTAAACATTACCTCAATATCCGTATTTGTACAAGCATAACAAAACAAAAGTTCCGGTCTATTTTCATCAAAGTATATGCTACGTAAAATTTTATTTGGATATAAGCGATTGAAACTTCCCAAGGGTTTAAAAGGATCCTGACCTAAGGTATCGTGATTAACTAATATTATAAATTGAAATTTTTCCTCAGGTAAAAATTCCTTTTTGTAAAAATGTAATTTAATCAAAGGATTAAGAACCAACTTAATAACAGTATCTTTGTAGGCTACACTAACCTTACAATATTCCTTTGTATTAGGATCTAAAGTAAAAATATTGGACTCGATAATTATGGTGGTAAGTTTATTTGTATCGGAATACAGCCTTTCTAGAGCAATCGAATAGTCTTTTTTAACACGATCATATTTAAATCGATAATTTTTTACCTTTTGATCTTTATCTGAGCTCCATATTTTTAAATTTTCGATTAATTGTCCATTTTTCGAGTTAATGCACTTAATTACCAACCTAGGTTTTGAAAAAATCTCATTATTACCACTAACCAAAATCAAGCTGTAAATAGGAATAATAAATAAAATTATTTTATTATTTCTTCTCATAAACCCTTGATTTAGACATACCAATTATTGAATTAAATAATCGATTTCCAACATCATGTAATATCACACTTCCAATTGAAACACATCCATTACTACCTAAACAAATAAACAATTCAGGCATATCAGAGTAATGAACAATTAACTGTATTTGTGTATTACAATTTTCTGTTAAAAATTTTACTTTGAGAGAATTTATTTCTTCTATAATTTTATTTATTTTACTCCTATCAACCACGCAAAAACGTTTAATTGGTATGTTCAATTTAGATTGTACGTATAAATCTTCCACATATGGACATCCATTTTTAAGATAACCCATTGAATCTGGATATAAAATAAAGGCTTCCACTGAATCTATTTCTATCTTCTGCGCAATGGTGCTAGCCACATTTAGTAATAAAGCCAATGGTAAAAACAAAAATAATTTCATTGTCTTATGTCTATGAGTTTTAAGGCATTTTTAACAAAACTCTAAAAAAATTCATCAATTCATTATCAGGATCTTTCAAAACTATGTTGCCATACTCATAGCAACTGCTTGAGAAACACATTTTTTTTGGCCCGAAATACCTTGTATAAAATATAATTCGACCCCAGATGTCGCAAGAGGCACCTTCGTGTGACAATTTAAGATTCTCCAGCAATGTTGTGATTTTAAAAATAGTAATACTATCTTTAATCATTATCTTATTATCTTGAAAATTAATATCATCTGCAATATACCGATCAAAGTAACCTGGCTCATTAACAATACAAGAATGTGACCCAAATCTATCAGCATATGGATATAAATATACAAATATTGAGTCAATAGAATTAAACTTTCTTTGACCATAAATGTCTCCACAAACGACGTAAACTAAAACAAATAATATATATTTCACTTTTAATAATCTATTTCTTGGATTCCTTGGTTTTAGCTTTTTTAGCATCACTATCTTTTTTACTTGTCTATAAGTCATTTGCCCTTGCTTGTGTCTAGCATCACAAGTTATTCTGAAGTGTAATTGCTTTTGTCGGGTGTGACTAGTAACTTCCAATTCTTGCCCTTAACAAAAATCCACATAATGACCCAACATTCCAAATATAACAAGGCCTAACCCTATTCAACGTGGTTGAATTTTATTAAAGGTATATCGAGGCCTGGGGGTTCAGGTTTTTCAGCATAAGGCTAAAGTTATTTATGAGGATTTGTAATGTTTCTGTACAATTGGCAGATCTTCGGTACAATTTGGCTTTTGGTCTAGGTTGTTAAATAGACTGATTACACTTTAGCTATCTTTGACTAAACAAAAACATAATATACATGAAATCTCCAATCATTTCCCCCATCATTTCCATACTAGCGATCTTAGTTTCATTTCAAGCGATGGCTCAACACCATCATAATGGTTCAGCTAGAAAAGCTGGGCATCATTTTCACCACCATCAACCAAGTGACTCTGTACATGCGCATCATGCTGCACGGGCGGTAGACGATCTTTATGATTACGTAACAAATCTTTCGCCTGATAAAAAAGATGACCTAACAAAGGCATTTAACCAATATTTTGATGATGCTAAGTCACATTCGCCTACATCAAAAGTGCGCAAAAGAAGTCAAGATAGTTTGGATAGTTCAATTAGGCCTTTATTAAGTGAGGCACAATATAACGAGTACCAAACCTTTGTAAAAGACATGGAAAAAAGAAGACATAATAGAAAACACTGGCATGGTAAACATAAGAGACATTGTTAATATTTCAGTTAAATCTTGATTATACAATTGGGCTATCAGTAAATAATTGTATATTTTCTGATTAGCTTTTTAAAATCCATACCATGAAACTCCAACGTGTTCTTCCTCATCTGCTGGTTTGGTGCATCTTGTTTATATTTCCTGTTACCCTCAGCATAAGTGAAGAGGAACCGAGAGAGATTGGTTTTTATGTAAGACAATTTGCACCGTTGGTTTTTACGCTAATGTTGTTTTACATCAATTACTATTGGTTGATAGAGCGGTACTATTTTAAAAATGAAGTTTGGTATTTTTTAGGTATTAATATTTTTTTAATTTGTTTGTCCATCTGGTTAATGTCGATTTTTAGGGAGGTTTTGGCATTTATGCCTTTGGAGCTTAAAGGTCACCACCATATGAAACATGCCATGCATCGACATGGCCTTGGAAAATACTTCGGGCAGTTTAGAAGCCTACTTATTTTATTGTTTTCTATAGCTGCAAGTGTGGCAGTAAAAGCCTCAAAACGACTATACGAAGTCGAGAGTATTCGTAAAAACTTAGAAAATGAACACCTCAAGTCAGAGTTGACTCAGCTAAAGTATCAATTGCAGCCTCATTTTTTCTTTAATGTGTTAAATACCATCTATTCCATGGTAGAGGTGGCACCTGAAAATGCAAAAGATTCTATCCACAGGCTAAGCAAACTCATGCGATATTTATTGTATGAAACTAATGATGAAAAGATTGCTTTACACAAAGAGATTGAGTTTCTTCAAAACTATATCACACTTATGCGCCAGCGACTTGCCACTCATGTAGATGTAGAAACAAGTTTTCCTCCATCGGTGGATCAAATCAAAATAGCCCCGTTGTTATTTATAGCTTTAGTTGAAAACGCCTTTAAACATAGTGTAAGTGCCTCAAAAAGCTCTTTTGTGCGCATAGAATTATTGGTAACTGCCAATGAAATCACCCTCAATACCAAAAATAGCAACTTTCCACAACTGGGATATGGTATTGATCATGCTGGAATAGGTCTTGATAATTTGGAAAAGCGTCTGGAACTACTGTATCCTAACAATTATTATTTAAAAAACGAGGTGATAGGGGATAGTTATCACGCAAGTTTAACCATAATTATAAAAAAATAGCCATTTTTAAGCTTTTAAAATTATGTCGCTTATTCGATGCCTTATAGTTGATGATGAACCCTACGCACAAGAGTTGCTTAAGGCCTATATTGATAAAGTTCCCTTTCTAGAATTGGTGGGCTGCGCATCAAACGCTTTTGAGGCTTTGCAAATTATTCAAAACACACCCATTGATCTAATGTTTCTAGATATTCAAATGCCAGAGCTGTCAGGCATGGCATTTGCACGCACTATCATAAACGGTCCAATGATTGTTTTTACCACAGCCTATGAACAATATGCGCTAGAAGGATACAAAGTAGATGCGGTTGATTATCTACTAAAACCTTTTAATTTTGAAGAGTTTTTAAGGGCCGCCTACAAAGCGCAGCAACGATTCAATACAATGCATAATGTGGTTTCTGTACAGAAAGAGATAGATTATATTTTTGTAAAAGCCGATTATAAACAGGTAAGGATTAATTTAGCAGAGGTACTTTATTTTGAAGGACTTAAAGATTACATAAAGATAATACTTGTAAACACGCCAGCGCCTATTCTCACGCTTATGAGCATAAAAGCCTTGGAACAAATGTTACCTGCCAGCCATTTTATGCGCGTGCATCGATCTTTTATTGTTAATTTAAACCATGTAAACACAATAGATAGGAGCCGAATAGTAATTGGCAAAGAGATGATCCCAATTGCTGATAACTATCGAGATAAATTTAATAATTTTTTAAAAAATATTGAATAAAAACCCATTTCATGAAACTTTTTACTTTTTTAATGTTGCTAAGTTCTTTAGCAATGGCACAAACCGCCCAACTTACTGGATTATTGCAAGATGCGAAAGATAATTCGCCAGTTGTAGGTGTTAGTATTCGATTGACTTCGTTGGATAGTACCAACCAAATACTAAAAGGTACAGCTAGCGATGTAGATGGAACTTTTAAGATTAATGATATTCCATTTGGAGAATACCAATTGGAAACTATTTTTCTTGGGTATGTTCCTGCAAAACAAAAAATCACCATCAAATCGACATTACAAGTGCTACCAACGATAAGATTGGAGATCGATAACAAGGTTTTGGATCAAGTAGAAATTAAAGGGACTGCTGTACGTGTAGAGCAACTTGGAGACACTACACAGTTTAATGCCAATGCTTACAAGGTAAATAAAGACGCCACGGTAGAAGATTTAGTGAAGAAAATGCCTGGTATTACCATTGAAAACGGCACATTAAAATCTCAAGGCGAGGATGTGAAAAAGGTACTGATTGACGGTAAAGAGTTTTTTGGGGAAGATGCCATGATGGCACTCAAGAATTTAGCTGCTGACGTCGTAGATAAAATCCAAACTTTTGATCGCCCAAGCGACCAAGCACGGTTTACAGGTTTTGATGACGGCAATTCTCAAAGAGGAATAAACATTGTAACAAAAAATGGCATGAAAAATGCCAAATTTGGAAAGTTATATGGAGGATATGGCTACGACACACGATATAATGTAGGTGGCAATGTAAATATTTTTAAAAACGATCGCAGGGTTTCCGTAGTTGGGCAAACTAATAACATTAACCAACAAAACTTTTCTTCTCAAGATCTTATAGGTATTTCTGGAAGTGGTGGGCAACAACGTGGCGGAGGAGGAAATCCTCCCCGAGGTGGTGGTATGCCGCAGCCTCAAGGTGATTACTATGTGAATGCACAAAATGGAATAGCTACTACAAATGCCTTGGGTTTAAATTACACCGACAAATGGGGGAAAAAGGTAAACGTTACTAGTAGTAATTTCCTCAACTGGTCTAGCACCAACAGCAATGGTCAGACTTCTAAACAATTTTTCACAAAAGATACTGTAGCTCAGTTGTATACAGAATCTAAACAAACACTCACTAATAACCTAAACTATAGGTTTAACAGCCGTTTTGAAATAAACTTAGATTCCAATAATGCCATGATTTGGACACCAAAGATTAATATTCAAAATAACGATATTAAAAACACCCTAGAAGGAATAAATACCTTGGGAGAGGATTCATTGAGCAGTCTTACGAACAATAGCCCTACTTTTAGTAAGGTTTACAACGTTAATAATACCTTATTATATCTTCACAAACTCCGCAAAAAAGGCAGAAGTGTGTCTGCCACTGTGAGTAACGACATTAGTAATAAAACAGGACGTAATAAACTCTATTCGCTAAATAAATATTACCTTTTGGGCGATTCAAGTAGCTTGTATGACCAAAAAGGTGTTAATAGTACCAATAGCCAAACACACACAGGTGTTTTTACCTATCTTGAACCCATTAATAAGAGCAGTTTCTTGGCGTTTAACTATATGCCATCTATTTCGATTATTAGTACAGAAAAGCTAATTGATAATGTGAACCCAATCACTAACGAATACACGCTTTTTGATTCTACCTTTAGTAATACCTATGAAAATACCATAACTAAACAGGCAGGTTCGGTAGGCTATAACTTTGTAAAAAATAAATTGACGTTCGAAAGTGAGGCCAGGTACCAGTATACCCATATGCAAGGCAAATTGGTATTTCCAAATACAGGTGAAATAAACAAAACCTTCAATAACTTTTTGCCTATGTTACGAGTGATATACGCTTGGAGTAAAACCAAAAGTCTCCGCACAAGATACCGCACAGCCACAGAATCGCCTAGCATAACCCAACTACAAGGTGTGGTAGACAATAGCAACTCTTTATTGCTTACCACTGGCAATCCTGACTTGAAACAGCAATATACCCACACACTTTTTGGACGGTTTGCCAACGTGACGCCAGACAAAGGCAAGAGCTTTGCCTTGTATTTTATGAGTAACCTAACCCAAAATTACATTGGAACTTCCACCTATATATCTACCGCTGATACCAATATTGGTAGTAACATTATATTGAGAAAAGGCAGTCAACTTTCTAAACCTACCAATCTTAGTGGTTACGTTAATGTTCGTTCTTTTGCCAATTACAGCTTTCCCGTAAAAAAATTCAAAAGCAACATGAGTGTAAATGCTTCTGTTGCACTTGTAAGAACACCGGGTTTGATCAACAACCAAAGTAACTTTAGTACCACTTTGGCGAACAATATTGGTTTTACAATTAGTAGCAATATAAGCGACAAGCTGGACTTCACCATTATTACCAATGGCACTTATAACATAGTCACCAACAAGCTCAATCCACAACGAAACAATAACTATTACTTTCACAACTCCTCATTTAAAATAAACTATGTTTTTAGTAAAGGTTTATTTGTTAATGGTGAGGCCAATAATACCATCTACACTGGTCTTGGGCCAGGCTATGACCAAAATTTTACCTTGGTCAACCTTGCCTTGGGTAAAAAGCTATTTGCAAAAGAAAATGGGGAAATTAAATTGTCAGTATTTGATCTCTTGAACCAAAACAACTATATCAACAGAACCATTACAGAAACCTACGTGGAAAACAACTCGGTACAAATACTAAGACAATATTATATGCTCACTTTTACTTATACGTTCCGAAAATTTGGCAAAAGAGAAGAAGATTCAAAATAAAAATGTGTTTGTTACAGTCGCTTTTATAAATCACCCCGATATCCCGAAATTTGGGGGATAACACCCAAAGATCAATTTTTTATGTCAATCAACCCAAAATTGCACAATGTTGGGTTTTTTAGCGAATCAAAGTGTTCTTTTCGTTCAGAAATCCGTGAATCTCACAATTGGAGATTAGTATTTAAACATAGTTGTAAAAATCCTTTTATGGCTGCTAAACTTTCTTGTGGACGCTCAAACATGCCTTGGTGCCCTGTTTCCTCTAAAAATAGACAAAGGCTTTGTTTTGGGAGGTGGCATTGTTCAAGACTTTTATCTAGTGTAACGGCTGTATCTTCTTTGCCAATTATAAATAGTACGGGTACTTCAAGTTGTTTTAGTAATTCTATTTGTGATTCCCTATCGCGCATGGCGTATGTTACTGCCACAATTGTTTCTTGAGGTGTTTTTAGACCTATTTGTATCACTTGTTCAATGCTTGAAGCCAATTCTTTTCTTCTTCTTGAATAGAATAAGGCTGGTACGAATGGTTCGATAAATGATTTTACACCATATTCTAGGAGGTATCGCGCTGTTTTGTTTCTTGCTTCTTTTTTCTCTTCACTATCAGCAAATGCTGTAGAATGAAATAATCCAAGACCTTGTACAAGCTTAGGGTAAAGTTTAGCCAAAGCTAAGGCCACATAGCCGCCTAATGAATGACCAATGAGTACACATGTATCTACTTTTAACAAAACTAAAGAATCGTGAACTGCCTTGGCCATGTTTTCAATGGAGGAGGTATCGTGTTCATTGTAGCCATTATCTCCAAATCCGGGTAAATCTAAGGCAATAATTCGGTAGTTGTCCTTTAACCCTTCGGCAAGCTCACTCCAAATTTCCTTGCTTTCACAGAAACCATGCAAAAACACTACATTTTTACCTTTTCCATAGCAAGTATTCGTAAGCATCTAGTAACAATCAAATTAATGGTAAATAATTTTATTCTTCACGCATGGCTACTCCTTCTTCACTAGCAAAAACATTAAGTTTTCGCGTGGTGCCGTCTTGTTGGTAAAAAGTGATTTTGCCATTTTTATTATCTTGCCAATCAAGTTTTACCGTTTCTTGGTTAAGATTTTCAGCAAAAATTTCCAACATTAAAGGTTCTTTTTTTCTGTCTTTATATTGTATGGCCAGTTCCACAGTCCAAGGATCGAGTTGTGTTGGTTTTTTGCCATTTACTGTAATCTTTATTAGTTCGTCAGCAGAAGTAAACACTATTTCTTTTGAGGACTTTTCCTGACAAGCATTTAATCCAAAAATTGCCAAAATAATAAAAGCATACAAAGAAATTATTTTTAGATTTTTCATTTATTGAAGCATTTTTACACCAATCAAATGTAACTATTAAGAACACCATTTCAAAAGAATATTTGTGGTTTTGATTAACTTGTAAGATGGTGTTTGCATTAAGTGCGACAAATGATTATTTACAACTTCATTACATTTAGTAGTTAGTATTTTTATATACAATATTTTATATCATCCAACGTTATATGTAAGTGGTCTTAATTATGTTATAAAATACTGTCAAAAAATAACAATTAGCCAAATTCTATCTTGTTAAAAGACAATTATTATTTAACTTTGTCCATATTGTATGCAAGTAAAAGTGATAATGAATTTGAAGGTAATTTTTTTAGGGTGTCTAATCTTAGGGGTATGTAGTATTTATGCTCAAAACACCTTGTCGTTTTCAAATCCTAATAATCTTTATACTACAGGCATGGAGCTCTATGCCAAACAAAAATATAATGCTGCCCAAAAACATTTTCAAGAATATATTTACAAGAGTCCTCAAGATTTGTTGGCCATAGAATGTGCCTATTATTCTGCTTCTTGTGCGTTGGAACTTTTTCATCAAGATGCAGAACGGCAATTTCTTAGTTTTGTTTATAAATATCCCGAACACCCTAAGTCGAAATTAGCATTTTACGATTTAGGAAATTTTTATTTCAGACAAAAAAATTATAAAAAAGCTATAGAGAAGTTCGAAAAAGCTACAATAGCGCAATTAGAGGCCGATGACGCACTCACTTATAAATTTAACCTTGGTTATAGTTATTTTTATGAAAAGCTTTTTGATAAAGCAGGACTACTTTTTAACGAAATTAAACAAGGCAATCATAGGTTCTCGTTTGCAGCCTCCTATTATGCAGGGTATATCAATTATAAGAACAACTTGAGTAATGAGGCAATAGCTGATTTTAAAAAAGCTGAACAAAATGAGGCTTTTAAACCATTAGTTCCAGTTATGTTGCTCAATGTGTATTATAAACAGGCATTGTTCGATCAAATGATCACCTATGGTAAAAGTGTAGAAACTGCTGGAATTGTAGTAAAATCTCCTGATGAGTTTAATTTATTAATGGCTGAGGCATATTTTAAAAAGGAAAATTATGGGCAAGCCGTTAACTATTTTGAAAAATTTTCACCAAATGGCAAAATGTTACCTGATACCTTATATCGCTATGGTTATTCCTTATTGAAGACGGACAATTTAGATAAGTCGATTGCAGCATTTAAACAAATAAGTGCAAATAACAGACTAGGTCAGTTTTCAGCATATTATTTGGGTATTAGTTATCTTAAAGCAGGAAATAAGCCTTTTGCTGCCAACGCGTTTACTCAATCTGCTGAAATGAAATTTGATGATACCTTGGTAAAACCAACAGCCTATTTTTATGCGGGCAAAGTCAATTTTGATTTAAGAAAATTTTCAGAAGCAATTGGTTTTTTAAAGGTATTTGTATATAAATACCCTGACCATCCTTTTCAAGATGAGGCAAATGAACTTCTTGGGGAATCCTACCTCAATACAAGTAATTTTGATGAGGCTATCTCATATATAGAAAAACTTAAGAAAAAATCAGAACGAATTGGCACTGCTTATCAGAAAGTTACGTTTTACAAAGCCATGGAATTTTTTAATGATGGAAAAACAAAGGAGTGCTTGGTATTATTAGATAAGTCGCTTAATTATCGATTTTCAAGGCAGTTTGTACAACAAGCTAACTTTTGGAAAGGTGAGGCGTTGTCTATAGAAAAGAACTATTCAGAGGCTATTAATGCCTACAACGATATGCCCGAGGCTGACAATAAGCTCACATTAAAAGCTCTCTATGGCAAAGGATATGCCTATTATAATCTAAAAAACTATAAAGAAGCGCTGTTGTGGTTTAAACAATACGTAGATGCTAAAAATCAATTTTACCAACCTTCTAGCTACACCGATGCTTTAATTCGGCTAGCAGATTGTTATTATGTTAACAAAAACCAAGAATTGGCGCTGTCGACCTACGATAGAGCTTTAGCCACCAATCCACTGGTGGATGTAGATTATATATTGTTTCAAAAAGCAGTGGTACTGCTTATGCAAGGTAAAGCGGAAGCATCCCAAGATATGTTTGAACTTTTAATTCGTCGATTCCCAAATTCCGCCTATTATGATAATGCTTTATTTCAAAAAGCTGAAATTGATTTTAAACAAAATAAATACAATGAGGCCGTAAAAAGTCTTACCGAGGCCATACAAAAACGCCCAAATTCACAATTGGTGCCAAATGCCTTGTTAAACCGTGCGACCGCTTACGAAAACCTTCAGAACACTGGCGGAGCTGAAAATGACTTAAAAACAATTTTAGTGCAATTTCCCCAAGCAGAAGAAGCCCGCAAAGCCCTAGACGCTTTACAGCAAATCCTCAATCAAGAGGGAAGGGGTGATGAATTTGAGACTGCTCTGGCACTTTATAAAGAAAAAAATCCCCAACAAACTGGTCTTGAAAATGTAGAATTTGAATCTACCAAAGCAGCCTATTTTAATGAAAAGTATCCTCAGGCAGTAAAAAATGCCACTAACTTTATTAAGGCCTATCCAAGTTCCAACAATAAAGACGATGCAGTATTTTTTCTTGCTGATGCCTCTTACCAACTCAAAGATACTACAACTGCACAATCTAATTTCTATTCTGTAATAGAAACAAATACCTCAGAATATGTAGCTAGGGCGTTGCGGGCAGTGGCAGACATTGAACTAGTTAAGAAAAACTACCAACAGTCGTCTTATTTGTATTTAAGTCTATTAAAAAGAACCAATACAAAAAAAGGTTTGGTATCTGCCAGTTTAGGGCTTTTAGAAAATTATTATCAACTTAATAAATATGATTCTGCTATTTATTATGCCAATCAGGTTTTAACTATAGGCAATGCCTCTATCAACGCGAATAATAAAGCTAATTTATTTATTGGAAAAGCCTACAGTGCAAAAGGTGATACCACCAAGGCGATGGAAGTTTACCTAAATTTAATAAATAATGCCCAAGATGAGTTTGCTGCTGAAGCCAATTATCAGCTCGCATATATACTGTTTATCAAAAAACAGTTTAAACAGTCATTGGATAAGTTGTTTTATCTCAATGAGAAATTTGCAAATTACCCTAAATGGTTCAATAAATCGTATTTATTAATTGCTGATAACTATGTTGCGCTAAACGAAATTTTTCAAGCCAAAGCAACCCTCAAATCTGTGATTGAAAAGTCCAAGGATAAAGAATCTGTGGAAAAGGCAAGACTTAAACTTGAGGCTATTAATAAAATGTCATCGACCAAGTCGAACAATCAAGATGCGGAATAAAATGAATACGTTTTCGTCTAAATTACTTAAAATCATTTCATTGATACTTTATGCAGTATGTGCAAATGTATACGCCCAACTCGACGGAGAGTTCCAAAGTAAAGAAATAGTGATTACCAAGGAGGTAGAAAAAGTATTGCCAGAGGCTACGCGAAATATAGAAAAGATTAATTTCGATGTACCAAGAGAGACATACCCTGCTCAAAAGTATGTTTATGAGACCAATTACAAATTAGTACAAAATGACATAAGAACTAAGTTTAAACTCCCCACAATGAAGGAAGAAGAACTAGCTAAACTGTATGGCAACTATGTAAAAGCAGGCTTTGGTAATTATGTCACGCCCTATTTAGAATTATTTGTGAACAACAAAAGAAGTGAAAATCTTGCCTACGGTATTAAATATAAACACCTTTCATCAAAAAATGGTCCAGTAGAAAATGCTGGTACCAGCGCAAACAATTTACTGATGTATGCCAACTACATTGGCAAATTATCTAAATTAGAATCTACCTTTGATTATCAGCGAGATGTGGTTCGATTTTACGGATATAATCAAGCCATAACCAAAGTAAATACAGATACCATAAAACAGATTTATTCAACACCAACATTTAAATTAAACTATCAAGGTGTTTTGTTAGATTCTAACTTGGTGTTGCAACTAGAAGCTGGTGCAAATTCAATTACTGACAACTTTGAAAATAAAGAAAATGATTTTGGTGTAAAATCTTCTGGTAAATACCATTTGACCAAAAAAACATCAGAAATTTTATGGAATCTAGATGCTTCTTTCATCCAAAGGACAGAAATATCTACAAATAACAGGTATTTAGTTAAATTAATGCCTATGTATAAGTTTAAATATTCTAAATACACCATTACTGCAGGTATTAACACGGCTTTTGAAAATGATACTATTTCATCAACTAAATCATTTCATTTGTATCCTGTCGGTAAAATAGAAAGTACATTAATAACCGATAAGTTAAGTGCGTTTTTGGGATTTGGTGGAGATATAGAAAAAAATACATTTAGAACCATGGTGCAACAAATGCCTTTTTTAGCCAAACAGGCTAATATTAGTCATTCTAATAAGAAAATAGACATATATCTAGGTGCCAAATCTAATCTTACCCACGTTTTATACATTCAGGCAAAAGCCAGTTATAAACAATATAAGAATTTGTATTTTTTTGTGAATGATTTAGCAGATTCGGCAAGATTTAAGGTGATTTACGAAAAGGACAATACAAATAATATTCAACTCAACTTAGAAATTGGTGCTACTACAAAAAAAGTACAAAGTGCAATTATGGTGGTTTATAATAATTATAGAATGGATAATGTTAGCGCAGCTTATCACTTGCCGTCTTTCACATCTTCGTGGAATACTACTTATCAATGGAAAGATAAAATTTATTTTAACTTGGATTTTTATTATATTAGCGGCATCAAAGGTAGAAAGGCTCAAATTAAAGAAAGCCAAATCGACCTAAAAGATATAGTTGATATCAATCTCAAAGCCGATTACCTTTTATCGAAAAGGAGTAGTGTTTTCTTGTCGGTAAATAATTTATTAGGAAATAGATATCAAAGATTTCTTTATTATCAAAACAAAGGCACAAACATTTTAATCGGGGCGACATTCGCATTTTAACTTTGGCAATAGAAATTAGTAAACATATCACGCAATTATTAGGGGAACATGACTGTGTCATTGTTCCAGGGTTTGGTGCATTATTATTGCATTACAAACCCGCTAAAATAGATAAAACAACTGGCGTATTAAGTCCTCCTTCTAAAGAAATTGCTTTTAACGAGAAACTCATTTCTAACGATTGGACACTCATTAATGCAGTTGCCACCAAGTCACACATTAACGTAGATATTGCTGAAGAGCAGGTCATTGGCTTTGTTAAATTAATAAGGGGAAAGCTGTTGCTGAATAAACAATATGCTTGGGAAAACGTGGGAACCTTCTATTTTAACGACAATCACTTACGCTTTGAGGCTGATAATCGTGTTAACTATTTAGGAGATAGTTTTGGTTTGCCACAAATTTTTGTAGGTAAACAGGATAATATTAAACCATCAGTAAACACCAAAATCAAACAGCGTCCTCCGATGAATTCAAACGAGGCAAATACAAATGGTGTACAACCACCTCCAAATGATCGTAAAAATGTTTCTAATTGGGTTTGGGTATTATTGCCAGTTTTTGTAATGGCTGGTAGTGCAGGTTTTATGTGGGAAAACAGATCCAACGAGGCCTTTAGTAGCTTTAATCCATTTGCTTCTTTTGGTGAATTTAAAACCAAACCTAAGAAACAAGAAAAGGATAAAAATTTTAATTACGAAGACCCCTTAGGAGAAAACACCAGCGGTGAAAAACTTGATAAATCTGAAGAAGTTAATATTGCTTCCAAGGCTACAGAAGAGGTAATTATAGAAGCTCCAATTGCAAAAGAGGAGGTGATAGAAGCTATTGAACCCATTGATCAAGAAAAGATTAAGAAAACCGCAGTTGTGGTACCTTCGGGCTCGGTCGTAAGTGATAAAACTGGAAGATGTTACATTATATTGGCTAGTTTTTCCACATTAGAACAAGCAGAAAAAATAAGACAAAGTTTGGAAGATGAAGGCTTGGAAGAAACTAAAATTATAGAGCCACACGACAGCAAAAATATCTTTAGGGTTTCTATAGCCGATTATGATAAAAAGGCTGATGCTTTAAAACGTGCTGAAGAACTTCGTGAAAAATTTGGAGAAAAACTTTGGGTTCATATCTATTAATTAGTAACTTATAAATATTGATGTATCATATCTTATTGCAAATACCTACAACGGTAGCTACTGATTCTACAACTGCCGCTGTTACACCAGATAGCCTTTCTATGTTAGACCTTATTTTTAAAGGTGGCTGGGTAATGATACCTATTTTTATATTGGCCTTTTTGGCTTTATACATAATTATAGAACGATTGGTAACTATTACCAAGTTTTCCAAAGTGCCAAGTGATTTTATGCCTAAGGTAAAGGAACTAATACTAAAAGGAGATATTGGTAATGCCAAATTATTATGTGCTCAAGTATCATCTCCAGTAGCACGAATGATCGAAAAGGGGATTGCACGACTTGGAAGACCGCTGAAAGATATAGAATCTGCAGTGGAAAATACTGGAAGAATTGAGGTGTTAAAATTGGAAAAAAATATTAATATTCTTGGAATTGTTGCGGGTATAGCTCCAATGTTGGGCTTTGTAGGTACCATCATGGGTATGATTAGTATTTTTATGAATATCGCAATCGAGAACAACATTAGTTACGGAGCTATCGCAGAAGGTATGTACAAAAAGATGATAACCAGTGCTGCAGGATTAATTGTGGGCATTATATCTCACATTGGCTATCATTACCTTAACTTGCTTATTGAACGCATCGTTTATAAGATGGAATCCAATGCCATGGAGTTTGTAGATTTATTACAAGAAAATAAATAAATGCAGCTAAGAAGAAAAAATAAGTCTGAATCCGAAGTAAGTACTCATTCTTTGAATGATATACTTTTTTTTCTGATGATGTTTTTTATGATTGCAGCCACTATGGCTAATCCCAATGTGATTAAACTTATATTACCCAACGCAAAAAGTAGTCAAACAATGGCCAAAAGACAGATAAGTCTTGCCATAACTAAGGAACTCGTATATAGCATTGAAGGTAAACCTGTTCCTTTCGAAAATTTAAAATCTGCTTTGGCCAGTGCTGTTGGCAATAAGGATGATGCCACCGTTATTATAAGTATGGATCGATCTCTTGAAGTTCAGAAACTAGTTGATCTGCTCGAAATAGGGAATGCACTTAAGATAAAAATGATTATGGCTACCAAAAAACCTTAGAAGCTAGTTAAAAATGGAATTAATAAGAGAACATAGAAAAGAAGGATTAATTGGAGCTACTTCAATAATGATAGTGTTATTCTTATTTTTTCTTTTTGTTAAGTTGGGTCTACCTGACCCACCACTATCGGCGTTTGGAGATGGTGGGGTAGAACTTAATTACGGAATAGATGAAGCAGGTTATGGCGAAATTCAAAATTCTAGTGCTGATTATGCCGTCCAAAATAATACACCAACTTCCAACCAAACAACTATTAATACAACACAAGACAATAATGAATTATCAAGTGAAGAAAATTCAATAACTTCTGACGATCCAGAAAGTGAGGTAATTAAGGTTGATAAGAAGAATAGCCCTAAAAACGAAATTGTTAAAGAAGCAAACACTACATCCAACAAATCAACCACCACTAGCAATACAGTAACTTCCACAACAACAACTAATAATACTACAAGTGGTAATAACGGAGATAAACCTAATACTGTAGGTGACCAAGGAGATAAAAATGGAAATCCTGATGCAAGGGCACTTTATGGTAATGCTGGTGAAGGTAATAATCCAAATGGCTCGGGAGGCGCTGGTGGTGGGGCATCACTCGATTTAGCTGGCTGGATGTGGGATTCTAAACCAACTCCAAAAGACGAAACCAACGAAAGTGGGAGAATCGTTTTTCAAATTAAGATAAATTCAGAAGGTGAAATTATTGCTGTAAATGCAATTGAAAAGACTGTAAGCCCAGCCTTAGTGCAATTTTACAAAGCACATGTTGAAAAACTTACTTTTTCCAAAATAAATCCTTCAGTGGCCTCCTCTGGCGTAACAGTCGGTAAAATCACCTTTATTATAAAAACGAGGTAATTACGATTAATATATTTCTCTAATAGATTACCTCGCTATTATGAGTTCCGACTTGTTTAATAGAATAATATTATAAACTTGTACATCAACTTCTCTTAAATGGTTATTTACAAAGATCTAATATAGTTCAAAGAAAAATTTACCTCTAAGATAAAATACACAACTTTGGTGTATATTTGGGGCTTTAATTTATCTTTAATGTCAGAAGTACTTGGCGAAAACAATTTAAAGGCTTTAGTTTCTTTGCTGAACGATGAAGATCGTGAGGTATTGGAGCATGTTAATGACAAGATTTTGTCGATAGGAGGTACCATCATGATTCCCTTATTGGAGAATGAATGGGAAAATAATTATAATCCTTCTGTACAAAAGCGTATAGAAGTTTTGATTCATACATTACAGTTTGAAACCTTAAAACATAGACTTCAAACTTGGCATAAGGGAGGTGGAGAAGATATGTTGGAAGGGTTGTGGTTAGTGGCTACTTACCTTTATCCAGACCTTAGTTTGGAAAAAATGAAAGCAGATTTTGAGCAACTTTTTTATGAAGCTTGGCTTGAAATGCAAAACGATATCCCAGCAATTGATCAGGTCAAAATTTTGAATAATGTTTTGTTTTCAAAAATGAAGTTTACTGCCAACAGCAAAAACTTTCATTCTCCGAGCAATTCTATGATTAATGTGGTCTTAGAGTCTCGAAAAGGCAATCCAATATCACTTTGCATGATTTACATGTTGGTGGCGCAAAAATTAAAAATGCCAGTTTTAGGAGTTAATTTGCCTAACTTGTTTATATTAACTTACAAATCAGCCGAAACACAATTTTATATAAACGCATTTAATAAAGGGTTAATATTCTCCAAATCGGATATCGATAATTATATTGCGCATCTTAATTTAACCCCAAATGACATATTTTATGAGCCTTGCACACATTTGGATATTTTAAGACGAGTTTTTAGGAATTTGATAGTAAGTTTTGAAAAGAACGGTGAAAGTGAAAAAGTTTTAGAAATTAAAGCATTATTGCAGGTAATATCTGATAATCAAGATGTTGGTTATGTATGATTTTTAATTAACAGTAACATGAAAGTTTTGATCCTCGCTGGTGGATATGGCACTAGATTAAGTGAAGCTACAGATATTAAACCCAAACCTATGGTAGAGATAGGAGGGAAGCCGATTTTGTGGCATATTCTGAAAATATATTCACACTATGGTTTTAATGATTTTGTAATTTTATTAGGTTATAAAAGTTTTGTAATTAAAGAATATTTTGCCAATTATTTCCTTCATCAAAGTGATGTAACTTTCGATTTAAAAGAGAATAGTATGAAGGTACATCAAAACTCCTCCGAAAATTGGAAAGTTACCTTGGTGGATACTGGATTAGATACTTTTACAGGGGGAAGAATAAAAAGGGTAGCTGATTATATTGACAACAAGCCATTTATGCTTACTTATGGTGATGGAGTTGCCGATGTAGATATGTTGAAACTGCTCGATTTTCATCAACAACATGGCAAGATGGTGACCATGACTGCCATACAACCTGAGGGTAGATTTGGGGCATTGGATATTGTAAATGACACACAAGTAAGGAGTTTTATAGAAAAACCAAAGGGCGACAATGCTTGGATAAATGGAGGTTTTTTTGTTTGTCAGCCTGAGGTAATTAATTATATAGAAGGTGATAACACCATTTTTGAAAGAGAACCTCTTGAGTTGTTGTCTCAAGCTAATCAATTACAGGCTTTTAAACACCACGGATTTTGGCAATGTATGGACACCCTTCGAGACAAAAATAGGCTAGAATCTGAATGGTCGTCTGGACAAGCTGGATGGAAGGTCTGGTAGCAAAATAGAAAATTCAATAATTAATCATTCCACTAACACAAACATTTTAAATTATAGAAAGTTATTGAAGTATGAATTTAATAGATTCCAAAAACGATAAAATTTACTTAGCCATTATAGGTGTAGTTTCTGTACTAATTCCAGTGGTAGTGGCATTGTTATTATTTTTACCCCAAACGGGTAATTTGGGTGACTTAAATGTAGCTTTTTTGCCGCATTTAAATGCAGTGCTTAATTCTGCTACGAGTATTGCCTTGTTAGCAGGGTTTTATTTTATTAAAACTAAAAATATAGCCTTCCATAGAACAGCAATGTTCTCAGCTTTTGGCTTATCAAGTATATTTTTAGTGTCTTATGTTATTTATCATTTTCAAGGTACGCATACAACTTATCCGGATATTCCATCCAAACCGATATATTTAATAATACTTATTTCACACATTATTCTAGCCACAGTAGTGGTTCCATTTGTTTTAATCTCAATTTATTTTGCTATTTCAAACCAAATTGAGCGACATAAGAATATTGTTAAATACACCTTCCCAATTTGGTTGTACGTAGCAGTTACAGGTGTTATTGTTTATTTCATGATTAGCCCATTTTACAAATGATAAAAAATTGCGTGTTGGTTATCGTTCTTCTTCTAGTAGCTTTTTCCATGCAAGATGCACATGCACAATGTGCTATGTGTAAAGCTACACTTGAAAGTAATGCTAAAACAGGCACCTCAAATGTAGGTGCGGGGTTAAATGCTGGAATACTTTATTTAATGTCCATTCCATATATTTTATTTGGTGTAATTGCATTTTTGTGGTATAAAAGTAGCACAAAAGAAACAGGTCAAAAATCAAAGTTAGAATTAAGAATTCGTAAAATACTAGCTAAATAAGGTGCTAAAATCAGGAATGTTTATTGAATAATTTAGGTTTATATCATTTCTAATAAGATTTTATATCTATTTTAAAAGGTTTGCGTAAAAGTCGATAGTATCTATCACTTGATTTTTAATTTTGAGAATAAACTTAAGTAAATACAGAATTGACTTAATTGAAACCATTAAATTATGCTTACCAATAATATTTGGTCAGGTAGGCACAGTTTCGATGGGATTATCTAATACCTACATGGTAAGCCGTGTAGAATCTATGGATAAAACCGTGGCCTTAGGAGCTACGAGTATAACCGGACAAATTTATTTTTTATTTGTGGTAATAGGAATGGGTACACTTGCAGCTACTGCACCCATGATTGCTACTTCTAAAGGCGCCAAAAATAAAAGGGAATGTGGGGAGATTTTAAGGACAGGAATCGAACTAAGTTTTTTAATAAGCATCGCCCTTTGCATTATTTTATTTACTATTTCTGAAAACTTCTGGATTTTTCATCAGCCCGAAGAGGTGGCTGTTGTAGCCAAAAGTTATATGAGGATATTAACAGTCTCCACTATTCCTTTGATGTTGTTTTTAGCCGTAAAACAGTTTTGTGATGGGCTAGGTAAAACGATACCAGCCATGACAATTACATTCGTAGGAGTAGCTGCTAATATACTATTCAACTGGATTTTTATATACGGTAACTTAACTTTCCCAGCTATGGGGGTGGAAGGATCGGCAATAGCTACCCTTCTGGCCAGAACAATTATGGCTCTTTCTCTAATAGTATATGTGTTTAAAAGTAAATCAATTACAGATTATTTGCCTCCGTTAATTTCCACTTTTAACACTTGGCCTGTATTGGTAAAAATTTTTAGAGTGGGCTTTCCAAGTGGGCTTCAACTGTTTTTTGAAATGGGAGCTTACACAGGAGCTGGTTTACTTATAGGGTTACTGGGCCCTAAAGAATTAGCTGCCAATGGTATCGTGTTAACTTGGGCTGCATTAACATATATGATGGCTTCTGGACTTTCCGTGTCAGGTTCAATACGTGTAGGGAATTCATTTGGTCAAAATGACAAACAAGGGATATTGCGCGCAGGAGGAACAGCACTTGGCTTAGTATTTTTATTAATGCTTGTAACTTGTGGATCATTTATTTATTACAAAAACGAATTAGTAGGCGTATTTAGTGTAGACCCAGAAGTAATAACCTTGGGTGCCACCATTATGATTATAGCAGGTTTGTTTCAAATGTCAGATGGAACACAGGCCGTAGCTTTGGGGATATTGCGAGGGATTGAAGATGTGAACGTGCCCACAATAATCACATTAATAGCCTATTGGGTCATTGGATTGCCAGTCGGGTATATTTTAGGTCTTCATTTTGATTTGGGTATTCAAGGTGTTTGGATAGGTCTTTTGGTAGGACTTACTATATCCTCAATATGGCTTAATGCTCGATTTTATTCTATTGTGTTATCAGGGAAATTCAAAACCTACACCGCTACCAAGCTTGAAAAGGCAGACTGATTTATTGCGGCATGATACATAGGATTTTTACATTAGTAAAAAACTGTTTTTTGAATTAATTATTTCTCATACAAGCTATCGAATAATAGTAACTTCCCCAATCTTAACTTCATTGCAATAGATAAGATAAAGACCAGTGGGTAAGGGCGTGCCTTGCTCATCAGTTCCATCCCAAATAGCAGATTGAAGATACTTTTTAACTATTCTTCCTCGGCTATTTAGAATTTGAATCATTCCGTCACATTCAATAGCTAGTTCTTTGTTCGTATTGCTGTTAGGGCTTAAAATAAAGTTGTCTGGTATATTTTTTGTTTCAGAAATACATGTTAGTTCAAATCTTAAAGTGGATTTGCAATTATTGCTATCTGTAATACTCAATTTGAACTTATTGGCTTCAAGATTTTCAAATATGTTGTTGAATCCGTTATCAATTACCACATTATTTTCACTTTGATAGATAAAACTGTAAGGTTTTAGTCCCCCAAGGTTACTTTTTGTTACTTCTATAGATCCATTGCTTAGTCCGCATTTGGGCTCAATTACCTTTAAATTTGATAAGGAAAGACCAAAGGTGTCAATTATTTGAATAGAGGCCTCGTAGCTAGATAAACAGACGTCTGAATTTAAGACTACTTCATAAGTTCCAGGGAGAGAGTTTTTCCAATTTACCACTCCATCAATAGGATTAATATTTAACCCTTGTTTAGTGGTACGAAAATTATAGGTTTTTGGAATAAATTCTTTTTGTAGCCTTCCTTTGTATTTTAGAGAGATAAAGGAAGTCTCTGAGCCATTGCATAAAACAGCAGGTTTGTATTCATAGGATGCAATAATGCCAAGTAAGCTTGAAAGTGTGTCAATGGTTCCAATGTTAAAATTTGAATTATTTAATGCACTTAACTGACCTACAAGTTTGAAAAAACAAGTTTGTCCCACTTTTTGTGATCTAAAGTAAATGGTGTCATTTTCATTAAAGCCGTTTTTTCCTATACTCGCTGTATTAGGATCTAAATCAAAGGTGGCATTCTGCCCATTCCAAATTATTGAACTTGCCATAACTTTTTTAAGACCCAAGGAATCGTAATATGCACCAATGGTATCACCAATACTGATATCTTCAGACAATGATGTTTTGGAGTTTAGCACTATTTGCATAAATGCATTATTAGATTTACAATTTATGCCAAAAGAAAAAGATGCTTCACAACCATATTTATCAGAGATCTGTAACTTGTGGATTCCATCACTTAAGCCACCAATACTATCTAATGTGCCAGCATAAACCAGCGTATTATTTTTTTCTAATTCATATTGCAAAGGTTTGTAAGCATTTGACGGCGGATTAATTTTTATGTATCCATCGTTATTGCTACAAGCGTTAGATTTAACTGTTAGATTGGATTGATCTAGGGTAAATCCATTAAGTATCGTTATTGAGATTTCTCCATTATTATTGATACAATAAGGGAAGTTTACATTAATTTTATAAGTTAAAGGCAATGAACCAAAATGATTGACAATTCCATTTGTGCTAATGTTAAGGCCTGGTGGGCTAGCGCTATATATGGCAATTGGAGAAGGATCTAGTACACCGATTAGACTTAAGCTTTCATTATTCTTACAAATACTATCTTGTGGTATTACCAATTGAATCAAATTGGGGTCTAGTGAAACAATGGTATCTCTTGTGCCAGATTTAAAACGAAAAGCTCCGGAATTATCAGTCTTAGAAAATAATTTTGTGGTAAGGTGAGTACAGTTTTTACTTGAATTGGATATTTTCAAATACACCAAGTCTCCATCATAAAATGAATTTTTGCCTAATTCTTTGGGATTTTCATCTAAAGTAAGGTAGAAGCTAATGTTTTCACCAGTAACAAAATTGGTTGAGCCAACCGTTTTGAATTTTTGACCTAAAGAATCAAAACTTATTTCAACGAGATCGCCTTCGACTAGGTTTAATTTATCCAAGGCTTTACCCAAAATGGTTATTTCCATATCATTATAACATTCGAAAAACAACGACGTTGAAGCCTTACATCCCGATCTATCTACCACCGAAATCTCATAACTTCCTTCGCTAATATTTTTGATAAAGTTTTCATTACTTGATTTTTGCTCAATACCCGATTTTAAAAATGTATAAGTAACGGGGGGATAACTACTATTAAAATTAACTGTTAATTCGCCATCATTTTGTCCGCAAACATTTTGATTTAGTACTAAGTTTGATTTATTTAAGGATATTGCTGGTAATACCGTAACATAAACAGGGCTATTATTACTTAGGCAATAGTCTTTGTATGCCATTGTTACTTGATAATGGCCTGGGGTTGATAATTCATAGCTTACACTTCCGTCAAATCCCATTACAAGACCACTTGGCGAACTCGAATATTCTGCGAATGGAGGGTAATTGTCAATAATCAAGCCTTTAATTTGTGGAGACGTCTCTCCCCTGCAAATGGTATCTTTCGGATAATCAAAGGAATACGATACAATAGTAATCAAGTTAAGTGTATCGATAGCTCCAGATAAAAACGAATATTGACCAGTATTATTTTTCTTAGAAAATACAGCTGAACTTATAAATCTGCAATTTTTAGTATGGTCAAAAATTTTGATATATAATTGATCTCCAGTGCGGTATCCATTTATGCCCGTGGTTAAGGTATTATGAGGTAATGAAAAGTTCAAATCAGTATTTGTCCAAACCTGTTTGGAGGCAAGTGCTAGTTTAACACCTAGAGAATCGTAATAGAATTCTATAGAATCGTTTACTTTGATGTTGTACGGTGTAGTAGCAAACCCACTATTTTCAATAACAAATAACTTGTTAGGAACATTGATAAACATGTTTTGGGCAGTCGCTAAGGATGCCTGCCAAATTATTATTAAAAATGCGATATGTTTAATTTGCCTATTCAAGTTATTTTATTCTACAACAATATTCATTCAATTTTGTAACCCTTTATTTAACACGATATGTTAGACTTGCCTCTATATTTCCAATATTGGTATAGTTTTGACTAAGAAATCGAGTCGTATAACAAAACCCAAATCCGAATTCATGGTTTTGAATTGGAATTTTAGGAAAACCTATACCGAAGTTAAACGCTTGTACATCGTTTAGAAGTACATTCATTTGAAATACCTCTTTTATAGTTAGATTTCCGTAAGCATATGCAAATATTGACTTAAATTCATCGGGTGATTTTATAACTAATTCAGCGTCTAAAGTTAGCATTTCATTAAGGTCTAACTTAAACTTATTCCCAAGGTTAAAATAATACACCCTTACCAACTGGGCAGCTTTATCAAAGCTTACAAACTTGCTATTAAAAATTTGTGACACGGATAATCCTGTGTAAATGCTTTTATGAGCGAATTTGAGACCAACACAACCATCAGGTGTAAAACTAGAGGCTCCACCTGTTACATTATTTGATTCAATGGTTTGGTTATACAGTCCTGTTGCAAAACCTGTGTTAATAGAAGTGTTAGGGCCAAGAAAAAATACTTGACTATATCTAAAATGTGCAATATTTTGATTGAGGTATTTTCCTTCTTGAAAATTCACTACACTTAATCCTACGTGATGGCAAATGCGCTTTTCTTCGTTTGAAATTCTGAAATTTGCCAAAAAGTAGACACTTTTTAGATTGGTGCTAAGCCTGTTAAAACCATTGTATCCTAATTTAATTATAGCTTTGTGATCGTTTTCAACAAAAGCAGGATTTCTTAAAATATAAGCACTGTTTAAAAACGAAAATTCCTTGTTATAGTATAACATTACGTCATTTTGTGCATAAAGTAAGTTGTTAGCAAGAACTATCAGTATAACACATAAAATACAACTCGGAACACGCATTAAAATGAATTCATTAATGAACAAAGATAGTATTATTTACAATAGGTCATTCTGTTGATAATGGCAACATTTAAAGTTTATTAACCAAATATTAGCAATTGAGGGTTACTTTTTAAAAGTTGATTGGTTGTAGAATTAGATTAAATTTATTTTGATGCTAGATGATATTAATCAAAAGATTGTAGATGCGATTAGAAATGGGCAAGATTCTAAATATATTGATCTAGTTTATTCTAATTTTTTGAAGAAGGCTAATAAAATTGTTTATGATGGTGGTGGTAGAAAGGAAGATGCCAAAGACTTGCTACACGACACTTTGCTATCTTTCTTTAAGTATGTAAAGGATTGTAATTATGCTCCTACCATAGATGTGGAGGCTTTTTTATATGTTTCGGCCAAAAACAAATGGATTAATAAGGCTGTTCGTGATAAGAAAATAGAATACATAGAAGCCTATAAAGAAGGAGGGTTGCAAGAAGGTTCACCTCTAATAAATATTTTTTCAAAAGAGAGAGCAGAGGCAGTAACTCAAATTTTAAATAACTTAGGAGATAGATGCAAGCAGCTTTTGCAACTCATTTACTATGAAGACAAAACAATGAAGGAAATTTGTGAAATAATGAATTATAGTAGTGCTGATGCTGCAAAAACAAAACATTACAAGTGCAAGCAGCGCATGGAAGATGTTATAAATGAAAATAGTCACTACAAATTACTACTACAACAACTATAAGTATGAATAGTGAATTTGATAAGAACAACGATGAATTTAACCTGAAGAAAATGTTTGAAGAAGCACGTCTTCTTGAATTAAGTCAGGCGTTTGAAATTCAATACCCTAAATTAGAGAAAAAACGAAGACTTATACGTCAAGCAAAATTTGGCTTAATGGTGTTGGCAGGGTTAGGGCTTGGTGTATTTTTGTTGGTTTATAATGGTAAATCATTGAATAATAAGGCGTCTGGTAAAGATACAACAATGCTTAAAGTTCAAAGTCCAAATACTAAAATAAGTTCTTTGCCAGCCGAGGATAACATTATACAAAAAAATCCAGGTGTTTATTCAAGCAAAAAAATGATTGTTGATACAAAAATGGAGCAGACAGTTGATACCACTAGATTATCAACTTCCACCGTGATAAAAGAGGAGCCTTTGATCTCCAAAACTCCAATATCAAAGGTTGTAGCTTCTATACCTAATAAGGAGGAAACAGGAAGGTATGAGTTGATAGAAGATAAATGCAAAAATGTTAAAATAAAAAGTGTATTTAAAATGCAACATCCTTGCTCAAATAAAAACGATGGGGTTATACAAATAATTACCTCCACCGGAGGCGAACAACCCTACAAGTTTCAGTTAGGAACTGACCTAGTTAAAAATACTGGTATTTTTGATAGACTTACTGCTAGTTACTATACAATTACCACTGTAGATGCAAATGGTTGTAAGTCGCAACCTGAGGAATTGCAACTAATTGATGAGATTTGTCCTGAGGAATCTGACTTAATCTACTCTGTGTCGCGTGATAATGAGGTTAGAATTCCTGTTCAAAAAGGTGATTTATTAAAAATTATTAACAAACGCGGAGAGGTTTTGGAACAGAAAACCATAGAGAATGATTTTTTTATATTTAATCAAGAAAGTCTACAAGGGCAGCCTTTAAAAGAAGGTCTATATATATTGTTTATAACAAGAGTAACTGGAAAGATTTTACGAAACGAGGTTACAGTTTTGCCATAAAGCGCTGATTATTAAATTAATTAATTGGTAATTATGAACATAAGATTATATTTTTAAATTATTTTAGATTAGGGGTTACCTTCCCATCAGTTAATTGTTGTGAACTAAACAAAACTTTTCACAGCATGAAAAAACTCTTATTAACTTTAAGTATTACTTGTTGTACGGCTATAGGCTTTGCACAATCAGCAGTTGATTGGGCAAAACAAATTGGCGGTACCCAACAGGATTTTGTTACCGATATTCGATATCGACTAGTTGGTACTACAGATATTTTTGTAGCAGTAGGTCGGTTTTCTAGTTCAATAACATTAAGTCCTACAATTACCCTCACAACTCCTAGTGTGAACGATACAGCCATGTTTGTTGCTCGTTTTAATATGGCAGGAGTTTGCCAATGGGCAGTAACTGCAGGCAACGCAAATGTAAGTACTTGGGCAAGTGCAGTAGATATCGCTTCAGATGGTAGTATATTGGTTGGAGGTATTTTGAGAGGTACGATTTCAAATACCGTCGATTTTAATCCAGGTACGGCAACTACAAACTTGACCTGTGATGGAGGACATGATATTTTTGTAGCAAAATATACCTCAGCGGGTGCTCTTAGCTGGGCATTCCAATTGGGAGGTACACAAGATGAAGCTATTTCTGATATTGCATTTGATCAGGAGGCTGGAAGCACTGATTCTGAATTTTATATAGCTGGAGCATTTGAATCATTGCTCAGGTTTGATCCAGCAGGAGGAAATAATTTTCGATTAATTCCGAAAGGAACGAGAGATGTATTTGTTGGTAAATACAAATTGGCTGATGGAGCAGTAACTTGGGTTAATAATTTTGGTGTAGCTGGTTTTTCACAGTCGTCCGCAGCAATCAAGGTAAAGGGCAATGACCTTGTTTTTAACTTTCAGCCTGGAGGGGACGTTGATATGGATCCTGGTACTGGTACCAATACCAATGATGGGCTTGGGTTGTATGATAAGGCTAATATGACATTTGGCTGGTCAATAAGTAGCTTCGCAAGTCTGTTTGAAGTTGGTTCTACAGGTGATGTTTTCAAAATTAATGGGGCCAGTACTGATGGAAATATCAGAGGAATATCTAGATATAGTAATGCTAATGGGTCTCTAATTTATTCAAAAGTAGTTGCAGAAAGAACTGGTTCAACAACTTTGGCCGTTTTTAGACTAACTGCCTTGACTTTAAATACTAATGATGATATAGCAATTTCTGGATGGTATGAATCAGATTATTTTGAACTTAACCAAGCTGGTATCACATTAGGAACCACAAAGGTTTTACCTACAACTACCTATAATCAACCCAATAGGAGATTTCTTTTTTCAGCTATTTATGACGACCAAGCAAATTATCTACAAGGAGGTTTAGTGTGTAGTGAATTTATCTCAACTTCTCCAAATCAACCAGATGCAAGATTAGATTATTTGACTATTTCAAGAATGCAGTTTAAAGGAAATTCAGAACTGTTTATTGCAGGAATTAGTACAGAAAATGCAGACTTTTTTTGGAATAACACTAATCCTGTCGTTGCTACAACAAATGCTGCCACTACTGGAACAAGAGATGGATTTTTGGTCAATTTTAATATTACACCAACTTGTGTTACGCCAACGTTAACAACTACAAACGCTGAAAGATGCGGACCTGGAACAATTACGCTTACCGCTTCACCAAGTGCAGGCATTGTAAATTGGTATGCATCGGCTACCAGTACCACAATCTTAGGAACTGGCACTAGCTTTACAACACCAAGTATTTCTACTGTAACAACATATTTTGCGGAGGCTGTTAATGGTACCTGCGTTTCCACACGTGTAGGTGCTTTGGCCACCGTTAGAGGTATACCTACGATCACAGGAGTGACAGGAGCAGCTCGTTGTGGAGCAGGAACAGTGACACTTTCTGCTACTAATTCAGGAGGAGCGACCTCCTTGGGTTGGTATACAACAAGTTCAGGAGGGAATGCCTTGGGACTTAACCAAACATTCACAACCCCTAGCTTATCTGTTACAACAACTTATTATGTAGAGGCTGTGAATGTAAATTGTATATCAGCCAGGACAGCGGTTGTTGCTACAATTAACACAACACCAACTATCAGCACTACTCCAAATACAAGATGTGGAACAGGTACTGTAGTTTTAGGAGCAACTCCAAGCGCAGGTACTGTAAGCTGGTTTGCAGCTAGTAGTGGCGGAAGTGCTTTGGCAACAGGCACCTCGTTTACTACACCTAGTATTTCAACCACCACCACCTTTCATGCAGAAGCAACCTTAGGCACATGTACATCTGCAAGAACAGCAGTTGTTGCTACTGTAGTCGCAAACCCAACAATTACAGGAACACCTAATGCTAGATGTGGAACTGGAACTGTAGTACTAGGTGCTACACCAAGTGCTGGCACAGTAAGTTGGTACGCAGCTAGTAGCGGTGGAAGTGCTTTAGCTACTGGTACTTCTTACACTACGCCAAGTATTGCTAGCTCAACCACCTATTATGCTGAGGCAGTTTCAGGAACTTGTATTTCTCCACGAATAGCAGTAATTGCAACAGTAAATTCAGTGCCAACCATTTCTACTACTGGTGCTGCACGATGTGGCTCAGGTTCAGTTGGTTTGGGTGCAACACCAAGTGCTGGTACAGTAAGTTGGTTTACTTCAAGTAGTGGAGGAAGTGCTTTAGCTACTGGAAATTCTTTTACAACACCAAGTATATCCGCAACAACAACTTATTTTGCAGAGACAAACGCAAGTGGATGTATCTCAACAAGAACAGCAGCCATCGCAACCATTAACACAATCCCAACTATTAGCACTACACCAAATACAAGGTGCGGTACAGGAACCGTAGTTTTAGGAGCTACCCCAAGTGCCGGTACTGTTAGTTGGTTTGCAGGTAGTAGCGGAGGAAGTGCTTTAGCAACAGGTACCTCGTTTACCACACCTAGTATTTCAACCACAACTACCTATTATGCAGAGGCTACCTTAGGTACATGTTCATCCGTAAGATCTGCAGTAATTGCTACCATTGCCGCAAATACTACAATTACTGGTACTCCTAACGCACGTTGTGGCACTGGAACAGTAGTTTTAGGTGCTACTCCAACGGCTGGTACGGTAAGTTGGTATGCAGCAAGTAGTGGTGGAAGTGCTTTAGCAACAGGTACTTCTTACACTACTCCAAGTATTGCCAGTTCTACCACCTATTATGCTGAGGCAGTTTCAGGAACTTGTATTTCACCAAGAATAGCAGTAATTGCAACAGTAAATTCAGTTCCAACCATTTCCACCACTGGTGCTGCAAGATGCGGCGCAGGTTCAGTGAATTTGGGTGCAACACCAAGTGCTGGTACTGTAAGTTGGTTTGCTGCAAGTAGTGGAGGAAGTGCCTTGAATACAGGTAACTCCTTTATTACCCCTGGTATTTCTGCAACAACTACATATTTTGCAGAGACCAACGCAAATGGATGTACCTCAACAAGAACTGCAGCTATTGCAACAATCAATCCAGTTCCAACAATTACAGAAATACCTGATGCACGTTGCGGGACAGGAACAGTTACCCTTGGTGCTACCCCTAGTGCTGGTACGGTAAGTTGGTTTGCCGCAAGCAGTGGTGGAAGTGCCTTGGCGACTGGTACATCATTTACCACTCCAAGTATTTCAA
>JAIYAU010000060.1 GCA_027488865.1 Cytophagaceae bacterium
CAAAATATGTATCAGATGGGGAGTGCATGGGGGAATAAGTGTCAGGTGAGGACACCTGCCACGGGGGTATTGGTGAGAACACCTGCCACGGGGGGAACAGGTGGTGACAAGCACCGACGGACGTCGGCGCTAGCAGGGGAGGAAAAGTGTCAGGTGAGGACACCTGCCACGGGGGGAATCCATTGGGAAATATCTTAAAAGTAATAAATTTGAAAAATAATCTTACTTTTATCTTTATTGAATTTAAAAGTTGAAATGGTGTCTTTGGCTAAAAATATATTATTTGAATAATAATCGACTCTAGGTATCTTCTCATTTAACATATATTTACCAAATTTATCTGAAATTACTACATTAGTATCAAACCCAACTTTTTCATTAATAAGATTGTAACAATAACAATTTTGCAAATATTCCAAATCCATTATTTGAGAATTAAATTTAAACTTATTCCCCTTACCAATACTCAGAATATCAAAAAATACACCTATGTCACTTAACTTTCCAGAGGATCGGTAAAATAGTTGCAAACTATCGCCATTAATTCTACAATAAGACATCGACGAACTGAAATTAATTTGAATCGAGTCTTTTGTATCTAATAATTCATTGGTGATTATAACACCAAAATTATCTAATATTAAATAAAAGTTATTGTTATAATAAATAAAGTCACTAAAATCAGCAATTCTTATATACTTATCTACTTCACCTAATTCAATATTGATCCTCTTTATAGAACCATGTAGTTTGTCTAATACGAAAACATAATTACCTTTTGTGACCAAACCTTTTGGTCCAACGTCTTCCCATTCATTACTATCATAATACCCAATATTATAGGGATCAAAGTTTTTATAATTTGAATCTAAATCAAGAGAGAATTCACGAGTTCGTTTAGGTTTTTTTAAAAAATCATTAATTGATAACTTTTTATTACTCACTGTATCAAAGGTAGATTCTAATTTCTCTTGTTGGCTATTGTTAGAATCACCAAAATCACAAGAAATCAAAACTACGCTTAACAATAAATATAGATTACAACAAATAAACTTAAGATCAATTGAACAGTACATATAGCATTAAATTGTATTAATAGTTAGTGATTGCCTACTCAGATTTTGAACTCCATTCTTCCCACATCTTTTTAGACTCCTGCCAATGTTGCATGCTTTCTAAATCCGATGGCTCATTAGAACCTTTAAATTTTTGAATCATCGACTCTGCGAACTTAATTTGACTTTGATAAAATAATTTTTTATCCATAATGTTTTGATCGTTTGAAGTAGTAGTATTTTCAATTTCTTTTGTTTCAATTACATCACCATAATTTTCAGGGTCTATTCCTGTCCATCGATAATATCCAGTTGCAAGGTTAAACCAATAATTATTACCTTTAGCTAAATCCAAAACAACTCCATTTTGAGGACCCGATGATCCTTTGTCAGGATCACCACCTGAATGTATCATTTTAATATAAAGTAATTGGGGATTATCCTTATCCCCATTCAATTTAACTTCAGTAATAATACCAATGTGTTTAAACTTAGTCCATTTTCCAAAAATAACCCCCGAAAAAGTTATCAAGTCTCCTCTTCTTACATCCCAAATCTTTTTTGTACTTGAAATAAGTCCTTCAACACCGTACATTCCTGCTTTCCAACCTCTATCTGGATTTTTAACACCTGCTGCCAACAAAATCATTCGGATCATGCCAGAACAGTCAATTTTATCACCAGGTTTACCTGTAACCGCTCCTAAAGAATACGAATTTCCCGGATTTTTGTTTACCCATAATTGAGCCTGTTCGATGGCCGCTTCCACTCTTAATTTGTCATCATTATGTATATTTGAATTCTTAACTTCATCATTTTTAGGCTTTTCTTCCAAACCATCCAAATCTATTGCAACAATTGGCATATTCCCAGCAAATTGATAAGGAGTGTACCAAGGATAACTCCCCGTCAACGGATCCACACTCAAGAACTTCCCAATCTGTGCGTTATAAATCCTAAACCCATAATCGTAGGTGGCTCCGCCTCCACCCATTCCTTCAGGGTCTTTCTCCTTGCCATTATACCCATACCTATACGCCTCACTTGTATAGCCCATGCCTGGCATCTCCATCCCAAAGGCGTAGTAGTTGTTGGCACGGAGCACTTCGGCGCGGTAGCTGGCATAGTCCTCATGTATTTCTATCTCTTCTAGGTAAAACTTGTCACCTGCTTGGGTGGTAGCATTACCGTTAATTGTTATCCGCACATACACATCGTCATCTCCTTCTTCACCAGGCACAGTGTAGCTAAACACTCGGTTTTCCTCCATGAGGCCTTCTAGCAAGATTAGCCTTTTCAACAAGCTGAAGTTTTGGTCTAAAATATTGAGATTTACTGTATGGTCAAGCCCCGTACTAGCATCTTTCCTGCTTTTAAATCGAATGGAATAGGTCTTGCCAGGGCTCAACTTAACCGCACCAAAAGATGCGGAAGCATTAATAGGATCTTGTACTTCTAGTGCGAGCCCCTTTCCATCAGGTAATTCTGAACTTATGAAATCATCTCTTTCGTCCAGCATTTGAGCAGGGTAAAAAATCCCAGAGGCCGAAGAAGTACCGTTAAACCATATTGGCGGTTTGGTAGCCGAGGCAGTTCTAGCAGAGACATTGATCAGCCCCTCTGGTTTTTCAGCGTCTTCATAGGTAATATCACCATTAGGCGAAAAGTAAGGGATCACCTGCTCATCCAACACCACGTTGAGATACCCAAATGCACCATACAATAAAACGTTTTTCTTTATATAAGAACCAAAACCATCCCCATCGCAATCTGCGGAATTTGGATAATAAGTGGCGTACCCATCATCCGGCCCTTCAATAGTTACATTGTATAGGTTGTTTTGGCACCCCTGCATATAGCTGCCCGCAGCCAACTTACACGCCCTAGGTGCGATGTCAGTTCTTATAGAGCTAAACATCAAAGTACTTGCTTTAATCTTGCTATAATTGAACAGACTTGGGCTGTCATCCGATTGATTAACTATAAAAATACCTGCTTCAATAGCACCATAATTGTATAATACTGAACTGCCTTCTTGATCAATGGTTATATTGCCGAATATCCTTCCATAATTATACACTTTGCCATTGCCAATAATATGGATGTTCCCCTTCAGGTTACCCAATATCAGCACAGCTCCATTGTTCTGCACGGTAAGTGTACCACTCAACTGCATGTCTTTCTCGATTACCAATAAAGACTTGTTAGACACCACCCAATCGCCACCTACACCACACTGGCTCACTACCTGTACTTGGTTAGGGCAGGTGATGGAGAGTGCAGCAATTGGCTGTATTACTGTTGCTTGCGCAGGCCAAGTGCTTGGGCAATTGGCTTCAGGGTTACTAATCACCCCTTGGTTTATATGAGCAGCAAAGTTCACATAAGGGTCACTGTACCCGTTGGCTGCATACTGTGCCAAGTTAGGGTCTAAGTGCGAATAAGCAGGATGTGAACAATAGTCCACTGGATCTTGTACTTTCACTTTCCTATCACTCACTACCACGGTCACGTTGCCCAAGTGGTCGCTCAGTTCGTAGCTCTTCTTGCCCACGTTGCGCAGGTAGCTGGATGTTACGGTGGCGGCCCCGTTGTTAAGCGTATAGCGGCGTATCGGTGAGGAGGCCAAATAAGGTGGCATGCTGCCTGCGCCCAAGCCCGTAGTTGGTGTTCCAAAGGTGCCACTGCTATACGGCAACTTGGCGATGTCGTCGGTCGTGCCAATCACTCCCCCAATATAGTTGTTTCCATCTCTGCCACGGGCCAGCGGTCCGCTCAGCTTGCTTTGGCTGTAAGCGAGGGTATTGGAGAGGGCATCAAACACCCATAAGGCCCCAGCTCTTAAAGACATCAAGGTTTGGTGTTAAGAGAGTCCAATTGTACTTCTTTTCTAACTGGAAACTTGCTTTTTTTCTCTGATTTCTTTTTTTCTGGTGGCTTGGGTTTGCTAGCTTTTGGCACCTTTTCTTTCTTTTGCTTTTTTGCCTTTTTAGAGACTTTTTCTTGATTGTCTTCTTTGGCCGTTTTTACACGTTTCTCTTTTTCTATCTTTTGTTGTCCATTTTTAAACCGTTGTACAAATAAAATTGCTCCTTTGTCATTATATGTGGTGAGTTTTCCGTTTAATAAGCCATTATCCCACCAAGCGACTTGGTTTATTTCTCCATTTTGGTACCATCTAATCCATTTGCCTGTTTTAATTCCTTTTTTAAAACTCCCTGCTTCTTTTAGATTCTTATCTGGATAAAATGATTTATAATACCCATGTAATAATTTACCATCATATCCCCCCCTAGTATTTCTTATTTGCCCTGATTTGAACCAATAATAGGTTTTTTTTTGATTGGCCTTTATGGTATGTGCATCAGTCCACACTTCTGCATAGATAGTAGAATCGGCGGAATTAACGATGACCCTATTGGTAATTAGTTCCTTTTCGACTTTCAAATATTGAGCCCATAAAGTATTGTAAAAGAAAAGAATAAAGATTAAATAAAGTAGCTTTTTCATACTAGTACATGATGGTTGGCCTAATAAAAATCAATTGTTTAGATTTGGCCTTGGTGCGCGATTTACTACTAAAAATCCACTTTAAAATAGGTATGCGAGATAACAATGGCACTCCTGAACCTGTTTCCCTTTTTTCTACCCTTTCTAGTCCTCCAAGCACAACCATTTCTTCATTTTTAACCCGAATAATGGACTTAAACGCACTAGTAGAGGTAGGTGGAGGTCCTGCTGGTGGTATTTCTGTAAAATCAGAGTTATCTACATCTATTTCTAAAGTAACTTGGTCGTCACCAGACACTGTGGGATTTATTTTTATGGATAAATTTGCCTGTATTTGATTATATTGAACAGTTCTAGTAACATTGGTAGTAAGGCTGCCTTGTACATTTTGAGTTGCTAATTCATAATACCTAGTTTGTCCAATTTTTAAAGTAGCCTCATGGCTGTTTAAGGTTGAAAGTTTAGGAGTTTGTTGGATGTTTATATTCCCCTGTTCTTCCAGTGCTCTAAGGTTGATGTAGAAATTAGGTGTTACCCTTCCAAGGTTAAAAATATTATTACTCAGCCCTAAGTCGGCCAATAATCGATTGATGGACCTTGAACTTAAGGTATAGTCAAGGCCGGGGAAAACAGAGCCACCTGATGTTCTTCTTGTAGAATCAAGCCCGGCAGAAATACCAGTTTTAACGGTACGTGACTTAGATACATTTACAATGAGCACCTCTATAAGAATCATTGGCACAATCTTATCCAGCTGCTTTACAAAAGACTCTATTTCGTAAATACGGGGTTCAGATCCACTCAAAATCAGACTATTGAGTTCTTTAAAATGCTTGATGTCCACCCCTTTTTTTAATTCAGCTGGAATATTGTCTAGAATAGTTTCTGCAGACCTATATTGAAGTTGTATCAGTCTGGTGGCGCGCAAACCCTCTAAAGACCTTTCGCCAAATAAATAAATATTGTCAATTTTCTTGTAAGTATGCTCGGTGCCTTGGAACAGAAAATTGAGTACCTCGTCGTAAGTGGCCCTCGTTATTTTAGTAGTAGTACTGCCTTTAGGCTCAGAAAACATAAAAAAGTTAACCTTTAGCTCCTTGGATATGGCCTTAATAATATCTGAAATTGGATTGTTTACCGCTTCTAGATTAATAAACTGATGCCCTAAACTATCTGAGGAAATCTCAATGGACAAGTTCTCGTTGTTGTATTGGCTATCCTTATTAAGGTAGTTGGTTTTACTTCTGGCGGAAGGATTTTGTGTATTATCTTGTTCCAAATTTTCCAACACATAAAAATTGTCTTTGGTTTTATTCATTTTAAGGCTATTTGAAAATGCGAGTTTGTCCACAGCATTTTCATAAGGCATGTTTTCGATATAGATAGAGACTAGTCTGTTACTAAGGCTGGCAGGAATGATCAGGTTTTTCTTGGTTAAGTTGGTGATTTTTTTTACCACTTTTTCAAGGGTATCTTGCTTCAGATCCAATGAAAGTAGGTCACTGTAAGCATTATAACTTATCAGTATATCTTTTACGGGAAGACTTGCCACCTTGGGTGCGGGTGGATTATAAGCTTTAAAGGACATAATAGACCCAGTAAAGGTGATATCAAGCTGGTATTCTTTACATAAGAAAATAAATATCTCTAATACTTGCTCATTGGTAAAGTTATTAACAATTCGAATATTTAGGGTAGGATCAATGCTAATATTAAGGCTATTAGATTCAGCTAAACCGCGCAAAAACTCCTGAATAGAAATACCAGAAACTGAAAAGTCCACCGTTTCTTTTAAGCCAGGTGCGGCAGACTTAGAAAGTTTCTCCAACTTCGTTCTTAAGGTATCTATTCGGTCATCAGCATGTGCTGCCAAGGAAAAGATAAAAAAAGCAAAAATAAAAATCCTTACTAAATGCGTCACTTTTAAAAATTAATTAATAGAGGGTATATTTCTTCAATAGTTGTTTCTCCTTTTTCAAAAATCTCAAAGGCATTCTCTGCGAGCGTTTTTACACCACGTTCATTAAGTAATGCGGAAACATCAAAATTGCCACTTTTTATTTGAATTGCCAATTCTGCATCTATAGGAATTACCTCATACACCGCTTTTCGCCCTTTAAAACCTGTATAATGGCATTGGTCACAACCTTTAGCCATATAATGTGTATGAACAGTTCTATAGGGTCTAAACTGCCTTGGGAATAATTTTGGATCAAAAGGCTGCTCTTCTTTACAAATTGGACAGAGCAGTCTTAATAACCTTTGTGCCACGGATGTATTTAAGGTATTTGCCACCAAAAAAGGTGGTATCCCCATGTCAGCAAGCCTAGAAATGGTGCCCCAAGCTGAGTTAGTGTGTATGGTAGACAACACCAAATGTCCTGTTAATGCAGCCCTTATGGCCATGGTGGCAGTTTCCATGTCACGAATTTCTCCTAACATAATAATATCAGGGTCTTGTCGTAAAAAAGTTCTAAGAGTGGTAGCAAAGCCCAAACCAATACTTTCTTTTAACTGCACTTGGTTAATCCCCTCTAAGGTGTATTCGATGGGGTCTTCTACCGTAAGTATGTTTCTATGTTCTTTGTTAAGCAATTTTAAAGTGGCATAAAGGGTGGTGGTTTTACCAGATCCTGTAGGCCCACTGATGAGCAAAATCCCATTGGGTCTTTTTATTCCCTCTAAGTAATTTTCAAGATCAAAAGTAGAAAAACCCAGTTTGTAAATATCAATATTGGTAGCATCATTGCTCAAAAGCCTCAAAACCACCTTTTCGCCATGGAGTGTGGGCAGCACAGAAACCCTTATATCAAACTTGGAGGCCTTTAATTGAAAGAAGATTCTACCGTCTTGAGGCAATCGCTTTTCTGCTATGTCCAAATTAGACATAATCTTAATTTTATTAATAAGAGCCGGGTAGTCCTTTTTATCAATCTTGTACCTTTCTACCATCATGCCATCAATCCTGATTCTGACACGACACTTTTCTTCATATACTTCTATGTGAATATCGCTACTCCCAAGTTGTTTTGCTTCAGATATTAATTTTGATAAAAAGTCCTCTGAATTGCCAGCAACACTTAAGGACTGATTTAAACTCTCTTCCTTTCTGCGGTAGTATTTTACCAGTGCCTTCTCTATAATTTCTTTGCTGCGGTAGGTTAAATCAACAGTTTTCCCTAAAATGAGTTCTAATTCACCATTAGCATAGTCTTGCATCCTATCCTCATCACCATAAAAAGAGTAGTAAGAATCGTTTATTTCAAATGGGATTATTCTATAATGCCAGGCTTGCTCAATGCTAATGAGTTGTAAAATTGATTTCGGGATGTCAATTCGTAGCGGCATAAATTCAATTTGGTTGGGCTGATGTACTTTAAAATAATTTGCAAATTTGTATCAAAAATATTTTTAATCAAAATCTTAACTTCAGATGTAACGATAATTTAATTTATCTTGGATTCCTCCAAAGCGGTAAGTCATCCAAAAGGGAAACAATTGCGCTCTACCCTAAGGTAATTTGAGCAAAATTTGGAAAGGTTTGTTTATAAAATTATTCCAGTGAGGAATCTGCGTTTATAAAGAACACCTAGCTATTTGGTTTTTTTGGTTCAAACCTAACAATTACTTACCTTTGGAACTGAATTATTTGATGAATACAACCATGAAATTGAATATCAAGCGAAAAGTTTCGGCACTTACATTAACCGAAATGTTAGTTGTACTAGTGATTGTAGGAATATTGGTATTGTTAGCCCTTCCCAACTTAATGCCGTTAATATCCAAAGCCAAAAGTACAGAGGCCAAAGTACAGTTGGAACATTTGTTTACCATGCAAAAAAGTTACTTTTATGAACATTCTAAATATACCAACAATCTGGAAGAGGTAGGCTTTGTGCAAGAGAAACTTAGTACAGATGGAGAGGGTGGTAAAGCTAATTTTAGAATTACCATTACTGAAGCAAGCTCAAATTCATTTAGAGCTAAAGCAACAGCAGTGGTGGACTTTGATGGAGATGGCACCCTGAACGAATGGGAGGTAGATCAAGAAAAGAACATCAAAGAAACTATAAAAGATTGATCCTGATTGTACTAAAAGTGGCCATGGTAGTATTTTTGTTATGGATCACGATAGAGGATTTTAAACACCGCGCAGTTTCTATTTGGTTATTTATCTTGTTGTTTGTTTTACAATTGGCCCATAATACTTTATTTCGCCCAGATTGGTATTTACATAGTATAGTAAATATTGGCTTTATTGTAATCCAGCTAATTTTAGGAATGCTTTATTTTTCGATCAAAAATGGAAAATTAGTGAATATCACTACAAATCTACTTGGGCTGGGTGATATCTTGTTTTTTATATGGATGGCTACAGCCTTTAATACCTTAAATTTTGTCGTATTTTATTTTGCTTCTTTAGTAATCATATTGATTCTGTTTGGTTTGATAAAGTTCAAAAGTACAACAACCATTCCATTGGCAGGATGCCAAGCAATGGGGGTATCAATTTTGATTTGTTTTAGCTTTTTTAACGTAGATTTTCTTACTGATTCCTCACTATTGGAACTAACCTTATTAAAATGGATGGATTTAGTTTAAAAGATATTCAAAAAGCAGCTAATCATACTAGTACTGGCGAGAATAGTAAAAATACCATCCTAGATTTTCTCAATAAAGACATTGCCTTATTTGACAGTGGCTTTAATGACAAGAAGAAGGAAGCGCTATATTTAGAATTGTCCATTCTGATTTCAGCTGGGGTAGACATAAAATCTGCACTTGAGATTATAGTAAGTGAGCTAGAAAAGAAACAAGACAAAGCACTATTTCAAAAAATAACAGACGAGGTGGTGCAAGGTAGTTCTTTGTCGAGCTGTTTAAAAGAAAGTAATAAATTTTCAAGTTATGAATATTTTAGCATCCAGATAGGAGAAGAAACTGGGCGCATGACCGAAATACTCATTGAGTTATCCAAGTTTTATAAAAACAAAATTAAACAACGGAGGCAATTGGTAAATGCCTTATCCTATCCAGCATTAGTGCTTTTTACTTCTTTTGGTGCTATATTTTTTATGATGAACTTTGTTGTACCAATGTTTGCTGATATTTTTAAACGCTTTGGAGGAGAATTGCCATGGATAACCAAAGTAATTCTGAGCGCATCTCATACCATTTCAGCAACATTTTTACCCCTCTCCGTGTTGGTAATAGCCCTTGGATATTTTTTATACATCAAAAGGGAAACCATTTGGTTTAGAAAATACTCCTGCAAAATTTTGTTAAAAATGCCCATTTTGGGTAAAACCTTTCAAAAAATTTACCTAGCTCGCTTATGTCAATCCATGGAACTTTTAACGGCTTCCAGAATCCCATTGGTTAGGGCTTTTTCTTTGGTAAGGCAAATGATAGGATTTTATCCCATTGAAATTTCCCTCTTGGCCATAGAAAAGGACATCATGCAAGGAATGCCGCTGTACAAAAGTATGAGTCAATTTGCTATTTTTCCACCAAGGATGGTCTCCTTGATTAAAGTAGGCGAAGAAGTGAATCGTTTGGAATTATTTTTTAATAAAGTAGGCACACAATATACCGAAGAAGTAGAACACCAAACAGCATTAATTAGTACCTTACTCGAACCCTTTTTAATTATTTTTCTAGGTCTAGTGGTGGGAACTATCTTAATTGCCATGTATTTGCCGCTCTTCCAACTAGGTAATAGTTTTAATTAAATGTACAAATCTTAAATTCAAATTATAACTTTGTTTTCAAATATTTATATTTCTCTTCCAAGTGATTCAACGATTAGTTAACGCTCAAAAAACGAATCAAGTAGCAGGACTACAAGTAGAATTTACCCAAGTAGGTGAAATGGCATGCTCCTATGTTGTGTTAAATTTGAAGAAACAAATTATCAGCATTCACAAAACTGGCCAAGCAAATTCCATTGAGGAGGTTTTACAACAAATTGAAACAAACACACCAATAGTAATTGTAGTAGATGGAAAGGGTGTTTTACACAAACCATTTGGTAAAGATCTGCCTACTGACCCCAACCAATTAGCTCAAGTGTTACTACCAGGTATTAAAGTAGACGAAATGTACCTTCAAGTAGAAGCTAGTATACTTTCTTTTGCAAGAAGAAACCTGATAGACGATATTATTATAAAACTCAAGACGCAAGGTTTTGATATTTTAAATATTAGCTTTGGGCCTTTTTGTTTGGCCAAGGTTGTAAAATTAACACAATCAAATAATCAAGAAGATACGATCGAAGTAGGCGGATACACTTTAAATTTTGGAAACAATAATTTAATCTCATTCTTAAAAACCGATTACAATCATCTAGCTCAGTATACAATAGGCACTGATAATATTTCACAAACGCATATTAATGCTTATTCCGCAGCCTTTAGTTGGTTCATGGGCAATTACCCTCAAATAGTTGCTCAAGAGATTACCTCCTCGCGAGAAGAATACTTTTATAAGAAATTTTTCAATAAATTATTTATTGGTTTAATCGTGACCCTTTTTGTTATCTTATTAGGCAATTATATCATTTTTGAGATCGAACGGGATAAAAATGTATCTCTACAAGCGAAGGATCAAGTTTATAGTGGTAAGTCGACCAAACTTATCAAAATAAGGAAAGAACTTAAAGAAAAGGAAACGTTTCTGGATAAAGCGGGCTGGATGACATCTTCTAAGCTTTCGTTTTACGCGGATAGGATTGCTGCAACACTACCGAATTCGATTTCCTTAAATGAGCTGAGTATTAACCCCGAAGATGAAAAATTGACACGAGATAATCGTAAACTTACGCTAAGACCAGGTACCATTCAGGTGATTGGAATGTGTGGACAACCAACAGACCTTAATAGGTGGATAAGCGACCTTGATCAATTAAGATGGGTAAGTGGTGTGCAAATGGTTTCATATACTTATGACAACAAAACTAGAAAAGGAACCTTTAAACTAGAAATTACTATAAAAACTGACAAAGGTGATTTTTAAGATAAAACTAAACTCTTATAAAAAAGCTACTACCAATTTGCTTTTGGGTAGCATATTAGCACTAGTGGCCGTTTACTTTTTAGCCATTGGCAAATCGGTAGAGTTGGTTAAGGAAAATACGGCTATGGCCTCCAAGCTTGCGCAAATAGAATCAGGTGTTAACGATTTTAAGTATTTACAAAAACAACTCGAAGGACTACAAGAAAGGATGGTAAGCTATACCCTTGACTCTATAAAAGACAAGGAATATGTGATGAATGTGGTTAGTCAATTTTGTGTAGCACACCAACTTACATTAAAAGAATTTCCCAAAGCTACCATTGATTCTGAAAGCGATTTTGAGTTGGAAACTATTTTGGTAGTTGTGCAAGGGAGTTTTGTAAATTTGCTTAAATTAGCTTACCATTTAGAACAACATAACAAAGCAGGAAGACTAAGTGCTATAAAATTCGAAAAGATACATGATCATAAACTACAAAAAGACTTCCTAGTAGCTAAACTTTATATTCAACATATTAAAATTACAACTAATGACCAATAAAACATGGTACCTAATTATTTCAACCTTAGCATTACTTTGTTGGGGATGTTCTGATTTTATCGAAAAACCCCTCAAAGATGAAAAGGTAATAATTGTCACCCCAGGGAATGGGGTTAAAACTAATATTTATACCCAAACTTTTTGGTGGGAAGAACTAGTCGGAGCCACAGGATATAATCTACAAATTGTACAAAACAAATTTGATTCATTACCTATATTTACACTAGATACGATTACGCCTAAAACAAAATTTAAATTCACGCTAAAACCTGGTAATTACGAATGGAGAGTGCTAGGCGTGAATGCAAATGGTAAATCAGAGAAATATACTTTACAAAGTTTAAGGATAGATTCTGCATCCTTGGGGATCCAAACAGTAACGCTGAATACACCTAACAACCAATTTAAAGTAAATTATACAGAAATTCCACTGTCTTGGGAGGCCATTTCTGGTGCTTCAAATTATAGGATTAATGTGAGCAGAAATGATTCAATAAAATTAAACTTTGTTCAAAAGAAATCTACTTATACATACACAGCGCCAAAAGATGGCACTTATAGTTGGCGTGTAAAAGCTTTAAACAGCAAAGACTCAACAGATTGGTCAGAAACAAGAAGTTTTATTATTGATAGACTGATAGATACCACTACATTATCTTTTCCTCCAAATAAAACGCGTGTTAGCTTACTTGCGGCAAATACAACCTTGGCACTAACATGGACAAAAGTAACTAACGCAGATAATTTAATTCTAAATGTGTCAAGGATACGAACTAATGATAAGTTTTCTAAAACCTTTTCTGCTAGCGAAACATCAGTTTTATTTAAGGACCTTAATATATCGGTGGTTTTAGATGATGTTATTGAATGGTCAATAACCTCTAAAGACGCTGCTGGTAATGAAAAACCAACAGCAAAATGGACTTTTACCATTAATTAGAAGATAATGTTATGAAAAATAAAAATATAACTTATCTGCTGCTAGCCGTTGTAGGACTAGTTTGGGGAACTATATTTTATAAATTTATTGCGGGCTTGACTGTTGAAAATGTACAAACTGAAAATATTATTCCAAAGAGGACAAGGTACAGAGAATCAATTTTATCAGATTCTTTTGCCTTATTTGCTAACTATAGAGATCCCTTTTTGGGCAAATCGGCTTTTTCCTCAAACGAAAATTATACCCCAATTAGAACCATATTCCGTCCTAAAGTTGTAAAAAAGGCAGAAGTTATTCCTACCAAAGCCCCTATTGATTGGTCTTTTATTAAGTACTTTGGCATTATTAAAAATAAAAATTCTGGTAAGGAAGTGGCCTTGGTTTCCATTCATGGTAAAGAATATATGGCTAGTACAAATGCTGTACTTGAAAGCTTATCAATCATTTCATTTAGCAAAGATTCTCTTAATGTGCTCTATCAAGGAGAAAAAAAAACGATTGGGAAATAACACACAATTAAAGGCCTCCTCTGTCTTAGAGGTAGTAACTTCCTTGATTATTATTACCATTATTTTTGGATTGTTCGCTTCTATTTATGTAAAAATCGTTCAATCGGGATATACACTAAGCCATGCAAAGGCCAATTCACTTTTAACGCTGGAGTCCTTAGATACCAAAAAGAACAAATCATTTTTTAACGAAACAAAAGTAATCGACAACATTACCATCATTAAAAGAGTAGAAATATACCAAGGCATTGATCGCCTATTTAAAATTGATTTAGAAGCACAAAACAATGATAAAAAGCTGTTGGCAAGAAGAAAAGAGTTGTTTCTAGATGAGGAATAAATAATTCTGCAATGAAAATCTACAGTAGTGTTGTAATTCTGCTGGTGCGAAAGTTCACTTCCGTACCCAAAACGGTATAAAACCTTTGTTCCGAAAGTTGCAGTCTAATCGTATCCAACGGTATATTTTTTTTAAACCAATACATCGATTGTTAAAACCTAATTCAAACATCTTGACTTAATAGCTGTTTTAGTGTTAAAATAGTATTAAATAAGAAATATCGTTTAAATCTAAAGAATATATCAACTAATTAATACATCATAAAAAAAGGTTACCAACATTGGTAACCTTTAAGTGGGCCCGCCTGGGATCGAACCAGGGACCCCCTGATTATGAGTCAGGTGCTCTAACCGTCTGAGCTACAAGCCCTTTTAAAATTAGATTATTATCTTCTTTTAAAATGGAGTGCAAAGTAAAGAATTTGTTTTGAAAAGGACAAGGGTTTGTCAATAATTATAAAAAAAAATGTAAACTTGCCTACTAGATTGATTGCAGGAATATTATTAAAATTATGCTAGATTTAACAAAAACAAAAACCATCATTCTTGACCTTGGAGGTGTTATTATCAATATAAATCCCTCAATTGCTTTCGAAAATTTTGCAAAACTAGCTCAAGTACCTTTGGAAGAGGTGTTACTCTTTTTAAAAACACAGGATATTTTTCACCGACATGAAATTGGGGAACTTTCAGATGAGGCGTTTTATTTGTTAATCAATCATAAACTTGCACCTGTTGATTATATTGATTTTGTGGCAGCGTGGAATTCCCTCTTGTTGGATATTCCTGTTGAACGTATTGAACTAATCCGTAAATTGGGAGAATCTTATCAGTTAATTTTACTAAGCAATACCAACGCCTTGCATATAGAGGCTATATCTCATTATTTAACAACTACTTATGACACCAATCTTGACATACTTTTTGATAAAGTTTATTTGTCGCATCAAATAGGACTTAGGAAACCAGACAAAAACATTTATGAATATGTGGTGCAAAACGCAAAGATTGATGCTGCTACGTCCATATTTATAGACGATGTACTCATTAATGCCACCTCGGCAGAACAAGTTGGGATAACAGGTATTCATTTAGATTTAACAAAAAATACTTTGGTTGATATTTTCAACTAATAATAACATTTTATGAACAATAAGACATACATTATACAGGCTGGGCTATTCATAGCTACTTTTATCACCACTACTCTCACAGGTGCAGACTGGATTCATGGCCAATGGGATGATTTTTGGACACATTTTGTAAGTGGACTGCCGTATTCCATAGCGTTTTTGGGTATTCTTACGGTGCACGAATTTGGCCATTACATTGCAGCCCGAAAACATGGGATAGACTCAAGTCTTCCTTATTTTATTCCTTTTTACATTGGTCCATTAATGAATCTGGCTGGTACCATGGGTGCGTTTATTAAAATGAAAAGCCAAGCTTCGTCCACCAAACAAATTTTTGATATTGGGGCTGCCGGCCCATTAGCAGGATTTGCACTTACGATAATTGTATTTTTTATAGGGTTTAACAATTTGGATGGCAAGGAATACATTTATAATATCCACCCCGAATACAAGAAACTTGGAGATACATTTGAAAACAATGCTTATACTTATGATTTCTATGTTTCACAAATAACAGAAGCCTATAAAGCTTATGAAATTAAAGCTAAAGCTTCAAAAGAAAAAATTAAACCCTTGGTAATTCAAGATAGCTATACGATGATGGCAGTGGGTGATAATTTGCTGATGTATTTAGCCAAAACCTATATTTTCCCTCACAAAGATTGGATTCCTAATAACTATGAACTATACCATTATCCATTATTGTTTGCAGCATACTTGGCTATGTTTTTTACAGCGCTCAATTTAATGCCCATTGGCCAGCTTGACGGTGGTCATATTTTATATGGACTCATCGGTAGCAAAAATTTTAACATCGTTTCACCATTGTTCTTTTTTATATTTCTGTTTTTTGCTGGTTTGGGAATAATTCACCCTAAGATGGAAACTGAAGACTTTATATCCTCTTTTGCCATATATGGATGTTATTTGTTTTTGACTTTACAGCGCGTTTTTAATAATGATACCAATAGAACCATTATAGCAGCACTAGCTTTAATGTTGGTACAACTACTCACTACCTATTTGTTTCCATCAATTCAGGGTTATATGCCTTGGCTTCTTTTTGCATTTATTATAGGAAGGGTATTAGGTGTTTACCATCCACCAAGCTTGGTTGAAGAAAAACTGAATCCTACAAGACAATTAATTGGTTGGTTTTCATTGGTAGTGTTTGTGTTATGTTTTACACCACAAGTTATTGTATATGTTGAGCTTACTAAGCCATAATTGGAATAAAACCATAGTGTTAATAATACTCTTGGTAGTAGCTACTGCAACGATTATAGTAGTTGCACTTCGAGAACAAACTAAGCCTGTTTTAAATGATGTTAAAATAGTTGAGGATGACCTTGGTCGAACTGTCATTTACAAATATCCTCCCTTAAAAATTATTTCCTTAGCGCCTTCAATTTCGGAAATGTTATTTAGCATATGTCCTTCAGACTTAATAATAGGTAGAACTCAAAACTGTAATTACCCTAAAGAAGTGCTTAACAAAACGATAATAAATAACTATCCCATTAATTATGAGAAATTGGTTTTGCTTAAGCCTGATATTGTTTTTGCTTTAGAAGGCATCATCTCCGTTCAAGATGCAGATCGACTACACAAACTTAACATTCCTACCTATATTTTTAAAATTAACACGGTTGATGATATTTTAAGCAAAATGAAACAAATTGGAAATTTGACAAATCAAGCTAAAATTGCAAACCATAAGTCAGATTCAATTGCCAATTTAATAAAAATGCTACCTCAAGAAAGAATTGTAAATAAAAACACATTAATGATCATTAGCGCCGAACCACTTTATGTTTTTGGGCTAAATAATTATGCATCTGACATGTTAAAACTTGCTGGAGGTGTTAATGCCTTGGATAAAACAATTACAGAACATTATCCAGTTATATCACGGGAGTATCTATTGAAATTAGACCCAGATAACATAATAACTACTGACACCAACTTTTTTAAACAATTAAGTATCAAATTCCCAGAAATCATGAACCTAAAAGCGTTCAAAAACAACAAATTAAGGGTTATAAACGAGGATTTGTTGTCACGGCCAAGCCCAAGAGTATATGAAACCCTACTAGAAATAAAAAAAGCATTGAACTAGAAAAGCCATTTGATTAAAAAAAGTATTACCTTTGTCATCCAATAAAGAGAGGTGTCCGAGTGGTTGAAGGAGCACGCCTGGAAAGTGTGTATACGGGTGACCGTATCGAGAGTTCGAATCTCTTCCTCTCTGCAACTAGGGGAATGATCAAAATATAGGTCGCCCCCTATTTTTCCCATTTGGTCTTTAGCTCACGGTTAGTATTAATTTTTTAATAAACATACTGGGAACCTGCAACAATTGATTTAAGTTTCATCGCCCATGTGTAACCGCCAACAAGTTAGAAATAGGCGTTGATACATTTAGAATGGTAGTTCATTCTTCTGATTTTTGTTAACTTGTACTACCATTAAACCATTTTATGCACTAAGTTATTTAACACTTCTGAATCAATTTGTTGTGTCAAATAACTTACAATTGCACTGTTCAAATAAAACAAGCTTATTTTAGGGAAGGATTGGCCTTGAAGAAAATGCGATAAGAACTTCATAAAGTGGAGGGGTTAAGAAATGTTTGTTGTTTGAGTGAGGTAGGAAGCATAACGTTTCAACCATTTCCAGCGTAACGTAATGAAATTGAGCATGTTATTTACAGCCTTGAATTTTTGGTTACTTTTTGTTTCAAGACAAAAAGTAAGAAAAGTTGCCCAAGAATCACGATTGTTAACATTGTAAATTTTCAAGATATACAAAATATATAATTCGCTAATGCATGAAATGTGTTAAATGAATATCACCTACCTCTAAACTCGTTGTCGACTGAGATACCTGCCAATAAAGATGTAACAAATCCAGCCACTCCCAATTAATATTTCGAAATAGGTGCTAAATAAACTAGACCTCAATCAATTGGTCTGATTTAACAACTAATGAAAACTGTGGATGTTTTATTTTTAAAAAAAATCTAGTAATTAAATAAACTGCAATTACTGTTAAGCCAATCAAAAGTCCATACCAAACACCACTTAAGCCCACCTTCCAATTAAATGCTAACCAATAGCCAATGGGTAGGCCTATGGCCCAATAAGCCGTAGTTACCGCAACTGTTGGTATTTTTACATCATTAATTCCCCTTAAACAACCAAGTGCCACTACTTGCAGTCCGTCCGACAATTGAAAAAGACCCGCAATTAACAATAACGACGAGGCCGCCTCCACAATCACCGGATTGTGAATATAAAATGTTGGCAGTTCATTATTAAAAATAAAAAAAACACTGGCGGTGATTAGGTTATATATCACAACCATAAAAATGGAAACAAATGCTGCCCTACGCATTCCAGACACATCTCTATTTCCAAACTTGTTACCAACCCTTACAGTGGCGGCAGCACCTATGCCCGTAGCTCCCATGTAGGCAACAGCAGCTATATTTAATGCAATTTGATGTGCATCAATTTCATTGGCGCCTATCCACCCTATCATTATCGCTGCAGCGCCAAATGCACCCGATTCCATAATCATTTGGGAACCCACTGGTAGACTTATTTTGATCATTTTAAGTGCAGTTATCTTGTCTAATTTATCAAAAAGGTTTTGAATATTAAATCGATAGTTAACAAACCTTGGATCAAAAACCACAACAGCAATCATGGCAACTGCCATAAAAAGTCTTGCGAAAAAAGTGGCAATTGCAATACCTACCAAACCATAGTTATTAATTAACAGAAAAATCAAGCCGATATTTAAAATATTACCTACCAGACTTATAGCCATAGATTCTTTAGTAATCGATAGCCCTTCAGCAAATTGTTTAAAGGTTTGAAATATCAATAAAGGAATAATAGACAACGATAATGTTTCATAAAATGGAATGGCTAATTTAATCACATTAATGGGCTGATTGAGAAAATATAATAATGGTCCAGACAAGGCAAGTATTATAAACAGAGCTATGCCGATAACACAGTTTAAAATCAAACTATGCCTTAATAAATGTTTTATTAAAGCTTGATTATTACCACCTACAGCTTGCGCAACAAGTGGCGTAACACCATATGAAATACCAATGCCAAACATCATGATAGGGATAAATACAGAGGTGGCTACAGTAGCTGCCGCCATGGCCTCATCTCCCAGACTGCCACTCATGATCGTGTCTGTCACTCCAACAAGCATATGCCCAAACTGGCTAGCAGCTACCGGAAGTGCAATCATCAAGCTTAACTTAAATTCTTGCCAAAATAACCTAGAAAGGCCCATATATTTTTAATTGTGTAGGTTATGGGCGAATAAGCTGTGAGGAGTCGCTTGTTTGTTCTTGATTTTCATAATTTCTACCGGGGCCATTGTACTTACCCTTGGTTGTAAACATGTAAATACTGGCGATTATTTCAATCAAAATGGCATACATTAAAAATTGTTTAAGCCAAGTTGGTGTTTGTTTTTTATAAAAAGCATATCCAACTGAAGCTATTATTAATATACCTAATACGACCACTAACATAGTAACGCTCTTATCAGCAGGATTAGGTTTGAACGTTTGCGCCTGTAAAATACTACCTATGTAACAAGCAAAAAATAAAGCACTCATCTTTTTCATGACTCAAAGATAGGGACAATAAATTGTAAATGAATTGAAAAAGGATGCATTTGAAAAATCAAAAATTTAAACTTAGTAGTTACATATCAACATTGTTTCTTTCAACATCTATAATATGTCCAAAAAAATAATAAAAATGGGATGGCTAACACAGTTAACCATCCCATCCAAAACAGTTTACTAGTACCTACTTTTTATCTAAACTAACTTTCCTTTTGCCCTGATCTGCACCGCTACCTAGTGAATTGGCAGAGGCCGCTTCAATTCCTTTTCTACCTAAATCCAACACAATTGGTGATGCAATAAATATGGTAGAATAAGATCCGAAGAACAATCCGAATAACAACGCAAATGAAAACCCTGCAAGTACCTCACCTCCAAATATATAAAGTACAATTAATACAACAAATACAGTTAGGGCGGTAATAATCGTACGACTAAATGTTTGGTTAATGGCATCATTTAACACCTTTTCAAGATCGGTATTAGGATTAGCATTTATATTTTCTCTAATCCTGTCAAAGATTACCACCGTGTCATTGATAGAGTAACCAATCAACGTAAGAATAGCTGCTATCATGATCTGATCTATTTCATAAACCACGCCAAACATGGCAAAAATTCCTAATACTGCTATTACAGCAAGCACATCATGAAATAAAGCTATTACCGCACCAGCACTAAAGCTCACATTTCTAAACCTTATCAATACATAAACGAAAATCACTAATAAAGCTAATGCTATGGCCAAATAAGATTTATTCTTAATTTCATCTGCCACCGTGGCACCCACTTTAGAGGAGCTTAACACTTCCGGATGATCGTTGCTAAATTTTTTCAAACCTTCATTTAAGCCTGCAAGCACCTGTGCATCAGCTTCATTAGCATCGTTTTCAGCCAAGAAACTGGTAGTGATTTTTAATTTGGTATTTGAACCATAAGTTTTAACCTCAGTACCTGCATTTTTGAAATTTTTCATCATTTCTGAACGCACTTCCGAAGCTGACACGTATTTATCAAATTGTACAATATAAGATCTACCTCCTTTAAAATCAACACCCAGTGCTAATCCACCTTTAATGGCAATACAAGTAAAACCAACTACAATTAACGCAGCAGAAGCCATATAGGCCTTTTTTCTATTACCAATTATATTAAACTTGGTTTCTTTAAACAATCCTTTAGAAAAACCCGTTGAGAACGAATTTTCAGTGATGCCATTTTTAGAAGTTGCCATCCACTCAATAATCAACCTTGAAATATAAACGGCTGTAAAAAAAGATGTTAAAATACCAATGATTAACGTAACAGCAAAACCTTGTACAGGTCCTGTACCTAATAGCGCCAAGATAACACCAGTCAAAAATGTGGTTACGTTGGAGTCAAAGATGGAGCTAAATGCTTTGGCATACCCAGTTTTTATGGCAGTGGTTATGTCTATTCCCAAGGACAGTTCTTCTCGTATACGTTCAAAAATAAGTACGTTAGCATCCACTGACATACCCATAGTAAGTACGATACCTGCTATACCAGGCAAAGTTAATACAGCACCACCAGGGAGCTGGACCATGACACCAAAAATAAAGAAAATGTTAAATAACAAGGCCACATCTGCTACAAAACCGCCTTTGCTGTAATAGATTACCATAAATATAATAACTGCAAGTACCCCAACTAAAGAAGATAATAAACCTTGGTTGATAGACTCTTGACCCAAAGTAGGACCTACAATAGCTTCTTCAACTATTTTAACTGGGGCAGGCATACGACCAGATTTTAATTTATTAGCCATATCTTTGGCTTCGTCGATGGTAAAACTACCAGTGATAGAAGAAGTACCAGACGGTATTTCACCTTCGACATTAGGTGCAGAAAGTATGTACCCATCTAATGCTATAGCTATTCGTCTGTTGGTGTTATCGCGGGTCATATTTCGCCATACTTTAGCACCTTCTGGATTCATCTGCATCCCTACACCTTGTTTGCCATTTACTACATCCCAATAAGCATTGGTAATTACCTTACCATCTAGTCTAGCTTTGCCATCACGTGTGTTCTTAAGCATGTATAAATCAATAGCCATTTCAGCACCTGGGTCAGATTTGGCACCAAATGCAAAACGAACGTTCGCAGGGAAAATACCACGTAGTTTAGCCTCTCTTAAGAGTTTATTTATTTTAGAGGTATCTTTTTTTGGAACTATAATTCTACCATCGTTCGATTGATCTTGAAATGGAATAATTTGGAAATATTTACTAAATAACGAACTGGCTTTTTGTGTAGTATCCTTTTTAGCAGAATCACCTTTTGCCTTTGTTTGATCTGACAGTTTGTTGGTATCATTAGAAGCAGCCAAGGGATTTAAGTTTTCCTTTTTGCTAGTATCCGCCAAACTTGGCTCAGCTGATAATTTGTTTTCTGTAACACTATCAGCCAACGAAGTTTTAGAAGTTTTTTCTATCGAAACCAAATAATCGTTTAATTTGGTTAGATATTGGTAAGTTTCGCCAAGTTTCCATACTTCCCAAAACTCAAGATTAGCCGAACTCTGTACTAAGTCACGCACCCTTGCTGGATTATTAACGCCAGGTAGTTCAATTTGGATTCTATTTGTACCTTTAATACGTTGTATGTTCGGCTGAATAGTACCAAACTGGTCAATACGTGTTCTGATAATGTCATAAGACCTTTCAATAGAGCCATCTAGTTCACTATCAATCACTCTTAACACTTGGTCGTCGTTAGAATTAAAATCAATACGTCCTTTAGTAGATGAATTCGCAAAAATGGAACTTAATTTAGTACCCGGACTTAACTCATTAAAAGCTTCTTTAAACAATATGGTAAACTTTCTTTGGTCAGTTTTGGCCTTTTCTTGCGCTTGAGCCAAAGCTTGGTTAAACCCAGGATTATTGGAATTGTTGGCTAAAACACGTACAATTTCCACAGGTGATACTTCTACTGTTACATGCATACCACCTTGTAAATCTAGACCAAGTTGAAGCTCTTGTTTCTTAATTTTTGAATAGGTGTACTCAAGACCTAAAATTTCAAAAACGGGCTCATTCCAAACTGAATCGAGGTAATATTGCTTTTTACTATAATCTATATTGCCCTTTTTATCAGTGCCAAATGCCTCAGCATCTTTTTGAACTCCATTTGATATCCATGTAAAGGATAAAAAGTAAAGCGATAATAACGATACTAAGACCGAAACCGCTATGATTAACGACTTGTTTTTCATAATAATTTAAGATGGTAATAATTTGCCCTAGTTTAAAGTCACGGGCGATTGATGAAAATAATTGAATTAAAGAAAATTAAATATAATGTTAGAATACCTATATGAAATTCTATGGTGCTTGTGGAGATATGAAAACTGGAAACAAACATTCCAAATAGGTATTTTTTATAAAATCACCAGCTTTTAAATAAATAGAACAGTGTTTTACAACTATAAAATAGACTTGTCTAAAATTAAAAACAAATATTTGCCCAAAATCAAAATTTAAAGCAGGAATTACCGCTTCTTGTTGCGTTGATGATTTTATTATTTCTTGATTCGGAACACTTTTTTTTGTTTTAACACCAGTTTCTTGTTTTACCAGAAAACTCACATTCATAAAAAGAAAAGAAGTCACCAACACAATGGCAAAAATGCCCTTGAATAAAATCTTTGCTGATATGTTAAAACTACTTTTCATTTTTGAGTGGGCAAATGTACATAAAAATATATACTAGTCAATATTTTACAAACAGAGTTTTGTTGATTCAGTATTATAATATACCTTTAATTATATTTTGTTTTCATGAGAATACTTTTGTTTTGTTGTTTATTACCGTGCGTGATGGTATTACATGCACAACATACCTTATGGGTAGGTGCAGAGTTGGACGCGGCCGTACCAGTTGGCAACATGTATAAAAATGACAAAAACATATTAAAACCACGATTTGGAATGCAATTTGGAGGCCACCTCCTTGTGCAATACAAAATAGGCAACAGGGTAGGTCTTGAAGTAGGTGCAGGACAAAACTATGTTTATCAGCAATTTAAAGATCAAAAGTTTAAAGAAGAACACGAAAACAAATATGAGGTGTTAATGAAAGTAAATAATTACTTCACCTCATATCAAGCTAGTTTACAGTACTGCCAACCAATTCCAGGAAGTTATGTTAACTTGTACTTTTTAGGCGGATTGAGATGGAATCAGTTTGGAACAAGCCAAGATGAAAAGTCTAAATATTATCCACCTGACGGCACTACAATAAAATTCAAAAACAACTATTTTGGCTCAAATAAAACAGTTTTATCAGAAGCTGGGGTACAAATTGTTACAGATGACGAATACAATATGTTCACCTTAGGATTACAATATAACTTGGGATTAAGCGATATGATGCGCGGAGAATTGATAACGACCAACCCTAAAAACGAAGTAATACACAGTGACTATGTCACAAGCGTAGGTTCTTATATAGGTGTGGTTTTCAAATATCACTTTAAAACACTTCATAAACAAAAAACGGATAAGACCCTACTGCCAGTAGCAGAAGATAAAAACAAACCAAAAAATCCTGTAGACAATAGCCAAAGGAAACTTGTTGTAAAACAGAGCATAAAAGTAAAACAACGACAAATCACAATTAACATCATTGAGCAATACCGAGAAGATAATGATATTGTATCTATAATGCTTAATGACAACTGGATTATTAAGAACTATACAGTTATCAAAAAGCCAAAAACAATTGTGGTTGATTTAAAACCTGGCAGAAACGTACTAGTATTTCATGCAGAAAATTTGGGCACGATTCCACCCAACACGGCTACAATTATGGTAATAGACGGAGCCAAAAAATATAAAATAGATATGCGCTCTACCTTAGACACCAGCGAAATGATTGAAATATTTTATGATCCATTTGGTAAATAAAATTGGTTTAGTTTTTGTTAATTAAAAGATCTTAAAGATTAGTTCATGCAAATTCAAAAATTGTTAATTGCGGTTATACTATTATACTGTACTTTCTTTTTTATAAGCTGTCGCAAGAAAAGTCTTTCACTTGAAATAAAAGAAATTGAATGTAAAAATTTAGAATTAAAAAACGCTACCGGCACCCTACAATTTAATTCATGCTTTAATTCCAAGAATAATATTAATCAACCTTTGACACAAAATATAAAAATTAGATTTGAACATGCTAATAAAAAGGCATGTTTGGACTACCTAAAGTTAAATGCGAAATTCAAAACTGCCAATGGTGTTAATATTAATAATGTTACTTATAAAAACGAATACTTATCATCCGACCCTGAGGTAGTATTAACCGACAGCTACATGGAGGTTTTATTTACCTATACTCTTAGTAATCAGGCAGATGCTAACAACTTAAATACTGTTGAAATTGAATTATACTCTGAAAATGAAATTCAAAACAGAAGTAATACTGTTAATCTTGTTGTAATTCTGGCCTGTCCTTTAACTACCAATAATGGAATCCCATATAATGTGGTTCAAAATGTTAATGTAAACAGCAATACTGTAAACTTGAGTTTTGCGGACTACTCTGCCGAAGATGGCGATATAATTGATGTTTATTTAAATGGAGACAAGGTAATCTCTAGTTTGACTATCTTAAATAATCCCAAATTCTATACATTTACCATTAATTCAGGCACAAACACACTTGTAGTAATCGCACTTAACGAAGGCAGCAGCTCCCCTAACACTTGTCAAGTACAAGTAAATAATGGAAGTGGTATAAACTTAACTCCAGGCTTATCGACAGGACAAGCAATAAACATAAAATTTCAATAACAAATTCTACTTCAAATATCTAGTAACTTATAAAAAATGTGCAAATCTTACTAGGATTTAATATTGGAATGGAATGTTCATTAATACATACTTAAAAGTTAAATAACATATAGGTAGAAAGTATTCATTAAAGTGTTGTCGAAAATTCTAATAAATAATATCAATAAATAATTTTTACTCAACTTCCAAACCAATTTGTTTGTATTTACAACTGGACAAAAGCCTTTAAAACAAAAAAACCTGTCGCAAAGCGGCAGGCTTTTTTGAAAATTAAACCCTAAACTAACCTATTTTAATTCTTCAGTACTTTTGGTTGTTTCAGCTTTGGCAGTACAACACTTCTTTGATTTTTTTGAAGATTTCTCACAACTTGAATCATCTTTTTTAGCCGAGCAACAAGATTTTTTTTCGGCTTGACCACAACTTTTTTCTTCTTTCTTGCTTGAGCAACAAGATTTTTTAGACTTTTCTTTATCTTTATCGAAGTTAGCAGCATTAATACTACCAATTGTAAAGAATAATAGTAACGATATAATAGGAATTAGATTTTTCATATCCTTCATTTAGAATGTAAAATTATAAATATTTTTTGAATTTATAATAGGAAAACGATAAAATTTCTAATTAAGTTCACTTGAGTTAATCAAAAAACGACAAATATTCAATAGTTTCATTATTATCCTTATATTTGAAGTTTATTTTTAAATTATGTTGAATAAAATTTTAATTGCCTCTAATATCCTTTTGGTTTTGGCCGTAGGATTTTTATATTTCAAGCAGTTTTCTAATAACTCTGCAACATTCATGCCACAGTCTAATGATTCCACTTCGACGGAGGCAATTAATCCTACAGATATTAAGAAGTCTAAAATTGTTTTTGTCAATTCAGATTCTCTTTTAGAAAATTACGAGTATTATAAAGTTTTGATCCAAGATTTAGAGGCAAGAAAAAGACGTATAGAGGGGCAATTCGAAACTCAAGCAAGATCTTTACAGTCTCAAATTGAGACTTATCAGCAAAAAGGTAAGCTAGGTACTCTTACTGCAGAGGAAATTGAATCTACCGAAATGCGTTTAATGAAACAAAGGGACGATATTATTAAAACCCGTGATGAACAACTCGGTCGATTAATGGGCGAAGAAAAAGAAATGACAGAGAAGCTTTTTGATAAAATTTATGCCTATGTTAAAAAATATAACGAAAAAACTGGTTATCAGTTTGTATTAGGATATAATAGAGGCAGTGGAATATTGTTTGCTGATAACTCTCTTGATATTACTAAGGATATCGTGGATGGTCTCAATAGCGAATATAAGTCCATTAAAAAGTAGACCTACTCTTCTATAATAAATTTAGTACCTTCTATAGCCAATTCAGTATTTTCAAAGGCTGTTTTGGTTTCATTTAAAAGTAGTGTAAGATCTTTGTACCTTGATGAAAAGTGGCCAATTATCAACTTTCTAACTTTTGCAAGTTGGGCAATTTGCCCAGCCTCAAGAGCAGTAGTATGATAAGTATCGATAGCCCTATTCTTTAGATCTTGCAAAAAAGTAGCTTCATGGTATAGAATATCAACCATGTGCACTCTTTCAATTACAGTATCAGAATAACAAGTATCAGAGCAATAAGCGTAAGATCTATTTTTTTTAGGATCTAAAGTATATAATTCGTTTTTATATAATAAGTGACCGTCCTCATCCACAATATCTAGACCACGTTTTAGTTTTGAGATATTTTGGAGTGAAAAATTTTCAGGCAGTTTATCCTTAATTATCCTACGCCTTTTGGGTTTTTCCTTGAACAAGAATCCGGCACAATTAATCCGATGATTTAATGGAATTGTTTCTACAGTAATACTAGCATTATCTAAAATGGTATAGATTTTATCAGTCTCAATTTCATGAAATTGAATATTATACACCAATCTTGTATCAGAATATTTTAGTTGGATAGTTATAATCTCTGCTAAACCGACTGGTCCATAAATATGCAATTTATCCTTTCTACCATTTAAGTGCATGCTTGAAATTAAACCAACAAGCCCTAAATAATGGTCACCATGGAGATGACTTATAAAAATATGATCAATTCTGTTAAGCTTTATATCATATCTTCGGAGTTGAGATTGCGTACCTTCGCCACAATCTATTAAGATGTAATTATCGTCTATCTGTAGATACTGAGCCGTATGATGTCTGTTATTAGTGGGCGTGGCTGAACTTGACCCTAATATTGTGATTTCAAACACCAAATTAACTAAATTAAGTTGTTGAAAAAGAAGCCTCCTCTATTTAAAGAATAGGCTGGATTTATATTTCTTCTTGGCGAAGATCGTTCTCAATTTCATTCATAAATACTGCATCTATTCCTTCTTCTTTTGTAGGTAAAATATTAAGTACAGTATCTAGTTGTGATATTTTAATAAGCTTCATAGCGTGATCATTCACGTGAGTTAGAACCAATATACCATTATCATTTGAGCATAACCTATTGGCTACAAGTATCGAACTCAATCCTGATGAATCGATATACTTAACACTTCCAAGATCTATAATCAAGTTTTTAAATCCCTCTGCATTAATTGTAACCAATTCTGACTTTAAAGCTGGGGATATAGTTGAATCTAGCTTCTCTTCTAATAATTGAATAAAGGTATATTTTTCTTGTTTATCTACTAGAAACTTCATTATCTATTTATTTATTCTTAATCGGACTGCGAAGTTAGTTGAAAAATATGATTAAATAAAGGCCTTGATATTATTTTCTATTCTTGAATTGATATCTTCAATTGGTTTTTTATCAAATTTATCACCAGTTACTTGTTCGAACAATTCGATATAGCGATCAGACACCATTTGTACAAATTGTTCAGTCATTTCTGGTACCACTTGCCCCTCTTTTCCTTGAAATCCATTTTCAATTAACCACTGCCTCACAAACTCTTTGGAGAGCTGCTTTTGCTTTTCTTTGTTTTTTTGCCTTTCCTCATATCCATCTTTATAAAAATATCTAGATGAATCGGGCGTATTAATTTCATCAATTAAGAAGATTCTACCATCCTTTTTACCAAATTCGTATTTGGTATCTACCAAAATAAGTCCTCTAGATTGAGCAATTTCTGATCCTTTTGCAAAAAGCGCATAAGTATATTGTTCCAAAATAGCGTAATCCTCAGCAGTTACTATATTTTTTTCAATAATTTGTTCTTTTGAAATATCTTCATCATGTCCAGCAGAAGCTTTGGTAGTAGGTGTGATAATTGGATGAGGTAATGGATCATTTTCATGCAAACCATCTGGCATAGGAACACCACAAATTATGCGTTTACCCAAGGCATATTCTCTTGCCGCATGGCCTGCAAGGTAACCTCTAATTACCATTTCTACTCTAAAAGGCTCACATTTGTGTCCGATGGTAACATTTGGATCTGGTGACCCAATTACCCAATTAGGTACAATATCTTTGGTAGCATCTAAAAATTTAAGAGCGATTTGATTAAGAACTTGACCCTTATAAGGAATGGCTCTAGGCAAAACCACATCAAATGCCGAAATACGATCAGTAGCAACCACGACTAACTTATCTCCCACGTGATATACATCTCTTACTTTACCTCTATAAAATTCCGTTTGTCCTGTAAGGTTAAAATTTGTTTCTTTAATCGCGCCCATTTTTAGTTATTTACCGATGCAAATTTTGAAAAATAATTCAATAAAAAATAGCTGAATTAAAATTATGTTAGGTGGACTTACTTTGTTCCTTTTGAATTACAACGAAATTAAGCGTACCATAATATAGTGTAAAAAATGTCACTAAAGATTCACTTAACGTGATGTATTCAGCACATGTGCTATTTGGAAGAATATTAGAAACACCCATCCAAAAGAAGAATAAGGCGCTGTAATAAAACATTTTAAATAAAAGTTTGTGCCACGGTGTGTCAATCGGTATTCCTGAAAACGATTTAATATCAATGTATTGTACTATAAAAAAATCAACACTATAGGACAATATTATTAAGAAAATACTTCCACATACCAGTCCAATGTATTTGATATGACTAAAATCTTCAATCTTAATTAAGTCTATCTCTTGCTTCACAACCCGAACAATAAAGAATAGGGTTTTCACTGTAGAAATTGCAAGGGTATAGCATTTTATGTAAAAAATATCAATCTTTAGCCAAATGGCTATTGGAATAGGAATAAATAAAACTAGAATTATTACAACCGTTCTTATAAGAATTGTCTTATTCACACTAGTTTTGATCTATGGTGATTTCCGAAACTGAATTAAGGGCATTAAATCGAATTCTTAACGTTTTTACCGAGGACGAACTACTACAAAATTCATTAGGTAATATGCTATATAGATAAAATTTTTGACCTCTAGAATATAATTCATTTTTGTCTGGTCTGCCTAGTAAATCTACCACCTCTTGTTGAGAAAAACCTAAAATTAAATTTTTATGTGCTATTAAAGCATCAATTTGACTAGCTCGTTGATTTTTACAGGCATTTTTATCGTTTTTCCATATTTCCTTATCAAAGTCATTGATTGAAATATCGTTACAGCCAAAAAGAAAAATAATAAGGATGATTGGTAACAACTTCATGTAGAAATAATTTATGCAATAATGAGTGAAACTTTGGAGCTATATCTAGGGTTTATGCTAAATTTCGCTTAAGTTCTAGTAAAAAGTCCTTTACCCTCTCAAGGGCGTGTATTGCTTCTGATTTATCTTTAGCTTTAATTCCTTCGTTTTTTATCATTTCACGCGCACCTTGCAAGGTATAACCTTTTTCTTTAACAAGATGGTACACCAATTTTATTGATTCAATATCTTCAGGAGTGTATAGCCTATTACCTTTTCTATTTTTTTTTGGACTGATTATATCAAATTCGGTCTCCCAATATCTTATTAAGGATGAGGCCACCTTAAATAGGTCAGCTACCTCACCTATGGTGTAATACTTTTTTTCTATTTCTTTCTGTTTGTAAGGCACATTATAAACCTTTAATGTTCATTAACTAATTACCTCCTAAGGATTGGTTCTCAACAGACGATAATTCTATTAATTTTTGATATTCGTCTGCATTTAAATCATTATAAAAATAATGAACAGGATTTACCTTATTATTGTTTTTAATTACTTCATAGTGAAGATGAGGCGACACCGATGTACCTGTATTACCAACATAACCGATCATTTCACCTCGTTTTACCTTTTGACCGGTTCGAGCTTTTATGTGATTAAGATGTGCATATTTGGTTAAATAGCCATATCCATGATTTATTTCAATTTCATTACCATATCCACTTCCACTATTACCAGCTGTTATTACTACACCATCGCCAGTGGCATATACAGGTGTACCTGTTCTTGCAGAAAAGTCAAGACCGGTGTGCATACGTTTTACTTTATAAATCGGGTGTATCCTCATTCCGAAACCTGAGGCTAGTGTATTTACATCTTTATCCTTTAGTGGGCGAATGGCAGGTAAACATGCCATCATTTTTTGCTTGTTTTTGGCTAATTTAACTATCTCATCATAAGACTTTGTTTGGATATACAATTGCTTTTTCAAATGATCAAGTCTGCTATAACTTTTGAGTAAAAGCTCGTTATTAGGTCCTGTATTATTAATCAACTCTTTGTATCGTTCTACACCACCTGTACCTGCAGCTCTTATTGTACTGGGTATCGGCTCAGCCTCAAAAATCACCCTGTAAATGTTATCGTCGCGTTCTTGTAGGGAGGTTAAAACCTTATATAACTGACCAATTTCAGTATTGATGGCTTCATAATTAACCTTTAATTCGTTATTTTCCTTTCTAATTTGAGCTTCTCTATCCGAATCAAAAAAGTGAGCGTAAAAGTGAAGTATGCCAATAGAAAATAATGCTGCTAGCACTACAAACCCACCTATGTTTAGTAAAATCTCCACATAAGAAGTTTTTACTTTTTCATATTTACAAGTTTCGGTATCGTAATAGTATTTTATACGTGCCATGATCAATCAAAAAATCTCCACATTAATTTAATAACCAAATATTAAACTACTACAAGAAGGCAAGATAATAAAAATTTGTAAAAGTAACAAGTAATCAATAGTTTAGAGAAAACTATTTCATTGACCTAATATTACAATGTTATATATTGTTAGTTTCGTAGCTTTCAAAAAGAATTTTTAATTCATAAAAATGATCTTCTGGAATATCAAAAAACACCAGATTTACATTGGAATCAAGTCGAGTGGTAAGTGCTTTTAAAATCCCCTTAAATTGTGGATAGATGGGCATAGTTTCATGTCTCATCATGCAAAACTGGGTAATTCTTAAGCTTTTAAGATCCAATTCCTTACAAATATCTATTACCTCATTGGTAAGTTGCTCGGCTTGTTCTTCACCAAAATAAGTGAACCTATCTACAAATGGACTTACTATAAGGTGGTAATTATTAGTAGAAAGCACTCCTAATTCTTTGGTGGTATTACATTGATCGCACAAATCTTTTACCTTTTGACGATCTAAAGAATAAAGTTGGTTTACAATTGAAAATTCTACCGGTCTTGCAGCGCAACTTATTGCTTCAAAAGTATATTCATCATCTTCTTTAATTGCAAAAAATTGAGCTTTCGCTTCATTAAATTCAATTTTTGTAGCATCAATAATAACTTCTAGAGGGCTAATGTGAAATTTTGCGCGCATAACTTGGAAAGATTTACCTTTACGAAAGCTAATTTATAGATTGTTTTACAAAGAAGCCAATAGTTTTTAAAATTGATTGTAGAATATTTTTGCAGGAGAATTGTTTAACTAAGTTCAACATAGTTCATGTCTTTGCCAAATGTTTCCTTAATTCTACTTAAAGCCCAAAAAGAAATAAACATAATTAGTGCAATTAATATATAGGCACTTAAAATCATACCGATTTGGGCTTTGAGGAGGTCAAAAATAAAAGCAATAGGAACCAAGGAGCCCCTTACAAAATTCGGTATGGTGGTAGAGGTAGTTGCTCTAAGGTTTGTACCAAAGTTTTCAGAGGCAACGGTAACAAATATGGCCCAAAATCCAACACCAAAGCCCATAAAAAATATAGCACCATAAAATAACGTTAAACTAGCATAATTAAGATTGAGATAAGTCGATACAAATAATAAGCACAACCCAAAAAATATAGAAAGGGTTTTTTTTCGACTTCGCAAAAACTGGCTAATCGTACCACTTGCAACATCTCCAAATGATAATCCAGCATAACATAAGGCGATACAAATATTTCGCTGCACCGTACCCTCAATATGTAATAATTCTGCAAATTTTGGAGCACGGGCAATTAAAACACCTATTATAAACCATACAGGCAGCCCAATTAGAATACAATAGAAATAGCGACTTGCGACTTCAGTGTTTTTGAATAAATCAAAAAAATTGCCTTTGGGGTGATTTTGATTATGAAGATTTTGAAACATACCAGACTCGACCACCCCTATTCTTAAGAGCAACAAGCTTATTCCAAGTGCTCCTCCGATAAAATAGCTCATCTGCCATCCTACTGTTGAAATTATAGACGCCAATATTGCCCCAATCACTCCAAATGAGGCAATAATCATTGTACCGTAGCCACGCTTTTCTTTATCCATTTGTTCAGCAACTAGGGTAATTCCAGCTCCTAGTTCACCAGCAAGACCGAAACCTGCTATAAAACGAAGAACTGTGTACATCTCCATATTTAATACAAAACCATTTAAAATATTGGCTAATGAATACATAATTATTGAGCCAAACAACACAGACAACCTTCCCTTTTTATCACCTATAATTCCCCAAACAATGCCACCTATCAACATGCCAATCATTTGAACATCAAGCAGAAACTGGAATTTTTGTGTAATAAGTTCTGGGGTATAACTTGGGTAAAGGTCTTCCAAGCTTTTTACCCCAATGATTAAAAAAAGTACTAAATCATAAACATCCACAAAATAACCGAGCGCAGCCACGATGACGGTATTATTTAGAATTGTACGGAAATTATTCGTTTCTAAAGTCATAATTAATTCTACCAACGGTTAAATGGCCAATTGCAAAATGTAAATAAAAAATATATTTTACACTATGGTTAAAGCGACACCTTAGTATTTAGATTCTTCATAACAAAAAAAATCCCACTTTGAGGAGTGGGATAGTACAAATAGTCTTAATATGACTATTTTCCAATTTTTTCCTTAATACGAGCTGCTTTACCTCTAGCATCGCGCAAATAAAATAAACGAGCTCTTCTCACAGAACCTTTTCTAATTACTTCAATCTTATCGATAGAAGGAGATAATATAGGGAAAATACGCTCGACATGGATACCATTAGAATTCTTACGAACAGTGAATGTTTCTCCATTGGTGTTTGGATTTCTGCGTTGAACTACTACCCCTTGGTATTGTTGTATACGCTCTTTAGCACCCTCTTTAATTTTCACGTGAACCACTACAGTATCACCAGAACTAAATGAAGGCAGCGTAGCTCTTTTTTCGCTATATAAATTGTAGATTTCTTTTAATAACGGATTCATGACTTAATATTTTTGTCGTCGTTTTAAAACGGACTGCAAATGTAGATAAAGTAAATGGATATTAAAAGTATAATTAAAATTTATTTGAACAATTATGTAATTTTTTATTGGGTCAAATTCATAATATCAAAGGAATAAGCTAAGATGTTTTTTTTTGAAATATTTATTAAAAGAATAATTTAATTATTTTTGGCTTATTCTAAATATCATAATGATGCGGTATCAAAAAATCAACAGTGAGTTGTTTATAAACAATCGTGAAAAGCTTACCAAACTACTTAAAAATGATTCCATTGCAATTTTTAATGCTAACGACATTATGCCTACCAATGCTGATGGTGTTATGAAGTTTAGGCAAAACAGTGATTTATTTTATTTGACTGGGGTCGACCAGGAAGAAAGTATTTTATTATTATTTCCAGATTGTAGCACCAAAAAACATAGACAGATCTTATTTGTAAAACAAACCGATGAAAATATTGCCATTTGGGAAGGGCATAAACTTACAAAAGAGGAAGTAATCGACTTGTCTGGTGTGGAGACCATCTACTGGATTTCGCAATTTGAGTCGGTTTTTGCAAATTTAGTATTTGACGCTAAAATAATATATCTCAACACCAACGAACATCCAAGGTTATCAGTATCGGTTGAAACACGCGACCGAAGATTTATAAATTGGTGTAAGAACCAATATCCGCTACATGCTTATGAACGATTAGCGCCATTGATGCAACAATTGAGAGTAAGAAAATCAAAACTTGAAATAGAACTTGTGAAAATGGCTTGTGATGTCACGGAAAAGGCATTTTTGAGATCATTAAAATTTATAAAACCTGGAGTAACTGAATATGAAATTGAGGCTGAAATCACCCATGAATTTTTGATAAATCAATCAAGAGGACATGCATACCAGCCAATAATAGCCTCTGGGGCTGATTCATGTGTATTGCACTACATAGATAACAACAAAAAGTGTGAGGCAAATGAATTAATTTTAATGGATTTTGGAGCAGAGTATGCAAATTATAATGCAGACCTCACACGTGTTGCACCTGTATCTGGAAGATTCAGTGCTAGGCAAAAGGCAGTTTATCAAAGTGTATTAAATGTAAATAAAGAAGCTACCAAAATGTTGGTAGTAGGTGGTAGCTTTGAGGAATATGATAGAGCAATAGGTCAATTAATGGAAGAAGAGTTGGTGAAATTAGGTTTGCTTACTTTGGACCAAATTAAAAATCAAGACCCGATTAAACCAGCCTACAAAAAATATTTTATGCATGGAATTTCACATTTTTTAGGTCTTGATGTACATGATCTTGGTTCCAAAAATCAATCTATGAAAGAAGGAATGTTATTAACCGTAGAACCAGGCATTTATATAAAAGAGGAAAGATTAGGCATAAGACTTGAAAACAATATATTGATCACTAAAAAAGGACCTTTAAACCTAATGAGTACTATTCCAATAGAAATAGATGAAATCGAAAACTTAATGAATGGTTAAAAAATTTATAAATCCTAATTGAACTATCTTAGAGATCTAGGGCTAACTGTATGTTGAAAGATACCACAAATGGAATTTTAAGTACAAAAAGTATCTTACTGCATAAAAAAGTATTATAAGGGTTAAAACCTTCCCCGTAAATAAAAAAAGGATTGAGAACGAATCTCAACCCTTTTTATTTGAATAACTTATATAAATCTATTGTTTAACAATTCGCTTTACCAAATTTTCATCTTTGGAGATAACATTCACAAAGTATGTACCTGCTGGTAATCCAGCTAATGAGATTGAATTATCAATAGCTGTTTCTTTAGTTTGAGTTAATACCAATTTACCAGCTAAATTGAATATTGAAACTTTAAACGTCTCAGCAGATGTGGAGATAGTAAGTACATCTTCTGTTGGGTTTGGAAACATGCTTGTTTCGTTTTGTGATAGTACAACGCCATCAACACTAGTGATTGTTGTATTGGAAACGTTATAAAAATCAGCATTATTTCTTGGTAATAATCTAAATTCACTAAATCCAAAATAAATTATTCCCACAAGGCTATCCATTGAGGTGGCTGGAGCAGAACTTGATACAATTTGAAGAGGAAGTGCTGACTTTTGAATAGTTCCATCCAATGTAGCCCATTTAGGATCGTTTACGTAAGAAGCATTTAATGTGGAAAATCTGGCGTTATTACCAGTAACTACCCTACCAACAAGAACCCTTATTCCAATGTTTGGAAGTTGAACGTTAGTACCAACTCTATAGTCTCCATCATTAAGTGCACCACTTGCATCTGGCTTGGCATTCACTACAAATAATTTACCATTAGTGGTTGGATTTACTAGTTTAACCAACATTCCTTCATATTGTTCATATGTTGTAGAAAATGATGAAGAAAAAACTGAAGGATCTAGTTTTAATGGTATAATTGTTCCAGTTCCTACACTTGAGGCACTGGTAACACTCAATCTTGTCATACCAAAGTTCTCTTCTACGGTACCCGTTACTGTCACCTTTTGGCCAATTGTGAAGGTACTTATACCAGAACCAGTCAACCAGATACCAGCCCATGCTAGTTCATTCTCTTGTTGTATGTATACAGAACCAAGATTAGATAAATCTGAAATAGCAGTTACAACTCCAGTTACGGTTACATTATTTCCTAGATACAAGGAATTACCATCAGAGTTTGGTGTGTATTGCAAATCTTTAATGCCCAATCCATTATTCTTAACTAAATATGTAAAAGTTGAAGAAGTACTTTTAAAATCGTTGATGTCAGATGATTCGATGTAAAATTTAACGTAAGCACCATCTGATTGTGCAGGTATGGTTCCAGTGTAAGTAGTACTGTTTACCGTCATGTCCACTTCTGTAAACACAGTTGCGTTGATGCCTACAGCATAAAACAATTTTGTTTTAGATAAATTTACGCCATTTGCATCGGTGATTGTTGCCGTTATATTTACACTTTCAGTAGATTTTGGAACAACAATATTTCTTTGAATATTTGAAATGGATGGAGGAGCCGCGCCAATTACAACATCCTTTTCGGTTCTAGGATTAAGTGTATAACCAAAAGTACCTGAGTTTTTAAAATGTTTAAGAATACCCTTAATAGAAGTAAAGGTGGTTCCAACAACAGGAGTGGAAAACTTACCTTTACATGTTCTACCAGTAGGAGAGTCAAAATCCTTAAACTCGTCACGTATTTGAATTCTGAATCCATTGGCATCCTCTACAGTAAATTGGTTATATACGTTAGTATTTGGAGAGGAAGCATCCAATGAGATTACCTTAACATCTTTAATTTCTAATAAACGACCTTCTAGAATTTCTCCCGTTTCATGTTGATTTACACGCAACTTATCATTGATAAGATTTATTGGTACAACTTCGCTTTTTACCTCAAAACCAGAACCCAGTGATATAATTGAATCTACTCCATTGGTAATTTCAAGTTCGGTTTCACCTCTAAATTCTATAATTTTGCCTTGAATTTCAACAGAATCCCCTTGCTGAATGTTGTAAATTCCTGATAACGTAGCTACTTCGTTGGTGATACCTTGGTCACAATTTTTATTGGATGTCCAGTTGGAACCAGTAGTTGCATTGCTTGGTTGGGGATGCCAAATTTGAAGTCCAAAAGTTTTGCCAGTAGTGGCTGAGGTTTGTTGGATGTATATATTACGGCCAGCATTCAATAAGCTATTTTTTGATCCCACGATTGCAATACCTCTCACTACAATCTTTTTATTATTAAATATTGAAGTATCATTGCTTTGAGAGTTAGCATTACTCAAAGTGCCTTTAAAATAACCTTGTACCGAATCAAGTGGTGCATATTTACCCTTGAGGTTTTGTGCTGAAAGTGCCAAGGTAGCCATGGCAAAAATTGAAAGTAACAGTTTTTTCATTGTTTTAGAATTTATGTTTATTGTGTATTAAAACTTATTTATTAACTATTTAATTATTGCGAACTTACCTTTATACTCCTTGCCTGAATCTAAATCTTTTACTGAAAAAAGATAAATCCCTCTTGCAAGAATTTGATTTTGTTTAGATAACATGTCCCAAGCATGTTCTCCTCCGGCAATAATGGTATTGTTAGGGTCGCCGTAGGTTTTAAACCAACGAGCATCGGCTCCAACATAACCAGTACTATGCTCTAACTCATCGACCAAATCACCAGAAGTTGTATAAATTCTTATCACACATCGTGCTGGGAGATTAGCAAAAATAATTTTTTTGTCTTCTTGAAACCTGCTTGTACCCTCCCACTGAGCTGCACCATAATATGGATTTGGATATACAAATGACGAATTAGAGGTTATACTCTCATTAGCTGGGGTGCCAGGAAAAATCCTTTTAAGGTTCGAAATTCTACTGGTTTCTAGAGACTCTAGATTGGTTTTTACATCTCCTTTATCAAAAGCCGTTAAAGTAAACACATGTTGCCAACCATTTTGAACATTGTTTAGCGTATATTTATATATGTATTTAATTGTATCACCATCACTAAAATAATAAGGTTGTGCCAGCTTGATATCCTCAAAACCAGTTTCGTAAAATATGGTGTCACCCTTTTTGTCAAATTCGGCAACTAAATTTAGTGTACTAAGTGCATCAGATCCTTGTACATCAAATCCAAATCTAGATTTATAAATTCTATAACCTTCAAAATCTTTGATATTGGTTATCGGATCTACTGAGGCTTCGGCATTGTCAGACCAATAGATTTCTATCTTATTTTCGGATACCTCATACCTAGTTTTAGGGGTGGAGGGTGGTGCCGGCAAAATGTATCTGGTAATTTTACCATCACCATCTTTATCTTCACCTATATCAAGAACACCATTAAAGTTTTTATCTTCGCCATCATAAGCAGTTTGTGCCCATTGTGCGTTAGTCCTTAAATTAAGTCTTTGTTTTTCAGTATCTTTATACACTGGACTTCCATCTTCAAACATTTTGGCACAAACTACTGCAAACGAAATAGTTGCTGATTCTCCAGGCTTTATTTTAGTAAATGGGCCAATAGAAATAAAACTTAACCTGTTGCCTGATGTTTTTAAGCTGGGTTTTAAAACGGTGGCCCAATCAAGTTCTTGATTTAATCCTTTCGCCATTTTGTTGTATCGCTGTGCATCATTGGAAGGAGAGAAAAATATAGGTGCTGCCACATCCTTGTATCCCCAAGCGTGATAATTTAGATTGAATTTAGGATTTACTTGTGGGTGTGTAAATTTTCCGTTTAGTTCTGCTCCTAGAAATTTTAACCCTACATAGCTTCTGGTAAACGCCGTGTCCCCAGAGGCATCAAAACTATAAGCCATATATAAAGAATCTTCATAACAATGCCCTCCTTTATTAAAAAATGCCGTTCCACCAGGTGCGGGAGTGATATTGGTATTTCTAACTACCAAATCAGCATATAAGCCAATAAAAGCACTATCTAAATCTGAATTATCTTGGTTGGTAATTTTATAAGTAAGTATTACAAAAAAATCACTAAAGGAGTAGTTCCAGCAATAAGATTCAAAGTGCACACCAACTTTCAAGGGATTAAGGTGACCTAAAATTTGAATGCTGGTTCCAGGAACCACAATATTAGAATCGGTAAAGTCGGAAACAAAGTCCTGATGAGATATAGCTGTCGGGTTATAGTTTCTACTGTCTATTAAACTTGATTTTTCGTTTAATTTAGAACCGATTGCACCAGTAAACTCATAACCTGACTTACCTGTTGTGTACCCAGTAGCATCGTCTACCGACCCCGTAGATACACTTGGTTGCCCATTTTTATATCCACCTATCCATAATGAACCCTCAAATAAATGCTCGATACCAGAGTTAATGGGATACTCACAAGAAGGAAATCCTTTTGCATAACTACCTTTAAAGGAGTTACCAATAATTCCATTATTGGTAATGGTTAGTCCTAAATTAGAGCTTGAAGTATACTTTTCATCGAAAGACTCTTGTGACCAAACCACCCCACAACAAAAAACGAATATAACTACAAAAAATTTCATTAATTAGTGACTTAATTTTATCAACTTTTTAATCATTTGAGAAGTATCATTGCTAAGTACAATAGAATAAATTCCTGGTGGCAATGACATCACATTCACTAACTCCCCACCCTCTGGTTGTAATTTCAATACTGTACTACCAGTATTGTTGATAATCGTTAACTTAGACCATCCATATGGCATTTTTATTTCGTCGTTAAATGGATTCGATATATAAAAAGGTTCAACATGATTATCGCCAATTGTCTCCTCTGAAGTTATTAGGCTAGATATAGCAAGTTTTGATAATACAGGAAGGTGGTCAGAATTAGCATATAAAGCATTAATAACTGCCGAAGGAGCTGAACTATTAGCGGGCGTGAACAAATCACCATCAAATCTTTTTCCGTCTTGTCCACAAGTGATATATGTATTTTCGACATATTTTATTCGTTTATCACCATTCATTATGTCATCAGAAAGAAGAATAAAATCAAATCTATCGTCCATACCACTTGTAGCTCCACAGTCGCCTTGGTTGGTTATTCGAGGAGATTGTGTATGGTATAGCGCAAAGTCTGAATTATTAGACCAAACTCCTGGCTTATTAACAGGGTCATTAAATCTTAAGTTTGTTTTAGCTGGATTGATCAGATTTTGGTAAGCCTTTTCAGAACTTGTGTATAAATTTAAGTCTCCAGCAAAGACATAATTTGCTTTGGTATTTGCGGGGGTGGTATTGTTTAAGTAATTCATGGCATTATTTACCATATTTTCTCTTGAACTTGCATCAGTAGGCGTATTGCTTGCCTTTAGATGTGCTATTATAAAAGTGATAAAAGTGGTGTCTTTGGAGGTGGAAAGCTTAGGGTCATTATAATACATTTTGTAATGCACTATGTCTCTCACCGAGGTATTAGACACCTTTTGGGAGTATAAGGTTAATTTTTTAGAATTATAAGCTAAACCATCTACAATATCAGAGGCATTGGCTTGATTTGAAAATGCGCCAACTTTCCAAGTACCTATTCCATTGTCATTAAGCGCATAGTCGCGTAGGTTATCTAGATAAATTTGACCTATACCGATTTCATTTAAACAAATGACATCCGGTTTGTAGTGGTTTACAATTGTTGTTATGAATGCGTTTTTTTCTAAAGTTGATCTTGGTGTACAACCAATTCCAGATCCTCCGTATTGCAGAAGATTATAAGACATCACTGTTAATGTATCTTGAGCATAAACTGATACAGTTAACAAAACCAACAAAACTTTTATAATCTTAATCATAAACTTTACCTAATATACAAAGGTAATACTAAAATATGTCTAAGATTTTAAGTTAAAATTATCTGTTTGTTATGAATTGCTTATTTTGGAAAAGAAAATTTGGATATAAATTAATGTAAGATGTATTGCTTTTGTTAAAATTTTAAATTTAAATTACTAAAGTTTATTACCATTTAGATTATTCCACCATTAACTTAAAGGTTTCTGAAGTATTATTAGTTAGTGTTTTTGCAATGTATATGCCCTTGTTTCCTAAGATAATATCGTGAATATCTGATAATTCTTTATTATACAACACCCTGCCCCCAATATCATAAATGGTACAACTAAATTCAGATTCACTACTAATTTTGACGTTATTGTTCAAATAAGATATTTCATAGTTGGTTGATTTGGTCATTGGGATTTTGGTATCGGTTGAAACACTCAATGGGATGGAACTAGTTGTAAATGAATTAATATTAAATTCTCCTTGTTCTACAAAAATTCTTAAAACCCTTGTACCTGCAGTTAAATTGATATTATTAATATTAACGTCACTCCAATTTTGCCAACCTCCAGTACTATTGACGTTAACACTCCCTGTTTTGTTGACCCCATCTTGCTCAAGTCTAAACTTTGACCCACCTACGTTGCTTGCTACTCTAAAAGTAAGGTTATAAAGACCTGTAATCGGTACGTTTACAGTATACTCAAGCCATTCATTTGCACCTACATATCCTACGTTATAGCCGCCTCCTGCATCAGTACATACCTCAATATCAACGGGTGTATTTCGGTATGCCCCACCTTTGTTAGCATTGTCATTATCATAAAATGCACTTCCACAGCCTTTATCAAAATTTTCTGCTTCAATCTTAGCTGGTAAATTTAGAGTACCCAAATAAGGAAGTTGAGTGGAGCTCGTTTGATAACCATAAACCCTTATGTAATCAACTTCCATAGTAGGTTTTGTCAACGCGACAAGATTTTGGTCGGTTGTGCCAGTAAACCATCCTCCCACTGCTGTGTTTAAAATAATATAAAAATTATTGTTCCATGGCCATACATTGTTTGTAGATTGTGGATTAAGATTATTAGGTACTCTTGTAATTGTTTTAAACAATACGCCATCGAAGTACCATCTAATATAATCTGGCTCCCATTCTACTGCATATATATGAAAATCAGCAGAAAGATCCGCGCTATGGTCATAAGTGGTTCCATCATATTGGTTATTAGGCCAAGGGCTTCCATAATGCACTGTTCCTACGGTTCTTTGCATAACATCTCCCCTATTTTCCATGATATCGATTTCACCAGTCATAGGCCAATTGTTACCCGTACTTAACATCCAAAATGCGGGCCACAAACCCCTACCTTTTGGTAACTTTATTCTACTTTCAAACCGCCCATACGTTTGGCTAAATTTATTTTTTGTGGTTATCTTAGTTGAACTAAAGTTACCTCCTCCCAAATTTTCTTTTTTAACCCCTATTACCAAATTACCACCTTGTAGTTTGTGGTTATTTTGAGTATAATACACCAATTCATTGTTTCCCCAACCACATAAAGATGGACATCCATCGCCCAAATCAAATGCCCATTTATTTAAATCGAGTGTAGTGCCATCAAACTCATCTTGCCAAACCAGTTGTTCAAAACATTGACCAAAACTAGTATAAGAAACTAACGCAGCTAGAAATATTAGAATATTTTTTATCATAATAAGAAGTTTGATACTCTGTTTACAGGATTATTCATAGATTATATTGCAAATTTCTGACATATATTTTACTTAAACAAATTTATTATTAAATAAATAACTGAAATGCAGATACTTATAAAATAATATTACGCCTAAAGAACACTGACTTAGTAACAAAAAATGTGTCGATTTACAAATACGTGGCTTTGAAGAAACAATACACTTTCGGTTAAAAACATTTTAAAAATTATGAATTGGCTTCCTTTTTGAATCCATAAGGACAGTGCTTACAGCCACATTTACAACAATACCCACGTTTGAGGTGAAATTCTTTAGTAAATACCAAAAGGCCTTGGTCATTATAATAATACATAGGTGTAGATTCTTTGGGTATGTCCTGTTTCTTTTTCAATACTATAAATATAAATTCTATACTTATTATTTAAAATTGAAACCTTAGTTCGAGCATTTTGTTTAATTTTGGGTTCTTTAATAATATTATGGTAAGTAACGTAGAAATTGGTCAAAGTGCTATAGAATTGGAGGATAAGTATGGTGCGCACAATTATCATCCGCTGCCTGTGGTCTTAGCTAAAGGAGAAGGGGTGCATTTGTGGGATGTAGAGGGTAAGCACTACTATGACTTTCTATCAGCCTATAGTGCTGTAAACCAAGGGCATTGTCATCCTAGAATTATCTCGACATTAATTGAGCAAGCCAAAACATTGACCTTAACGTCACGTGCATTTTACAATAACAAATTGGGTGCTTGTGAAAAATTCATGGCACAGTTATTTGGTTATGATAAGGTGTTAATGATGAACTCAGGAGCTGAAGCAAATGAAACCGCCTTAAAACTTACTAGAAAATGGGGTTATACTAAAAAAGGAATTCCTACCAACCAAGCTATTATTGTTGCCGTTGAAAGAAATTTTCATGGGAGAACGTTAGGAATTATATCTGCTTCAACAGACCCTGATTCTACTAATAACTTTGGCCCTTTTATGCCCGGCTATCAGGTCATTCCTTATAATGACACTGCTGCACTTGAAGAAGCACTTAAAAACCCAAATGTTGCAGGTTTTTGGGTAGAACCTATTCAAGGAGAAGCGGGTGTATTTGTGCCCGACGCAGGCTACTTGTCTAAAGCTAGGGAACTTTGCACCAAATACAATGTTCTCCTTTTGATGGATGAAATACAAACTGGTCTTGGACGAACTGGGAAATTATTGGCAGGAGACCACGAAGACATAAAAGGAGATATTTTAATATTGGGTAAAGCTTTATCGGGAGGTACCATGCCAGTATCTGCTATACTGGCCAATGATGATGTCATGCTATGTATAAAGCCTGGTGAACACGGTTCTACCTTTGGAGGGAATCCATTGGCTGCTGTAATCGCAGTTGAGTCACTCAAAGTACTGTTGGATGAACACCTAATTGAGAACTCTGAAAAAATGGGTCAAATTTTTAGAGATAGGATGACAGCCTTACAGTCTCGAACAGAACATATAACTTTGGTGAGAGGTAAGGGTTTGTTAAATGCGGTAATAATAAAACCAACCGATGATGGCCGTACGGCATGGGACGTGTGTATGTCACTTAAAAACAATGGACTATTGGCTAAGCCCACCCATGGCCATATTATAAGATTTGCTCCTCCATTAATCATAAACGAAGCACAAATGAACGAGTGTTGTGGTATTATTGAGGATGTAATATCAAATTTTTAGGCGTTTTATTATTTTAATTTATCAACTTTCATGTTTTCTAGTCGTAAGAAGGGTTAAATTACCCTTTTTATGATTCAAGAAACCACTAGTAACGAGCATTATAATAAAAATCTCATTCATGGCCTTCATGCTAAATTAGCTAAGGCCTATCTCGGCGGAGGAGATAAAAAACTCAACCAACAAAGGGAGTTAGGTAAACTTACCGCAAGAGAGAGAATTGCAACTTTGTTAGACCAAGACTCATTTTTTCTTGAAATTGGCGCTTTAGTCGGTGACGGAATGTACGAAGAGTATGGAGGCTGTCCTTCAGGCGGGGTGATTACTGGTATTGGATATATACATGGCAAACAATGCATTGTGGTGGCTAACGACGCAACAGTTAAAGCTGGGGCGTGGTTTCCAATTACCTCCAAGAAAAATTTAAGAGCTCAAGAAATAGCTATTGAAAATCAACTGCCCATTATTTACCTTGTAGATAGCGCTGGTATATTTTTACCCCTGCAAGACGAGGTTTTTGCTGATAAGGAACATTTTGGGCGTCAGTTTAGAAATAACGCAATTATGTCCTCTCAAGGTATTATACAAATAGCCGCCATAATGGGAAGTTGCGTAGCAGGTGGAGCATATTTACCCATCATGTGCGATGAGGCAATGATTGTCGACAAGACAGGATCAATTTTTTTAGCAGGTTCTTATCTAGTAAAAGCAGCAATAGGTGAAGATATAGACAATGAAACGTTAGGAGGTGCTACTACACACTGTGAAATATCAGGTGTTACAGATTACAAATTCCCAAACGACAAAGCTTGTTTACAGTCTATTCGAGACATTATTTCAAAAATAGGTGATGTTCCAAAAGCTGGATTTAACAGAATTGCACCTGTTTTGCCTCAAAAGAATCCTTTAGATATTTATTCACTTCTACCAGCTGATCGAACTAAACCTTATGATATGATTGAAATTATCAATCGTATCGTTGATGGGTCAGAATTTGAAGAATATAAAAAACTTTATGGACAATCTATCATATGTGGTTTGGCAAGAATTGACGGCTGGGCAGTAGGAATTGTGGCAAACCAAAGAAAAATGGTAAAGTCTAAGAAAGGTGAAATGCAAATGGGTGGAGTAATTTACTCCGATTCTGCTGATAAAGCCGCACGTTTTATAATGAATTGCAACCAGAAAAAAATACCGCTGGTATTTTTACAAGATGTTACAGGTTTTATGGTAGGTAGCAGGGCAGAACAAGGTGGAATAATCAAAGATGGGGCAAAAATGGTGAACGCAGTGGCCAATTCTGTGGTTCCAAAATTTACAGTGGTTATAGGAAATTCTTATGGAGCAGGCAATTATGCCATGTGTGGAAAAGCGTTTGACCCAAGATTGATTATAGCTTGGCCTACCGCCCAAATTGCTGTGATGAGCGGAAACTCAGCGGCCAAAACCTTGCTTCAAATAAAGGTCTCTACACTCAAAGCACAAGGCAAGGTGATATCGGCCGAGGAAGAAAAATTGTTATTAGATGAAATTATCACAAGATATAATGACAAAACTAGCCCATATTATGCAGCCTCTCAGTTATGGGTAGATTCAATAATTGATCCAATTGATACAAGAAAAGTACTAAGTGCAGGCATTGAAGCGGCAAATAACGCTCCTATCCAAAAAAGATTCAATGTAGGATTAATACAAACTTAAAACTAGTATTATTGATTCCAGGTGTTATAATTAAGAAAATAAGCCCTTAAATGGTGATATTTGAAATTAGAAACATACAGAGAAGGGAGTTTTCATCCCTTCTCTGTATGTAACTTTAGTATAACAACATTTCGTTGTCTCCAATTAATTCGGTTTTCTTTTCTTGATATAAATCCAAAGCAGCTTGTATAATTTTATAAGCTGCATCTTTATCTAAAAATTTCTCTACAATTACTTCCTTGTGCTCCAATTTCTTGTAGTCTTCAAAGAATCTTTGTATTTGTAACATGGTATGTCTTGGTAACATATCTAAGTTATCAATGTGATTCACAGACATGTCATTTTTAGCAACAGCGATAATTTTATCATCTTGTTCGTTATTATCTATCATCTGCATTACACCAATTACCTTTGCTTCCACTAAGCAAAGAGGTACCGCATCCACAGAGCTAATCACAAGAATATCGAGCGGATCTTTATCGTCACAATAGGTCTGAGGAATAAAGCCATAGTTAGCGGGATAATGCACTGCAGAAAAAAGAACACGATCAAGCTTAATCATCCCGGTTTCTTTATCTAGTTCATATTTGGCTTTTGAATCTCTCGGGATTTCAATGATTGCATTTACAAATTTTGGCGCCTCTTTTCCAAAACTCACACTGTGCCAGGCATTTAGCATACTCTATAAATTTAAATGGTTATTGTTTTTATTTATGACCAATCGAATCATCGACAAATATACTTGTTTAAATAATCAAATTGTAATTTAACAAGAATATTTAATGAGAGAATAGCAAAAATTACATTTTCTAAAGTGTTGATTAGTATCTAATTGCTATATAATATAACATTTTATCTTTAAAAAGTACCACAACTAGCCCTAGCTTAAATTAGTACAATTGCTAGATTGAAGTGTTATTAGTGGCCATTTTCGTTGTGATTATGAATACTATGTAAATTTTCAGAATTACTAGCATGTGTTATTTTCTTAGGCTCCAATTCTAGGATTATGTTATCTTCGTAAATTAGTGCTAGTGGTTGCCATCCTAGCTTAAAATAAGATGGATCTGAAAAAACTGTATAACCTTCGTTCTTAGTTGGTTGTAAATCTATTGCAAAAATTTCCTCCACAATACCACCTTGTAAGATGGGTTTATAATAGGTTATTTTAGAAGAACGATACTCTTTACCAAACACATCTTTAACGGTAATTAGCGCCTTAAATGCTTTAATATTTTTATTGCCAATGTTTCTCACTGCAAGGGAGCAAGTGAGCAAAGTACCTCTAAGTGCTATTGAGGTATCTTCAAAGTTCATAAACAATGATTTTTTAATTTCCAGGGTGATCTTTTTCGATTCCTTTGCTTCAAAATCGGCCTCAACATCCTTAAGTTCCTTTTCTTTGGTTAATTGTGCCTGTTCTAAAATATCTCTATAGCTTGCGCCTAGTTCCATAACCGAAGGATTAATTAACCCATTTTTTATCATAAATTCTGACATTACTTTTTCTTCGGTTGAATCAATTTTGCCAAGTTCTACGATTCTTTTAAAATCTTTTTCTACAGTTTCCTCATTGTACTCCTTATCAAGTGGGTTGCTACATGAAGTAAAAAACATGGCCAAAACAGAAAAAATGGCGTAGCAGATGGCTAACCTTAAATTAATAGATTTCATTAGCTTTTGATTAATTTTTGATCATTTGTTTTCAAAATTTCTTGAACGGATATTTTAAGCGACTTGCAAATACCGTCAAATGGAAGATCATTTTCATCTTGTCCAAATGGATCTTCTATTTCCTCCCCTATCACGTCCAGACCTACCATTGCATAAAAAATGAGCATGACAATGGCAACACTCCAAGAGCCAAGATCATGAATAAAGCCAAAAGGTATGATCAACATAAATATAAACAAGAATTTTTTGAGGTGGATGGCGTATGAAAAAGGTATAGGGGTTGAGTGGATTCTTTCACAACTACTGATTACCTCATTTGCCTCGTCAATGTGCTTACTAACCTCTAAAAACTGCATGTCAGTAATAACTTTATCTTTGTATAGCTTGGTCATGCGATCACTAATAAGAGTAAGAAAATAAGTAGGCACATGATAAAGTTTTTTGGCCATGGTTTCTTCTATAAATCCAGGATAAATCTCCTCTAATTCACTTGCCTTAATACCGTCTCTTAAATGTTCTTTCAACGAGAATGCGTGATTACTAATCATTTTGGCAAAAAACTCCCTATTATCCTTGTCGTCGATAGGCACAAAGGAGTTAATTTTAATAGCTAGATTTTTCCAGTTATAGCCCAGTTTCGAAAGTAGTTTTCTACCTTCCCACCAACGGTCGTAAGCAGTGTTGGTTCTAAACACCAACAACAAACCCAATACTATACCCAAAATGGAGTAAATATATGTCGGTGGTCTAAAATCGATGTGAAAAACGTTTTCTTCCAGGTAATCGCATATGAAGGCATACACTCCTGCCACGCACATACTTACAAGCAACGTACGTAGGGTTTTAGTTCGATGAAAATCAAAAAGTATGGCAAACCAAATTTTCTTATCCATTTTTCATTATTTGTTTTAAACAATTGTCTATATCCTCGCAAATTACCTCCATAGGAAGGTCATTTTTATCATGACCAAAGGGATTTTCTACTTCAGAACTCATTACTTCACAACCAAAATAAGCATAAAAAATTAGACACAACAAAAATACGATACTATATTCTAGCGTATCGTTGGTAAAAGCAAATGGCAAAAAACCTGAATATAATATTAGGAACATCTTGATGTGATTCACATAAGATTTAGTTGTTTTAGTTGTTCTAATGGTGTCGCAATTATCAAGAAAGCTGTTAGATTTCTCTACGTGTTTGCTCAACTCATAATATTCCATTTTTGTGATGTATTCATTCCTATATAAGTTTACAATTCTCTTATGAACGAGTTCCATTATTTTATTTGGCACATGTTCTTCTTTCATCAATTGGTCAAACAGGCCTGGTTCAGACTCAACTAAATGGTTCATACTCCTTTTCCTTCGTAAATGCGCTTTACATGACCAGATATGGTTCATTACCATCTCGTGTAGATAGGTCCTGTTTTTGACATCGGCTATGGACAAATAGGAATTAATTTTGATAATAAATGTTTCGGCATTTGCTGTGAGGTAGGTAAGATTTTTGCGCCCATCGTACCACCTATAATAGGAGTTATTGAGTCGGAAATAGAATAAAATCATTATCATATACCCTAGAATATACATGACAAAATAAGGCACAGTGAAATTAATATCGAATTGATTATCTTGTAAATAAATGATACCCGCTACATAAATTCCGTATAGGACTACCCATACAGCCATTTCTTTAAGCGTAGGAGTTTTATAAAAATGTAATAATCCGGAATACCAGAGCATCTTAAAATAAGGGGGAACTACGGCAACAAAGTTATAAATTTTAAACTTCTGACAAGAATAAATCTAACTAAGGGACATAATTATTTTATTACCCAACTTAGTTACTGGTTGATATTAAGAACCTCTAAGTAGCCCAAATTGTATTTTTAAATAATTGTATACTGAATAGTATTAATGCAGAACCCATTATACGATTGATCCACCTAATTACTTGATCGGTCATTAAGTTACTGATTCTGTTTGCAATGTATGCTTTGCCGAGGTCAAAAACAAAGTTCATAATAATGGCCACTAAAAACAGTATAATAAGTTCATGACGCTGATGACCACTCTTAAAGGCAATGGTACTCACAGTGGTAATCCAAAACAGCAAAACGCCAGGGTTGATAGCATTTAAGGCAAATCCTTTTAAAATATACTTAATCCTGTGTTTGTTAGAAATATGTAATTCTTCATATTCAGTTCTGGGAATCTTTTTTATTATCATATTTACCCCAAATCCCAACATTATAATACTTCCACCAATTCCCAAACCAAATTGAATTTGTGCATTATTAGCGATTTGAGAGATGCCAGCATAGGTTAAAAAGATATAAAACAAATCACTCAACGCAATTCCGATAGCAAGGAATAGTCCTAGTTTGAAGCCCTTGTGGGCACTTGTTTGTACCAAAGTAAAAAAAACGGGGCCTATGAGGAATGCCAAACCTATCCCGAGCAAAATACCATCCCTTATAGCTGTAATCATTTTTTATTTAACATTTATAAATGGTAAAGGCACCTTAATTTAACTCTGTTGAGAAATATAATTTTTCCAATCTGGTAATAAATTAGACTTTAATACCCTTGGGAATTTATTCTGGCCTCCTTCTTTGCCTCTTTGTTTTAGCCAACCGTAAAAAATAGCGGTAGGTAACACCTCCACAACCACACTCTTAAGAACATGGGCACGTTCCACTTTGTAATCGTCATTTAATTCTTTAAGGTGAGCATCGATAGTTTCTGCTAATAAATTTTCATCTATTTGAGTGTCGCAGCCGATGTACCAATGGTGCCCAAATGTGGTACCAAAAGAAACACCTGCAACAGCAAATTCTTTAATATCAATTTTAAACTCTTCACTAACCAACCGTACCGCTTTATTCATATTGTCTACCGACAAATGCTCACCACAAAGGCTTAAAAAGTGTTTTGTTCTACCAGTAATAACTATTTCGCTCTCCTTCTTATTTACAAATCGTATAACATCACCAATGAGATAACGCCAAGATCCAGCACAAGTGGTAAGTAAAAGCGCATAATCTTTCCCCTCCTCTACTTCATCAATCATAAAGGTTTGAGGTTGTGGCTTTATTTCTCCATCTGGCTCAAAGTTGTCGTCGGTAAAGGGCACAAACTCATAAAAAATACCACTATTTAACATCATTCGCATCGAACGACGCTCAGGTTTTACTTGAAATGCAATAAATCCTTCTGAGGCCAAATATGTTTCGATGTAAGCAATAGGCTTGCCTAACAATTTTTCAAAACTCGTGCGATATGGATCAAATGCTACACCACCATGACAAAATCCACTTAAATTAGGCCATATTTCATGGATATTTTGTACCTTGTAGTGTACTATTATTTTCTCTATTAAAAGCTGAATCCAAGCAGGTACACCTACTACAAAACCTATATCCCAATTAATGGCTTGAAGGGTTATTTCTTCTAATTTTTTATTCCAATCTCGATTTTGGGCAATAGCCCTTCCAGGCTTATAAAATCTATGAAACCAAAATGGTATTTTTGAAGCACTTATTCCACTTAAATCGCCTTCAAAATAATGGCCCTTACTATTTAAAGAGGTGCTACCACCTAGCATTAAAATGCCCTTTTCTAAAATTTCAGGCTCAAAATTGTAGTTTTTTAATGCCAACATTTGCCTAAGGCTTGTTTTTTTAATAGCCTTAATCATGTCTGCGGTAATGGGAATATGTTTAGTTGCAGCCTCTGAAGTACCTGAACTTAATGCAAAATATCTTACCAAACCAGGCCAAGCCACGTCTGACTCACCTTCAAGACATTTATGCCACCAATCTGCGTACATCTTGTTATATGAGTGCACAGGAACCTGACTTTTAAACTGTTGATAAAACTGTTTTGGATCTTGCCCCTTGAACTGACGGATGATTCCAAAATTTTTAAGAATATTGTCAAAATTATATTTTATACCAAATTGGGTTAACTCGGCCTTCTGAAGAAGCTTCTTAAGTTCTTTTTTTTGTAATTTAAAGGGAGGTGTATTCTCCTGTTCTATACTTTTACCTAGTTTTATGCCCTGCTTGAGCAAACTGCCTAAAATTGGCATACGCTATAAAGGTTGTTTATTTATAATAAATACAAAAATACGTCTTCTATTAGTTTATATCGACAAAAATAACAAAAATCATTATAATATAGTTAAAATTAAAATTTACATAAAGCTATTTATTTATTAACCAATACGTTGAAATATTAATTTATTATTACCTGATTCCTTACAGCGGGCTATTTAATTCCATCTTTTTATGAATACCAGTATTGCTTTAATTGGTTAAAATAAACCAAGCAAAAATAAAATTTATAATTAGGATTAAATTAAGGCTATAATGGTAATTGAGGCTATATTTGTAGTGATAATTTGTCATTTTAATGGGAATCATAGCCGATAACTTACATTCAATAGTTACAAGTTTAAAGAATTCAATAACTAAACTTATTGTAGTTACGAAAACTCATGATATTGAATCCATTATGGAGGTTTATTCAGCAGGTTATAAGGTTTTTGGCGAAAACAAGGTTCAAGAACTTTGTGATAAATATGAGCGAATGCCCAAAGATATAGAATGGCACATGATTGGTCATTTGCAAAGAAACAAGGTTAAATACATTACCAACTTTGTAAGCTTGATTCATACTGTAGATTCTATAGAACTATTAAAAGAAATAAACAAACATGCTGGTAAACATAATCGGATTCAAAATTGCCTTCTACAAATGTATATAGCACAGGAAGAAACCAAATTTGGTTTAACTTATGATGAATTGACTGCAATTTTAAATGACGATAGTTTCGCGACTCTTAAAAACATTAAAATTGTTGGATTGATGGGAATGGCCTCAAATACGTCAGACAAGCAACAAATAATGGCTGAATTTAAAGGATTGAAGCAATTGTTTGACAAAATAAAAATACAATACTTTCACGATCAGGATGATTTTAAAGAATTATCGATGGGCATGAGTGGTGACTACCTCCTTGCAATGGAAGCAGGAAGTACCATGATAAGGGTTGGAAGTGCTATATTTGGCAACAGAAATTATCAACTATAACAATATGTATAAATTATTTTTAATAATAGGAAGTGTATTCGGCGCATTATCTGTAATGATTGGAGCATTTGGCGCACATGCCCTTAAATCGGTGCTTATGGCGAATCAAAGAATTGACACTTTTGATACAGCTGTAAAATACCAGTTTTATCATACCTTTGCCATAATAGTCGTTGCCTTATTAACTCAAAAATCAACTAATAAATGGCTTGAATTGGCTGGTTGGAGTTTTACCGTTGGAATTATAATCTTTTCAGGTTCTTTATATGCCTTAAGTATAACAAATATTGGCAAACTAGGGGCAATCACCCCTATTGGAGGTGTATTTATGATAGCAGGATGGTTATTTATTTTAGTTTCTATTTTGAAATAATTTCAAAATAAATTTGAACTTTCTATATTTCTGTCTAGAGCAAAAATAATTTTCTTATTTATAAAAAATTGGCTAATTGAGTTTTACGCATAATATTGTTTAATTTATTCCGCCATATTACCCAACTTCACCTTGAATTTTATGATATTTTTGTGGTACGATGAGCATCCCAAAATTTTCTCCATGTTCTTTACCTAAATGTTTATGATGGATTTTATGTGCCCTTCTAATTGCAAGAACGTAAGGGTGCTTCCAATTTCTAAAAAGCTTAAATCGCTGATGAATAATAATATCATGAACAACGAAATAAGCAAAACCATACAATGCAATGCCAATTCCAATATATAAACGAAAATCATTAAACATGATGCCAGTCATAAAACAATAGGCGCTTGGAATTGCAAATATTAAAAAGAAAGTGTCATTTTTTTCAAAAAAACCCTCATGGCCCTCATGGTGATCACGATGAAGTGTCCACAAAATACCATGCATTACATACTTGTGTGTAAACCAAGCCATAAACTCCATTCCAAAAAACGTCGCAATTACGATTAGTGTATTAATAAGGTATTCCATAAAGATATATTTGCGGTAACAAAGAATATAATTTGCAACATATATAACCAAACTCCAAATTGAAAGTTTGTAAACTTCACAAATTTATGAACTAATATTTGAAAAAAAATTCCTAATATAAACCATGCCACAAAATTTTTAATAGGTGGTTGGCCATTTACCCAATACCAAAAGTCTAGTTTAGGAGCAACTGGCTCTATTAGTAGGTCTAAAATAACCATAAATAGAGCTGCACTCAGTATAATTACAACAGGTTGGGCGTTTGAAAACAAAAATCGTGATAAACTAGCTGCACAAAAAACGGTCAATACCCAATTTATTCCTAATACTATTGGCACAGCTAAAACCTTGTACCCAAGGTTGTTGCCATAATAATAATTTCCAAAAATTAGTCCAGTTTTAACCCCTATTACCTCTATAAAAAATCCAGCAAAAAATATTACCACTACTAACCACGCATAGTTTTTTAAAAATAATCGATTTACAAATAAAAGTAGAGTCGCAGATAGTAAAAGATTAATCGGAGTTAAAGACAAAAGTGCTAGGTTATGTAATGCCAAATTAACGATACCAACAATATATATGATGGTAATGAATGCAATTGTTAAATTTATTTCGTTTTTTTTAAAATATGCTATCACCATTTTTTGATTAAATCTGCCACAATCTTACCCGACATTACTGCCAAAGGTATCCCGCCGCCAGGATGGACACTACCCCCACAAAAGTATAGATTTTTTATTTTACCACTGAAATTAGGATGCCTAAAGAATGCTGATAACGGATTATTACTAGCATTGCCATATAAGGCGCCTCGATAAGAAGAAGTTTTTTCTTCGATAAGGATCGGGTCTAGCACCTCCTCTACTTTAATATGAGGGGTAAGGTCAACTTTTAAAATTCTTTGAAGTTTTAATATAATATTCGCCCTTGCTTGTTTTTTTAATAGTTCCCAGTCTTGTCCACTATTATTTGGAACATTAATCATTACAAACCAGTTTTCACCGCCTGTTGGCGCATCCGATGGGTTATATTTCGAGGTAATATTGATGTATATTGTAGGGTCTTGGTAAATTGACTTAAGGTCGAATATGTAGCGAAACTCTTCAAAATAATTATTACTAAAAAGAACATTGTGCAAATCGAGTTCTTTAAATTGAATATCTATTCCCCAATAAAAAATAAGCGCAGAGGACGATTTTTCTTGTATTAAAATTCTTTTGGGATACTGTTGCTCTTTTAAAAGTACTTTATAAGTTGGATAGATATCCATATTGCTAATAACCACATCTGATTTGATAGAACCATTTATTGTAGCAACTCCAACAGCTTTGCCTTTCTCAATAATTATTTTGTCAACTTTTGTGTTAAAGTTAAATTTTACTCCTTGTTCAAGACAAAGTTGGTAGATTGAATTTGTAATTTGAAACATACCTCCTAACGGAAAATATGCGCCAATGCCATGCTCAAGGTGATTGATAAGATTAAGTGTAGCTGGAGCGCTATAAGGATTGGAACCATTGTAAGTAGCAAATCGATTAAAATATTGCACAATGTGTTTGCTAGAAAAATAACTTTGATTCATGGTATTCATCACATCAAACGGGCGTATCGCAGCAAGTTGAAAAAGAGATTTTACTACCTTCCAACTAAAATAAGAACCCAATTTATGTAAACTCTTTTCTAAAAAAATGTGTGCTGTAATGTCATACATTCGTTTAGTGGCTGCGAGATACTCGTCCAGTTTATCTAACGTGACACCAAGTTTTTGATGAATCTCTTGTTTATAGGTATTATGATCGGCATAAGCCGTAAAAGACACCCCGTCTTCATAAAAATAATTGCAATTTTTTTCTAATCGGATATATTTGTAATAATCTCTAGGATTTTTTTGAGAATTCTCAAAAATTTGATCTATCCACTTTGGCATCGTAAATAAAGATGGCCCTAAGTCAAAACGGTACCCATCCATCCATTTTTCACGGAGTTTTCCACCAGGGCCATCGGCGCTTTCAATAATTATAACCTCATGGCCGTTTTGACTCAATCGAGCTGCAGCACTTAAAGCAGCAATTCCAGCACCAACAATGATGATTTTCAATTATAAAAAATTTAGAAACAAATTATAAAGTCAAAAGCAACAGCAAATGTTTTGTTAATTTACGCTTAAAGTTAAATAACTAGTACTAGTTATTTTTATAATATCCTAAAATATGGCTTCAATAAAAATAGTTAGGTTGTTAAATTGAATACTGTCATTTTCTTTTTTACCCAATAAAGCCTTGCCAATAGGAGAACCAGCTGAAATAATAAACACCTTTTGTTGTTCTATAACTTCTGCACCAATACTGATAGCAATGTAATAATAACCAAGATTGGTCTTAATCAAACTACCCAAGTCGATGCAATCCTTGGGCCTTGTGTGCTCTACTTTATAGAGCGTCTCTTTTAGTTTAAAAGCCTCAGCAAGATGTGTCGTGTTTTTCTCAATTTCCAACTGCATCATCGCTCTACCAGTTTCATATTTGTCGCCAGCGCTACTTTTGCCTTCTTCGTTGGCAGATTCTTGAGCGTTTGAGATGGCTTGTTGAAAGTAGCTAATCTTTTCTGTAATATGCTGTTCGCAGAAGTTAAAAACTAATTTTTTAAATGTAATCAATTGGGATATTGAAAATCTAGGACAATAAATTGGCTATAGTTAGCTTATAACTGATTAAAGTTAATCCTTTTTGGCTTCACCTACGCTTAATTTTTTTAGTTCTTCCAAATCGTTACGCAATTGCTCTATTTGCTTTTGATAGGTTTTTGTAGATTCAAAAATTGATTTTTGATTTTCCAAATCGCTTTTTAACTGGTTAATATCCTTTTGCTGAAGAGAGGTAATTTTTTTAAGACTATCAATCATTTGCTGCTGTGCTTGCAAGCCACTGATGCTCAAAGTATAAAGTCGGTCATAATCGATTACCCTAAAATCGTTGGTTTCTTTACCAAATACAAAAATATCCTTTGGTGCTTCTTTCCATTCACCAGTAGAAAAATCAAATGGACTTACGGCCAAAACAATCTTCTCAATTTTATCATTTTCAGGACTTATAAGCCTTATTTTATCTCCTGGTTTCAAATCATGTTTTTGGGCCAATTGTATGGTTAGCTCACCTTTATCCTTGTTAAATATAAATGACTTGGCTTTTTCATAGATAGATGGGATAAATGCCATTTGTTTAGATACAGCGGAGGGATAAATTTTTTCCACCTCTTGAGCAATAAATCCTTTAACTCGCTCATTGCCCTTGGCAACAGAATCTTTATAAGAATAGTTGGTGACTTTAAGTTTTAATAAAGTATTTAAGTCTTCTGTATTATTACTGACCTCAAGTTTGGTTTTTATTCTAGCATCAGAAGATGCATAAAAACCGCCCCCATTGCTCCAAAAGGAACCACTGGCGCGAACTGCAATACTTGGTGTTACAATTGCCGAGGTTAAGGAGGGTGTTGTGCTAGTAAAATGCCGCATGGAAGTTGCTGCTAACGCTAAACCGCCAGCAACGTCAAGTGGATATGCAGGTGCAGTTGTACCAATACCTACATAGGCAGTGGCGTGAACAAGTGTCATGATTGTGCCAGTGGTAGAAGAAAGCCCATCGTTTCTGGTAAAAAGTAATTTACCCACCCCTTCACTATTGTTAGAACCAGTATTTATAATCGAAAATATAGTCCCTCCAGTACTTGTATTACTTGTAGAAAGCCAAGTACCTATGTTACTGCTACTTACCAAGGCATGAGTTAAATTATTGGGGGAAACGACATGTAAGTTGGCTTGTGGTGCTACTATACCAATTCCTACATTAAGTGTACTTGCCCCTATACCACCTAATACCATGGCGTTGCTGGCACCCACTTTAGCATTGAATCCAATAGCTGAAGCATTTGTCAGTCCAGGAAGTGTTACATCTGCTCCTGAGCCTAACAAGGTATTATTTGATCCAGTAGTATTTGTTCCACCTGCATCATCCCCTAAAAATGTGTTATTCTCTCCACTGGTATTTATTTGTCCAGTTCTATAGCCAACAAAGGTATTGGAGGCTCCTTCACTTACTTTTCCTGAACGCCAACCAATATAAGTTACATAATCCACAGAACCAGAATTTTGACCTGCTTCAAAGCCAACAAAAACATTTCCTCTACCTGTATTAGATTCACCCGCATTGGCACCAATTATCACACCAGCACCAGATTGTGTATTATTTCTGCCCGCATAATAACCTATATAAACAGCACTGTTTTGCCCAGTAAATGTATTTTCTCCTGCACCATGGCCAATAAAGGTATTGTTTGTGCCCGTGGTAAGTAGTTTTCCAGTAAAATTCCCAACAAGAAGGTTATTAGCACCACCTGGTTTTACGGATAATACTCTTTGTCCACCTATATAATAAGCACTATCAGCGGCAATGTTCATGTTTCCATTAACATCTAGTCTATATTTGGGGTTAATACCAATACCAGCTTTACCAGATCCAACTCTTAGAGCAACCCCACCTACAGCGGTATTATCAAAAAAACCACCAACACCGGTATTAGAGCTAGTGCTACCATATATTCCGTATCCGGTACCTGTTGCTTCACCCCTTACACCTGCACTTCCGCCAACATTATTGCTATATCCCCATACGCCTGTTCCTCCAGCGGCGGTACTTTGCCCATAAAGTGCTGCGTTACCCGCACTTATTACTTGAAAAGTAAGAAGATTATTTAAGGTACCACCAATTGCATAAGCGGTACCATTATACAACATGGTGCTTACTCCTAACGTATTGGTACTAAGCCAATAAGGAATTGTATTGGTCGAACCTACCCCAGCTAATCCAGTTGCCAATAAATCATATTCTGTCCCGTTTGTTTTTTTGTAATATAACCCATTATCAATAGCTTTTACATAGAGCTTGCCTACCCCTGAAGCAGGTATTGGTATTTGTGCAGATGTCAAATTACTTAAAGCAATTGCACCGTTTATAGAAAGTCTCTCTCCTAATGCCCCAATGCCTAAACTATCTTGTACATAGACCTTACCTGTAGAAAAGAAACCAGCGTAACCAAAAGGCCCGCCTGGAGAACTTCCATAAATTCCATAATTGAAACCAGGTCCATTGGCAGTACCAAACACACCATAATTAGTGGTTGTTCCACTTCCAGCACTTTGGCCATAGACGCCATAGTTTACAGTACCAGCGTTTCCTTGGCTATAGCCATAAATGCCATAGTTATTAAAAATTCCATTAGCCGTAGCATAAACACCATAGGTGCTGCTGTTTGGTGCATTATCAGCAGAATATGCTTGCAGGCCATAGGAGGCAAAACGAGTATTGGTCGTTGAAGATGTAAATATACCAGTCGTGCCAGAAGAAAAAGTACCTCCACCCGCCATATTATTTAAGATTTCCATTTTGGAATTATCATCAATCCCTCCATTAGCTAAAATTCTACCTTTATTTGCCTGTATCCTCAAATTTCCAAACACATCTATCGCAGTACCTCCTGAAACAAAGTTATTTCTAACAGAAATGGCACTACCAAATTTTGAAGCACTGCTTACTGAAAGCCCAATCCCTATAGGCAAATCAATAGAAACAGCGGCGTTGTTGGTGTCGCTACTGGTAACTTGAATTGCCCCAACCCTATTGCCGTTGTCAACCCGAAGCGTGTAAAATGGATTAGCAGAAGCACCAATACCCACTTGTCCATTGCTATTAATGATCATCCTTTGGGCATTGCGTGTTTTGATTATAAAAGGTTGGAACAAGCTACTATTAAGTGTACCGATACAATTAGAAGAGTCAGTTGAGCCATTTCCTACCAATCGCCATTCATTACTTGGTAGATTACTTGGCGCTACATATTGTATAATACCAGTGGTAGTGTCAGCTACTAGTATACCAGATTTGGCATTAGGGGTGTGTCTGTATATGGTGTCTAAGGCAATCTGCCCAGCCACGTGGAGTTTTCTTCTTGGATTAATTGTGCCTATACCTACATTACCATTGGCTGAATCAATTACTAATCTTGTAATGTTTGAGGTTCTAAAGCGTAAGTCACGACTATCAACGGTACCAATAAATTGAGTATTGTTGGTACCTGGATTACCAGATAACGACCAGCCCGTGGCATTCCCACCATAACTTTGCCATACACCACTACCTACATAATATCTAAAAACTTGAGCTGTACTATCATAATAGGTAAGTCCAACACTACCAAGCCCAGAAAGCCCAAATCCCAAACTTTGATCGTTTGGATAACGCGGCATTAAAAAGCCCTGAGGAGTAGTAAAACTCCCCTTAATATCCACAGCAGCCTTATTATTAGGGTTTTCTGTATTAAATCCTGTTGAAATTTGACCTTGGGCATTTAAAACAAAAACAAAAAAGACTAGGGTGAGTAAACGAACTACCATATTCAATAGCTGATAAAGTTTCAATTTGTTAATGTAAAATTACAATTTTGAAACTTAAAATCAATAGGTTATAAAAATTAAATAAACGAATAAGAACATATCAAAGCTATAGGTTTTAAAACTTCGATTTTGTGTTGAAAGCCTTTTTGTTAATTTTGCGCAGGGTCTAAGCATAAAACATACAAATTACTTTGGCTCAAGCACTAAAATAACACTTCGTTGGCAGTGCAATTATTTTATAATATTTATTAAATGACATTAATTAAATCTATTTCTGGTATTAGAGGCACTGTTGGAGGCCAAGTAGGTCTATCACTTACTCCTCTGGATGTAGTTAAATTTACCGCTGCTTTTGGAGCTTGGGCGCAAACAAAATCAAGCAAAACTAAGGTAATAATAGGTAGAGATGCCCGAATTTCAGGTGATATTATCTCTAAACTGGTAGCCTCTACGCTTATGAGTCAAGGCTTTGAGGTAATTGACCTAGGACTATCAACAACGCCTACTGTTGAATTGGCTGTGGTGTGGGAGGAAGCAGCCGCAGGAATAATTATTACAGCCAGCCACAATCCTATCCAATGGAACGCCTTAAAACTTTTAAACGACAAAGGTGAATTCATATCAGCCGAAGATGGACAAATGGTGGTTGAGCTAGCACAAAAAGAAAGTTTTGTGTTTTCAGAAGTACATAAAATTGGCAAATACAAACAGGATTCTACCCTTTTGGATAAACATATTGAAGAAATATTAAAACTTAAATTGGTTGATAAAAAAGCCATAGAAGAGCGGAACTTTAAAGTGGTGATTGACGGTGTCAATTCAACAGGTGGAATTGCGCTTCCCTTACTTTTAACAGCTCTAGGAGTTAAAAAAATTGAAAAACTAAACTGTGAACCTACGGGCTATTTTACACATAATCCGGAACCTCTTGCAGAAAATCTCACCCAAATCTCAGAAGTACTTAAAGATGGAAACTATGACTTGGGTATAGTGGTTGACCCAGATGTAGATAGACTTGCATTTGTATGTGAAGACGGAGAAATGTTTGGTGAAGAATATACCTTGGTGGCTGTGGCGGATTATGTATTAAAACATACTCCAGGTAACACAGTTTCTAATCTTTCCTCTACAAGAGCACTTCGTGACATAACAGAAAAAGCTGGGTTTACTTATACTGCAGCAGCCGTGGGAGAAGTTAACGTAGTGTTAGCCATGAAAAACAATCATGCAGTAATAGGTGGCGAAGGTAATGGAGGCATTATTTATCCTCCATTGCATTATGGACGAGACGGCCTAGTCGGCGTGGCGTTGTTTTTGACACACTTGGCTAAATATGGTAAATCAATCTCATACCTGAAGATGTCTTATCCTAGTTATCATATTTCTAAAAACAAAATTGAACTTACCCCAGACATAGATGTAGATGCTATTTTAATAGCTATAAAAGAACGCTATAAAAAACAACAAGTAATAGATATCGATGGTGTTAAAATAGAATTTGAGCAAGAGTGGGTTCATTTGCGCAAATCAAATACAGAACCAATCATAAGGATATATGCTGAATCAAATACCCAAGCAACCGCAGACTATCTTGCTAATAAAATAATACAAGACATAAAAGAAATCATAATTCAATAAGCAAAAGATTGATTAATTCTACTTTAAAGACGATTAAAATTAATCGTCTTTTTTTTGTTAATTTTTTATTTTAATAAATTTTTATCATTTTTGACTAATAAATCATAGTTTTAATCAAATTGTACTCGAAATTAATTTAAATAATGTACATTATTAGATAATTCATAGAATTTAAATAAAGTTCTATCTATTTTGTTTCGATTTAACTATATAAAATCCAAGAATATCGCCACATTATCTGGACGAATTTAGATTACGAAATTTAATTTTTATCGCAAGCCAAATGACAAAAGATTATTTTAACTATATACCATTTTGGAAATTTGAAAATCTTAGTGAAATCAACAATTTGGTTCATTTTATTACCACAAGAATTGGTGGTTTAAGTAGTGGCGAATATGAAAGTTTAAATCTAAGCAATAAAGTAGGTGACAAACCAAATCACGTAAAGGCCAATCTAAAAAAACTAGCCAACCTTATTGGGATAATTCCAGAAAATATAATTATACCCGATCAAACACATGAAACCAACGTTGGAATTGTAGTAACCACTTCTGAATCAGAAGATTTTGTCGCTACAGATGCCCTAATCACCAAAGCCAAAGGAATTTGTATTACTGTGCTTTCTGCTGATTGTGTTCCTATTCTATTTTATGACCATAAAAGAGCAATAGTAGCTGCTGCACATGCTGGATGGAAAGGAAGCGTAGCCAACATTGTAGGCGCCACCATAGAAAGTATGAAAAAAAATTATGACTCTAATCCAGAAAACATTATTGTAGGCATAGGCCCATCTATTTCCATGGAGCATTACGAGGTAGGTAGCGAAGTAATCGATGCCGTAAAATCGAATTATAATGACCACAAATTATTTCTGAAACCGACGTTAAATGAGGATAAGATGTTGTTAAATTTAAAAGAGTTAAACAGAACTTTACTTTTAAAAGCAGGGGTTTTATCCTCCAACATTGAGGTCTCTACCTTATCGACATTTGACCAACAAAATGATTTTTTCTCTGCTCGACGTTCAGGATATAATTGTGGTAGATTTGGCGCGGGCATTATGTTGAGATAGTCTTTTATAATTAACAAATTAAAGGTTTGTGCTCTGTTCGCGTTTGTGGCCAACCTAATATTTAAAAATAAGATTATAATTGTTTAATTTAATTTTTAGCGATATTTGAGTGATTATTCTTAACTGAGATTCCCAGATATTTATAAAATTGAATTACAATTGAATTTTGAACTTACATCACATTATCAGCCCACGGGTGATCAGCCAAAAGCTATAAAACAGCTTGTAGAAGGCATTAATAACAATGAAAGAAGTCAAGTTTTGCTTGGAGCTACGGGCACCGGCAAGACTTTTACGATTGCCAATGTGGTAAACCAGATTAACAAACCCACCTTGGTTTTGAGCCATAACAAAACACTTGCTGCGCAGCTATACGGCGAGTTTAAACAATTCTTTCCTAACAACGCGGTAGAATATTTCATTTCATATTATGACTATTACCAGCCAGAGGCTTATATCGCCTCTTCCAACACATATATAGAAAAGGATTTAGCAATTAATGAAGAAATAGAGAAGTTACGATTAGCAGCCACCTCGTCGCTTGTATCTGGCAGAAAGGACATACTTATTGTAGCCTCAGTTTCATGTATTTACGGTATTGGTAATCCTGAGGAGTTTAGCAAACAAGTAATTGACATAAAGATTGGAGACAGACTGGCGATTAGTCAACTTTTATATGGATTGGTTGATGTGTTATACAAAAGAACAACCGCTGATTTTTTACGTGGTACATTTAGAGTAAAGGGTGATACAGTAGATATTTTTCCCGCTTATGCAGATTTCGCTTTCAGAATTATATTTTTTGGAGATGAAATTGAGGCCATTCAAATAATTGATCCTTGGACAGGCAAAAAAACAGGTGATAATCAAAATATTAGAATCTACCCAGCCAATTTGTTCGTAACAGGTAAAGATGCTCTTGAAGGTGCTATTCATGAAATTCAAGATGATATGATGCACCAAATTAAGCAATTTGAATTGGATGGGCGTTTTTTAGAGGCAAAAAGAATAAAGGAGAGAACAGAGTTTGACCTTGAAATGATGCGCGAGCTAGGCTATTGCTCTGGCATTGAAAACTATTCCAGATATTTTGATAAACGTGCTATTGGGCAACGGCCATTTTGTTTACTAGATTACTTTCCTGATGATTATTTGTTGGTTGTAGACGAGAGTCACGTAACCCTACCCCAAATAAAAGCCATGTGGGGTGGCGACCGTTCAAGAAAAGTGGCGTTGGTTGATTTTGGCTTTAGACTTCCAGCTGCATTAGATAATAGACCGCTTACGTTTAATGAATTTGAGTCCATGATAAATCAAATAATCTATGTAAGTGCCACCCCAGCAGAGTATGAACTTACCCAGGTTGATGGCATTGTAGTAGAGCAAATAATACGACCAACTGGCTTGCTTGATCCTGAAATAGAAGTAAGACCAAGCCTAAACCAAATAGATGACCTAATTGAAGAAATAAATGAAAGAATAGCCATGGGTGATCGTGTGTTGATTACCACACTTACCAAACGAATGGCAGAGGAGTTGGCTAAATATCTAGAAAACCTTAGAATTAAATGTAAGTACATACACTCCGAAGTAAAAACACTTGACAGGGTTGAGATTTTGAGGGAATTAAGACTAGGGATTTTTGATGTTTTAATCGGGGTAAATTTATTAAGAGAAGGATTAGATTTACCCGAAGTATCATTAGTGGCTATAATGGACGCTGACAAAGAAGGATTTTTAAGAAACGTGAAATCGCTGGTACAAACAATCGGAAGAGCAGCCAGAAATGACAAAGGAAAAGTAATAATGTACGCAGATAAAATGACTGATTCTATGCGTAACGCCATTGATGAAACCAACCGAAGAAGGGCGATACAAATGGCTTATAACACAGAATATGGCATAACTCCTAAAACAATACTTAAGACCAAGGAGGCTATCATGGACCAAACGAAGGTAGCAGATAGCAAGAAAGAGGTGCCTAAATATTATGTAGAACCAGAAGAACTCAACATTGCTGCTGACCCTATTGTAATGTATATGAGCAAACCAGAACTTGAAAAGCTGGTGGCACAAACACAAAAGAAAATGGAAAAAGCGGCCAAAGAATTAGATTTTATGGAGGCCGCCAAACTCAGGGATGAATGGCTGGCATTAAAAAAGCAACTTGGAGAAAAATAATGTATATTAGTTGTAAAAAACTGATTTAAAGATACTACCCTTACCAAAAGCAAATCAATTTTATTTGAATAGTCTAATTGGATGTTTATTGACCTAACAAGTTGGTTTTAATAGTTTAATCTCTAATTTGGATAAAATTCAATATCTGCAATAGAGTAAACCCTACAAAAGTTTATTTATTATATCGATTGTTGATGCTGTATGGTTTGAACTTTTGAAGGGATTTTAACTTTATTCTATCCATTGATTAATCTTGTTTAAAAATATCCTCCTTATCACCAACTATATTTTTTTAACTTTACTATCTATTATCACATAATATGCAATTTTCCCATTTACACTGCCATACCCAATTTTCATTATTAGACGGTGCCGCTAATATCAGAGAGATGATGAAAAAGGCAAAAAATGATAACATGCCCGCCGTAGCGATTACAGACCATGGTAATATGTTTGGGGCGTTTCAGTTTGTGGCGGAGGCTAATAAGGCTGGTATCAAACCAATTGTAGGATGTGAATTTTATCTTGTTCAAGACAGACATAAGAGAACATTTACTAAGGAAGATAAAGACGTAAGATATCACCAACTATTTTTAGCCAAAAATGCCGAGGGTTATAAAAACTTGGTAAAAATGTGCTCTTTGGGTTTTATTGAAGGTATGTATAGTAAATATCCTAGAATAGATAAAGAATTGGTACTTAAATACCATAAAGGATTGATAGCGACTACATGTTGTATTGGTGCGTCTGTACCTAAAACCATTTTAAAAAAAGGAGAAATAGAAGGTGAAAAAGAATTTATATGGTGGCTGGATCTTTTTGGAGAGGATTATTACGTTGAAATACAAAGGCATGATATCCCTGAACAAATACAAGTGAATGAAACTTTGTTGAAATTAGCCATTAAACATAATGTAAAAGTAATTGCAAGCAATGATAGTCACTATGTTAATCAAAATGATGCCAACGCCCATGACATTTTGTTGTGCATAAACACGGGCGAAAAGCAAAGTACACCTACCATGAAAGAGTTTAATGATGATGACTCTGCTTCCATGAAAGGAAAACGTTTTGCGTTTTTTAATGACCAATTTTATTTTAAAACTACCCAAGAAATGAGTAGTTTATTTAAAGATTTACCAGTAGCTATTGACAATACCAATGAAATTGTAGATAAGGTTGATTTACTTCAACTTAAAAGAGATATTCTATTACCTAATTTCCCTATTCCTCCAGCGTTTCAAATCCATACTAAGTCTGAATTTCATAAGGAAACTGAACTAAAACCCGATGTATTAAATCAATGGGAGTATTTAAAACACTTAACGTTTGAAGGAGCCAAAAAAAGATATCAAGAAATAACATCAGAAATAGAGGAACGACTCAATTTCGAATTGTTTACCATCAAAACGATGGGGTTTGCAGGTTACTTTTTAATTGTATCCGATTTTATAAAAGCAGGGAGAGACCTCGGGGTGTTTGTAGGCCCTGGTCGTGGTTCTGCTGCTGGTTCGGCGGTGGCATATTGTATTGGGATTACTAACATCGACCCGATTAAGTACGATTTGCTATTTGAACGTTTTCTTAATCCGGATAGAAAATCGATGCCTGATATTGATACTGATTTCGACGATGAAGGAAGACAAAAAGTAATAGATTATGTGGTGGAAAAATATGGTAGAAACCAAGTAGCACAAATAGTAACTTATGGAACCATGGCTGCCAAGTCATCCATAAAAGATGTTGCTCGTGTTATGGATTTGCCACTATCCGAGGCTAACGGCCTTGCCAAACTTGTTCCTGATCGCCCAGGCACCGAACTGGGTTGGATTCTTGATGGTTACCTTAATAAAAAGGATAAAAAGGAGGAAAAGGACAAATCACTTGAAGAGGAACTTAGCCCAGAGGATTTTGAAAATGCTAAAAAGCTTCGAGAGATAATTCAAGGTGTAGACCTTCAAGCTAAGGTGATTCAAGAGGCAAAAAAACTGGAAGGTTCGGTAAGAGGCACAGGGGTACACGCTGCTGGTATCATTATCGCACCTAGTGACCTCACAGACCTAATTCCAGTAGCCACTGCCAAAGATTCAGATCTGCTACTAACCCAATATGAAGGAAAAATTATTGAAGACGCTGGGGTAATAAAAATGGACTTTTTGGGACTAAAAACCCTCACCATTATTAAAAATACCTTAGCCTTGATTAAAAAAAATCATGGTATTGATATTGTAATCGATGATGTAGACCTCCAAGACCAAAAAACCTTTGAGGTATTCCAACGAGGTGAAACTGACGGTATTTTTCAGTTTGAAAGTGCTGGCATGAAAAAATACATGAAGGAGCTAAAGCCCGATCAATTTGGTGATTTAATTGCCATGAACGCCTTATATAGACCAGGCCCAATTGCCTATATCCCTTCGTATATCAATCGTAAACATGGTCGAGAGCCCGTGGTATATGACTTGCCTGAGATGGAAGAGTTTTTGAAGGATACATATGGCGTTACGGTTTATCAGGAACAGGTGATGCTTCTTTCGCAAAAACTAGCTAATTTCTCTAAAGGTGATGCTGACGTGCTTAGAAAAGCAATGGGTAAAAAAGATCGTAACACTTTGGACAAAATGAAATCGAAGTTTATGGATGGAGCCCAAGCAATTGGTCACCCTGCACCGAAACTAGAAAAAATTTGGACAGACTGGGAGGCTTTTGCACAATATGCCTTTAACAAGTCACATTCTACTTGTTATGCATTTGTGGCATTTCAAACTGCTTGGCTTAAAGCACATTACGCTGCAGAATATTTGGCAGCCAACCTTACCAATGAAAAAGACAATATTGAAAAACTTACCTATTTTTTAGAGGAATGTAAAAGGCAAAATATCAAAGTCTTGGGGCCTGATGTAAACGAATCAGGAGTTTTCTTTGACGTAAACAAAGATGGACAAATAAGATTTGGACTAGGCGCTATAAAAGGCACTGGCGAAGCTGCCACGTATGCAATTCTTGAAGAAAGAAAAAATGGATTATTTGAAAATGTATTCAACTTTGCCAAAAGGGTGAGTTTACGTACTGTAAACAAAAAAACATTTGAAGCATTGGCGCAATCTGGAGGCTTTGATTGTTTTGAAGACACACATCGCGCTCAGTTTTTTCATACTGAACCCGGAGAAAGTGTGACTTTTTTAGAAAAAGTGATTCGATATGGAAACAATGCACAGGAGTCATTACATTCTGCCCAAGTTTCACTCTTTGGATCTTCTTCTAACGCCATGGAGGTTAGTACTCCAAAAATGCCGATTGTTGAACCATGGGACGAACTTATAAAATTAAAGTTAGAGCGAGATGTGGTAGGAATCTACCTTTCCGGCCATCCTCTTGATCAATTTAGGCTAGAAATAGAAAATTTCTGCAATTGTCCACTTAAACTTGTGAATGAAACTATTCAAAAATGTGCTGAAGATAAGCGTGGTAAAGAAGTTACAATGGCAGGGATTGTAACTGCTGTTAGAACTGGTCAAACTAAAAAAGCTGAGCCTTTTGGGATTTTTACCATTGAAGATTATGACGGGAGTTATGAAATTGGCTTATTTGGAAAAAAATATATTGAATTTTCCAACTACATGCGCCAAGGTGAATTTTTATTTATTAGGGGTAAGTTTGAATTGCGCTGGGCTAAGTTAAACGAACTTAAACAATTTCCAGCTGCAAGTATTTCTGATTCTGACTTCCAATTTAATCCACTTGAAATATCGTTATTAACTGAGATTAGGGATAAATATACCAAAGGAATAAAAATGAGTATGGCTGTTGAAATGTTGGACACCTCCAAATTGAGTAAAATCGAACAAATACTTGCTGACCATCCTGGTAGTTGTTTTTTGCAGTTTTGCCTTACTTCCAACGAAAACATAAAACTAGATATGAAATCCATGAAAGTAAAAGTAGCACCTACCAACGAATTTCTTAAGGAGATTGCCGAGGTGGAAGGCTTAACAGTAGAAGTGCTAGGTTAAAAAATTATATAAAAATGCACCTCCAAAAACTGAAGGTGCATTTTATAATAGCCACATTATCAACGTCTAAACTAAAAAAACTAGTTTAGACAAGTTTTGATAAAGCCACCTTAATATTGCCAATTGCCTTAATTAGATTTTCGTCAGAAGCCGCAAACGACATACGGATAAAGTCTGCTGCACCAAACGCGTCACCTGTTACTAAAGAAGCGTGTGCTTCATTAAGGAGATACATGCACAGATCTTCTGCAGTATTTATTTTAGAACCTTCTGGGGTAGTTTTTCCAAAATAACTTTTTACCTCATAAAAGAAATAAAATGCTCCTTTAGGAAGATTTACTTTTATCCCTGGTATTTCTTTTAACAAATTATAACAAAGATCTCTACGACGTAAAAACGCCTTATTCATGTCGTAAGTAGGTGTTAAATCACCAATAAGTCCTGCTATGGCCGCTTTTTGAGCGATAGAACAAGTGCCAGAGGTAACTTGGCCTTGTAGTTTATCACAAGCATCAGCAAGCCATTTGGGAGCGGCCATATAGCCAAGTCTCCAACCTGTCATTGCAAAACCCTTTGACATACCATTTACGAGGGCAGTACGTTCCATCATTCCTGGAAATGTAGCTATGCTAACGTGTTTTTCTCCAAAGTTGATAAATTCGTAAATTTCATCAGCGATTACATAAATATTTTCATTTTTTACCACCTCAGCAGCAATGTCCCTTAATTCATTTTCTGTAAAAACAGAACCTGTTGGATTGCATGGAGATGAGAACATCACCACTTTGGTACGTGGGGTAATTGCCTCACGTAGTTTTTCGATGGGTGCCTTGAAATCATTCTCAATCCCGCCTTCTACTAACACAGGTACTCCTTCGCACAAACGAACAAGTTCGGAATAACTTACCCAATAAGGCGCGTAAATTACAACCTCGTCTCCTGGGTTAACCAAACACATCAAAGCATTCGCAATTGATTGTTTTGCTCCCGTAGAAACAACTATGTTTTCAGGCTTATATTCTAGGTTATTATCTCTCTTAAGTTTACTAACTATTGCGTTTTTAAGATCTGGATAGCCAGACACAGGAGTATAAAAGGTAAATCCATCATCAATGGCCTTTTTAGCAGCCTCCTTGATATGTGTTGGTGTTTGAAAATCTGGTTCTCCAAAGCTCAAGTTTACCACTTCGATGCCTTTAGCCCCAAGTTCACGTGCCTTTTTAGCCATACCAATGGTGGCAGATTCAGCCAATGCATTAATTCTATCAGAAAGAATTTTTACGTCTGTTACGGTGCTCATTTTGTTGAACGGTTTACGATTTAAATAAAAGCCTGCAAAGATAGTTAGAAGCCTTGGCGATTCAAACAATATTATATAATTGTTATTCCAATTTTGTCTTATCCGCTATAAATCCGATTCAGTTATCCTTTTTACTGGTTGGGTCAGTTTTTAATAAATAGTATAGCATATTAAAATCAACTTTGTTTTATAAAATAAAGTTTATGAAAAAGATTCTACTTATATCATTGGTTTTTAGCTCAATACAAATGTGGGCGCAGGTGCAAAATATTAGGGGGAATGTGCGCGATGTGCAATCAAAATACCCAATTCCAGGTGTAATTGTGAAGGTGCTTAATATCGAAAAACAATTGGTAACCACCACTGACCAAAACGGAGATTTTTATTTAATGGATGTGCCAGTGGGTAGGGTGTCTTTAGCGTTTAATATGCTCGGCTACAAGGAGCGTATAGTGGCTGAATTGTTGGTGCAACAAGGCAAAGAAGCACTGGCCAATTGTGAATTAGAAGAAAATATAATTCAGGTGGAGGAAGTGGTAATAAAGGCCAATTCAGATAAAACCGAAGCACTTAATGAAATGGCAACGGTGAGTGCTAGGCAATTTAACGTAGAAGAAACAGGTAAATACGCTGGTTCCTTAAACGATCCTTCCCGAATGGCATCCAACTTTGCTGGCGTAAGTGGTGCAAATGACGGCCGAAATGACATTGTTATAAGAGGTAACTCCCCTACTGGGCTACTCTGGCGAATGGATGGTATTCCTATTCCTAACCCTAACCATTTTGGCGCATCTGGGTCAACAGGCGGCCCTGTAAGCATGCTAAATAACAACCTGTTAGCTAACTCCGATTTTATGACTGGGGCCTTCCCAAGTGAATATGGAAATGCAATTTCAGGGGTATTTGATATTAATATGAGAACGGGAAATACTCAAAAAAGGGAATATTTAGGTCAAATTGGATTTAATGGATTTGAACTTGGCGCTGAGGGACCATTTTCTAAAAAATCTAGAGCGTCTTACCTAATCAACTATCGTTATTCTACCTTAGCAATTTTTAAGCTAATTGGCCTTAACACAGGTACTGGTGCAGCCATACCTCAATACCAAGATTTATCGCTGAAACTTGATTTCCCTACCAATAAATTCGGACGATTTTCTTTATTTGCAATTGGTGGCTTAAGTTATATCGAATTGCTTGATAGTAAAAAAGATACGACAAAAAATCAAACTGATTTATACGGTAACGGCGGTTTTGATATATATTTCAGGTCAAATACGGGAATTATTGGTACTAATCACACCTATTTCTACAACAAAAACACCTCTCATAAAATTGGATTGATGGTGTCTGGCAACTTAAACACCATTACCCAAGACTCGTTAGACGCTAAATTTTACAAAAACACATTTGATGATTTTAGGGCTGAAAGAAGCGAAAATCGGGTAGTATTTACCTTTCAAATAAATAAGAAATTTTCGACCAAAAATACGCTTCATTCAGGAATTTTTATTCACAGAATTGGCTACTCGGTTAAAGACGAAAACTATGCAAGTGGTAATTGGACTGAACTTCGCGGACAAGCTGGTGCAAGCATTTTAAGTGAGGGTTTCGTGCAATGGAAACATCGTTTTAATGAAAAACTGACTTCCAACGTTGGTATTCATGCACAAAGATTTGAGTATAGCAATGCGAATGCCATTGAACCGAGGGCTGGTATCAGATACCAACTTTCAGATAAACAATCGATTAGTTTGGCTAGTGGTATACACAATCAAATGCAACCTTTATTGGTTTATTTTTCTAAAACCCCTACAAATCAAGGAATTATTGAAACCAATAAAAACCTAGATTTTACACGCTCTTTGCATGTGGTATTGGGTTATGACTATTCTTTTGCACCTACTTGGCGTACAAAAATTGAGACCTACTACCAAAGAATTGACAGGGTGCCTGTGGAAACCAACAAGTCTTCCTTTTCGATGCTGAATGCTGGAGCAGACTTTTTTGTACCCGAAAACGACAGCCTTAAAAACAACGGAACAGGCTCCAACATTGGACTAGAAGTAACCCTTGAGAAGTTTTTGAGTAAAGGATTTTATACCTTGCTCACCACTTCTTTGTTTGATTCTAAATACAAAGGAAGTGATGGAATCGAAAGAGGCACAGCTTTTAATACCAATTATGTCATAAACTTTTTACTAGGTAAAGAATTTAAGTTAAATTCGAAAATTGTTATTTTTTCTGACGTAAAATCGACAGTGTCTGGGGGTAGAAGGTACACGCCAATTGATTTGCAACGCTCTATGGAGATTGGAACTACTCAATTAAACAATAACTTAGCTTATTCCGCGGGTTATGGCACGTATTCTAGAACTGATTTTAAGCTAGGAGTTAGGATACAAAGTGGTAAATTATCACATGATTTAAGTATTAATGTTCAAAATATCACGAATCATAAAAACACATTTATGGAAACTTATGACAGAAAAACAAATGATATAACTAGAACTTATCAATTGCCTTTTCAAATAATTCCTCAATACAAAATTTTATTTTAATGGGTAAATATCGTTTTATAAATCCTGTTACTTTGTTAGGCATACCCATACTTGCTATGGGTATTTGCCTTTTTGCAGGTAACGACAAGCAAATGGGAAATAACGTTTCCTTGTTAAATGCTTTCCTTATTACCTGCATTTATACAGGGCTAATTTGGATTTCTAACGAAGCCATATTTGACTATTTTAAATTTAAATATGCTACTTTAAGAGAAACGAAATATCGTATTTTCTACCAAACAATCACTTCTTTGGTGGTAACTATGATGGCTTATATTTTGGCCACTTACCTTATGCATCATATAAAAGGACAGCCATTTTCATGGACAGATTGCATTGATTTAGCCTCTATAAAAATTACTTTCTTAGCTACTTCTATGGTTACCATATTATACGAATCCGTATTTTTCTTTGAAAAGTGGAAAAATGCAGTAATTGAGACTGAAAAACTTCAAAAAGAAACTGCTTTGGCGCAATTTGAAACACTCAAGAGCCAAATCAATCCACATTTTCTATTTAATACCCTTAATACTTTAGTGTCTATTATTCCAGATCAACCTGACAAAGCAGTTGATTTTGTTCAAAAACTATCTTATGTTTTTCGATATGTTCTTTCCATGCGTGAAATGGAAGTAGTAAAAATAGAAGATGAAATCCAATTTATTAATTCGTATCTTTTTCTATTAAAAACAAGATATGGTGATAATCTTCGTATCCACCAACATGATTTTAAACCCATTTATGACAAATATTTACCACCAGTATGCACACAGCTACTTATTGAAAATGCCATTAAACACAACATTATATCTTCTGAAAAAAAATTAGATTTGTACATAGGCTTTGATAATGAATATGTAATAATCAAAAATACACTCCAAGAAAAAATACACAAAGAAGAGTCAACCGGTTTGGGCCTTGAAAATATTATAAAACGTTATACATTTTTAACTCCTGCTATGGTGTTAGTAGAAAAACATGAACATGAATTTATTGTAAAACTACCTTTAATTTCTTTATAAGATGCAACGTGTGTTAATTGTAGAAGATGAAAAACCAGCCAGTAATAGATTATTAAGTTTAATAGGTGAGCTAAGACCTAATTATCAAATAGTTGGTATCGAAGATAGTATAGAAGGTACAGTTAATTGGTTTCAAAAGGGAGGTACAGCAGATTTACTGTTCCTAGACATTCATCTTGCAGATGGCAATAGCTTCTATATATTTGACCAAGCAAAAATAAATACACCTATTATTTTTACTACTGCCTACGATCAATATGCCATTAAGGCCTTCAAACTTAATAGCATCGATTATCTTTTAAAACCGATAGACAAACAAGACCTGTTAAAGTCAATTGAAAAATTTGAAAAGGCCAATCCCTTAGAGCATAATGAAATCAAAAGTGTATTAGAAACTTTAAAACTCAGGAATAAAGAATATAAAACCAGATTTTTGGTAAGATATGTGGACAAACTAATTTCCATACCTTCACAAGATATTTCCTATTTTATTTCTGAAGAAAAAATCGTTTTTCTCTATGCCAACAACTCCAGATACGCTGTAGATTTCACCCTCGACCACCTCGAAGAGGTGCTAGAACCGACGATGTTTTTTAGAATTAATCGGAAGTGTATCGCCTCTATGAAAGGCATTGCTAAGATAAGCATCCATTTTAACGGAAAACTTAAAGTAGATTTAAATCCTGCGGTAGCTACTGATGACTTAATTATTAGTAAAGAAAAATCTAGTGATTTTAAACGCTGGTTGGATCGCTAAACTTTCTATTTTATTTTGTAATTTCAACCTCATTAGCACCTCCTACTTGTGCCAAAGTTCACTTCTTGACTTAAAACGTTTTAGGAATTTTGTTCCGAATTTGCGTACAACTACCTACACTATAAGGAAAAACAAACAAATCTCCATAATGACTTGGTATACAAAAGGTATCATGACATTTTTCAACTAAATAAGTTCAAAATAGAAAAAATGCTAGATGATTATTATAGGAATACGTTGGCGGTATAGGTATTCCCCCCTTGCTATTTCCACCTTTAATGTCGTTAAGTTTAGCCGATCCTGCCTTTTCTAATGGAAGCAAATTGAAGTGATATTAGATTTTAGAATGAGTTTTAATTGCTGAATTAAGAGGATCCTCTAGGGAAAAACAACAATGGCCGCCCATTTGTTGGACAGCCATTGTTAAAATGAGATTCCTATAGCTTTTAGAAAAATTTAATAAACGATACCAGCAGAATAGTAAATGCTACACCGAAGCTTAATATTCTAAACAAATCCTTTTTTACTATTCGATTGTTAATAGTTCGTTGATTTCTAGCTTCTAACAAATAAACAAGATTTTCAATACAAGTTTCTACGTTTTTGATAGCCTCTTCATTTTTTACAATATAGTCGCAAGCACCAGCTTTTAGTAATTCTACAGCTATGGAGATATTATTTTGAGAAGAAAGCATCACAACCAACGACTGTGGAAACTTCTTTTTAATGACTTCTAATATCGCCTTCCCATTACTGTTTTTAGACTTTTTGGTGTCGAGCTGATAATCTAAAAAGACGATATCTGGCGCTTCCATGATTTGTGCAAGCATCCTTTCGCCACTATTGAATACTTGTGCATCCGTTTCAAATCGGGTGTCGATAAACATTTTGATCATTGAAGAAAAGAATTCATTGTCTTCTACAATCACTACTGAGAGATTTGATTTGTTTTCCATCTTAAACTTAGTTGAGTGTGAAATAATATCTTAAAGTGTTTTTAATTCCTTTTTTAATAGTTGATTTTGTGTGAACAAGGTTTGCATCCGTTGGCGATTAAGTTCCAGTATTACATGTTGTTCTCTTAGTTTTTTGAAGGTGAGAAGTTCTAACAAAAGAAAAGGAACTGTAAATACTATTAAGATAGAAACTTCGCTGTTGTAGCCAATCAACATTATACCAACTGCAGCCATAATTAAGTTGGCTAAATATAAAATGATGGTTGTTTCTTTATGATCATACCCATTCTTTAACAATAGATGATGACAATGGCTACGGTCAGGAAAGAAAGGCTTCTTGCCTTTTATTGCCCTAAAGAAAAACACTCTTAATGTATCGGCAACGGGTAAGGCCAAAAGTGAAGCCACCACAACAATAAGATTAACCTTTTCAATGTAGTTATTACCTGCTGAATTAATCAGTGTAATTCCATATACCGACATCATTAAGCCCAAGTGAAGCGAACCAGTATCTCCCATGAAAATCTTTGATGGCGAAAAATTATATTTTAAAAAGCCCAAGTATGATACAGCAGTAATGCCACACAATAGCGCAAACGGTATGTTATTGTTGATATAAAATAAAATACCGAAGAAAATACTGTTGATGACTCCAAGGCCGCCAGCAAGTCCATCCACTCCATCTATCAAATTATAGGCATTAGTGATGCCAGTTATGAGTATTATATTGAAAATATAGTATGGAATTGTAGGTAACTCATTTATATCAAATAATCCATAAAAAGACTTTAGTCCCATGCCAGATGCTGAAATGATACCCGCTACTGCCATTTGGATTACAAGCTTTTTAAAAGCCGACATGCCCTTTAGATCATCAACTAATCCGGTTACAAATAATACGGTAGTTGACAAGCCCAATACCACAACGGTTGTTAAAGGATACTGACCTGAATTAATGATAAGTGTGAATAAAAAGGCCACAAATATGGCGATTCCTCCCAAAGTAGGTTTGGGCAATTTGTGCTCTTTACGAGCGTCGGGTACGTCCAACAAGTTTTTATCTTGTGCATTTAGTATAATAATGGGAATGAGCCAATTTACTATCATAAAGGCCATTGCAAGAGAAAAGAGAAAGAAAATTGTGTTCATGTGATTAAGATTTATTGTGTTAAGGATTAATTTAGTTAAAGTATGGTGTTGTAGTGTGTAAATGTGAAATCGCTAACTTTTGTAATGTTTTTCTGTTTAGCTGACTAATTTCTGCGTTGACAGTCTTTTTAACATATTTGTAATCAAAACTGTAAATTATTGATCGATAACCTTCTGCAATTCGCTCCCAAGTATAACGCCTATTTGCAATTATTTTCATTTGGGTGGCCAATTGTGCTAGTTTTTTGGCATCAGTATTATTCACGACTTCTATTAGCCCTTCGGCATCTTTGAAGTACACCGCCTTATTTTCAGTAGTGGCTTCGTTATATCCAACTTTATAAGCAAAAATAGGGAGTCTTAAATACATCGCCTCTACCAACGATGGGTTGGTGCCACCTGCGCTGTGCCCATGAATGTATGCTACACAATTAGATCTTAAAATGTCTAGATCGGTCTGGTTGTAAATGGGGTCTAATAAAAACAAGTTAGGAAAATTCGCAAATTGATAACGTTGACTTTTGCCATAGGCACTGCTATTCCAGTTGCCAACTACCACCAAGGTTTTTTTAGGCATTTGGGCAAACGCTTGTAATACTACATGAATGTTGTTTTCTGGCTCAATTCTAGCTACTTTAAAGTAATAATCTTGGGCTAAGAAAGAATATTTAGATTCACTGTCATAGCGAGGAGGTACATAAGTAGCCTGATCTCCTCCGTATTCTACCAAATAACTCAGTGTGCCATAATTAATGGAAGTGTATCGTTTAATAGCCTCATTATCGGTGATGTCTGCATCTGAAAAACGTACAGCGCACCATTCTGAAAATTTAAGAAATCGCTGAATTGGTAAGCTCCATTTAGCACGTCTCCACTCTAAACCGTCGATGTTAACTACTATTTTTTTATTCGTAAATAACTTTACAAATGGCAATACTACACAACCTGATACACCCAATACCACCAACACATCGGCATAAAACAAGGCATGTATAATACTCACGATATCATAAAGTATACTTTGGATTCCATTGGCGTTCAACGGAATATACACCAACTTAGCTTTATTGAAGGTGCTTACTCTTTCCTCCTTTTTGTAGTATTTTTTACTACAATAGACTGTGATGTCAAATTCGTTATTTAGTTGGTTTACTAAATGGTGGGCTAAGGTTTCAAATCCACCATATCTTGCTGGAATGCCCGCTGTGCCTATTATTGAGATTTTTTTCATATGATACTTGATATATCATATTATTAGGAAATATCTTGCCAACAATTAAGTAGCTTATAATCAATTGTATATAATTTATACCATTTCCCAATTGTAGAATTAATTCCCAGAAACGGAAAAATTAAAGTTAATCCTGAATCTCTTTATGCACTGATTCTAAAAATGCAAGGTAACTATACCGGGAAGCTTTAGTTATGGCCGCCTCACTTAGTCTTTCTAAAAGGCCTTTTGAACTTGCTATTTTATGGATGGTGGTCTTTAATAATTCTTTATTGGTAGCGTCAATTTTGAAGCCATTATAATCATCTTTCACCAATTCGGCAATTCCTCCTACTGGTGGCACTATTACCGGACGGCCATAAGACATAGCCTCTAAGGCCGTCATGCCAAAAGTTTCTATCCATTCATTAGGTAGCGATAAATTAACCACCAAAGAAGATTGTGCATAAAATGGATGTACATTCTTTTGTGCGGAATGTAAAGTCAAATTGGAAGGTATTTCCCGTCCATAAAAATAAGCTTTTAAGTTGGCGTCAGACGTGTTTAACACCAAACAAAAATCAATAGCTGGAAGCTCATTGGCCAACCATACAAAAACTTCAACCCCTTTATAAACCTTTAATGAACACAACATAAGTACCGTAAAACGCTCAGGAAATGCATGTTGTGCTTTTTGAGCTATAGCTGAAAATCCAGTATCAATTGCATTGGGCACAATACTACTTTTAACATTGATTAATGGCTCCTTTTTGTATAAATATTCTGAAACATAGATGGCTTTTGAAGCACAAAACGTGGCTGTTTTAAACAAGAATTTTTTAAGGATTTGAGGTTTAAGTGATGTTTCATGGATGTGGTAAACTATTTTTTTACCAGTTAATTTTCCAGCAAGGGCTGCGCCAAAGGGCAACACAGTATTAATATAAAATACCGAATCGTTGAACGCGTATTTAAAAAGCACCCAAAAAAACAGCTGAAATTGCGTAGCTATAAAATGAACAAGGGTTAAAAACTTATTTTTGTGCCAACTATAATTAAATTGATAGATTTTGGCATTTGGTATAGCCGACAAAAAACCTTGAGAATTTGAATTGGTGAAAATATCTACTTCATAACCCATTTCTAACATTCCCTTGGCCACATAAGACAATATCAAAGGGCTACCACTAAAGTCGTTCAGTAAATGGAAAAGAACAATTTTTCTTTTTTTCATTCTATTAAATTAGATTTTTTGATATATCTCTTGAATAAATTCTCCTTTTCTGTCCCAATCAAAAACATTATCAAATCTGCTTAAAGCCATTTCACTCATGGTACTTCTTTTTGTTGTATCTACGAACAAGGTATTTAGGGCCCTAGCAGTTTCATTAACGGTTTGGTCATAGGTGGTTATTTTAATTTTTATGCCGCAAGATTCGTCGATTAACTCTCCAGGGCCTGGGTTGTCCAAACAAATTACTGGTAATGCGTAAGATAAAGCCTCTGGTATTACCATACCCGCACCTTCGTGAGATGGGAATAAAAAAATGGATGATTGCTGATATAGCCTTGCCATTTCATTTTTTTCTACCCAACTTATCCACTTTACACGATGAGCAATGCCTAGATCTTTGGCAAGCGTTTGAAGTATTTCGAGTTTTGGTCCTTTTCCTACCAAGGTTAATAAAACTGTGTCCTGAACAGCAGATGGCAAAGTATGGTAAAACTTTGCAAATGCTTTAATAGTGATATCAAAACCTTTTAATGGGACAAATCTGCCAACTGATAATACATTGAACAATGCGAAATTGCTTGTTCCGTTAAATTCTTTTGGACGCTCACTGCCTATGGCCGACACGAGCTTTATTTTATCCAAGTTTCCCAATACCTTTTTGCCTGAAGAATTTATGGATAATATGGTTTTGCATTTAATGATGGCCAAATGAAAAAACGGATCTATTGACCGCATCAGTAATTTAGTAAAGGATTTAAGCAAGTCAAAAAGATATTCTCTGGTACCATAAATTGGCTGAATAAATGGTTTTGGAATAGAGTCGTGGTGACCAACTGGTCCCCAAACAGTTGGCTTACCTAGTGCCCAAAGAAATGTGGGTAGCCAATTGTTATGAAAATTGAGATTATGGGCAATATCAAAGATAAACGATTTACGTTTTATCCAAAATACTATGCAAAGTTGCCAAAGATAAAAATACAACAATGCACCTCTGCTCCCTTTTTTCCAAAAGGATGCCCACTTGGGTAAATCATAATAATGAAAGTCAATTTTGGTATATAACTCATTATTATTTAACAACATATATTTTTCTATATGCTGTTGATTATTTTTGCGCGTAATGGCAATCACCCGTTGGAATCTTGCGATTTGCAAAACCCAGTTCCAACCGGTACCATCTTCAGAGCCCTTAAATGGATTAATTGCATACGCAGTAACTAAAATGGTTTTCATAATCCAAAGGGTAGCGCTATGCAGCTATTATGTTAAAAGTAGCATCGTACGTTTGTTTAATTACTTTTGCAGGTACGCCTCCAATTACTGAATTTGCAGGCATATTTTTGGTAACTACCGCACCAGCAGCGATTACACAATTCTCGCCGATTTCAACACCGTCTAACACCGTTACCTTTGAACCAATCCAACAATTTCTGCCAATTTTAATACCTTTTCTGGAAGTTTCCTGAAATCGAATTGCTGTATGAGGATCTGCATACTGATGGTTCTCAGGATGACAACTAAAATATTGACCAATAATACATTCGTCGCCTATCTCCAAACCTCCAGCACCACCTAAATAGGCATATTCACCAATTCCTACATTATCACCTATATGAATATGGCTACCAAGGTTGTGAAAACTTGTAGAAATAACGATTTTACTAAAAGAACCTATTCCACAATGGTTGCCTATTATAATTTTTCCCCTTCCTAAGGCGTTTAAGGTTACATTGTCATCAATTTTCACAAATTTCCCTATTTGCATGTTCCAAAAGTAGACCATACGTACATTACGCCCAAGGAGTAGGAATTTTGGAAGTCTTCCTGCATAAATTGTTCTACATCCTCTAATCAAGCAAATCAATTTATCTAAGATTAAACCGATAAGAAAGGCACTATTTACGTGCTTGTCAAATACAAATCGCGGATTGCGAAGTTGAATTATTTTTTCAATTAATTTTATCATGGCGTTTAGTTTTAGGCAACTTTACAAAATTCTTTTTCTATGTCTGTCATTGTTTCGTGTAAATAAATGTTGTTGATGGCAACATATTTTACATTTGGTTGACTAATCGATAGTTTATCAAACAACCCTTTATATGAACTGGTGAGTTGGACTATATCGCTGTAAGAGAGCTCCTTTTTTCTTTTAAGTATCTCATCTGGTGAAGCATAAAGTAAAACATTCAATTTGGGCTTCATAACCAAGGCAAACAAAAAGCTTGGAATAAACTTAGGTATTCTAATATTTGAACGAATTGAATCATTGATAAAATCAAAATAATAGCGATCGTAAATGATTATATAGCCTTTGCTAAAATATCGCAACGATACATAAAACTGACCTACCAAATAGTCTACGTAATAGTACGCAAAACGAAGCAAGGAACTAAGCAAACTTGTGTTTTGTCCTAATCTTGGCAATTGGGAGGCAGCTTTATTTTCAGCCTCTTTTTTGCCGTATTTCATGCTGCTTAAGATAGGTAACACACTAGGACGATGCCTTAACACGATTACTTTCTTTCGGTATTTTTTTTCTAATTTGTCTTTAAGTAGCTGTATTACAGTAGATTTTCCTGCTCCATCAACACCGCTGATGGATATTGCGAATCCTCTTTGAAGAGTAATCGAGCTTAAAGTATCAAGAAAATAATTCCAAGTGTTTTTTATTTTAGAAAATCCTTGATTAAACGACTGTTTTTTAAGGTATTCTTCTAACTCATAGCTAATGGATTCATCATGTTCGTATAATTCGGCCAAATCTGCTATTTCTAGTCCATATTTATAGTTGATGTATTGTGCAATGCTTCGTTTTTCACCTAAGGTAAGCGACTCGTAATATTCCACATGCTTATCGGGCATGGTGGCTTTATTCAATTGATAAAACAACATTTTATATTCAAAGTCATATCTTTTTTGAGGTACCAATACTCCGTCTAACGTTTTTCCTTGGATTCCAAGTATTATATTAGGATCAAGCAATTGTAGATTTTTTCGCATAAAATTAAATAAGAAGTCTATGCTTAAGAAACTACCATCTTTAAAATAAACCTCCACGGTGTTCATAAACGATTTTCTTTGTACTTGCGTTTTTAATACAAGGTGTGAATAGTTAATTTTTTCAAGGATCCCTTCAAAATACTGCTTGCCAATAAGTATATCCAAATCGGTGGTAGTAGGCAAAAGATTGATTTTTGTTTCACAATATTTCATCAGAACATAGTCTGTGGATAACAATGAGCCAAAAAGTTCTTTAACAAAAACCTTTCTAAAGCTATGATTGTAAAAATATTTACTCATAAGCTCATTTAATGCTTGATTCCACACTTCCATGATCCAATATGCTTGTATGTGGAGTTTACCTTGTTTAATATAAAGATGCAAATTGTTGCTTACTGTTTTTAATAGGTACAAATGAAAATGTAATTCTAGATCAATTCCGTATTTATTGATTAACTTTTTAAATTCAGGCAGATTGAATACGCGATCTAATTCTTGTCTTATTTCTGCATATTTTTGATGCTTTATCATTACACCCGATTGCATTACAAAATGAAATACATCATGTAGTAACGGAGCTTCAGATGACATTTCCCAATCATACACGGCTATTTTGTCTTTTTGTTCAAAACAATTCCAAGGGGTAAAATCGTTGTGCGCGGTAGAAAATGCGATTGGCTGTGCCTGCGCAAGTACGACATCGCTCAATAATTTAAGTTTAACACAAAGCTGTGAAATGTTTGTGTTTTTATGTTGTTCAGGCAGACTTTGAATACTTGATCTGGTGTCTTTCGCATATGTGCTTTCTTCCAAAAACATAAAATGGGATGTTTTTTCATAAAGTTCGGTAAGTCCCTTTGAATGAAAGCTGTTTATAACATTACTTCTTTTTGAACTAGCTGTTTTTATATTTTGTAAACTTCCAACATTGTCCTGTAGAGCAGGAATTTGTATAGATTCTAAGTTTAGTGACTTTAACAAGTTTATGGTTCTAACTTCGTTTTGAATAAGCTTAGATGCCTCGTGGTTCATTGGAATTTTAACATAGGTCAATGTTTCATTGTTCTTATTAATTTCAATAATTGCTTTTCTTTTAGGGCCTATTGTCCCCATAAAAATGGAGAAGTTATCCGCGTCATGTTTACCTACCATTTCATCGGGAATCAACGCGTAACGATGGTGTATTGTAAAACTTGATGTTGAAACTATTCTTTTTAAACCCAGAAAATACATGGTTTGAACAAAAAAGATATAGAGTTTGGCCCTTAAACTCGAAGCACAATAGAAGTTAAGAAAAGTAGGTACTTCCAAAGTTGCGGGGAAAACCCATCGCATAGAACCATCTACATTGTTGATATAATGAAATTTAGCCTGAGAATAACCATTTATAAAATCATTCTTTTGTGAGAAGTCGATCACAAAATCAGGTTGGGTCATTTCAATTTTTGGTAGAATTGGCTCGTTGGTTGTATTTACAAGCACTGTGTGTTGCCCATCAGGATTAATGGTCACATCTATCGACTTCTTGTCATGAATTACATTTTTAACAGGATCATGAACGTCAAGTTTATAATTTTGGAAAAATATTTTTGACAGAATATGTATGTCGCTCAACAAAAGGTTGTTTTTCATAAGGATTAATATTGTTTTCTATATATTAGCACATTAAATGCCAAGGCCAGAATTGATACTAACTTATTGAATTACAAATACATAATTTATTATGCATAAATAAAAAATTCCCAAAAATGGAAAGATGTGTCAATTTGGAATTAGTTAATTATAATGAATCTATAATAATTTTATAAAGGATAATATTCATTCCCCAATTGTAGGTATTGTTCTAAAGCTCTGTCGATAGTCAATTCTGGATCTTGCATTTCGTCCAAACGTTCGGCTGCTATTTGTGCGAGCCAGAGTTTAAAGGGTTCAGCCTTAGGCGAAGGGATGGATTGGATTAATCTAAATAGTTGTTCTGTATCAGCCACATCAGTCTTGTAAAACTTACCATCAGCAGATAACATTTTCAGTTGTCCGATTTTTTCGGACAACTCACTCCCTTCTTTTTTAAGTTTTAGTTTTAGGTCATTCCAATATTTACGTGGCCTATCCGTTCCTGTTAAAACTTCTATAACATCCACAATCGAGATATACCATTTTTCTTGTTCAGCATCCCAAAGGCTGCGCACTTTTTTGTCTTCAAATATTTTTACTTGGTTTTGTTTTTCCATGACAATAATTTAATTCGTTTTGAATTTCAAACATTGTTTAAGTTTTCTTTAATACCAGTTAACATCTCGGCTATGGTAAAATCACCTATAATATTTCTCTTGTTAGTTTCCCTAAGGGCAAGTTAGCATAATTCTTTGCATTGATAAATAACCAATTCAGTGGTTTTAATACAATACCAGAAACCACAGGGTTTATGTATTTAATCAAGTTTTTCAAAATACACTTGCCTTGCCAAGCCTCAGTATTTCCTATTGTTTGCCTTTAAACTTTTGAATTATAAAAAGTGACTGACGAGAACCGTTTAGGATAATATAAGTATGAAGCGAGTTGAGAACGTCCTCACGACAACCCCATAATTACAGCTTGCTCCGCTACCGCCAGCCGCTCAGCCTGTCTCAAAAACTCTCGTTTTTGAACCATTTAACAGGGTTTACTCAACTGGTTTATTTTATGGTCTTCATGATTGCTAAAGCATTTCATCTCTTGTTTTGCAAACAAGACGAAACCTTAGTTGTTAGCAGCTGGTGTTTTTGATTTATTTCTTTTATTCCTCAATTTCTCCTTTTTTAAATAACTTTTTTCTATGCTTCTTTCCCCAGTCCCGCAAGGCGGCTATAACATCATCTAATGATTTGCCATAGTCTGTCAACGAATATTCTACAGTTGCAGGAATTGTATCATAAACGGTCCGGTTTACCAGTTCATTCATTTCTAAGTCTCGCAATTCTTTTGAAAGCATTTTTGGTGTTATTCCAGCTACGTCTCTTTCTAATTCCTTGAAGCGTTTGTTTCCAAAAGCCAATGCAATTAAAATAGGCAATTTCCATTTCCCATTTATTATTTCCAAAACATCCCTTACAGGTCTTATAAACTCAGTG
>JAIYAU010000051.1 GCA_027488865.1 Cytophagaceae bacterium
GGCAGGGGTATTGGATACTGGGCCTTGGTACAATGTATAAAAAACAGTACGGCCGTGTTGCTGGCGTAACACCCAGTTGCCAAACTTGCCAACCACTCCTTGTAAGAATCCAGCGTTAATTAGGTACTCCATTCGATTTCGTTCCATACCACAAAGATATTATGGCACAGTGCAACCAGCGTGCATGGTGGTAAAAAGTTTAAAAGTTATTGGATGATTAAGGGACTACCATCGAATGACTCTTGGAAGATGACCGTAGGATAGGCTTAGTCCCCTGACCCAGATGAGGGTATTTTCAACCTAGAATATACACCAAACTTTATTGATAATTCTTTGCCAATTATCAATTATACATTCTCAAATATCCACTATCTATTCTCAATTATACACTTAATAGAGACCTGGAAGAGGTACATTATTTAAATTGTAAGACTTAATACTGGTTAACAATCTTAAAAAGATTACTAACCAGTACTAGGAATTTATTGTTTAATCACCTTTATTATTTCTGTTTTATTGAGATATGATACTTTTAGTATGTACAACCCCGTGGATAGTTCAGTTCCTACAATAATTGATTCACCCGTTAATCCAGTTGTGGTGCAAACCAATTTACCTTGAATATTCATAACTTGTATGATTACAGGCACATTGGTTGTTTCCAACACCATAAGATGGGTTTGATCTTGAAAAGCAGTTGCGGTAATGAGGATTTTATTCTCTATATCTAAGTTTTCAACTGTTGTGGGCAAAGGCTCCAAAAATTCAATATTACCTAGGTTAAATCCTGACTTTTCAACCAAAATCTTAATTTGTTGTTTACCTGAGGTTAAATTAATATTTCCTAAATCAATTGTTTTCCAACCATCCCAATCTCCGGTAGCGCTTACTTTAGCTTTGTCTATTACCTTAATGCCATCCACCAAAACAGAAAGCTCGCCTCCATATCCTGCAACACGCGCTTTAACCAAAAAATTACCTGTGCGTGCCGCTTGCACGGTATAAGACATCCATTCGCTGGCTTCGAGCCATGCTACTATCGGTTGCTTTTCAGAGGTAGAATACTGTATATCTACCCCATCGTTGCGATAATACCAACCACTATTCCACGCCGTATAGTCGCCGCCTGCAGCTCCAAATTGTGTAGTTCGATAGATAACATCATTGTAGGCTAAGCCATTTTTGCCCTCGTCATAATGAGCTGCTAAAATCGAGGCGGGTAATGTAACCAACTGAAACGGCTTAACTTCATTGTTTTGATCAGGAAACAAAGCATTTAAATAACCTTTGTTAAGACTACAATTATTAAGTTTAACGTTATTAACCAACTCGTTTAAAATCTCTTGGCCAGTGGTGGCAGAAGGCTTGGTTCCTTCCCCTTTAATAAATTGAGCCAATAAAGACCAATTTTCAGGTTCTTTAAAAGCCATGGCACTCGAAACGCTACCCATCTTTTTATAAGGCCATACTGCCCAACCAATATTGTGCTTGTTCATTAATTCTATCGTTTCTTGAATCCAATGATTGGAATTTTCACCAAATTCTCCCAGCCAAATTGGCACATTTTGTTCATCTCGCATTTTAAAAATAAAATTAAGCGAACCGTCATTTACGTCATTCCAATATTTATGAAAACTATAGGACATGTTATTGTCCCATTTAGGGGTCATGCCAGTATAATCATTGGCGTAACTATTGCCTTCAATAAAAATATGGTGTTTTTTATCTATGGAACGAATAGCCATAGTAATATCCTTCATCAGATTAAACAACAGCACATTACCTGGTATAGTCCAATTAGTTTCATTGATTAAATCATATCCTGCTACAGTTTCTTCTTCGGCGTATCGCCGTGCAAATTCTTTCCACAAGGCTATAGTTTGGGTGCGATTCTGAGCACTAGTAAATGTGCTACCTGGGGCATCTTCCCACAAGGATGATTGACCTGCTATGTAATCACTAATATCGCCACTATTTTGACCACCTGGAGCGGCATGTAAATCTAATATCACATACATTTTGTTTGCTTTGCACCATGAGATGATTTGATCAACCAAAGCAAACCCATTTTCTATGAAAAGGTCTGGTTTACCTAACTCTGTGAAGAGGTTGTAATGCATAGGCAATCGGATCGAATTAAAGCCCCATTTTGCAAGACTATCAATATCTGCTTTAACTAAAAAGTTAGTTTTGTAATCTTTATAAAACTTTTCAGTATTAGCTGCGCCCACCACTTCTGTTAATTTTTGTTTAATAACATATTGATAACCACCTCCTAGATTAAGCATATATCCTTCTTGCACCATGTAGTTCCCAATATTAATGGCACGAATTTGATAGTTACCATTGTCGTTAACGATATTTTTGCCCTCAGCACGTATAAATCCTAATCCCGTAGTAGATTTTATGGATTCGCTTACAGTAAAATAATTGAGATTAAACCCACCTTTTGTAGCGATTACTTTAAGATTGTGATTTCCTTTGGTTAGTGATATTTTTCTTTGAAGTGTGGTATACCAATTTTGCCATCCACCTGTGATAGGCAAGGTAATTTCGGTAGCTTTAATCCCGTCTATTTCCAAAACTAAGGTTCCACCATTTCCCAAACTTGCTGAACGAAAATCGAAATCATAGTTTCCTGTATTTGTAACTGTTACGTTGTATTCCAGCCAATCCGCATTGTCTATGTAGCCAACATTGTCGCTACCACCTACGTCGCTAGTAGGTTCTAATTGAACTCCATTCATATTGCTATAATCTTCTGCTTGTATAATACCTGGCACTATCAGTGGTGAGGCTATTTTTTCGCCATAACCTCCAACTACCACCTTTACTTTGGAGGGAAAAGTGCATTGAATTGTGGACGACTGGTCTCCTACGTCATCATAGGCAAAGGCATAAGTTTGGGACAAATAGCTGATGTCAGTGTCATGAAAAAATTTAACATATTGATTATGTGGAAAATAATTAAAAAATCGGTTCGAATCATGATTGTATTGAACCTCTCCTGTAGGTGCATTGGTGTGTATTGCGTGCCTATTAATAGCTGCACACACTTGGGCTTGAATCATAAGGTCCTCATCGTATTTTGCACTTGGTGCAGCGGCATAAGTAGTAGCTAGCGCACCTGCGCCTTCAATAGCATCTTGTGTGGTAGGTTTTCTATAAATGGTGGCTTGAGAATTATCTGCAGGATCGTAAAAATCAAAGCGGTCACCGGTTACCCTTCCCCTCCAAGTGCCTCGATCGCCAATATTTAACAATAAATCTTTGGATCGATAGGTATTCCAAATATTATTTATGTAAGTTGCAAAATAGTCTTTATGAGGCCCATTTGATTTAAAATCATCAATTTTTGAAGGTTGTTCAATTATTGGCTCGTTATCTAATGAATGACGCTTCACTAGTTTACAACCAAAAAAGGGAGCATCTACTTTTTGAGGCCAAGCATTTAATATAGTTTGATGAGAAATTAATTCACCTATTTTTTTATTAACATCAGGCGAAGCTCCACTATTTACACGTGCATTATAGGAGGCTTGATAAGAGGCATTAATCCCGCCGGTATATCCGGTGACCTCCAGTCCCATTGGATATTGGTAAGCATCTACCCTACTAGTATTAGTCCACAATCCTGCATTTCCCCAAGTAAGCTCTACCAGTTCCCATCTTATTCCGTCGTTCGGATCATTGGAATTTTGCAGATTGGCGCCAGCATACCCACCATTTTTATGAAAATAAATATACATAGGAGATTTAAATGATATCAATATTCTACAACCAAATAGCCCATGGGGAATCTGGATGGTTTTATTGGGTATATCACTTAATTTATAAAACATGTTCGCGTATTTGTTCTTGCCATCGGGTGTGTTGGCCCAAGCAGGACCAGGCATTGTATTATTGGCATACTCCATATATTTAAGTTGGCTTTTGGACATGTCCATCCACACATTACCCATTCCAGGATATTGACCCACTAAACCAATATAAATTTCGTTGTCTTTGTACCTAGAACTATTCTCAAAAACGTAAGGAAGTGATTGTGCTTTGCCACTAAAGATTGAACATATATAAAAGAAAATCGGTCCAAGTAATATAATTTTCATAAGTATTGATTTTTATAACATAGGTGAACATTCAATTAAGCTAAACAAGATGATTTGTATGTGCCAAGCCCCTTTTGCTTGACACATGCAAACCTTCCTGTTAATTTTTTACAATTTTACTTTGATACCACTTCCCGTCCATTTTAAATCGGACAAGATAAATACCACTGTTAAGATTAGAACCTAAACTAAGCGATTGATTTATAACGCGTTCATCTACCAAAGACCCTTGAGCATCGTAAATATAAACTACTGAATTATTAACAGGAATGGTAACTACAAATTGTTCGTCAAATGGATTAGGTGCCACCATTACTTGTGCCTTGGGCAATTCTTCTGAAGCGTTAACACCACATTGTTTGATGTCTGTTGTTGGCTTAAGTCCTGTAGTGCCTCCAGCGCAAATATTACAAACATCAATTACAGCCGTTCCATTGGGTACTCCTGCACAATCCAAGCAGCTATTTTCAGTTTTACCACAGCCACAATTCCCTGGAGAAACTTTAAGTGGGTCATTTGGGCATAAATCACCAATTTTGGACACATAACCAAGCGGTTTCACACATGCCTTTAATACATTTTGTTCATCACCTAATCCATCGTTATCTACATCAGCGTACCATGAAGTTTTTGAAGTTTGTATAACTTCGTATGCAGCAGAGGTGTCTTTACATCCGTTATTATCAGTAGTTTCTACTTTATATAAGCCAGCTGCATTTGCGCCAAAAGATTTTGTTGTTGCGATTTGAGCGTTGTTTCTTATCCAGTTATAAGAAGAAGCATCAGTTGCTGTAAGCTCCAAAGAACTGCCTTCACAAAACGAATTGGAAACGGCAGAAATTGTAGGCTTTGTGGTGGTAAGTATCGTGATTGTTTTGTTTTGTGATATTGCTTTACAACCATTTTTTACCTCAGTAACTTCGACCGTAAAAACACCTCCTTTATTGATGGTGATATTTGAAGAATTAGCATTTAGAATATTGACAGAGGCTAAACTCCATTGATACGTTAATCCTACACCAGTATTAGCAGACAAGGTTAAGCTATTGCCCTTACAAATGGTATTGGTAGGTGTGGTAATGGTAGCATTTGGCAAAGGTTGAACTGTTATTGTAGAAGGATTGGCAGTAGCTTTGCAACCATCAGCAAAAGTAATTTCTACTGTGTAAGCCCCTGATGTATTGACTGACAAACTTGAAGACCCAGCACCACTTACAACTGTATTCCCATTTTTCCAAACATAAGATACTGCATCGACTGCACTTGTAGATAATGTTACATTTTGACCCTCACAAATTGATGTTTTGGGAGTGGTAATCGAAGCAGATTTTTTACAAGGTTCTTTAGCTATTGCCAGCCAATTGATATTAAATCCACCAGTTGAAATTCCTAGTCCTAAAGAATAACTACCAGCTGGCAAGTCTATTAACTTGGAAATAGTAGTCCATTTTTGCCATCCACCTGTATTTGGCACATTGAAGGTACCTAATTTAGTAAGCCCAGCATCTTTTTCTAGAGAGATAACACCCAAATTGTTTTCAGATGCCACTCTAAAAAATACTAAATATTTACCAGCTGTCGGAATTGTGATTGGGTTGTAACTTAACCAATCACCAGTATCTAAGAAGCCAACGTTTGATAAGCCTTCGTTGCAAGTTTCTTGTTTAATACCAGACATCGCATTGTAGGATTCAGCTTCAACTACCACTAGAGGATCTTGCTCAAGCAGAATTACAGTTGCGTTAGTTTGAGTAGCTAAATTTGAAGCAGCATTACCCCCTGTAGGTCGTAATTCGGCTTTCCAACTGTATTTACCACCTTGTAAAGGAAGGTTACTTAAATTAACAACCACATCAACAGACTTCACCCCCTCTACTTGGCTTGTCGTACTAGCAATTACATTATTTAAACTATCACATAATGAAACAATTAAATCTCGCTTTTGAGTAACAGAGTAATTCACCTCTACTGTATAACTGCTTTTGGGCGTAGTTAAATTGGGCGAGTTCATATAAGTTATGCCCTCGCTTACTTTACCATAATCATAAGATTTCAAAATCCCTTTTACCAATGAACCAGACCAAGTAAGGTTGTTACTTGTCCAATTGCCTTGCGCGCTTGCTCCCGAGGTTAAGGCAGATGAGCCTTCTACCTTGTCGTTGATGGCCCAGTTACAGTGGCTTATATTATTTCTCTTTAAAAAATCAATCCAAGCGTTTGTTTCACCTTCATTTACAGCACCATCACCATTGGCGTTTACACTACCCCATTCCGTGGCGAATAAAGCAATACCTTTATTTAAAGCATATTGGCATTTATCTCTATTAGCTTGCCCATGTGAACCACTGTAAAAATGAACTGTATAGGCAATATTACTTTTATTGATTGGGTCGTTGGCGGCGTCATCTACATTAGCAGACCAAAAAGGAGTACCAACGATAATTAAATTATCGGGATCGACAGCTCTAATGGCATTAATTACCGTTTCAGCATAAGGTTTGATGGTATTACTCCACGAAACTTGAAGTGGTTCATTATAAATTTCATAAATTACATGAGGGTTTGAACCATAAGTTTGAGCCATTTCAGTAAAAAATGTAATTGCCTCGTTCGTGTATAAATGTGCATTATGACTATGCCAATCAATAATCACATACATGTTGTTGGCAATTGCGGCATCTACTACAGTTTTTACCTTGTTCTTGTTACTAGTTTTACTTGCCAGATATCCTCCCGGATCTTCTACACCCATTGCCGCCCTAACTATGGCTGAATTCCAATCATTCTTAAGCCAAGATACCACATTAGCATTGTAGTATTTTTCACCACCCCAGCCGTCATTACTCCAAAACAAACTATTGCCCGCAAAACTTACAGGGATACCATTTTTATTAACAATTTTATTTCCAGTTACAGACAGGTTTCCGTTAATGAGAACAGGTTGTGCATAAGAAATTATAACTGTAGACATAAGAATCGCCATAAAAACAATCGGTCTTTCATATTTTATTTGATATGAAAATGTTTTTATACATTGAATCCAAGCTTTGAACTTTTTGAGAAATAAGGATGCTTTCATATTGAAATAGTTATAGTTATTATTTTTATATTACAAATTTAGTCCTAGTTATTGGTCTTATTGGAAAGAGTTAAAGAAATAATGTTATAAAATTTATAATTTAAGTGCAATTTTTTATACTTTTATACTCATTGATAATCATTTGATAACTAATAAATTAGAACATGTTTAGGTATCTATTGTATTTGCTTCTATACGCATTAGTTTTTAATCTATTTGCTTCCGACACCTTGTCCATAAACGGGATAAATCAAACTGAAATTTCACGACCTTATTTGAAATATAGAACTGATAACCTTATTAATGAAAAATGGCGTGTGATTAATCAGGAAAACACCATTTTAAAGCCAAAGCATATTTTTGAGGGTGAAGCTATCTTTAAAAACAAAACCACCACAAGCTTGGTATTCGAGTGGGCTGACAATAAAATAGAAACCTTGCAAGCTTGCATAACAAATGCGAATGGAGACACGGTTGAATCGGTGAACTACCATGATGCACAAGGCTATAACAATCAATTATTCATAAAAAACCAAGTATTGATTTTACATAACCCCGACACTAATGAAACTTATAAACTTAACTATAAAATTTATTCACACAATCCAGTTTATGTTATTAGCTGGGCTCGCAATATTGATGCATTATTAAACAGATTTATAAAAGAATATACCTGGTATGGGATTTTTTCGGGCATGATATTAATTGTGTTCTGTTTAAATCTATTGTTTTATGTCGTTTTGAGAAATAATACCTTTTTGTGGTATGGTCTGTACACCATTTCACTTGGCTTTTTTCATTGGTCATACATAGGGGTGGGATTTCAATGGATATGGCCTAATCTGGTCCATTGGAATCGATACGCGTATATTTATTCATCATTTTTAATGTTAAGTTTTCAATTTATATATTTTAGATTTTACATTAATAACTTATTTCAAATCAACAACTGGTACATTATAAGCATTATAATGATCAGGTTTGTAATATTATTAATGTCCATTCTTAATACGTTTTTTATAGAATGGTATTTTCTAATCGACTTTGTCACCTTCTCTTACCTCTTATTTTTATTGATTAAGATAAAAATATTTAATACCCTTCATGGTAAAATGTTTATAACTTCAATCAGCTTACTATTAGTGGCTTATCTGGTTTTTATCCTGGCATATTATCACTTTATTATTAGCAGTTTCTGGGCCTATAACTCATTAGCTATGGGAGGTACATTGGAATTACTCGTAGGTCTTTTGGCATTGGCACTGCGATACAAGTATTTAAGTGATGAGAAAACGAAATTACAACGATCTGAAATTTCCTCTCTAACAGAAATATCCAATCTAAAAGACCAACTCATTGTTGAAATAAGAGATAAAGAGAGGATTCAAAAGGATATAAATAAAGATTTGGCTATCAAAATTGCCGAACGAACAGAAGAACTTGCGCTAAAAAACAAAGAATTAGAGGAGTTAAATTCCAAATTGAATGAATTTAGCAGCTCGCTAGATAGAAAAAACTGGACCTTGAATAAAGAGCTCTCCACGGACAGGATAAAATTAATGTGGGGTAAAAAAATTAGTTTCAAGGAATTTCAATTAATGTTTCCATCAGATAAACAAGCATTTAGGTTTATAGCAGAACTAAAATGGCAAGACGGATTTAATTGTAAAAAATGTCAATCAAGTGAATGGATAGAAGGATTACAGCTACACTCAAGAAAATGTTCGATGTGCAGGTATGAAGAATCTGTAACTGCTAACACCCTCTTTCATGGTATAAAGTTCCCAATAATAAAGGCGTTGTACATTAGCCTGACCACCGTTCTTAAACGTGATTCTGTTACAGTAAAAGAAATTGCAACTGAAATTGATTTACGGGAAGCTACGGTGTGGGCATTTAGAAAAAAGACCTTAGTAAAAATAGAGAACGCCAATAACCAGCATGGAGAGATATTAAAATACCTAGTAAATTAAATGGGTAAAAAGTTTACCCATTTATTCACCAAATCCATTGCTATTCAGATTTTTCTTTGGTTATTTTTTCGATTTCATCAAATTTATATACAAATAAGCTACCATCTTTGGTAGTTATTTTTACATGCACGTTAGGTAAAATTTCATTTATGTTTCCTTTAATAATACTTCCGTTTTTCAAATAGACTAAATCATACCAAACAAGTTTTTTTTCTTCAGGAACTTCCTTATCAGAGCAATTTGGATATTTTACATTATACTTATAAGTTTTGTAGTTAATTTTTGTTATTCCTCTCTCCATAAGATTTGGCTTCCAATAAGCTCCATTTAACAAGTCTACAGCAATACCAATAGGCAAGTATATTTGATTAATAACGAAAGTCCAACCAAATAAAGAACCCACAAACGCCCACCCTCTAAAAGTTCTGGTGTAATAAGAATATCTTTTTGTTTCACAACCCTCTTTATTAATAGTAAAGGTGAATTTATTCGCATTTTTTCGCTTTACCATCACCGTTCCACTTCCAGTACCTACAAAAGTTCCATTATAGTAAATTTTTGCTTTTTCATCATCCACTTCAATATTTGCCCTATAGTCTGCGCCACCTATAATGGATGCACAACTTGAAAAGAACAGGACACCAACTGTTAAAAAGATAAAAGCTAAATGACGATTAAGATTATTTAATTGAATACTGGAAAGTTGCATACTGAAAAAGGAAATCATGTTAAAAAGTTAAGTTTAAGAAACAAAAGTAATAGTTGTAGCTATTTTAACAAAAACAAATTTTAAGAATATTAAGGTATTTCGAGATAATGGCTTCAAAACATCGACTCCTGGGTAACCTTTGCCTATAAAGACTAACCTGTCTAACCTTGGTAGTACTAAAAATAATAGCCAGAAAACTTTACATTTCCTGGCTATTGTTATTTAAAACTATTGTTTAATTAAGTAGGATCGACTGGCTCAATTTCTTCGTCCGAAGTTAAAGATGTTGATTCATCCGTTCCAGAAATTTCTGTTTCGCCTTCAATTTCCTCTCCTTCTATTCTTTCAATTTTAGCTATTGAAGAAATTTCATCCGTATCATTGAGTTTAATGAGCCTTACACCTTGTGTAGCCCTACCCATCACACGAAGTTCACTTACAGGAGTGCGTATGGTTATTCCAGATTTGTTAATAATCATTAACTCATCGGTATCAACCACTTGTAATACAGATACTAATTGGCCTGTTTTTTCTGTGATATTCAAGGTTTTTACCCCTTTACCACCACGATTTGTGATTCTATAATCTTCAATGTCAGTACGTTTACCGTAACCTTTTTCTGAAACAACCAACAATGTTTGATTGGCTGAATCACTTATACTTGCCATACCCACTACACGATCATCGTCTTCTATGTTTATCGCTCGTACTCCAGCGGCAGTTCTACCCATTGGTCTCACTGTAGATTCGTTAAATCTAATTGCCCTACCTGAACGTGAAGCAATTACAATTTCATCGTTACCATTGGTTAATTTCACATCCAACAAATGATCTCCTTCATTTATAGTAATGGCATTGATACCGTTAGATCTTGGTCTAGAATAAGCCTCTAAAGTGGTTTTTTTGATAGTTCCTTGTTCAGTACACATGATAATGTAATGGTTGTTTACATAATCAGGGTTTTGAATATCATTTATATTAATAACTGCCTTTACTTTTTCATCTTTCTCTATCTGAATAAGATTTTGCAAAGCACGACCCTTAGCAGTTTTACCAGCTTCTGGTATTTCATATACTTTTAACCAATAGACACGGCCAGCATCAGTAAAAATTAATAAAACACTATGGGTATTTGCCACAAAAAGATGTTCAGTAAAGTCTGTTTCTTTACTTCCTGCTCCTTTAGAACCAACGCCACCTCTTCCTTGTGTGCGATATTCTGTAAGTGGTGTACGTTTAATATATCCTTCATGAGAAATGGTGAGCACCATTTGTTCATCAGCGATCATATCCTCAAGGGTAAGATCGTCAGCGGCATAAACAATTTCCGTACGGCGTTTGTCTCCGTATCTTTCTTTTATCTCTGCTAATTCCTCTTTTATTATCTGATATCTACGTGGTTCGTTAGCCAAAATATCTTTAAGGTCGGTAATGAGCGCCATTATTTGATTATATTCTTCTATAATCTTTTCACGCTCCATGCCTGTAAGCCTTTGAAGTCTTAAATCAAGAACTGCTCTAGCCTGAATTTCAGACATATTAAAGTTTTCCATTAAGCCTGTTCTGGCCGTTTCTGGATCTCTTGACTCACGTATTAGTTTAATAACTTCATCTAAATTATCTAGAGCTATTAAATAACCTTCAAGTATATGTGCGCGTTTTTCTGCTTCAGCAAGTTCGTATTTAGTTCTTCTTACAACTACCTCGTGCCTATGCTCTACGAAGTTCACAATCATATCCTTTAGCGTAAGCATTTGAGGACGACCATGAACCAAGGCAATGTTATTGACACTAAAAGAGGTTTGTAATGAAGTATATTTGTAAAGGTTATTAAGAACTACGTTTGGAATTGCGTCTCTTTTAAGATCATAAACTACACGATAGCCATCTCTATCCGATTCATCACGAATATCTGATATTCCCTCAATTTTTTTCTCATTAACTAAGGCTGCCGTTTTTTCAATCATCATGGCCTTATTCACTTGATAAGGAATTTCGGTCACAATTATTTGCTCTTTACCTGTTTTAGAGGTTTCAAAACCAACCTTAGCCCGCATTACTATACGTCCTCTACCCGTTTCAAATGCTTGTTTTACACCCAAATAGCCGTAAATAATTCCACCAGTTGGAAAATCTGGTGCAATGATGTGTTTCATTAATTCAGCTATTGTGATTTCGTTATTGTCTATATATGCCACAATACCATCAATTACCTCAGTTAGGTTATGTGGTGCCATGTTAGTGGCCATACCAACTGCTATACCCGCTGAACCATTGATCAATAGGTTTGGTATTTTTGCCGGTAAAACTGTTGGTTCTTTTAAGGAATCATCAAAATTAGATTGAAAGTCGACAGTATCTTTATGGATATCTGCCAATAGCTCTTCTGCAATTCTTCTCAATCGGGCTTCTGTATAACGCATGGCTGCAGGTGGATCTCCATCTATTGAACCAAAGTTTCCTTGACCATCCACTAAAGTATATCGCAGTGACCAATCTTGTGCCATACGAACCATGGTGTCATAAACTGAAGTATCACCATGTGGGTGGAATTTTCCTAATACCTCGCCTACGATCCTTGCTGATTTTTTATAGGCTTTATTATAATTAACCCCCAATTCATCCATTCCATACAGCACACGCCTATGTACAGGTTTTAGCCCATCTCTTACATCGGGTAATGCTCTTGAAACAATAACTGACATCGAATAATCGATGTACGCACCGCGCATCTCATCTTCGATGGTAATGGGTATAATATTACTTCCGTCTGACATTTTAAATGAATAAATTATTGATTATAACCGCTTTTAAATAGCATGGCAAGATAGCTAATAAAATCGATATTTAAGCAGCAGAATATGAATTTAATATGGTATTTACGGTACTAATATTAAAATATTCACCAAAATATCTTAATATTCCAATTACAAAAAGGGGTTTGCTCTTAATAAGGCAGTAAAAATCAAATGGCCTTCTTTCCAATCTCAGACGGTTGGGTTGTTTACCACTATGATATCAGAAATTTTTGACAATACCATTTATATTAAGTTATAGTATTCCCTTTTCTAACTACTATTTCAGAACCATCTACTAAAAAAACTGAAGTAGGCTCAGTATTAAGAAAAGGTACAAATTGACTTCCGTACAATTTTTCAAAATCACATTTACCCACAAATTTCAAAATTTTATGGGTGTTCCATTTGGGATGTTCTACTCCATATTCTAGGGTTTTCTGTGTATTAAACTTATTATAACCAAAATAATGTTCTGTAATAAAATCTTCTTCGGTGTTGGGTAAAATGGTTTTTTTGTCTATCTCGGCCATTACTGCGATATGATTTTCTCCAAAATCATATCGACAATATATTTGATTGTTTTGTGTTTGTATATCTGTGTGCATTTTCATAGTTACGTAGGGTTCGTGATAAATAGTGCGCGCTACCCAGGCAATAGCTGGCTTGGGTACTATTTCTTTTACAAATACCACGCCCCGTCTAATTTCATTACCTATTTTCCGCTTGACGTAAAATCTTAGGTTAAATTCTTCAAAATTGGTATGAAAAGGTATTTTTATACCTAAAACACGGGTATTGACAAATTGAAAACCAACCAAACTTACCAAACATCGATTTTGATAAAAATCGAGTTCTGTACCAAGTGGCAAATAGGATTTAAGTATTTCAGGATCAATAACATAATTGGCCATGATTAAATTTCTCCATTCTGCACGCAAAAAAATACTGTTGTTATTACTCATATATTCAAGAATTTTAAAACGAATTAAGATGGCTCAATTTTACAGCAAATTAAGAGATTTATTTGATTATATAAAGCTTATGTGATTGTGCTACTGTCAATATCACAAAGGCTATGTTTTCATAAAAGTTTTAAAATATACCTAGTTAATACATAAACTATAACTTTTTCATCCATACTTTGTTGAGAATATGATTTTTTATAACCAACTTTGCGTTAAATATATGAGAAACTTACTAAAACATATTTGCGCGGCGGTCGTGGTCATCTTTAAGATTGATTGGGCTCGTGTGCTTTTTATGTTTTAATTAATAATAACAACAATAAATTTCGCACCCGAGCCCAAACAGCTCGGGTTTTTTTGTTTATAAATTAGAATTCATGAAAAATCAACTATTTGATAAAACCATCGACCCTGGTGCAAAAATCCGTTTATATATAGCTTTTGCTATCGTATACGTGATTTGGGGCTCTACCTATTTAGGTATAAAAATGGCCTTAGTTTCATTTCCCCCATTTTTACTTTCTAGCTTTAGGTTGCTAGTAGCTGGTATGGTTTTGTTAGCATTGGGATTAATTTTAAAAGCTTCGAAACCAACAGTAGTAGAACTTAGGAATGCGGCATTAAGTGGCATAATTCTACTTGGTTTGGCGAATCCTTGGGTAGCATGGACATCTCAATTTGTACCGTCCTCTATAGTGGCTTTGGTGATTACCTTCGAACCCATATGGGTGGCTATTATACCTTGGTTTATTAACAAAAACGAAAAACCTACTACAAATACTTGGATTGGTTTAATTTTGGGAATGTTAGGAATGTTTTTATTGGTAAAACCCGAGGGTGTTGCTGGCATTGGGCAAATAAGTCTGTGGCATTTAACGGTTCTTATCTTGTGTACGTTTAGTTGGGCGGGTGGATCTATATTCTCGTCAAAGGTACCAATGCCATCATCTCCATTTATTAGTACTGGAGTTCAAATGTTTACAGCAGGAATAGTAAACCAACTGTACGCTTTAAGTTTTGGTGAGTGGGATTTAATTGACATCAACGAGATTGAACCCACTGCGTGGTGGGCAATTTCCTACTTAACAATATTTGGGTCAATAGCTGGATTTTCTGCTTACAGCTATTTGGTTGCTAATGCGAGTACTACAAGTGTGGCTACACATGCCTATGTAAACCCGTTGGTTGCTGTACTACTAGGCTATTTTATCGCTAATGAAATTATTAAATTGAATACAATAATCGCAGCTGTTTTTTTAATAACTGCTGTGGTGATAATTCTGTTAAAAGAAAAAAAACGTTAATCAAATACCCTTTTGTTAAAAAGTAAATATCCTAAATGAAAGAATAGACCAAGTTGTTTTTTAGTATCGGTATAATAGTTAACACTCACAGCACAGGGCCCAACAATGGTCCAATAAAGTAATGTTGAACTCGCAGCAAATTGTGTGTTTTGTGGTTTATAGAACACTTTGTTGAGAGAATTTTTGTTTAACATTTCAATGGGAAACATCACATGTCCTTCAAATCTAAGTTCTAACTTTCTTTTAAGAAAAAATGACTGTGTTAAGCCACCTGCAATAAAGGTAAATGCCCTAAAATTTTGCAGTAACAACGTTCTACTGTCGTTAAGTGGATAATAACCTGGCAAATTAATAATAGTGGAGGTATAGTTTCTAAAAACTGGTTGCATACTTGCAGCAAAATCTGTGGAGATTCCAGTTTTTACTTTCGAGCTTATAGATATATATTTTTGTGCTGTTGCTCTTAAGCTTACCCAATTATGCGCTTGTAAATAATTTTGATTAAATGCAGAGGTGGAACCGGGATAATGGTGTTCAGTTATGTTATAATACTTTGCAGAAAGAAAGAATTGTTTGCCAGAGCTGCTGTACATTCTTTTGTCTAATGTAGTTCTTTCAAATTTAGCTTCAGCCACGTATCCATCAAAAGTAGTTTTATCAGTAGTGTCTTTTGAAGAAATTACCTGAAGATTATAATAATTATCCAAATTATAAAAATAGTGAGAGGAGATTGACAATTTACTCTTTACATCAATGGGGGTATTAAAGGTAATTCCAAATTTATTATTATTTTGTCGAACGTAAGATGGATTAGGATCTAATAATATTAGCTGAGTTGTACGAAAATAGTTGTAACTAATGTATTGTGCTTCAAGATTTATATTATAAGGAAATTTAGAAGGTGGCGTAAATCGTATTTTAATCAATCCGCTGTTATAAAAAGTACCGATATTGGCACTTCCTAAAATCTTAATTCCCAAATAATTAATAAACTTATATTGAAGCCCCACATATAGTTGATTAATTTCACGATTGCTCAGTGAACCTCCTAGGTCAATATTTAGCCTTCTGTCTCTTTTGGCAAAAAAATTTAATAAGTAATTGCCAGTGGTTTTGTCATAATCAATTGCTGGATATTCAATTTGCAAATACTCTTCGTTAGCCATTCTAAAATATTCCTTTTTTACATAACTCATCGTTCGAGGTTTGCGTCTTGGAGTTAAAATTTTATACACATAACTTTTTTGTTCGGGTGTTAAATGTTGCATTTGGAGATCTTTTATAAAAAAATCTCGCTGAGGATTATAAAAGTTGGCACGCCGTTTTGCTAATTCAGAGGAATCGCCAGACCGCCTAATCTTAAGTTTTAATTCATTTATTTTTAACAATGTTGTTTCATAGCCATTATTTATGATTTTTTCTGCTTGATTAAAGTCGTATGCCGTATAATTATTCACATTGGGACTTATTAAAATATCTTGTGAATCTAGCTTGGTTGTATCACTTTTAGATAAAAACATGTATAACATACCTTCATTTATAAGCACTTCATCCTTGTTTTCAGGATAAGTGCTGTAATTTTTTGAGGATACATTTACACCAATGGTAATGTCTGGATGAAACGTTTCTTTAGCCACATCTACAGGAAAATTGTTATATAATCCCCCGTCATAGAGGTATTTTCCATCAACTTTTATAGGTTTATAGATTAAGGGGATACTGGTTGTCGCACGAATAGCATCTGCGATTCTACCTTTGGACAATATAACTTGTTGTTGACTAAATATTTCTGCGGCTACAAATCTTACTGGTACCAATAAACTATCAAAATTGCCTCCTGCTTGGCCGTTTGCATAAGCTAAGTATTCATTTAAAGCAAAATTAAGCGGGATATCATTAATAATGGTAGAATTAAGCTGGGTTTTTAAAGTAGAATCTATTTTAAGTTTAAGCGAAATTAAAGATGTGCTGGGATCGTTTTGATTGTAATTGTAATTATACCGAGGGTGAATGGTACCGTTTAGCCATTCTAAAAAATCTCTTGTTTTGGCAATTCTTTCTATTTCTTTAATACTATACCCAGCGGCATAAAAACCCGCCACAGTACCTCCCATCGAGGTACCCACAATATAGTCAATTGGAATGTTGTTTTCTTCTAATGCTTTAATTACGCCAATATGCGCTAGCCCTTTGGCCCCACCACCACTTAAAACTAATGCAACTTTTTGGGCAAAATTATTATAAATATTTATAAATAATAAAAAGATGATTAGGAATACCCTCATGTTTAAATCAAGCTACATGACTTCAAAAAATTATATATTTAATTAAACCGAATATCAATCTTAATAATTCACTTGGTTAATTATTTTGTTCAGGTATTAATGGCTTCAGTTGTTAATTGTTTATCATAAATGGACTTATACATCCCGTTGTGGCTAAGTAGCTCTTCGTGACTTCCCTGCTCAATAATCTGGCCATTTTCTAGCACAATAATGGTGTCTGCGAGTTTAACCGATGATACTCTATGAGAAATTACTACCGTTGTTTTTCCTTTCATCACCTCTTTTAAGTTTTCAAGAATGGCATTCTCAGTATTGGTATCCACAGCAGAAAGGCTGTCGTCTAATATTAAAATTTTAGGTTTTTTTACTAGTGCTCTAGCAATAGACACACGCTGTTTTTGTCCTCCCGATAATGTAATCCCTCTTTCTCCAAGTACAGTATCAAATCCATCAGGAAATTGACTTATGTTTTCAAATAGATCAGCATTTTTTGTGGCAGTAATTACTTCATCCATTGCAGCTTCTGATGCACCAAACTTGATATTGTTTATAATCGTATCTGAAAACAAAAACACATCTTGTGGTATATAGCCAATTTGATTTCTTAGTGAATCAATGCTATAATCTTTAATATCACTATCGTCGATGGTAATTCTTCCGCCTGTCACATCATATAACCTACAAATAAGATTGGCAATGGTACTTTTACCCGATCCAGTAGTGCCCAATATCCCGATTGATTGGCCTTCGGTTACCTCAAAAGAGATTGACTGAAGAGCCACTGTCCCCGACTGGTCATAAATAAAATTAACGTTTTCAAACTTAATTCTACCTTTTAGTTCAGTGCTTAGGTTTTTGGTAGAAACGATGTCTGTTTTTGTTGACAATATTTCATTCAATCTTTTTTGGGAAGCTTCTGCACGCTGCACAATGCTGGTAACCCATCCAATAGCAGTAACTGGCCAAGTTAAATTAGTCACAAACATTACAAAAGCAGCTATAGTAGCAATGTCTGCATTTGGAGCTTTATTAATTATTTGCAAGCCTCCTATCAACACGGTAAATACAATACTTAGGCCAATTAAACCAATCATAATCGGCTGAAAAAACGACTGAATTCTAGTAAGTTCTAAAGACTTGTCTCTATATAATTGGCTGGCTTGTGAAACTTTATCGGTCATTTCTTCTTCCCTTGCAAAAGATTTAATTACCCTTATTCCAGCAAATGATTCTTGTACTTGAGTGGAAAGTGCCGACAAACTTTCTTGAATTTCGGTGGATTTTTTTTCTATGAGTTGGCTAATGTAATAAATGGTGATGGATAAAATTGGTAAAGGAATTAGTACATATAAAGTTAAAATTGGATTTACATATAACATTGTGCCAACTGTAAGTACAGTAGAAGTAATCATGTTCATACCATACATAACTGCTGGTCCAAAATACATCCTTACCTTACCAATATCTTCACTAATTCGTGCCATCAAATCACCGGTGTTATTTTTTCTATAAAAACTCAAGGGAAGTGACTGATAATGCTGGTAGAGTTCATTTTTTTGATCAAATTCTACCATTCTAGACATCACAATTATAGTTTGTCTATTTAGGAACAAGAAAATTCCCGAAATAATAGAAAAAAGTAAAATAGTGAGACCATAGGTCATCAAAAATGTAATGGTATCGTTATATATAAGTTCTTTTTCTGCAGGGCTAGTACTGGAGTTATAATTTTTGATGCTTAAGGTCACTTTTCCAAGTGCCAAGCCAATATAAATGGGTTGTAATGTTTTAAAAACATTATGTAACGTGATAAATAAAAGTCCTAGCAAGAATCTAAGCCTGTATTTAAGAAAGTATTTATTAACTGAATTAAGTGATCTCAAAATAATAATAGATTATATCTGTATGTTAACCAATTTGAACAAAGTAAAGTTTGTTGTCTTTCAATTAACAAAGTAATTGAAAAAATTAATGTTAATTTTTGATTTCGTTGAAGTTTTTCTTCCACCAATATTGAAATACCAATAATGCCCACAGTTGCCCTTGTACGTCCTCTGGATTATTAGAATTTAGTCTTTTTTTCAAAGTTTGAATGGCATTTAGGTCAAAAATGTTTTGGGCAATTATAAAATCGTCATTTAAAATTTCCATTAAATAGGGTTTTAAATCACCTTGCATCCATTTTAACAAAGGCACTTCAAAACCTTTTTTAGGTCTTTGATAAAGCTGTGTTGGTAACAGTGATCTAAAGGTATCTTGTAAAATCCTTTTCTTGTAGCGATGGTTTATTTTATAATTTTCTGGAATGGAGAACGCAAACTCTACCACTTTATAATCCATAAAAGGGCTTCTCACCTCCAAAGAATTTGCCATACTCATCAGATCTACTTTTGGCAACATATCATTTTGTAAAACTAAATTTACATCATTTAACAACGTATTGTTAATTCCAAGATTATTTTTTGCAGATGCATGTTTTATGAGATGCTCAAAATCTGTTTGGTAGGTTTTAAAATCAATTTGTGTTTGACTGGAGCTATTCAACAACTCAAAGGCATCATTTTCAGTAGTAATTGCACAAAATCTCCAGTACCGTTCTTTAGCAGAAAGTTGCATCCCTTGAGCGAATTTATGGAGTTGCCTAAACAAATTACCTAATTTGGAATGTCTTGATTTTGGTAAAATATTCCATAAAGGTAACAATGCAGCTATGGTTTTAGCAAAAATATCTGCATGCGTGGTAGTAAATTCTCCATGATGTTTATGATAACCAGCAAATAGTTCGTCTGCGCCATCACCAGACAAGGCTACGGTTACGTGTTTTCTAGTTTCTTTGCTCAAAATATAAACTGCCAGTGCGGAAGAATCAGCAAATGGCTCATCGAGATAATCCAACATTGGAAACAAGCCATCAAACAATTCCTGATTGCTCAACTTAAAAACATGGTGGTTGGTGTTGTACTTTTTAGCCACCAAATTGGCATAATGAGTTTCATCATAAAACGGTTCATCTGTATATCCAATAGAAAAAGTATTCAAGTTTTTAACGTACTTACTTGCCAAAGCCACTATAATGGAGGAGTCAATACCACCACTTAAAAATGCGCCTAGTGGCACGTCAGACACCAATCGGCGTTTTACAGCTTGGTCCAATAATCCCAGCAAAGTATTTTGGGCATTGGAGTAAGACAATTCATCCTTTTTATGGATGTCACTGATTTGGTTGTTTATACTATACCATCTTTGGCATGTAAACGCATTATGGCTAATTTTAAGAAAGTGGCCTGCCTCAAGCTTTTGAATATTTTGAAGCATGGCATGAGGAGCTGCCACATAGTTAAGTTGGATATATTGAAATAACGTATTATAGTTTAATTTCTTACTATAATTATATTCATTTAGTGCCTTAATTTCAGAGCCAAAAATAAATACATCAGCATCAAAATAATAAGATAACGGTTTCTCACCATATCGGTCTTTGGCAACAAAAAGAGAATTTTCTACAGAATCATAGATTGCAAAGGCAAAAAAGCCGTTCAAAAGAGGTAATACCTTTTCTCCCAGTATAATAAATAAATAAAGTAGCACCTCCGTATCAGTGGAGGATATTAAGTTTGATTCAGGTAAAAATTCACTTTTTAACTCATTGTAATTAAAGATTTCGCCATTAAAAACGATGGTGTACCTTCCGCTGACATCGGTCATGGGTTGGTTGCCATTTGTTGAAGTGTCGATGATTGAAAGTCGAGTATGGCCTAGGCTGCAATGTTGATTTGTAAAAATACCTTGTGCATCAGGACCTCTTTTTCTTAATTTGGAAAGGGCATTTTCTACCAAACGTAAATATGGTATACCTTTGGGTGATAAAGCAAACACTCCGGTAATTCCGCACATTATTATAACAATTTAATAAAATAATGTTTTCTAGTTACGGTGCTACGCGTGGTGGGATTTAAAAACTCTGGAGTAAGTATAGTAACAGAAAATTTATCACCAGCAAACAAGAGTTGATGTGCTATCTTATTTTTTTTAATTTCTTGAAATTCATTTTCAAAAAGTATCAAATATTCTCCTGAGAAAAAGTCCTTATTTTTCCATTTTGGTTCTTCGATGCCATGGCTGCTAATTATAGATTGGGAATAAACATCTAATGAATGATCACATCCGGTATAGTTATAAACTAAACCTGTAGGAATTTTTTGTTCCTTTATAATTTTACCAATACTGCCAGAAGTTTGGTATTTAAGCAGTCTTGGATAAATGTGTGCATTCAAGAAAAAATTGGCCATAATTGCAGTGAGCATTACCAAATTAAAAATTTTGAGCCAGTTTTGCGAACGATAAGTTACAAAGATGGTAACACCTAATAATAGTATGTAAATAAAGATACTTGGTAAATTATTGGAACTAAAACTAAATGTAATTAAATAAAAACACAGCCCCCAAAGCACCGCCATTAAAAAAATGTGTAAAGGAAACATCCATTTGATTATTTTGTCGTTAATCTGTTCTATTAAAAAACGTGATGTAATAATACCTGCAAGAGGGAAGGCCATAAAAATATAATGAGGTAATTTATAGTGAGACATAGACATGGCCCAAAGAGTAAAGATGAAACCAATTAAAGTTATCAACTCCTGTTGTCGGTTTATCTTAAATTTTTGTTTGAATAATTGAACCAAGATAATCACTAATCCTCCAATAAAAATGATAGGCCAAGGAGAAAATGCCCATAAAAATGTATGATAGAAGAAAAATGGATCATTAACATAGTCATTGGACGAAAGTGACTTTACAAAATCGTTATCACCTGTAATTCTACCAAAGCTTTGTTTCCAAAAATAAAATTCTAACCCTTCATTACCATATTGTTCATAAAGACCAATACACATAGGAACCAACATTAAACTCACAATTATTAGGCCAACAATCCATTGAAGTTTAAAAATATTTTTCCAATCAGCCTTTATCAATAAATCCCCACCAATAGCGACGGCAGGCACGATTAGCCCAATTGGGCCTTTGGCCAACATAGCTAACCCGAGGCCAATAAAACCCAATATAAAATGATGAATTTTTTTATTAAGAATATAGGCTGAAATATGGAATATGGACATCATCACTGCCCCAGTGAGTACAGTATCTGTTCGGCAATCGTTGTTCATCATAAAGAAAGCTTGACAAGAAGCGGTGATCAACACTGCTAATCTTGCAATATTTTCCTGATAATAAAGCTTACAAAACTTGTATGTTGAATACAACGCCAATAAGGAAAAGAGAAATGAAGGAAGTTTATATGCAAAATTACTCATGCCAAATATTTTATAACAAATGGCACTGAGCCAAAAAATCAATGGGGGCTTATCAAGATAGGGTACATACCTGTTAGTAAAATGAATCCAATCGTTCTTTTCTAACATTTCGCGTGTAATGCTAGCATATTGGGTCGCATCCACATCCATCATATCGATAGAAAAACCAATAACATAGATAACTACAGTAATGGCCAAGTATAAAAGGAAATCGGTAGTTTTCAATCTTTAAAAATTAGAATGCACTAAGTAATTGTAGCAACGAATTTAGCTTAATTGGTTAATATTATAAAAGAATTAAACATTTAAAACTACAAAATATGCGATTGGATGAAGTATGTAATTTTGATTTATAATTTCAATTAATTGATTATAAATATATTATATCCTAGATGTACCTATCAATGATCATATATTAACAAAACTTATTTCTATTTTTCCCTATGTAAGAATATACCAAGTATCGTTAAAAATATAAATTTCTATTTAATGATATTTGTAAGCAGGTTGATAAGAGTATAAAACGATGAAGGTTGATTTGACAAATTTGGAAATTATGCTCAATGGGGACAAAGAAAGTCTCAAAAGTGTGATTAAAATGATTGTGGACAAGGCGCCGTCAAGTATGGAAAAACTTCGTTATTGCCTTCATACTCATAACCACGGAGCACTTAAATCTGCAGCCCATTCCCTTAAGCCTCAAATGAGTTACATCGGAAATACCGAAATGTTAGAAATGGTATCAAACCTAGAAAAATACTCTCTTGAAAAAAAGGATTTTGTATTTCTAAAACACGAAATAGAAAATTTTGAAAATGAGTATCAATGTGTTATATTTGAATTAAATAAGTGGTTACTTATATTATAATTCAAATATCAACACGATGCAAATTGTATTTATTGTAGAAGACGATCCAATTTTTCAATTTATATTAGGAGATCATTTAAGGAAAAAACACAATTATACCGTATTTAACTTTGATTCAGGCGAAAAGTGTATTGATAATATGCTATTACTTCCTGATTTCATCTTATTGGATTATCACCTTAATAGTAAAAACAACCTAGCCATGAATGGTTTTGAAGTTTACAAAAAAATTAAAGAACTAAAGCCAGACGTTAAGGTAATAATGCTTAGTGGTCAAGATGACAATGAAATATTTTTAAAGCTCATAAAACATGGCTTACGGGACTATGTGATGAAAAACGAGTCAACCTTAGAAGAGCTTGATTACTTGCTTGAAGAATTTATGGAAAGCAGAAAAGTTGGCTAATTTTATCATTTAATTTGTACTAGCACTAATTTTTATGGCTCAGGTAGTTAGCCATTGAACTTTATTCTTAAACGTTCAATAAGGCAACTATTTTACTTTCAGAAATCTCCTAATATTATAAATTCGGTTAACACGGTTAATCTGTACTCAATATATTGGCTAACTTTGAAATAGCTTTTTCTATCCCTTCTTTTTAGAATATTTTTCGTTTTTAGCCTTAATTTTTAATTTTTCCTTCATTCCTAAGTTGTAGTTTTTAGCATTGCTTGCCTTCTTTTCATGAAAAGCTCCAGTGCTCAACACCTCTTCGGTTTCCTTTACATCCTTTTTTTGATTTCCCTCTATCACCAACCCAATCGGTAAATCTTGAAGTTCCATTTTACGTCCTGTGGCTGTTTCTATTTTTTTTACTACACCTAGTTCAATGTCGGTGGCAAAAGCTATGGAAATAGCATTTGTGTCTATTTGGTATTCATCTATGGTGACCCTATTGATAAAAATTTCTTTATCTACGGGTATATCAAAATGTAATAAAAACGAAAGACCCTCTAGCTCAAGTGCTTGATGATCTTCATTGGCAATGAGTAAAAGCCTAAGTTCATCGTTTCTCAAAAAATCGAAAAGATCTTCAACCCCCAATTGATCTCCAAAAGATGGTTTTAACATGCCCACTGCTCCCAAAAATTTGCGCTCTAGGCTTTTATAAACTTTGGAGGCGGTTGCACGCGTATTTATAAAAATCGCCACTTTGTCAAATACCTCTTCATCTGCCATAAGTAGATTTATAAGGTTGAGTTTGGTCTTGTAGTTTGGCAATTTATATAAAAATTGTGTTATGGTTTCTAAGGTGCTTTGTTGTTCACCATCAACCTCGATTACTGCTGGGTTTATGATAAAATAACTCAATAACTTGTCAAGTTTATCATGATAAACCTCTGTAAAAATCAAATGTTGGCATTTGGGCAAACTTTCAGTAAGTTGATGCACCAAAGTTTGTGAACCTTGTTTTATTATCAATTCTCCATCGTCGATTGCAAATACCTTTAATTTATTCACATTTAAACCAGATCTCAAATAAATAGCCAGTGTTCTATCTGGTGTACCAATAACCACATCTACGCCATCTGCGAGTTCTTCTCGTTGTGGATCTATTTGTCCGCCGTTATGCAAGCCAATTATTCTAAGGTTGGTATTTTTGCCTAATAATTCAAATCGTGCCATCAACTCTTCTACATGGTCGCGGTCTGGAGCAATAATGAGCGCACGCGGCGCTTCTCCTTGAGCATAATTTAGTTTTAATATGGTGGAAATCACCAAGCTTGAAGTTTTTCCACAGCCCTCAGGGGCTATGGCTACCACATCTTGCCCACCCATTATTCTAGTTAATATTTTAGCTTGTAGTTGAGTTGCAGTACTATATCCTGCATCAGAAAGCGCTGCAAGTTGTTGTTTATTTGCTTTAAGTTTATCGAATGACACTTGATGGAAGTTAATAGAATTGGATACAAAAGTACAAAACTTACTTCATTTTAATTGTATTTTTAGTTTTTTAAGTCCAAGTTTCCTCGTAATTGCGCCTAATCTTGTAAATTTGTTATTATCATTCTCCTTAATTAAAAATGAGCGCACCATTTAATTCAATTCTTATCAAGGCAGAAGCTCCCAAAGCATGGTTGGAGTTTAATGAGTTTGTTTATCAAAATTTCAACACCTTTATTAACAGCTATCAAATTGATTTTGAACACATTCCGTTTGAATTTCAAGTTGGGGTATTTAAAAGTTATTTTGATGAGCAAGGCATGGAACTAGACGTTTCTAATCTTGGAAATGATGAATTACAAAAAGAAATTTTTTCCAATTTTATTATCCATGAGAAAGTCGTTAGTCACTATTCCTAGAAGCGGATATAGTTTTTAAAACCATTATTTTATTATAAACAATAACTCCCTCAAAAATCGAAAGAACCTCTACTAAAATGAGATGATTTATTCCAATTTGTTATAATAAGACGATAAGAATTTAATTGTTGACCCAAACCAAAGTTTGAATATTCTTATCTACTATAATTAATATTGCAATAAATATTGTTTTAGCAAATTCAAAAATCTTCATTGTTTTTTAGGCGAATATATTGAAGGATTAATACAATATGATAATTTGTTGATTATCGGATTATTATACGCCTATGGTTAAATGTTTTTTAACTTTTTAATTGTTTAGCATGTGTAAAATAAATAATATAAATATCTATTAATGAGTATTTTATAAATAATATTTTTTAATATTTACTTGTAAAGTGACAAAAAATAGGAGAATATTGCAATGAGATATGATAATTTCTATCCTCCAATTTTCAATTAATCCACAAACAGATTTTCCATCGTATTAAGTTTTGTTTTATGAGATCCAGCAGCGTGTTTATTGTTTTGTTATTTTGTACAATTCTGGCCTTATCCCAGACAATAGATGAACAAAAGAAGGCAATAAACTTGCTGGTCTCAAAAATGACTTTGGAAGAAAAAGTGGGTCAAATGACTCAATTGACTCTAGATTATGTGTGCAAAGGAGCTGCTTTTGATGACCACAAGGAGATGTTCATAGATCCAGCTCGATTGGATAGTGCAGTTCGAATACATCATGTGGGAAGTATTTTAAACACAGGTACTTATACTTTATCGCGTAATAAATGGTACGAATTAATTACCCAAATACAGAACAAAGCTCAAACTACCAGACTGAAGATTCCAATAATCTACGGAGTAGACGGCATTCATGGAGCAACGTATACCCAAGGTTCGACGCTAATGCCTCAGCAACTGGCCTTAGCAGCCACGTGGGAGCCAAATCTTGCTGAACAAGCAGGAACTATTACTGCATATGAATTAAGGGCATCTGCAATTCCATGGAATTTTTCACCTGTATTGGATTTAGGAAGGCAACCACTATGGTCCAGATTTTTTGAAACTTTTGGCGAAGATCCATTACTTGCTAGTGCTATGGGTAATGCGATGTTGAAAGGATATCAAGGCAATGATTTATCCTCTCCAGATAGGGTGGTGGCATGTTTAAAACATTTTGTTGGATACAGCCTACCATTTAGTGGCAAAGATCGAACACCAGTACTTATGCCAGAACGTCTTCTAAGGGAATACTATTTGGTGCCATTTGCACAAGCAATCCAACAGGGAGCATTAACCGTCATGGTTCATTCTGGAGAAATAAATGGTACTCCTGGCCATGCCAACTATCACCTGTTGACAGAAATCCTTAAAGATGAGCTTAAATTTGAAGGATTTGCCGTTACTGATTGGGAGGACATCAAATATCTCCATACGGTGCATAAAGTTGCTCCTAGTTATAAAGATGCAGTAGCAATTGCCATAAATGCTGGAATAGATATGAGTATGGTACCTTCTGATATACAATTTTGTAAGTATTTAATTGAATTGGTTAAAGAAGGTAGGGTAGCTATTTCAAGAATTGATGATGCTGTATCAAGAATTTTATGGGTAAAATATAAGTTAGGTCTGTTTACAAAATCTATTCATGATTTTAATGATTACAAAAAATTTGGGTCGGAGGAGTTTGCAAAACTAAACTATAACGCTGCAGTTGAAAGCATTACTTTGCTAAAAAATGAATCTCAGATTTTGCCATTGAATAAAACAAATCAAAAAGTACTTGTAACCGGAGTGGCCTCAAATTCATTAACTCCATTAAATGGCGCTTGGACACACACTTGGCAAGGCCGTGAATCAAAATATAATCCTAAAAACAAAAAAACCATTTTTCAAGCAATAAATGACAAAATAGGCAATAAGGCGGTTTGGATAGAAGGAACAAGTTATGACCAAGATATCAACACTGAAAAAACCGTAGAGGAGGCCAAAAAATCAGATATTGTGGTTATTTGCCTAGGGGAATATCCCGGGACAGAAAAGCCCGCAGATATAGAAGACTTGAATTTTGACAAAATTCAATTGGAATTGGTAAAACGAATCGCAGCCACTGGTAAACCAATTGTACTCGTGTTAGCAGAAGCGCGCCCACGTTTGATTACAGAGATAGAACCTTTAGCAAAGGCCATTATCATGGCTTATCTCCTAGGTAATGAGGGAGGAACAGCCCTAGCAGATATCTTGTTTGGCGAAGCCAATCCTTCTGGTAAGCTTCCCTTTACATACCCTAAGTACACGGGTGCACTTACCACTTATGACCATAAGTTTTCTGAAACTCGTGATACCAAGTTTGGCTTTGATGCGATTAAACATCAGTTTCCATTTGGTCATGGGCTCAGCTATACACAATTTACAACTGCAAATTTGACTATCGATAAAACATCATTCAATCTACTTGATAGTGTTACAGTTTCAGTTGATGTAAAAAACATAGGCGCTAAATCCGGAAAAGAAGTGGTGCAGTTATACATCAGGGATGAATTCGCAAGCATTACCCCATCTATAAAACGCCTACGGGCATTTAAAAAAATCTTTTTACATCCCAATGAAACGCAAAAAGTTACTTTTAAGGTGGCGATTAAGGACCTTGGTTTTGTTAATTATTACAACCAATGGATTGTGGAACCTGGTGATTTTACAGCAATGATTGGTAATGAACAAAAAGGATTTGTGGTGGTTCAATCGCCAAAATAAGTAATACATTAATTGATATTCGATTACTTATGGAGTATTATCCACAATTGTAATTATCTGGTATTTTTTGTCCACAATCATCCAATGCGTTCCAGATGGGATAATATAGTTAACGTTTCTTATATGTTTAATTGGAAAAATCCTATCCTTGTTCCCATGAATTTGAATAATTGTAGCGTTGCACCCTTCATTTTGCCAATTTGCAATACAATTTATGGCCCATTTAAGAAAAATATGATTAGTATCGGCAATTATATTTTTTAATAACTTGGTATCAGCAGGGGTAGTTGTTCCAAAATAATAAGCTGCAGTTAATAAATTTGACCAAATGAGGACTGGAGTTGGAATAAATTTATACACAGGTAATTTACCAATTATTCGTAGGTAAAGCGGGTATTCTTGGGGAGAGGTCACAGAAGAAACCAAAAAAATAGTTTTTACAGAAATTAATTTAGCCAATTCTTGGGCAATAATACCACCAAAAGACATCCCTAAAATTTCAACTTCGTTATTCAAGTCAATTTGTGCTAAAAGCCTTCGGCAGTAATTTGATATACTTTCTTGAGGAATTGGATCAATCCAAGTAAGTATTTTCGAGGGTCGGTTGGTAATAAAATTGGCATAAACCCTATAATCTGCTCCTAAACCAGGAATGAGGTACAACATCTTTATCTTCTTTATGTATCAAATATAAGGTATTGACAACCCTTGGTAGAATTTTATGCAAATATTTATTTTTATTTGCATAAAAGTTGTTGAAAATGAAATTACCCAAATACAGAAAGTTAACCACTGAAGAACTACTGCCTTTAGAAAAGGAATTTGTGGAGTTTTTGGTGGTAAGCGGCATCACGGCTGATGAATGGATAAAATTAAAAGAACAGGATTTAGATCGAACAGACGAAATAATTTCACTTTTTAGTGATGTGGTGTTCGAAAGTATATTGATCAAAACCAAGTATTTGGAAGTGAGGGGTGTAGGTTTTGTTTATGTTTATCAATGCTTACCTGAGCATTTAGTATTGGTAGCCTTAGAATCAGAAAATGATACAGAATTAGATTTTTCAAATCCTTCGTTGGTTCAAGATTTGGTGAATATGCCTCCCAAAGGTTTGAAGATATATACCAATTCGAAAAAATATGCAGGATCAAGAGAAGTTGAATTATTTAAAATACTGGAATCAGGTGGTGTGATTACCAATGATAAACTTTTTATTACCTTGTCGCTGGCTTTAGCTGCAAATAATTAATATTCAATTTTAATCAAACCAAAATGAAAAAATCTATCGTAATTGTTCTAATTATTATTTCAAATGTTGTCAACGCACAAAAAGTCGTTGGTTATTTGGCCTCTTGGGCAGAAGGATTTAATGAAGTGTCGTTTAAATACTTAACCCACGTCAACTATTCTTTTGTAACACCATACTCCAACGGTAGTTTAAGGTTGGAAAATTTTGATAGTAACAAACTTCAAGAAACTCAAAAAAAGGCTAAAGAGGCCAAGGTAAAATTATTTATCGCCGTAGGTGGTTGGGACCTTGGTGATGGTGGTGGCAATGATGAAGCGTTTGAAGCACTGGCTTCTAACGACAAATCCATTCAAAATTTTGTAAAAAATATCACTCAATTTGTAAAAGAATATAATCTTGATGGTGTGGATATTGACTGGGAATATCCTAATGGTATAGAATCTGCGAAAAAATTCACCTTACTTATGAAGACTTTGTCATCCGAGCTAAATGCCCAAGGAAAGCTCCTAACATTTGCAGCCGTTGGTGATGGCATCAATATGGATGGACTAGAAATGGAAGTTTTTGAATACGTAGACTGGGTGAACATTATGTGTTATGATCATGAACCGGCTCCACACTCTGACATTAAATATGGGGAACAATGTATAAAAGAATGGCAAGCCAAAGGTTTAAGCAAAGAAAAATTGGTATTAGGTGTTCCATTTTATGGAAAACATCCCGAAAAAGCCTATAAAGATATTATTGCCGACAATATAAAGTATGCCCAATTAGATTCACAAGGGGAAATATATTATAATGGCATACCTACGATAGTTGCAAAAACCAAACTTGCTAAACTACATGGATCTGGTATTATGATTTGGGAAATAAGTCAAGATACACAAGATGATACATCACTTATTAAAGCAATATTTGAAGAAATGTTTTAATTAGAAAAGTCAATGAAGAATCGTATTAAAGCTTAAGCTTTAGGTTAAACTTTTGGTGTATGGACAGGCCATTAACTGTGCTATTTAATAATCCAGGTTCAAAATTACACTTTATGGAATAGTTTACCTTTTTGGTAAAACTAAGAAGTATCATAAATTAACCTAGACTATTCAATCGCAATTATAAAACAACCAACCCTCCAAAAGTTCTTACTATTTAGCACAAACAATCGAAGAAATTATAAACTTTTGGAGGGTTTACCCCTACTATCGATTCTGGGTTAAAAATAGCAACCGAAAGGAGAAAACTAGCTACTCCTACCCTTTAGAATCAATTATCATAACCCTGCCACTGCTATTTTGCTAGTGCCTTCAGATATTCTTATCACGTTAATTTGGGCATGTATTCGTTCAGTCATTTCAGGGATATGGGAAATAACGCCTACTTTTCGGCCTTGTGATTGAAGTCGCTCTAAGGTATCCATAGCCACACGTAAGGTATCTGCATCTAAGGAACCAAAACCTTCATCAATAAACAAAGATTCTACACTCATTCTGTTGGTTGACAATGAGGCTAGGCCTAGTGCAAGTGCAAGCGAAACTATAAAAGATTCACCACCCGAGAGGGTATGTACCGATCGAATTTCGTCGCCCATATCTTGGTCCACTACCTGTAGTGCTAGTGTATCTGGAATTCTCTGCAAATAATATCGATTACTGAGGTCTTTGAGGTGAACATTGGCGTAGTTAAGTAAAATTTCAAGCGTGTATTCTTGCGCCATTTGACTAAATTTTTTGCCATCACTCGAACCAAACATGTCGTTCAGCTTTTTAAGATTCTCCTGATTTTTAATTAAATCATCTAATTCGGAAATAAACTTAGCTGATTTTATTCTTGCTTCTTGGTCATTTTTAAGGTGAAAACTAATTTCTTGTGCCCGTACAAGTGTATTTTTTAGTTCTTCCTCATTTTTTTGTAATTCGAGTTGTACATCAGCCAAGTTAAAAGCCGCAGTATACGATTCCTTATGAATGGCCTGCTGTTGTTTACGCTCGTCAAGGGTAGACAAAGCTCGCAAAAGTTGATCGTCAAGATTTTTGAAAAACAATCGTTCATTTTCTCTCCATGTTTGTGAGTGCCTAAGTAATTTTGAAATTTCGTCAATGGTAAGGTTCAGACTTTCAGATTGGTTAAAATCCAAAAGCCACTGTTGTATTTTAACTAGAACACTTTCAAGTTCTTTTGTAGTATCATTAAAAATCTCCTCAATTTTCTTGATACTACCTGTTAATCGTTCTTCTTCCAAGTCTCTTTGATGCATATTTTGCAAAAGAAGGGCTAGTTGCTCTTTGAGTTGTGAGCGCGTATCCTTCCATTCTTGTTGTAACAAAAGCAGGTCTTTGCCATCGAACAATAATTTTCTTTGGGCTAGCTTACTTTCATATTCCTCCAGAAGTACTTTGAGCTTTTCTTGTACTTTTTGACTAATATCAATTTTATCTTGCCAATTTTTATATAAAGCATTCACAGAGCCATCTATGGTGTGTATTTCTTTACTGTTTTTTTCAAAAAGTTCTTGATTCAATTGCCATTTCTGAGCAAACTGTTCGATTTTAGTTCTAAAAGTACTAGGATCGCTTAACCAAGTGGTTTTCCAATCTTTTTTATCAAAATACTGCGATACGGTGTTAATGCACTGTGCTACCTGCGATTGAGCTTTTGTATTATTCTCAAATATTCGTAGTAAACTTTCCTTTTCGAGCACAATATTTGACTCTAATTTGGCATTTTCAGCACTTAGCTGGGCTATGGTAGATTGTGCCTTATGAAAGTTTTCTTTATTTTCTTCAAGTAACTTTTGAAGTTCATAAAAACGACTTTCTTGTTCGTTAAACTTGGTTATTAAATGGTTACATTCTGCAAGTGAAGTTTCAATAAAGTGTTCAAATGATACTTCCTTAATGGTATAATTAAGTTCAAATTGGATGTTGTCCAGTTGTTTTTGCTTTAACTCGTAATTTTGTAACGTTTGAGATTGGTTGGCGGTTAAATTTACCAAAAGATCACTTAAGACTTTTATTTTCTGCTGCGCCCCTATTAACATATTTAGACTTTCTTGGTAGTCGTCTTTATGTTTTTGGTGGTTGGCCAAAAGTGCGTCAAGCACATGATTAAGCAATTTATTTTCAGTAACATAAGGGTGGCTAGTACTACCACAAACCATACATGCCTCATTAGGAACAAGTTGCGTGCGAAGAGAAATAATATTCTCTGAACTTGCCAACAAGGCAACTTGATAGGCGTTTTCAGCCTCTTTTTCTTTTTCTTTTAAGCGGTTAGCTTCGGTTTGATAGATTATACGAGCATTTTCTAACGTTGCAATGGTATTAGTATGGGTTAATATTTCATTATTTAAACTATTGATTTGGTCTTGGAGTTGATTAGCCTCCTGAAGCGTAAATCTGGCATCTTTTAAATTTGTAATTTTTACTTTATTTGTTTCAATTTCAGTTTTAATAAATTGAATATCAACCTCATTTAACTCCTTTTGCTTATTTTGTATAATTTTTTTAAGGCTATTGAACGCATCTGAATGTTCCAAAAGACAATCTTGATTGGTCCTTAAAATAGCTTGATTTTGTTCTATGTTGGTTTCTAATAACTCTACGGATTGCTTGTTTTTAATTATCTCTTCCTGTGCATTTTCTGCCTCAATTAATTTTTGTACAATTAAAATAGCATTTTTGGCAATAGGTTCTCTAGATTTATTGTTTAAAAGAAATTGTTCCGAATCTCCTATTTCCTTTTCTAGCACCTTCCGTTTTGTTAACGTTTCTTGGTGGGCTGCGCTGGCGTTATTTTGAGATAGTATTGCCTCATTGTGTTCATTTTGTAATTCCTTAATCTGTTTTTGTAATATTGTCAATTGATAATCAATTGCTTCTGCAGTTTTGATTAGTTCATTATTATCTTGAATGTATTTTTCAAAATCTTCTGATTTATTAAGCAACAGCGCATGTTTATTCTTTTGATCTTCCACATCTGCTTGAATAACCGTTCTTTCTGCTGTTAACTTATCACGTTCACGAATATTTTCAGCTAATTGAATTGTGAGTCTTTGATGGGTTTCTTGAAGCACACGAGCTGGTTGTACTTTTTCTATAATGTTCCATGTTGCTTTACGCTGTTCATTCGCTTTCTCTTCTATTTTTAGCTGATCATAAAGGAATTGCGCTTGAGACACATCTTGATTAAATTTAAACAACGCATTATGCCATGCCAATTCTTTGTTTAATTCAATTTTTGTTTGTTGCAATTTTTGAAGTTGTATTTGAACTTCTGTTTCTTCTTTTTGATATGCGGCTAGAGGCTCATCAGCCAATAATTTTACATCCTTAAGATAATTTTGAATCCGAACTACTTCTTCTGTTGCCTTTTTAGTTTTGTCATAAATAAGTTTGGAAACTTTGGTATAAATTTCTGTGCCAGTGAGCTTTTCTAGGATAATAGACTTTTCATTTTTAGTGGACTTTAAAAATGCTGTGAAGTCGTTTTGAGCCAATAATACGGATCTAGTAAATTGGTCATATGAGAACCCTATAAGCCGCACAATTTCCTCCTTAGTTTCGGTTTTTTTATCAGCAAATGGCAATCCTGTAGTCACGTTTCTCAATTCAATACTATCAGCTTGTAATGCGCCGTTTGACTGATTCTTAGCTCTTCTTACCGCCCATCTGCTGCTATAGATTTGTTTATCTTGTGCCATAAATTTAACTTCGGCATATCCATCTGTTTCTCCCTTTCGTAAAATATTTTTAACATCTTTTTGGGCAATAGTACCCTCGCCGTCGGCCAACACCACTCCGTTTTCTTTTGCTGAATTGGTATTAAATCGAGGAGTTTGTCCAAAAAGCGCCAAGCACATCGCATCTAAAATGGTAGATTTGCCAGCACCAGTAGGTCCTGTAATGGCAAAAATACCTGCAGACAATAATGGTTCCTTATCAAATTCAATGTTAAATTCACCTTTAATGGATGCTAAATTTTTACCTTTTATTCCTAATATTTTCATAATAAAAAATAGTGCTTATCTGTTTTTATAAATACTTTCTATTTATTTTAAACTATCCTCCTTGGATAGTTTTAGGAATAAATAGCTAAAGTTTAAATCGTTTTGCTGTTAGTAAGTGAATGCCCTCCACCTCAATTCCCTTCCTTAATTTTACAACAAACAAATTCCTTTGTATATAGCAAAAGTCGTATTTTTTAGAATCTATATTTAAATTATGAAATATAAAGTAAAAAAATAATTATTACCTGGATGATCTATTGAAGTTAAGTTAGATAGACAGTTTACAAATTATTTCAATGAAGGATTTGTTGTTTTTAAATTATTATCGTAATATTGCAATATAATATTGAAAAATGGGAGCAACTAAGACCGAACATTTTACAGACGAACAAAATGCTATTGCCATTCTTGCAAAAGCCATAGGACATCCTGCCAGAGTGGCCATTTTGGAATATTTATTAAAGGTGGACACCTGCATCTGTGGTGATATCGTTAATGAATTGCCTTTGGCACAGCCTACAGTTTCACAACACTTAAAGGAACTAAAAAATGCTGGACTTATTAAAGGCAACATTGAGGGTAACGCCATTTGTTATTGCATTGATGAAAATGTTCTGAGCAAACTTAAAAGCTATTTCGCAACTATTTCAGACAATTTAGAAAAGAAAAAAAATAACTGTTGCTAAAATAAAAATTATAAAAAATGAAAATATCGACTTTCAAACAACACTTGAACACAGTAAACAATATAAACTTTGTGCAGCCTAATGGAACTTTAGTACCAAGGCATTTTCACATCACAGAAGCGGGACTATTCACCAAAAACTTTATTGACTGCGGCGGTACTGTTAGAGAAGAAAAATCAATCAACTTTCAAGTATGGGTTGCTAGGGATACTGACCACCGCTTAGAACCCAAAAAACTACTTGGAATTATTGAACTTTCTCAAAAACTATTTGGCAATGAGGACTTAGAGATAGAAGTAGAGTATCAAACTGACACAGTTGGCAAATACGGAGTTGACGTTCAAGGTGAAAATTTTTTATTGACAGCAAAACAAACTGACTGTTTAGCCAAAGACAATTGCGGAATACCACTTGACAAACAAAAACTGCAATTAGCAGCGTTAGAAACATCCAAAACTTGCTGCACTCCAGGAGGTGGCTGCTGTTAAACTTATGGTACAAATAATAGAATATATTAGTAGAAATAAAAGATTTATAATAATTCTTGTAGGAATTATTTGCCTAAATTTTATTTATGGATTTGATGCTAGGTTTACCATCATTAATTTACTTTGGATTTTAATAAATATTATAAAAATAGACAGATGAAAAAAGTATTAGTTTTATGCACAGGCAATAGTTGCCGAAGCCAAATTGCTGAAGGGTACTTGCGACATTTTGCTAACGAAAAAGCAGAAATTTACAGTGCAGGTGTTGAAACTCACGGAGTAAATCCAAGGGCAATTGCTACCATGAAAGAAGACGGGATTGATATTTCGAATCATACTTCAAACAACATTGACGAATATTTAAACATTGACTTTGATTTTGTAATTACAGTATGTGACAACGCCAAAGAACGATGTCCTTACTTCCCAACAAATGCAAAGAAGTTTCATTATAATTTTCCTGACCCAGCAAAAGCGACAGGAACAGAAGAAGAAATAAGTACGGAATTTAGACGTGTAAGACAGCTCATAAAAAATTATTGCCAAGAATTTGTGGACGAAAACTTATTTATTGAATAAAATTAATGCAAGGCAGCGTTAGCAATCAAAATAAGAGTTGAGAACTTACCACAAAGGTTTCTAAATAGTATAGTGGATTATCTATAACGCTAAGGTCTTCCTGATATTGGAAGCGCATATGGTTTCTACCGCTTTGTATTAAAAAAATTTTAATTTTGAGTCTAACTATTTTTGTTTAAATCATAAATTGGAGCTACAAAACAATGTTTAATGAAATAAACGCAAGAATTGTATAGTTCCAAAAGTTAACCAAACATTATGAAATGACCATATTTAGATTGATTCTTCTTTTAATTACTCTCAACATTCCTTGGAACACATTTGGACAAAAGGACTGCAATTTAAATGATTTGGTTGGCGAATGGAAATTAATTAATTTGAGTAATTGGGGAGCTTACACCAATATAGACAGCCTAAAATTAGTCTCGCAATCACATAACTCCGAAGAATTTTTAACAATTGAATTTTTCAAAGACAGTACATTCACATTCCGATCATCAAAAAACAATAAGGTTAGTAAAGGTTATTACTTTCCTGATGAAAAAAAATGTGAATTAATTCTGAATAAGAATAAAAAGCGGTTAAAGAATATAAAGTACATTGACCGAAACAATTGGGAAGTTATATATGTAAACAAGGATATTTTGATTTACAAAGAAGACAATAACCCATTTAACTATGCCACCCATATTTTAGTTTTCGGACAGAATTCTACCTTCTTGAAAACGACTGATAGGAAAAATCTTCATTATATTGAACTATGTGATGATTATGTGAAGGTGTATAAAATGGGCAGGTATTATGACAAAGCAGGTATAGGTTCAGCAATTATTAAAACAGACACGTTATTCCGTACCATACAGAATGAATTTAAGGGTAAGTTCTATACTTTGTTAAAGAATGAAACGATTTATACCTTAATATCCGACAATGAAAAAAAATATCAAACTGAGCTAGAAAGCGGATTAAAAGTTTATAGAGACTTAAATAATGCTTATTGTTTGAAAAGCTATTTTGATTTAAGTAGTAAATTAAACAAAGAATTCCCGTTATATCATTATACCTTTAGAAATGGTTATTATGCTTGGGAAAAGCAACCCAACAAATCTATTAATCACGGCAAGTTTACTGCACAGATCGACCAAGAGATAGCTTTAATTTACGACCAAATGTCCATAAAACAGACAGCATTTACAAAAACAACAAAATTTATCACTGATAACATTACTCAATCAAATTATTCCATTTTGAAAGACAGTCTAAGTACCTTGCCTATGGAATATCAATCTCAAAGCGGTTATTTTTACAAATCAGTTTATCAAATGGTAAAAGCAAACCCAGAATATTTTTATAAAATATTGCAGGACTTTCCAACTAGTAGACAGTATACATACGCTGCAGTTGAACAAGACAAAGAGCTAATAAAAAACCTAAAACAAGTACGAGGTTATGAAGGATTTAAAAAGGAGTTTTTTAAAGAATATAACTTTAGAAAAACATTGCCTTACCGAATTATTGGAACATATGCAATTATTGCTGGATTATTTACATGGTTAATGATCGCAAAAACTTAAAAATGCACACAATTAAGTATTTTAAGTTTTTTACCAATTTTAACAAATTTTGACGAGGGTTAACTACAATTTTTTACTAAAAAATACCTTATTGAATAAAATTAATGCAAGGCGGCGTTAGCAATCAAAATAAGATTGATGATGAAATAAACCACAATGGTAATTATTGATCCATACCTATCAAATTTCAACGAACGTTTAAGGTTATTTTTACCATATAGCAATAAACTAATAGAAGAAATGAGTAAAATAATGAAAATAAATATGAAAGTGGTGGTATGGAGAGCATCTACTAGCGTAAAAGTGGAACTTTCGGGCAATAAGGAATCGATAATATATTTATTACCAACTGCTGCGAAGAGTCCGCCCACAGGCAAGGAAAATTTAGGTTCTGCGTGCTCGGCATCCACCAAAAAGGCAATGCAAGAAATAGAAAACGCGATATACATGCCCACAAATAACTTTAGAAAGAGACCTAACGCACTACGATCAATATCGATATTTATGTTAAATGCAGCATAATGAGAAACTTTAGAGTCTAAACTGACATCACCAAAGTCGGTAAGGTAGTCATGCTGGTTCGTAGAAATAGCGATTTTGTTAATCCTCCATCCGTCAATGGTAAAATCTGGGTCAAAATGTTGGCCAGTAGTATCTGCCTTAAATACAAGTGAGCGCGTATCGTATTTACTGTTTTCTACTTGTATGGATAAAAATTGTTTGTCAAATGGGTAATCTGCCACCTTCCAACTTTGTTTCATTACACATTTAAGTTTCATTAACACCCATACCTCTCCTGTAGCCGTATCTCTTGACACTATAGATTCTAAAATTTCAAGATCCTTTGCATTAGGCACTTCTACAGAATTAGCAAAATCAAAATCAGGATTTTTGTACTTCATCCATATCCAAAATCTTAAAGTATACTCCTTATCCCTAAAGTTTATATCATGTAAACTCATTACATAAGTCCCTAGGCGTACAGTATCTGGCTCTAAGGAGGAACCATTTTGCGCAGAACTTGAGATAAAAGAAAAAAGTGTTACAAAAAATACAACCAAATATCTTGACATCGCACTAGGGAGTTTTACATGAAAAATTGATAACTCTGTTTATAGCCATTCTTGGCAACACCCTCTACTACTACCCTACCCCTAGCCTTCTGAAACACCTCCTCTAACTCTTTAGGATAGTTTACTTTTTTAAAATTAACCGCGGTAATGATAAATCCTTCTTCGATACCTGTTCTCCTAAAAAAACCATTAGGAGTCATTTTTAGCAATTTAATTCCAGATTCTATAGATAGTTTTTCTCGTTCTACTTTGGAAACTCGCTCTAGTTCAGCTCCTAAAATGGTTGATTTATAAATTTCCCTTTTTATGATAGCAGTAGTACCTTCTATATTTGTTAGTTCTAAGGTAGCTTGATACTCTTTATCCTCTCTTTTGTATACTACATTAATACGATCTCCAGGTCTTTGATAGCTTATTTGTTCTTCAAATTGTGCCTTGGAGTCAATACTATTCCCATTTATTTTAATTATAATATCCCCTTTTTGAATCCCAACTTTTGCACTTGCGCCATCTTTTTGAACGTAAGCCACTACCACACCACTTAAGTCTTGGGTGTGGAGTTTATTACCGATTTCAGTATTTAAATCAAGTACTTCAAGGCCAGTAAATGCTTTTTGCACCTCTCCAAATTCAATTATATCTTTCACAGCCTTGTCCACTATATTAATTGGCACTGCAAAGCCATATCCAGCATAAGAGCCCGTTTCTGAAAGAATGGCAGTGTTTATGCCTATAAGTTCACCTTCTATATTTACCAAGGCACCACCAGAGTTGCCAGGATTAATGGCTGCATCTGTTTGAATAAACGACTCTATTGGAAACCTACTTTTCACTACATTAATATCTCGTCCTTTGGCACTTACAATTCCTGCGGTAACAGTAGATGTTAAATTAAAAGGATTGCCCACGGCCAATACCCACTCTCCTACTTGCACTTCTTTTAGGGAAGCTATCTTAATAGCTGGTAAATTTTCTGCTTCAATTTTAATTACTGCAATGTCAGTAGAAGGGTCAATCCCAATAACTTTAGCCGGATAAGAACGTTTGTTATGAATTACTTCAATTTGTTCTGCCCTGTCTATCACGTGGTTATTGGTAACGATGTACCCATTATTGGTAAAAATTACACCTGAACCTGAAGAAAGTTCTTGCCCTGTGCGACCATTAAAATAAAAGTCGAACCAATTATATTGATCTACTGATGAGGAAGATACAGTTTTGATATACACCACAGAACGGGTGCTTACTGCAGAGGCTTTTATAAAATTATCACTACTGTTAGCCATGGCTTGGTAGCGGCTATTGGTAATAACTGGTGCTTGAGAGTAATTTTCAACAAAGGTCTGATTTTTGGGTGTAAAAAAATAAATCACCAAACTACCCAAAGTGCCCGAAAAAAATCCAATTATTATTAAAAGAACTATTTGTTTAGCGTTTATTCCTTTCATTTAACAATATTATTAGCAACAATTGTATAAATTTAACAAGGCAAATATAATTTTAAAACTCGAATGTTAAAAGTGTATTTACTTATGTAAAATTTTGATTATTGAAATTTAAATTGTTAATTAGTTAAAATAATTTTTAGTTGCATGTATCTACTTTTTCCTGGACGTCATCATTTAATGACGGATTATCAATTCAAGTATCTTTTTAAATTAATTCAAACGCAACTACAACATGAAGTAGATATTGATGGCAACCGATTTGACAAAAGTATTCCCGTTGAAGGAATCATTTTTGCTGTTACCTCCGCCAATCATTCCAATACCAGACGAAATCCTGTGCCTTTTTACATCAGGTCCATTATGTTGCAAGATTTTGTACGAGACTTAGATGTACCTTCTTATATATATGGAATTGATGACATTGGTATCGTGGATGATTTCGCAGCATATACTTTAAAACGAATTGCCCACGAAAGTGATTATACCTTACAACTTTCGCCTGAAAACACATTAGTTATTTGTTCTACAGTTGTCTATAAGTTATACGAAAAATTAGGATTTACTATATTACCCGCTGAACTGGCTGATAAGGACAATATGGTATATCAAGCAAGCTTGCCATGGCAAGTAGTGGAAAAAATTGCTGAAGCCATGACTTGGCAAAGTGACAAAGATGTAATAAGATTAATTCATCCTGCCTCGTATAAAATATGGAATCAATATAAGCTGGGAGAAAAGGTGCAACAGCTTTTTAATGACCACATTGTAGGAGATGATGGTGACATAACTGAAACCAGAGACTACAGCAGCTATGTGAAACAAATGGATGACACTGCCCAACTCAAATACAACGAAACAGCTCCTTATATCCAAACTGGGAGAATTGGAGACATTGGTTGTGCTGTAGCCTCTTGGATTAAGCTAGCCTGCCAAGATCGACGACTTAAAGAATGTGATTTTTATGGGATTGAAGTTGCGAGGCATTTTTATGACATTTGCCAACAAAGGAAACACAACCAAGAGTTTGACAACCCTAACGTATTTTTTGCACAGCGCAATGCAGTAACAGGTCTTGCTTTTCAGCGTAACTCCATGCACACCATCCATACCTCATCTCTTACGCACGAAATAGAATCTTATGGCAGCAGACAAGATTTATTGCAATTTATAAAAAACAGATATGAGGAATTAGCTTTTGGTGGAGTTTGGATTAATAGAGATGTTGTAGGCCCAGAGAATCCATCGGATTTGGTACTCATGCGACTAAACAAACAGGATGGAAGAATGGACGACTTCGATAAGGAAATAGAAGATCCCAAAGCGTTTAAGGAATATCTAGATGGCCTTTCTACCCATGGTAGATTTTTAAGATTTGTAAAAGATTTTAGAAAACAAGAAGGCTACACCCTTCATTATAAGGTGGAAATTATTAATAATGAAGAATTTATATACTTAACTTTGGCAGACGCAGCCGAATTTATGTCTAGAAAAGATTATACAGACAATTGGCTCAGTGAAATGCATGAAACTTTTACCTTCTGGAGTTTTTCAAACTGGAAATCGGCGTTGGAGGCTGTAGGATTCACCATAGATCTAGTTTCTAATGCTTACGTAAATCAGTGGATTGTTAATAACAGATTAAAAGGTAAAATAGAATTGTATAAAATTGAAGACAACCAACTTTCACCAGTTGATTTTCCTGTTACTAACATGTTAATGGTAGCAAGAAAATAAATTGAACATAAAATTTCAAAGTAAATCATGCTCAGATTTTATAAAATTTTAATTTTTGCAACATGCTTCTGCCATTTCATACCCAAGATTTAATAGAGGCAGGCTTAGATGAAGCTGGCCGTGGTTGCATAGCAGGACCAGTTACAGCTGCAGCGGTAATATTACCCAAAGACTATAAGAATAATTTTTTGAATGATTCCAAAAAACTGAGCGAAAAAAGAAGAGACCAATTAAGAGAAGTTATTATAAAAGAGGCCATCGCTTGGAGTGTGCAAGATGTTTCCAATACTGTAATTGACAAAATCAATATTCTAAAAGCCACTTTTTTGGCTATGCACCAAGCCCTTGACCAGCTCAAAACCACTCCAGAACTACTACTTATTGATGGGAATAGATTTATACGTTATAAAAATATCCCTTATTCATGTATTGTAAAAGGTGACGGTAAGTACATGGCGATTGCTGCAGCTTCCATCTTGGCCAAAACATTTCGTGATGATTGGATGGAAAACGCGGCCCTCCAATATCCGCAATATCGATGGGAACAAAATAAGGGATATCCCACAGAAGACCATCGAGAAGCTGTTAAAGAACATGGCTTGTGCGATTTGCATAGAAAAAGCTTTTCTATCCTCTCGCCCCAGTTAAGTATTTTCTGATGCTAGGTTGACATAAACTAAATTAAGATAACAAAACCTAAAAAATAAACAGATGTTTGTTTTGTTGTTTATCTACATATTGGTACATTTAATAAGTTTTTTTTTTACTTAATCTTCTAATCATATGAAACATTCAACTTTTGCTACTGTCCTACTTTTTTTTGTTTTTAGTCAATATTCGCAAGCATTTCCTTACCAGCCTTTTAGAAAGTCGATGGTGTATGAATATTTTACCAATAAGGCGTTTTCATTGACATACCCAGTGACTAATAATGAAATACCTACAAAGCTCATTATTGGCTCAAGGATAGATTCGGCCTTGGCACTAGGGAATGGGGATTCTTTGTATATGTTAAAAACTACCATTAACCCGAACTATTTTGAAGGATCGTGGTGCTATGGTTCAAATTGCAATGAGTTTGAAGGAATTTTTGGCAAACAATTGTTGTTAAAAGTCAATGGTGATGCGCTTTTCCTAGCAAATGGCGGCAAGGACACTTTTTTGATCAAGACGAATGTGTCTTTGAATACATCTTGGATACTGAACAAGACCTTACCGATTGAAGCTACCTTCAAAAGCAAAACATATGAGTCCTTTTTGGGATTGCAAGACAGTGTCATGAATATTGACTTAAGTAATGGTCTTACAATCAAAATCTCCAAACAGTATGGCATCATTAATGGGAGTACTTTTGTGTTTGCCGACCCTACAGGAGGTAACAACAATGTGATTGAAAGTACGCCTATTGGGCTAAACACTATTGCCAATATCACATCTTCTTATCCTGCATGGGATATTCGTTCTTATTTTAACTACAAGCCAGGCGATGAATTAAGGTATTACATAGTCCATACCAGTTGCTACCAGCCTGTTGTGAGTATGTCCAAACGTATCATCTTAGAACGATTAGAGTTTCCTGCGCAAGATTCCATGGCCTTTATTTATTCCAATCGTGTGTATTATAAGAATAATAACGGCATTATTGACACCACCAATACGATAGATACGCTTAAGATTAATAAAGTTGCTGTTAGTAATTTACCTATCAATCCTTATGATGAGTATCCAATCTTGGGTCCTTTTACCACCTTGGACAAAGTGCTATCGACATCGTATTTGGATTCCATTCGGTATTTGAAGATTCAAACACAAATGTTCGAAGTTGGTAAGGAATCTATATTATTGGACAGTAAAAATGGGATGGTTCAAGTTCAATTCTTTCCTTTTACTGAAGGGACAATATGCCCAGATATTAAAAGTCAAACTTTATATTATTCCCATATCGGTGGTAAAACTTATGGGGATAGTACCTCCAAGGTGTTGGAACTTGACGACCAACAAGAAGCTATTGGCCTTGGTACCAAAGTCTTCCCTAACCCTACTGCTGGTAAGTTAAATGTGAGTACACAAGTGGGAAGTCAAATATTCATTACAGACGTGGCTGGTCAGGTGGTTTACACCCATGTTAATGCCCAAACTGAATCCTTTTCCTTAGATGGTTTGAACAAAGGTCTTTATTTTATAAAAATAGTTTCACCCTCAGGTGCTCAAGAAGTGGTAAAGTTAATAAAAGAGTAGATTAAATAAACTTCAAAAAACCATACGTCAAAAAATTTAATGTGGCGAAAGAACCGTTACCAATCCTTTCATTTTACAATTTATATATATTACTGATAAAAAAATTTAAATAATTATCAGTACAAGTGTTCATTTCAAATTTTTGAAATGCAAAGTTGGAATTCTTTTTATGCAAGTCATAAACCTCTTTATTTTCAATATAAGTTGTCATTGCATTTAATAACTCTTTTTGATCTATTTGTCTATCCGTACCCTGTTTTGGTTTGCAAGACCATGTGCTTAAAATCGGCCACCGTGTTGTGGCATAGTATTACTCTTCTGAAGGCTACTTCGGTAGCAAAAAACTTACTTAAATTGAAGGAGCGAGCCTGCTCCAAAGTCGTTTTTGATTTCTTTAATTCGGTTTTCTGCTGTTGCTCGTCCTCCCATTTTTATGTCTAATTATTTTTCACTGTTAAATTATAACCAGACACCACCACATTGTTTGCCCCTCCCTTATTAGAAACAATTTCTAATAATTGCCAACCAGTAGGTATTACTCCTGTAATTTCTATGATATTACTAGAAGGTGTAGCGGTAGAAACTGTATTTACCTTTGTAACCACTGAATTTAATCTAAAACCAACAGAACCATTTACTCCACCATTTACATGTGCAAGAATTGACCCAGATAGTTTTAATGTGCCTGCAGGAATATAAATCATGGTTTTTGCGATAACTACGTCTGTTGCATTGCCATTTGAAATAACACCAGCAAACGACTGATTAGCCAGCATTTGCCCTCCAGCAGAAACATCTCCTACAACTTGGAAAGTTTTAGTACCAGTTGTAATTGTTGTATTTTGAGTAAGTGCACCACCTAGTTTCAGCGTATCTCCTGGAGAAGTAACTTTGGTAATCCCATTTGTAACCGTTGGATTAAAAATTAAACTTTTCTTATCTACCCAGTTCACTGTGCCAGTTCCTGTGGTGGTTAGTACTTTATTATTACCGCCGGATCTGATTTTTGTACTATCTACTGAATTTGGAGCTAGTTTGATGGCTGTAATACCAGCATCCTTTACTTGTAAAATATTCGCTGACGTCTCTATGGTGATACTATCCACTCTTGTTCTTACTTGATTGCCTGCGTTTACCAAGATACCACTTCCTGCAGTGTAGGTTTTACCTAAACTTGCTTTGTCAGCCCAGTTTACTGTTCCCACGCCTGTGGTAGTTAATACTTTGTTATTTCCACCCGACCTAAATTTTGTACTATCAACGGCATTTGGGGCTAGTTTTATGGCTGTAATACCAGCGTCTTTTACTTGTAAAATGTTCGCTGACGTTTCTATAGTGATACTATCCACTCTTGTTCTTACTTGATTGCCAGCATTGACCAAGATCCCGCTTCCGGCTGTGTAAGTTTTACCAAAACTTGCTTTGTCAGCCCAGTTCACTGTGCCTGTGCCTGTAGTAGTTAATACTTTATTATTACCTCCCGACCTGATTTTTGTACTATCAACTGCATTTGGGGCTAGTTTGATGGCTGTAATACCTGCATCTTTTACTTGTAAAATGTTAGCTGACGTTTCTATGGTGATACTATCTACTCTAGTTCTTACTTGATTACCAGCATTTACCAAGATACCACTTCCTGCTGTGTAGGTTTTACCAAAACTTGCTTTATCAGCCCAGTTTACAGTGCCTGTACCAGTGGTTGTTAATACTTTGTTAATCCCTCCCGATCTTATTTTAGTACTGTCTACTGCACTAGTGGCTAGTTTGATGGCAGTAATACCAGCGTCTTTTACTTGTAAAATGTTCGCTGAAGTTTCTATGGTTATGCTATCTACCCTAGTTCTTACTTGATTGCCAGCATTGACCAAGATACCACTTCCAGCTGTGTAGGTTTTACCAAAACTTGCTTTGTCAGCCCAGTTCAC
>JAIYAU010000042.1 GCA_027488865.1 Cytophagaceae bacterium
CTGTTGGCTACACAATACTTTCTGAAGGGCATCCACATCCCTTTGCCAGTACCACCCAGAGTGACCAAATATGCCAGTTGGGAAGAGATTTTGAGGGAAATACACCAGATGCAGCCTTTGGCACCGAACAAGCGCAGAACAAGGTCAAGAATTTCACTGGGCAGGAAACCAGTGACAACTCCGTTGCCAAGAAAAGTAAACGTTGAGCAAAGGGGGCAAGAGCAAAGGGCAAGTAATCGTGGTTATTGCAATACTACTTGATGGGTGGGTGGCCAGTTGCGTAAACCCCTCCATATAGAGATGTTTACGCATCTGATAATAAAATTTGTGACGGAAATAACCATCGACCAAAATGAACCGAGAATTAAGATAGATACCCCTTTTATCGGCAAATTGTTAGTATTTTAAACTATAATTATAGTACCAAAAGGAACCGTTTTGAGATATGTTCAAAGCCAATTAAGCAATAAACTGCATAAAATTAATTCCACTTAGGCATATATTGATTTGACCAAATCAATTCTACCAAGGATTAATTGGATTTAAAAGAAATTAATATTAAAATTGTATAATTGGTCTAAATATTAAATTGAATACAAATTGTGACCACTTCGGATATTTACGTAATTGCGTAAACACAGTCGTTGGCGAGTGTGGAAAGAAATACTGGACAAACAAGATAATTTTGTAAATTTATAAAAACTTTAATCCAACAATTATGAAAAAGTATTTTCTACTAATCATTTTAATAGCAAATATTTGCTACGGACAAAAAAGAACTGTCGATATTAATGACCCAATTTCGGATATTGATATCAGCTACACGGAACAAAATGGTGTCACTCGGCTGACTGTAATATTAAACTCAATTGAAGTTCAGCAAGAGGCAAATAGTTCTGAAAATCAATATACCGCTGATATTAGCGCAAAAGGACTAATATATTGGGAAACTGAACAGTCTAATTCTAAAAAGTACATTTTGAAAAATATTAACCTCACTAAAGAAGGCTCAGATAAACCATTTGTACTTTTTGCAGACTTATATGATGGGACTAATTCATTACTGATGAAACCTTCAAGACAAAACAATTGGGAAAAGTTAAGTTTTAAACTTTATTACGTAATTAATGGAAAATCAGGTCAAACTCCGACTTTGAACTTATATGCTCCCAAAGACAATACAACACCTACAAATAGAACAATCAATATTAGCACAAGTGCAACACAAAAAGACAATAAGAAAGGTATAATTAATTTTAAAAGTATTCCTTCTGGAACTCCTTTTGAAATTTCAGAATTGGAGATAAAAAAAGTATCGGTAGGGAATAGCTCTACAACAAAACTTGATGTAAATCAATTAGGAACAAATCGTTTTTCATATAACGGCGAATTGAAGTTAATATTTAACACTCAATTTGATATAGAGACCATAAATGCAAAATATTTTGTTACGTGTAGGGCTAGTATGATTGGTAACCCTAATGAAAATTTCAATGCAACCGAGACCGAAGTTGTATTTGTGCCTAATTTTGATTTAAAAGTTCTTAATAGGAATACAGGTTATTCAATAATTTTGCCTAATGGTGCTAGTACTTATACCGATCAAAATATTGAAACAGAAGGTAATGGAAATTTAGGTATTCGATTTTTAAATTCTCATTATCAAAATATTAGACCAGAAATCACAAAACAAGGAAATAAGTATAATATTAAACTTGATGGTTTACAGGAGATTCCAAATGAGACATCTTCAACTTATTTCTATACTAATGGTGCAAATGACATTAGTGCACCATTGACTATATCAAAGAAATTACCAAGAGTAACAGATTTTAAATTTAACGGTGTTAAAGGAGATACTTTGCTAATGTCATTTAAATTGCCTGGCATTGATGAAGGAGTACCACCATCAATAAGCTTATCGGGAACTCAAGGGTCAATAAATATTGGAGGAAATGTTATTATTAAAATGGATAATAAAGATAAAAGTAAATTTGATGTCTTTATTGATAGGAATATATCTAATCTTATTTCTAAGAATGATATTGTCAAGGATGTATCTATTGGAGTAAATTATGGAGGTAATACTCTGTACAGTTTAACTGTTACTGTGTTTAATCAAAAGCTATATGATGAAACAATGGCTGAATTAAAAAAAGAAACGGAGAAAAAGAAGAAGGAGCGTAAACCTGAAAAAATTAAAAAGTTAGTTGACGACATTGTTAAAATAGGTACAGCAATAGGTAATTCAATTAAAGATGAAGATGTTGAAGCAGCTATAAATGAATTACAAACAGCCAATGGAGATAAAGTTAAAGCTGTAATGAGTGATATTGGTAAATGGGCTTTAATTGCAGGAAAAATAATATTGCCTCTATTGGCAGTATAATTAAACCACGACTCGCCAACAACGGGTATAAAACATTGGGGGGTTAGGTGGTTGGGTTGCATTTGCACCCCTGTCATGTTTCTTCTTGTGGGATACAGACGCGCCTCGCATACCCCAACTTTTAATACCCGCGACTGTTAGCTACTATTTTATGAAATCCAACGAACTTGAAAATATTGCTGACGAGGACGATATTGTTTTACAAATTGAACAATTTAAAATGGGTCTTGTTTCACTAGCCACCGGAGGAGGGTTGGAACAAAAAGAATATAGCCGATTTAGAAAATTAATTCTAGCACAATCTAATTTAGAAAAAGTAATTCCAAAGTTTCTAAAGTTATGTAGAACTTCTGATGAGTTTTGGGCATGGATTAAAGCTGAAGCACCTACTTATGCAGAAAGAAGAGTGATAATTGCTAACGCAATTAACCCTTTATTAGAAATTGTTGAGTATGAAACAGGAGAAGGTGCTTTAGAATTCAGTAAAAATTATGAAGAAAAAGAAATTATTGGAAATGGTGGTTTTGGCTTAGTTTATTTGTACGAACATAGACTTTTGCATCTGCCTTTTGCCGTAAAAATATTTGCACCTACTTTTTACGAAGGTGGAGAAAAAGAGCTGGAAAGATTTTTTCAAGAAGCAAAAATGCTTTTCAAATTGAATCATCCTTCAATAATTAAAATTTATGATGCTGGTTTGGTCGGTAAAAGGCCATTCATAAGAATGGAATATTTTAATGGCAGGAATTTAAATCAAATATTAAATGAATTTGGAGTAATTAAGCCAAACAATGCTTTAGAATTAATAAAGAACATCGTGAGTGCACTAAAACATGCTCATGACGAAATTGGTTTAATCCATAGAGATTTGAAACCGAGTAATATAATGGCTTCATTGCCAAATCAGTTTAGAATAATTGATTTTGGGCTAAGTATTTTTATTGAAAATGAATTACATTCTCGATTTACAAAAACTGGAGAAGCAACAATAAGTGGTTATTATAATGCTCCTGAATTAATCCAAAATCCAAAACTTATTGACAAAAGGTCTGATATTTATTCAATTGGTGCAATTTGGTATACAATGTTAACAGGTCAGCCACCAGCTGGAAGCTCTTTTTTTGACATATTGTATAATAATTCAGAGTTAAGTAAAGAATATATAGACTGCATCGAAGGTTGTTTAAGAAATATTGACGACAGGACTAAAAATTGCAGTGACCTATTAAAAAAAATAGAAAAACTGTAGCTAACAACAGGGTTTACCGCCGTTGATTTCTATGACAAAATCAAGCTATTTCCTCGGTCTGTGGCACACAGAACGAAAAGTTAATGTCCTGTGTGCCACAGGCCATGGAGGGAGAATTGTGATTTATTTGATCACCAATAAGGATAAAAGACAATCATTGTTAGCGCACGAAAGCAGCAAAACCACAGAGATTTACACACATTACCACTAAAGGGTTTGACCAAATTGTTTCACCTTTGGATGAATTGGATTTATTAGAAATTAAGATTAAAATTGTTTAATAAATTAAATTTTAAATTAAAAGCCAATTGCACATATAGCGGATATTTACGCAATTGCGTAAACATAAGCGTTATGTGCCATTTTAACAGAGTGTCATGAAAGATTGGGAATTGGACAGGATTTATATATGGATTAGAGCTGCAAGCATTTATGAAAGGGATAATGGCGTAAAGTTTCTAATTGACCAAAATGACAAATCTCTTTTTAATTTGATTCTTAAAGATAACAAATGGAAATGCGTTCTGAATCACGAAATTGCTATTCAATATTCAAACGAACAGATTGAAATACTTGAAGATAAAATTGAATCTCTGAAAAATGACAAGAATGAAATTCTCGAGTTTCCTAAATTGGCCAAAACCGAAATAGAATGTATCAGAAAGGCAGAACTAGAACTTGAACAAAAGAAGGAAAATAAGGTCTTATTTGATTCGTTGTTGTATCAAAAAGTTATTTGCGAAAATCCAGTGGATTTCGGAATTGAATGGCTAAAAAGCCTTGGGATTGAAATTGAGCAACTTTCTAGAATTGGATTCTAAGATTAGAAAAACTGACCGCCGCCGTTGGTGTTTAGCCCACAAGTCACTTTACAGTTTTATTGAACTTGCCGGGCGTCACCAACAACTAATTCATAGCTTTGTTATCTTTTACTTCTGGTCATCTACCTGCTATTATGCAACAGGCGTTGATATATTTGAAATGTTGGTTCATTATGCAGATTTTTGTTAAGGGAGGAAAAGTTGTTGGTGACGCCCCGTTAGTGAAATAAGACTTCAGAATGACTTGTGGGGCTAAACACCAACAACGGCATGGAATGACCAGATCATTTAATAAAGCTCATAAAACGTTGGATATTAGCAACTTGAGCAAAGGAATATATTCGTTAACATTGACTGGGGGAAAACCATTTCAGTTAGGTTCATTAAAACGGAATAATGCTTTTCTAGATCATGACTGTATTTGACTGATGAAGTGAAATTTAGGCATGTTTTAGCTTGCAAACTAAGCATCTAACAACAACTCGAATTATTGTTGATTCAAAACTATTAAAAGACTGAATTTATATTTTTTTGAGTTATTACCACAGGTACAAGCTTCTGAAACGGCACTTGTTTTTTTCCATTATAAATAGAAGAAGTTGATGCAATATCCTTTTTGAGAGCCATGTCTGTTGCTAAAATTGCAGCCCTCTTTGCCAGTTCTTCTACGTTTTTAAATATTGTCATCCCTTGAGTTCCATTTCTGATTCTATCCAAACCAAGCGGATCTGCATTTTGTCCAGTCACTAGCAGTCTTTCTTTGGGCTTAGAAAACAAAAATGCTTCTAACGCCCCTTCAGCGAGTTCATCCGTTGCTGCAATCACAGCATTCACGGGTTCTTTGGTAGTTAATAAGAATTCATTGATTTCCATAGTAGCTGCCAAAATTACCCAGTCCAGAACTCTAATATCGTGCAAAATTTTTATTTTGCCACTTTCAACAAATGGCTTCAAAACATTCAACTGCCCTTCACGAAAGAGGTTGGCATTTTGATCAGACACTGGGCCATTTAAAAGAATAACATTGCCTTTTCCTTTTAGGCTGTCTACAATAAACTGTGCTTGTAATTTCCCTATTTCGAATGCATCGAACGAAATGTAATAGTCTAAATCGGCATTCAATATTAACCTGTCATAAGCTATCACGGTTACATTGCGTTTGTGGGCATCTTGTACAATAACGCTTGATGATTTGCCATCTTCTGGAACAATCACCAAAATACTTACACCAAGATCCATTAATTCATTGGCCTGTTTATGTTGCAAAGCAGTATCACTTTCACAAACTCGTATGGTAATCCGATGCCCAAGCCTCCTGACATTTAAGGCAAATTCAGCACTGTCCTTTTTCCACCGTTCGGAATATAGATCATCCATCAGAAACCCAATATGCTTACTTTTCTGGGCGAAAAGTAAATTAGAAAATAGCAAACAAAGAATGGCCAGTAGTTTCATAATGGATCCTAATTTATTGTTTCAGAATACGTTATAGCAAAGTAATTGTTACAAACTTTTTCTAGCAATGGTTAAACTAAGATTAATCAAACCAAAAGATAGACAAAGGCTTCATCAGCTTCTCCGAAAACTCTTTCAAATATTTATTCCAATCTTCTAGTGTCTTAACCCAAGTTGCAGTTTAATCTAAATATTGTTTTATTTTTTAAGAAACCATATAAATTTTTATATATTCTTCGACGCCCAAGTTTTGAAAAGTTACCGCCGTTGTTGGTGTTTAGCCCACAAGTCACTTTACTGTTTTATTGAACTTGCCGGGCGTCACCAACAACTAATTCATAGCGTTGTTATCTTTTACTTCTGGTCATCTACCCGCTATATTGTAATAGGTGTTGATATATTTGCAATGTTGGTTCATTATGCAGATTTTTGTTAAGGGAGGAAAAGTTGTTGGTGACGCCCCGTCTGTGAAATAAGACTTCAGAATGACTTGTGGGGCTAAACACCAACAACGGCATGAAACCAATGAAAATGCAAGTAGTATCCAAAACCATATACGGTATGAAATATTTATTGAAGCTTATTAGCGTATTTTGTTTATTGTCGTGCAGTTTTCAGCATCGGGAGGACTTAGTTTTTTATGTTATTAAACCTTCAGAAAGAGCTACTGTCATAGAGTGTATTGATGGAAAATCACACGATCCACTACCTCCCTCTACCTGGTTTTATGGACATCACAATTTTATAATGATTGACACATCTTCAGTATTTTATCATGATAGGTCTAGTCTGAAAATTTGCACATTTAAATCAGATAGCAGCAAACCTCCTTTTATTAATCTGGAAACCAACGATTTGATAGAAATTAAAATTCATCAGCTTGATAGCTTTGCCAGTGCAGTCATTCCCAATTCTGATTTTAAACCTTATCCCTCGGTAATTATTTCCTCCCCATCTGACACAATTAGAAATAGAGGATACAATATTATCAAACACGTTCTAAACAAGAAAGGGATAGATATTTTTGAAACAAGAAATTCTACACAAGAGGAAATTGCGGTTATTGGTAAAAAAAATGACAAACCCTCATGTGGTTCGACGGTAGTAATCTCCCCGCCTTGTTCTGTGACACACGTGATCCACAGAACGAAGTAAAGAGAAGGGTAAAGTAAAGAAAATGGTACAAGTAAGCCGAAAATATTGGAGAAAAAGAGCAATTATGCTCTATACTCAAGTAAAAGGGCACCCAATTTTTTAACAAATAGTAATTTGAGACAATTTATCAAAATAGTGCTTGCGTATTTTCCAATGGTTTTGTGTGCACAGGTAAATATCACTGCACAAGATTCTACAAAGAGTTATAACTATTCGTGGCGTTCATTAGCATTACATACAGGAGTAGGGGTGCAAAAATCCCCGTTCATTGAAATAGGGCCATCTTTAGTCAGTCACTACTTTGACTCTCGATCTGGTTATGTGAATGGTATCGCTTATTCCTCCTTTGAATGGATGCCTACCTCAAAAATTTATGGTGTCAAGCTTGGCGCTGAATATGGATATAATTTTTTTACCATGGTAGTTGAAACAAAAGTATTGACTGACAATAAAGATACTGATCTGTTTATTACACCTAAAATTGGTATTGGATTGGGGTTTGTAAATCTGTATTATGGGTATAATTTTTCTACTAACAACTACCCCCTTTCAAGTATCGGCAAAAGCCAGTTTTCATTGGTATTCAATATAACAAAGAAATATTTCAAACATGGACAAAATTAAACTAGCAACAAAATCTGTTCTTTTTGGTGTAGCTGTGGGGGATGCGCTTGGTGTTCCTGTTGAATTCAAAAGCAGACAAGCTATAAGTAATAATCCCGTAACTGATATGATCGGGTATGGCACTTACGACTTACCTCCTGGCACCTTCTCTGATGACAGCTCATTGACTTTTTGCCTTGCAGAAGCATTGACCAAGGAGTTTGACTTACATAGAATTGGACAAAATTTTGTGAAGTGGTGCCATTATAATTACTGGACACCAAGGGGGCATGTTTTTGATATTGGCATTGCGACCCGACAAGCCATTAACCGTCTTGCAAAAGGGGAACGTCCTGATTTAGCTGGAGGCACGGAAGTCTCTTCCAATGGGAATGGTTCTCTGATGAGAATTTTACCCTTGCTTTTTTACCTTTTAAACAAGCCCCTCAATGAACGATATGAAATTACCAAACTGGTATCTTCTATCACGCATGGACACGTCCGTTCTGTAATTTCTTGTTTCTATTATCTCGAATTTGCCAGACAACTTTTTGAGCAGAAAAACAAATTCGAGATTTATAAGGACTTGCAAACGGAAATTACCACTCATTTAACTTCTTTATCAATCAATGAAGCAGAAATTAAATTATTTGACCGATTGCTTAAAGAAAACATCCATGAGTTGCCACCAGAAAGTATTTCGAGCAGCGGGTATGTGTTGCATACACTCGAAGCTAGTATTTGGTGTTTGCTCACAACAGATAATTACCAAGACGCTGTTTTAAAAGCAGTTAATTTGGGCGAGGACACAGATACAACTGGAGCCGTCACAGGCGGTCTTGCTGGCCTACTTTATGGGTTTGAAAACATTCCCTCAAACTGGGTAAAAGAAATAGCAAGACACGACGATATTGAAAACTTGGCGGTAAGACTTGCAAAAAAAGTGGCAAATGGATAATATTATTGGTCTGTTGAAGAAGTTTGATTGCGTATATGAAATGTAGTAGGGATTAAGTTCTGAAACCTGCTATACAAAGCATTCAACTCCGTATAATAAACATGCCTCCAAACATCCTAATTTGTAAACGAATTTATTCTATTAATAAAAGAGTCGTAGTCTAGGAATTTTCTGAAATCAATTTTTTCTATTGCAAAATCATAATATGAGTTCCAATGAAAGTTATTTACTAACGGGCTCATTAATATAGAAATTGCTTTTTGCAAATCCTTTCCATGATACCAAATCATATATTCTTTGTTTTTCATAAAATCAGGGTTTGAAAATTTTTCTAGAAAAAAATCAAATTTTTCTTCGTAAAAATTTAAGTTAATCGATTTGGAACTGCTACTAAATTCCTCAACGAGCTTTAAGGCCATTTGCTTGCATTTTTCAGGGGAATTTAAAATCTCTTGGTCGGGTAGAGTTCCACTACCATTTTGTATCCACGTAGTTTTTAAGTCTAAGGGTTTTCTAATATTGCCAAGGCTATGTCGGGCTGCTGAATAATTGGTAATTAACTTGGCAGCATCATTTATTATCTTATCAATCTCCACCAACGACAAATCCTTTTTTGAAAAACCGAAATGTTCAAATAGTAAGTTTGGATCAATTAAATAATTCTCCAGAGTTGTTCTAAAAGTGGCATAACTGTATATGGTGCTTTTTGTATCCTTACTTGCCAAAATTAGACTTTCTTGTTCAGGTATTTCAAAATCGAAGTCACGATCTCTTAAGAAAAAAGACCTTTCTGGATTAACCACACCTTTTCGATTTAGCCAACCTTGGATATACGCTGAACTTCCAAATTTGCCGCCAAGAGGGATAATGGTAACAGAATCCTTTATATGGACTAGAAGCTTTTGAAAAACCTTGTAATCCAAACTAGATTCTTTCCCTTCACAAAAAAGAACGATCTGTGCCATTATAAACGAATAATTTTTGACTCATCCACTATACTAATAATGTAATCGGAGTGGGTTGTGATAATAAATTGATTGTTTTTTCCTAAGAAGGGAAGCGCACTATAAAATGATTGTTGAAGAGGGGGGTGAAGGTGTAGTTCGATCTCGTCAATTATAATAATTGAATTGTTGATTCTAAGATTGGCAAAATCAACTAAAATTGGAAAAATTGCTCTTTCACCTGCTGACATCTCGGATAATTCATATTGGCTGTTACCATCAGAAAAATAAAACCAGTCTGGCTCGAAAATATCATTTAGACTTGATCTCGGAACCGATCCCTCTAGTTTTCTTCCTTTAAAAACCTTGCTATATAAATCAGAAAGTTCCTGATAGAAATCCCTTTGATCATCTTTTAATTCTCTATTGTCATATTTAATACTTTGGTGAAATCTATATCTGCTGATAAGAAATTCTCTTATGGTATTTTCTTTGGCATTATCACTAAAAACTTTAAAAGTGGTATTATCTCTGCTCTCATTATAAACAAATATATTACCAACATGATCAAAGCTGGATTTCTTCTTTACTGCCAATTGCTTTGCATATGAATATCCCCTGAATTGAAAAAAGTCCTTAGTGCTTCCCGCATTCACTTTGTCCTTCTCAAAATCTAACCGAAGAGAAACATTCTTTTTAGAACCTGGGGTAGTGCCTAACGATAATTCATCTATTTGTTTGTAGAGATCTTTTGTGTAATCTATTTCATCATCTTCAAACTTTACCTTAGCCTCAGCTTTTGGGAATGTTTTTCCTGAACGTAATAATTCATAGGTATAACCCGTCCAATTTAACATTGAGGGACTAGTTATGTTTTGAGTAGCAGTACCAATTAATGAAGCTATTGCCTGAAGAATTGTTGTTTTGCCTGACCCATTATCTCCTATGATGAAATTAATGCCGTCGTTGAATTCAAATGTTTTTTCCTGAACAAATCGCTTGTAGCTACTTAATGTTAATGATTCTATTTTCATTCGACAATTATGGAAAACAAATGTAAATAAAAAATAATTTATTGGGATAAAAGACTATCTAAACTTAAGTAATCACATTTACAACAACAATCTACCTCATTTAGTAAAGAAGTTTACTTCACTACCCAAAAAATAGTGGGAACATTGTCCAGAAAGAACAGAATTAATTTTTGAAAAAAAGCGAGCTATTTGGTAGTTTTAAGGCACAAGCCAGTCACTTGTGCCTTGGTAATATCGCCTTTATTTGTCGATTTTGATGAATTTAAAGAAGTTCAATTCACCTTTGGAGTTCAAAATAGTACCAGAATAAAGACCCGCACTTAGTTTCTCAATATTAAACGTGGCAGATTGGGTTTCCAAAACCTGGGCACCAAATAGGTCATAGACTTTAACTTGTTCGACTGGTAATTCAGAGACAATGGTTATTGTAGAATTTGAAGGATTTGGAAAAACACTATAAGAAAGGGCTGTTTCCAAATTTCCTTGTTCCAACCCGACGGTAGATTTGTTGCCAAACATTATATTGTCCAAATAAATAGAATTGCCAAATTCTGGATGGAAAGCAAACTTAATTAGTACATCCTTTTTGCCTGCAATAGTATCTATATCAAAAAAATCTGTAGCCCATTCGTTGTTTTTTGGTGTGAACAAATTGAAGTAGTAATTTGAATTATAGGCCGTTGTGACTAGTTTGTCACCAGTTGTTTTTACGGTTTCTTTCCAGGTTTTTCCACAATCCAACGAATACTCTATACTTAAATATTCGTCAGTGGCAGTAGAAAGGAAGGGGGCAGCATAGGCCCGGTCGTAGCGTACAGAGAAACCATTATTAAACCCACTAAAATCGTAAGGACCAGCCACCAAGGATACTTTTAATCCTTTCCAACCTGAATTTTGACCTACTTGGTTAATCATGATTGATTTATTGCTGTTGCCATTTGCTCCTATATTGGCTATCTGCCAATCAAGATTTTTAAAGGTGCTATTGTTATCAAGTTTGATTGAGAGTTGGTTTTCGAAGTTTTCGCTAAACGTAGTGTTGATAATGGTATTGGTTGTATTTACAAAAGATGGAAAGTTGAGGGTACTCGTTTTTCCATCTTTAAATACAGCGACCACTTTCATGTCGTACACAGCAGATTCATTTGCTGGCACATACATTTTTCTTGTGTCGATGGTAATTGTGGAATCCAACAGTACTCCATTTTTACTTACGTAGAATTTGTATAAAATTGGCAAAGGTGCCCCAAACGATTTATTTACAACCGATGCATTTAATGGCGCACAGCCTTTGTTGCTCGGACTTGCCATAAAGTCGAATTTAAAGGCACTTGGCTGAATCTCTGCAATATTGAGGTTGTCCACAATAATAAAGTCTCCGTAACCATATCGGGTTTTTGTGGCATATCCATAATCACACGCAGATTGAAAACTCAGCAATATGGAAGTATTGTTGTCTGACGACACCACCGTACTGTCGGAAAACCATTCGGAAAAGCGACCAGCAGTGGATGTTTGTGTTTGGTTGTTATTAGAAAGAGTTCGAAAATGTGAAACTCCCCAACTGTCTTGATAACGTCTGAATTTAATTTTATAATGCTTATTGGCTGCTGTGTTGATACACACATCGGCATAGGCATGGAAATTTATATTATGTTTCCCAAAAGGATTGAAGCCGTCAAACGAGCCATCAGGCACAACACCATTTCGAGATTCGTGGTCTTTGCCTTCAAATAGTAAAGCAGAAGTTTGGTTCAATCCTATTCCTGTAAGCCAGCTTACGTTACTTTTTTCGCCTGATGACAAAGTAATTGGGGTGTAATCGTTATCTAAATTGTTGGCCCAAGGAAAGGTGTTAATAGTTTTTACTATTAGGGTTTTTACTTTGAGGCTGTCGTTTGTACGCAATGCATCTGTAGTGTTATTAACGCTATAAGCCACAACCTGTATATTGTGGGACCCAGCCGACAATGTAAGCACTGGCAGATTAGCCCATATTGTGTCGAGTGAGGTAAGATTGCCAGTCCATGTATAATCTTGCAAAGTTTGGTTGTTTTCTACCAATTTTATCTTGCAAGTTTGTATTGCAGCACTGCCATAGTTTTTAATTTTTATTTTTGGCTGCACGGTTGTGGCACATTGCGCCCTCACAAATCCTGTTATTTCTTTTAACCCTACATCAGTTTGCGTTTTTGGGGTACAAGTAAATGGTTTTGTAAGCAATTGTTTGCTATAGTAATTGGCAGATTGTCTAATTATTTTGAAAGCATGCAAACCGTTAAGTCCATCAACTGCCATATCATCGTGTGTTAGTCCTAAGAAATGCCCAACTTCATGAATCAACACACCACTTATGTTGCTCCAAGTGGCTACTATACCAAAAATGCCTTCAGCGAACTCATAACTCTGTGGATAGTAGGCGTATCCTATTACAGAAGAATTTGAAAATATGGTATTTACTATCCAAATATTTAAGTATCGTTTAGTATAAGTGCCGCTGGCTTTTTTTATTACATAATCGTTATTAAAACCATCACTTGTGTTGTTGTACGTAATTCCTATGTCTTTGTATCTTGGAAGCGTTGAACCATTGTACCTACGAATGCCTGTGCTATAGTTACATGTAGAATCCAAGTCAGCTAGGTAAAATTCTACCTTGGTGTCTATTCCTTTAGGGTTATAATAAAACGAGTTAGAAATATTGCCTTTAATAATTCTGTTTCTGTAATAGTCATTTAGTAGTTCCAAGTTGGTTTTAATCACCTCCGCAGATACGTTTGTACTGTCACCAACTTTTTCGCCTAAATTGACTATATTAAACACAACAGGAATGCGTACAAGCTTGGCCGTGTCTGGAACGCTTGCTTCTACTTGCTCACTGCGCAGCTTACTGGAAGGTAAGGATTTGTAATGTTTTATGTCATCCGCAGTACAAAATGGTTTTTTATCATTTTGGGCATTAAGACAAAAAATAGAAAACAGCAACAAAAAGGTAGGTACAAATGTTTTTTTCATAATTAAGTTTTTTAGATTATTTCAAAGATAAAATTAAAATATTAAATCGCCTTTTTTTATTAATTTTTCTATGAAATGTTGAGGCTTAATAGGGTGAACTCAGGCAATCAAACACCCCCCAAAAAGATACTACTTCCGAACCTATATACTATCGATGAAATGCGTAATAAATCTGTACGTTGGCAAAAGAGAATTTCATCCTATTATAATAAATGTGTTTAATTTTCTGTTTCGGTGTATTTTTGTTAATTACAGAAATTAAGTAAACTGCCTATGAATTCTTTAGATTTTAAGGATTGTTACAATAAGACAAAACCAGTTTTACTAAAAGATAGCAAACATGATTTACTCATTGGGATTATTTTCTTAGTAGGTTTTTTATTTTGGGGTTGGCAAGGAAAAGAAATAACTTTTGTTTTTGTTGGTGTTGCCTTTTTTGTGTTGTTTCTGGTGAAAAGTTTTTATGTAAAGCGTAAACTACCAGTGGTTTATGAAGCTACCTTACAAGTAAAAAGAAGAGTAGTGTATTCTAGAACCAAGGTTGTGAATAATGAAGAACTAGTGAGCTACGATTATTACTTGGACTTTACAGTGCACTCAGCTGGTACTTTTAATGCGTTTGGATTAAAAGAGCCGAATGATACTAAAGAAATTTCGTTTCAAATATGGGATTATGAGAAATTTGAGAAATTCGAAGAAAACGATAAAGTATTTGTTTTTGCATCTGCTACTGGATCCTTGTTAGCGATAAAAAAAGGAGAAGAATTTATTAGTTTTGAAGTGTTTTGAGCAGGTGTAGACCATTTACTTCAGCAGTTGGTATAAGAAGGAACTGTCGTTTGTATTATTTGTGACAGAGGCGATAGGTTGTTTTAAAAGATATTGCTTTAGTATCATCGATTTTGTATTTTTGAAATTAACTAAGTGCTAAAATAATCTACATTATTTCTAAAACGATGTTTAAATCCCTTTTATCAAATAACTTCCTTGCTGGCAATAAATATATCAATTATTGGGTGCTTCATTTGTTGGTGGTGTTAAGTAGTGGGGTGCCGCTTATGGCCATTAACATTCAATTACCTTCTTATGAAATTGTGCTTATGCGCACCTTATTTGCAGCAGCTATTTTATTTATTTTGAATAAAGTAAATAAAAATAAGCTTAACATTTTGCCTCGTCATATACTAACTTTTCTTTTTTCAGGCAGTCTTACAGCCCTTTTTTGGATTTTGCTTGTGTATTGCGCTAAAATGTCAAATGCCTCCATTACCCTTGTAGGGTTAGCCACGGCGCCATTGTGGGTAAGTTTGATAGTGCCCTTCTTAAATAAAGAACAGATTTCTTTTAACAGCATTTTGGTTGGTCTCAATTGTTTGTTTGGAATTTTTATGATTTTTAATGCTGGGGTTAGTTATCAATTAGGTTTGGTTATTGCCATCGCCTGTGGGGCCTTAGGTGCCATTGTAACCATTGTAAACGCTAGACTAGCAAAATTGCATAAAAATGAGGTAATGGCTTTTTATCAAATGTTAGGAGCAGCCATGGGAACGGTTATTTTTGCTTCTTGTTCTGGCAACTTCAATTTGCTCTTAAAAGTACCTATTTGGCATGACGTACTATTTATTATGCTTTTGGCGCTTATATTTTCAGTAGTTTCTTATTTGTTGTTGTTAAAAATTCTTGAAAATATCTCTGCATTTAACGTTACCCTAGCCAATAACCTGTCCCCAATCTATGGAACCATTATCGCTTTGCTTTTTTCTGGTCATTCGGAAGCGATGAACATCTATTTTTATGCTGGGTCATTGATTATCGTTTTTTCCGTATTTGCTTATCCACTCGTGAAATGGTTGCTAACTGATACTATTACTGACTAATTGCGGACCTTATCGTATCACCTTTTTTTGGTTATAAATCCATAAGATATTCCCAAAAGTAACGAAAGTACCACAGATAAGGTAACCATGATTACAGTAATAGTCCTTATAATCGACATAATAGCAATTTTCTTTTCCTCTGCTCTAATGGAGATTACCTGCATTAAAGTACCGATTTCGTCAACTTTATTTTTAAGCGAGGCAGACATTCCTTTGTTCTCCTTAAAACCAGTTTCTGTCTCAAGGGCGACAATCTTTTCAAAGAAAAGATTATAAGCATCTAGATCTTGAATTAGTTCTGTTTTTTGACTAGAAGTTAACGTATTACTGCGTTTTATATTTTGCTTAAATTTTGTATAATGATTTTTAAGATTAGAAATATATTCGAAATTAAACCTTAAAAAATAATCTTTTTCAAGCCTACGTAGCGTGAGTAGGTCAATCATGTCGATACCCTTAGTTTTTTCAATTTTGTGAGCTACGTTTCGAAGATTTCCGATCAAACCTTCATCCTTGAAACCAATTTGAAAGAGATTTTTTGAAATTTTTAAGCTAACCTCATTGTATTGAACTAAAAGCTTACGAAGGTCAATAATTTCATGATCAAGGTTAAAATCAGCTGCCTTTTCAGAGGTAATTAATGAGTCAAGCAATACATAGATTTCATCCCTTAAATCTGCCTGATTCTGAAGGTAAATGCTTTGGCCACTTTTATAGTATGCTTCATTATTAGCTTCATAAACATAAAATTCATTTCCGTATCTAAACGTCTGGTTGATCTTAAGTTTAAGATGTTGAATGATTAGCGCCGTTTCATCTATTTTTTCTGTTTCTCTAAACAAAACGAAACTACTCACAGAGATTACAAATGAGATGAGTGAATAAGTTAAAAACGCATAAAAAATTCGTTCTTTTATTGAAATTGATTCTAACTTTATCCGCATCTACCACCCATTTTCGGCAATTTCGGTATAATTTGTTTTTTGTTAGTTAAGAAAATGTTATCAAAATTTTATTAAATAAGGAATGGCAAAACCATTGGCAGGAATCCGAGTCGGAGACTCTAGAGAAAGGGAATTATAAGCTTCATATAAACAAACATTAAAATTGTATATTTGATCATAAAAACGGGGCCATTAACTTGCTTGATGAAATGTGAATAAATTGCTAAATTGGAATGGTGTTAGCCCATGAATCTGTATCTGTGGTGGCTGTTTTTATCAGAATCGTTCCCGACAAGACTTTTATGTCGCTTATCACCCCAAAAACGGCTTAATACGTTCTCTTTCTTTCCAAAATAGATCCATGTTTACAGGATGGTTTGTTTTCTTCTATCACCAGAGCCTACCTTCTTTTTAACACCTCATACATGCTGGTAAAATCATCTGGATCAACTACCGTTTTGATAATACTTTTAAGATGTATTACACTTAAAAAAATTACTTATCAGTACAAGTTCAATTTTTTAAAACAAAACATCATTGTTGTATATTCTTATTACTAAAATTTAATGTAAATCAAATATCTACTATTAGAGTCTTGTATTAAATAACTAAAATTTTGTGGACTCTAATGATTGTTGACTTATTTTTTAGATTTTTATAACATCTACAAAAGAATGAAAATTTCCTTGTTTAAACCGCTTTACATTTTTTGTTTTACTTGTTAACTCTAGCTTCTGGGTTATATATCACAAACGCTTTTTGAATATTGTCATTATCAGTTCTGTGATACTTTTTTGTATTTTTCTGATCTATAACGATAAATGGAATTTTGAAATGAAAACTATGTTAATTTTATTTACTCACTAGAATTTATTGAGAAAAAAGAAAATCAAAGTTAGATTCAACTATATTAACCTATTAAGTACCACCATTTCGACATGGTTTTGAGAAAAAAATGTTATTTTGCAAAAAATCCTTTTTGCAAAAAAAATATTTGATGATAATGGGTATTGTTAAAGTTATTAGTAAAAACTAAAATCACTTCTTTAATGTCACAATTTTTTCCACAATCATTTTTTTCATTTTTTCTTTTTACCCTTTCAATCATAGTTCTATCGGGTCTAACGTTTTTTATATCAAAGTACGTCTACAGAAAAACCATCAAAGATTTTTTTGATTTTGGAGTCTGTTTTTTCTTAACAATATTATTAATTGTGTCAATTTACTCCATATTTCATACGAGTTTCAAAACATCAAACAGCGTTTTGATCGTCATGATTGGGATTTTCATTTGGCAATACCGAGAAAAGGAAAAAATAATTGATTTCAGCTTTTGGATCAACAAACAAATTTGGCTTCAAGTTTTTGTAATGGTAGTGATTTCCTTCTCATATTTTGAAGCAATGAATTATGGTTTTTTTGTTTTTGGTGGAGTATTTCATTTTGAAGATTTGTATTTTTATAGTCTTATATCTAAAAGCCTTTCAGAATTTGGAATTGAAAACTGTTTTCACAGTTACACAGATATAAATAAAACCTTTTCAAAAGCCATCGGATATCATTACACAGAGATGTGGATTAATAACATTTTTAGCAAGGTTTTTTACAGTAACAATCTAACTAGTTTTTTAAGTCTTACATTTCCCAACATAATGTTTATTGCATTGTGTATTTTAATTGGTTTAGGAAAGAAAATAAATAAAAATAAAACTTTCATTGTGTTTTTGCTTGCAATTTTTTTATTCAATGGTTTGGCTTTTCAAGGCAAGGGATTAATTAATGTATTTGGAGGTTATTATCATGGATTTATAATGAGATTGTGCCTAGAGCTTAAGGTTTACTTTTTGTTTATTGGAATTACAGCGTTCGCGTATTTTTTTTCTATAGAGAAAAAAACATTGTTGGCGCAATCAATAATCAGTTTTTTATCTATTATATCATTTCTAAATATTCCAATTGTTATTTTTTGTCAATTTTTATGTTTGTTGAAACTCTTAACTAAAAGAAAATCTAAAATTCATATTTTTTCATCACTTTTTCTGATATTTTTGACATTTTTGGTTTTTTTTATAGGAAAAAACAGTAGTATGTCAAATGAAGTTTCAACTAAAATTTTATATACCATACTCAATCCAATTTTGTTAGTTAAAGCAATTAAAACATCATTGCTATATTTAATTTCTTTAATAGTATTTTTGCCATTGATATATTTAAGTTTTAGGAACACTAAATCGATAATACTTTTACTCTTATTAATTATATTAGTATCATTCCTTTCATACTTTCTTCTAATTCTGCAAACTGATAGTATTCAAATCTTTACCTCTTTTTTTACGGTTTGTTCGTTCTTGATTATTTATTTTTCATTTCTTCATTCAAATAAGTTTTTTTCGCTTCTTTATCTTATTTTTTTTTCAATTGCTTCAATTATTGCCATAAATAAGTTGAGTTTGCTTTACATTAAATCACCTTATAATATCGATTTTGGCAATAAAACTAAGTTACTTCAAAATTTGAAAGAGAATACTTTTATACCAGTTTTCAGGAGATATGAGCTATCAAAATTTAGAGACAATGAATTTGATGAATTTTGTAAAAACCCCTTCATGTTCTTCGACTGCTATGAGGTATTGGCGAACAACGACCACTTATACCCCGTTTCAATTTCAGACTTTGAGGTGTTCAAAAACCAAGGACCATTCAGAAACCAGTACATTGAGTTTATGAAAGGGGGGAGTGTGTTGTTTGCCTTTGCCAAAGACAAAGGTTTGCAAGTGAACGAAACTACTGCAGATTCGATTGTTTATAAATTCATGAAGTACCACCAATTCGACAAGGTTTTGCATAAAAAAGAAGTAATTTTGCCCTCAACTTTTATCACCAAAGAAAAAATATGTGATGAAAATGGTAATTGTATAACCATAATTAAATGACCTTTCTATCCGTGGAGTTAGCTTGCACTCTACGAATTAAACAATGACTATAGAGTCTCCGACTCGGATTCATGCTTTTACATGTGCGATGGCTCAAGCAACCCCATGCCATCACAATGGTAATCAATGGCGCTGGAGTAAAGATACTCCCTTGCTACTTACTTTTAAGTACCATTTTGAGACTTGTTTTTACAATTTCGCCCATGTTGTTACATAAAAAAAATTCGTCGTCGTTGTAGTGGTCGGCTAAAGCATGTTTTAAGGTGTAGGTGTTTTCTGCACTCGAAATTTCATCTTTAACTACGGCATCACCCAATTCTTTCAGTCTGTAGCGGTGGCTATTAATTCTTTTGGCTAATCTTGATCTTTCCTCAGCTTGGTATTGTTTCATGCTTTCAGGAGTTATCAGTTTGATTCCCAATTCGATAATAGGATTGTTTTGTTTATAAAACTGAGGTAGATATACATTCTTTTTTCCTTCATAGGATTGCTGGTCAAAGTCAATAGCTCTAATTCTGTAATGCACATCTTCAAAATCTGGAATTATTTGAAGCACGTAATTGCTAGAATGCATGTCACCAAGCAATCGAATAAAACAGCGTTCATTAAATTTTATAAACTCCTTTGCGAGTCTTACTTTATTAAAATTTTTATCATCCAAGTGATTTTTTATAAATTGATCACCAGGAATACCCGCTATATGGCGTTCAATAAGTGTGTCGCCGTCGGTATAATAACTGATTTGGTTAGGAGAAAGAATGTGCTCTAGTTCAAGACCATACACCCTGCTTGCATCGGCACGTTTGATATAAAAGTAATCGAAGTTATCATTTATGGTATTTACTACCCGCACTCGATAGGGCTTGGAGTTGCCATAAATACAAAGGTCGATGCGATCTACAGAAAGATGCTGCATGACAGCAATATCCCCATCAGCTTTAAGTATAGCATACATTTTTTTGAGGCTTTCATGCACATGCTTCATATCATCCTGTGGATATAACACGGTTTCCCAATGGGTGTCATTGCCGTTTTTATCAAAGAGCGGAATAGCATCCGAAAATCGAATGAGGTCGGTATATTTTACAGGCATTTTTCTTTCTCGCCCATATTCTATCAAATATGAACGAAGGTTTTTGCTAATAAGATAAGGAACCTTTTTCTTAGAGATCATACTTTATAGCGTTTTGCTCCAGTTGTCTTAACCCCAAATTACGCACAAGCCTGTGTTCATTTACAATATCCCTGTCAGGTTTAAATAAAAACCGATCAAAACGTAATTCTTCTAAATAAAAACCTGACAGGTTTTCTTCTGCCCAATTTCTGTTAATATTACCACTTTTGAAGAGTAATTATAAAAAGCAGGAGATAAATATACGCATTTGTGTTTTATTTACTTATAACTAGGCGGGTAAACATCCAATTGCAATAGTCGTTTGATGGGATTTCTTCAATTTTATAACAACAAATGGAAGTTAGTTGTCGGTAAAATAGGTTTTTAAGAGGAGGGCTTTATGAGATCCAATTTGTGCTGTCAATTCTTCTACTGATGCTTCTTTTATTTTTTTAAGAGTTTTAAAATGTCTGTATAATGTTTCAATTGTTTTTTTTCCCAATCCTTTTACGTTTTCTAACTCGGTTTTATTTGCATTCTTTGAGCGTTGGTTGCGATGAAAAGTGATTGCAAACCTATGTACCTCATCTCTTATTTGTTGTATCAATTGTAGTGACAATGATTTTTTTTCTAGGTGTAGCGGAAATTCGTCACCAGGCACATAGATTTCTTCAAGTCTTTTAGCAATACTTGCTATGGCCACCTTCCCATAAACGTCCAGTTCAATTAATGCTTGACAAGCCGCATTTAATTGGCCTTTGCCACCATCAATCAAGATTAGTTGTGGCAATGGTTTGTTTTCTTCTATCACCCGAGCGTACCTTCTTTTTACCACCTCATACATGCTGGTAAAATCATCTGGACCAACTACCGTTTTGATATTAAAATGCCTGTATTGGTTTTTGGCTGGCTTTCCGTTCATGAAACACACCATACCAGCTACGGGATTGGTACCTTGAATGTTTGAGTTATCAAAACATTCAATATGTATAGGAATCTGTTTAAGATTTAGGTCTTTTTGTAGACGTTCTAAGGCTGGGTTGGATTTTTCTTCATCATTTTCAAGGTCAATGGTTTTATTACGTTTGTATTCAGCAATGTTCCTTAGAGAAAGTTCGATAAGCTCTAGTTTTTCTCCTCTTTCTGGCACGGTAACCACCATGTCCAATAGGTCATTTACTGGAATATTACAGAGTATATCCTCTGCATCCGATTGAGTTTCAATTCTTATGTAGGATATGAAAAAGCCTAATATTTCTTCATCCGTTTCTTCTAGTATTTTTTTTACCATTTTGGTTTCAGAATGAATAATTCTCCCTTCTGAAATTTTCATAAAATTGAGGTAGGCTACTTTGGCATCTGATTCAATGGAGTATACTTCACAATCTTTAAATTTTTCATTTACCACCTGAGACTTCATCCTGAAAACCTCAAGTTTGTCAATGCTATCCTTTATTTTTTGTGCTTTTTCAAAAGCTAAATTTTGTACTTCTAAGGCCATTTTAGCACGTAGTGCTTCTTTAACTACGGAGATTTTACCTCTTAAAATTTGATGAATCTGTTGTATATCTGCGAGATAGTCTTCTTCTGTTTGTAGTCCTTCACAAGGACCTTTACAGTTATGAATATGGTATTCTAAACACACTTTATACTTACCAGCAGCAACTGAGGCCTCCGACAAAGCAAGTTTACAACTTCTAATTGTATAGAGTTTTTGTATAAGCTCTAAAGTTTCACGCATATCTTTTACCTGCGTATAAGGGCCATAATATGCGCCAAGTGCTTTAATTCTCCTGCGTATCGGAAAAATTCTTGGAAACCGTTCTCTCGTAACACAGATATACGGAAAGGTTTTGTCATCTTTAAGGTTTATATTGTACCGAGGCTGAATGGTTTTAATGAGGTTGTTTTCTAGGAGGAGGGCGTCACGTTCTGTTTTCACCACCACATATTCAATATTGGCAATTTGACTCACCAATTTGACAGTTTTATAGCTTTGTTGGTTTTTATTGAAATAGCTGGTTACCCTTTTTTTGAGGTTTTTAGCTTTGCCAACATATATTATTTTGTTATCTTGATCAAGGTATTTGTAAACTCCTGGGCTATCAGGCAATTTGTTTACTTGTTCCTTTAAGAAATGTTCCTCATTCATAGTTACAACCGCGCCGATTTCTTAAATCGCAAGCTTATTTAATTTTTGCTTTTAATTCTCCTATCTCCTTTTTTAAATCAGTAATTTCTTTTAAGATAGTTAACACAGATTGGTGCATTTGTTTCTCTACATCTATTGCCTCTTGGGCTATTTCTTGTATGTGATCTTCCTGTATTTGAAAGTCTCTTTCCATTTTGTCTTCTACTTTGGAGGTCATTATGGCAATAAAAACATTAAAGGTGACAATGGCAGTAAATACCACAAAACTCACAAAATAGGCTTGTACAATAAATGGGTGAAGATTAGTGCAACTTGTTTTAATATCGTTCATCACGTCTGACCAACCATCGAGCGTCATTACCTGAAATAATGAAAGTGACGACTCTATAATGTTACTAAAATTACATTTATCAAAAATGCGATTTTCAAAAAGGTACATGCCCAATATTGAATAGATGTAAATCAGAATGATTAATAAAAGCGCAAAGGAAAATACTGTGGGCACTATGCTTACAATTCTTCTTTCTATTTCTTTGAGTTGATCACTTATTTCTAGCAACCTCACTATTCTAAAAATTCTGAACAAGCGACCAATTTCAATAAAATTGGCATGGCTAAAAAGGTGCGTGAAAGCACCAATAAAGCTTGTGGATATAAGAAACAAATCAAAAATGTTCCAAAAGCCGTGTTCGGTGAATTTTATTTGATACTTTATTTTGCCATTTTCTTCTTTTTTGATTCGTTTAAAGAGCATAAAAAATAGAAGAGGATGCCTTTCTGCAGCTATTCTAATGAAGATTTCCGCAGTAAAAAATGCCAAAAACACGTAATCGAGGTAATGAAAAAATAGCTGCCAATATTTACCAATTAATATGGTTTCTAATCCCACAATTAGCGAACAAGCTACTATTACATAATTAACTACCTTATTAAAAAGTGGGTGGTCATATATCTGTTTAATAAATTTATTTGCTGCCATTGTTCGTATTATGGTTAATAAGCACCATTGTATTTTCTAATTATCCATTCTAAGCTAATTAAAAAAAGAAAAATAAAAAATAACCAACGAATGTTAATTATTTCCAATGACTCCTCAGTGCTTAATACTTTGCTTTTTATTTTTTTGCTCAAGAGCTCATTGGTCAACTTATCAATATTGTTTGTAGAAAAATATTTGCCTTGATTTTTTAAAGATAACTCTCGCAACATAGAATGATCCGCGGTAGTGTTAAGTGCTTCTATTTCTAGCTCCTTTACGTTAAAATAGCCTTCATACTTTTCTTTTTTACCGGCCCTAACTCCCTCTGCAACATATTTATACATACCAGGTTCAAAATTACCAACATCAAAATTGGTATTTTCTTTATTTGTAATATACTGGTACGAATAAGTTTTGCCAGACTCTGTAGTGACCGATAGTTTTATTTCTTGATCAAATATTCGTTCATAAATGTCATTATAAATTTCATTTTCAAAAACCAATCGTTCATTGGTGAATATTTCTTTGTTGATAGGATATACCTTAAACTTTCGTTGGTCTTCTTTTGTGCTTAAATATTGAATGGTTTTGTTGATAATCTCATCAAAAACTACATTTTGATTTGTTTCTTGATATTCACTTAACCTCCATTGCCAAATTCCTTCACCTGTCAATACGCCGATTTTTTTACTGTTTTGGGTACCAACCATTAGCAGCGGTTTATCGGTAAGTATATTGCCTACTCGTTGATAAAGCAATGTTTGGGTGTTGCCTACGGTGTTGTATCTAGCAAATGGCACCTGTAATGGAGGGAGTTTTGCCAATAAATCAATAGATGTTTCATTGATTTTAAAATTTGTAAAGGAGGTATTAAATGCCCCACCGACGAGGTCCTTTTCATTGCCTTGAGGGATAATCTTAAGAATATTTTCTGTTTGATTAAATTGATTCAAGTCAGTGCCACCACCTATTACATAAAAAAGGGCACAATTCGATTGATAGAGTTTGGTTAAGAATTCATTGCATAGTCCTTGGCGATGAGGTAGTTGCACCAAGACAGCTACGTTGTAGTCATTGTCAAATTTAGCAGATGTAATGCCAGGGATAATGGTGTTAACTTCTACTTGGTCATTAGTTTCTAAGGCCGATTTGATTGCTTTTATATCTGGATGAGGTGCAGATGCAAGAATAAGTATTTTTTCTTTTGTATCTACCACAGAAATGTACGCGTGAGCATAGTTGTTTTTTAATGTGTATTCTCCTTTGGTTGGAACAATTTCTATTTGGTAATGATACGTACCTTTTAATGGTTGAGAGTGTTCAAAGCTTACCTCCAAGAACTCGCTTTTGTTCGTGTTTAACGTTTTTTTACTGATAATATTACCCTTCTCTTTTAATACTACAGTGAGGGTGGTACTTTCAAAACCTTTTTGTTTAATTTCACAGACAATAGGAAATTTGTTGCCTGCAAATGCTATTTTGTTATAATTTATACTTTTTAAACTAATATCTTTTTTAGGAACTGTATCACCCAACCCTATGGTATAGAGGGGTGTATGAAAAGTTTCAAAGGTAGGTGCAGTACCTTGATTATAGATTCCATCGCTTAAGATAGTAATGGCTGCCAAATGTTCGCCTTCAAATTCGTCCTCTATTTTTTTTATAGATTTACTTAAATTAGTTGTCTGATTAGTAAATTTTACGTCTTTTAACAAATTTATATTGTCGTCCAAGGTTTTTATAACAACCTCCATTTCTGATTTTTCAAGGGTATTTTTTACTTCTTCAATTTTTTTCAGGTAAGTTTTTACTTGCACGCTATCTTCACCTGCATAAATTGAGGTGCTATTATCTATTAAAATGGCGTAGATGGGCTTTTGAATATGTTGCTGCCATAGTTTGAGTAGAGGAGAAGCCAACAACACAAATAACAACAACACTAAGAGGCCTCTAGTTAAAGCAAGTATTAAATTTGTTGTTTTTGACCAATTATACTTTTTGCCATACAAAACCCAAGCGTATATTGCTCCAAACAATACCCCTAAGGCAACTATCCATCCGTTTGACGGAAATACCATTTCAAAACTATTCATTTATATAAGAATAATATTTTTGTCTTTTACAAAACTAAATAATTTAAATACAATAATACTTTAAAAGTTGTTCTAAAACGGTATTTGACCAATGCAAGGTGACATTAGGTCAATCACAGATTTTACCTCCTGTCATTCACACAATTATTACTCGTTTTTAACTAAATGAAAGATGATATCAAGCCAACTACCAAGTATTTCGTCAACACAGTTTTAATTTTTCAAAATGTGTCTGGGTTTAATCCAGATTTAAAATTCTACTAGTAGGCCTTTATAAATTTTTTACTCATTTAGTTTGATAACCATGCTATTCTGTTGCAAACATTTGAATTTCTGTTGGTTTGTAATGTTATCATTGTATTAAGTTTTGGTTTAACATTATTTTTTTGACTAAATACCTAATAAATTTGACCTAAAATATTTTAACTACTTCACTCATTACATCATTATTAAACCTATTTATAGAAAGAGTGAAAAAATATATTTACAGCCTTATCATATTGGCTCTATTAAATGCAAATGTCCTGTTTGCAATCAATTCAGACGATCCTGGGATTCATGAAGTAAATTACGATGAGTGTAATGGAACGCTTACTATCAAGTATTTGGCTGGTAGATTCTCCAGTTGTGGTATTTGTGGTGCGTCGCTGGAGGGATGGCGAACTTTTGGTCAATCAGAGAATTTTATAACCATCAATGGTACACAAGTAATTGAACTTGGAACAAATTCCAACTTGGGCAACCCTGTTACTTGGGGGCCTTGTGGTAAAAATGAAAATCTATATTTAGCAAGTCGCAATGGTTATTCAATTCAAAATGCTCCTGGCAGACTTCCTGAAACAGGAATGGGTTGTATAAGATGTGCTAGCAACTGTCTAGGTTGGTATGGTACGGTTACTGTTGTTTTAAAAAGTTCCGATTTTGGCCAGTCTTTAAGAATTGGGATGAATGGTGATTTTGGAGGTAGTTTCAATATGACACATTCTCAGGTGATTACCACCGCAAATTTTCCAGAGCCAACGGCCCTTACTTCTCAATCGCAATGCGGAAGAGTTGCGCTATCATGGAATAAACCAAGTAGACAATGTAACCAAACTAAAATACAAATTTTTAGGGATGGCAATTATGTTGCTGAGGTACCTTCTACAGATAATGTTTACTACGATAATGTTTCTTATAGAAATAACAACTACCAATATCAAATACGTTCTATTGTTCGGCTGCCACTTGGTGTAACACATTATAGCAATTATATATCTACAGCTAATGTGCCTATCAAAGAGCTAACTAATGTGAACGACTTTAAGGTGGAGCAATCGGGCTGTGCTTCATCAGAAAGTGAAATATCTACCAAATTAAGTTGGACACTCAACACCATCGAAAGGCCCGCCTCTTTTACAATTATGAGAAGCCTTACGCCAGATTTCCAATCTGATTATAAAACTAGGGAATACTCTGCCAGTAGTTTGGCCGAATTTGGGGCTGGAGGTCAATATTCTTTTTCCGACAATAATACAGTCTGGGGTCCATTGGCGTTTAACACGACTTATTATTACAAGGTAGTGGGAAAGGATGTTTGTAACATTGAAAAAACCTCCCCAACCAAAACCATTTTTGTTCCGGGTGCTCCTAATCTGCCTAGTGAGTTTCTTGTCAAATTATCAAACAATAATACAGAAGCATTACTTTCTTGGGAGCACACAGGAGGTAAACTTTCCAGTTTTGATATTTATCGAGATGATGTAAAAATTGCTACCATAGATACAAATCAAAGGAATTATAGTGACAAGTCCATTCGTAATTGTAGTGAATATGATTATGTTATCTCAGCTAGTAGCAAATGTTTTACTGAAAGGCGATCAGATAAATTTAAATTTCCAATTGTTCTTAATGATAATCTTAATCGCTTTGATTACTTCGCTGGGTCTAAAGGATTTTATTCTGATAGGGTTACACTTACTTGGAATTATATCGGTAATAGCAGCGTAGACTATTTTGTAGTTTACCGTAGGCAGTTGAAGTATGCAAATGCTTTTCAAGAAATTGCTAGAATTCCTGCTCCTGCACAAACCTATTTTGATAAGGATTTGGATGCTGCTGAACTATACGAGTATGCTGTCGTGGCAATGGATTGTGATTTGTACAAGAATTTTAAGCCAAATTTTGATAATGTATTTAAGGCAGTAGGATTCAGATCTGAAATGGGGATGATAAACGGTAAGGTCACCTTTGAGGGTGGCAACGCAGTACCAAATGTGAGAATTACTGCCTTGCCAACAAACAATATTGCTCAAGGCAATAGTATTGATTTAACCAATGCCTCATTGCAGCATAATTTATCTTCAAACGGTTCATCTTGGTTTCCAAACCAAAACTGGTCACTCGGTTTTTGGATACAGCCAAGAGACACAGCAGCTGGTCAAAATGTTTTAAAAATTGGAGCTTTACAAATGAGTATTGGGCACCAGCCACTTCAAGCAGTTACAATTTATGACGAGAAGCAACAACAAGTTTCACTAATTGATCGACAGTCGCTTTTAGCGGTTTCTAACGAAAATGATTCCAATATTTTTAGCAAAGTATCTGATAATAGTGTTTTAGGTCAAATAATTGAAAAGGACTCTACCTTTATTTTTTATAATTCTGGCACTAAGGCTGGTATTTTGAAAGAAGATACGGTTTATGATAATATCAATGCTCCCAAAATGGTTATTAGTGCTGGCATCTCTTACGATTCAATTTTTAATTTAACCAATACTCAATCTTTTGGCCCGGTGAGAAACGCCACAGAAGGTTTTTTAGCTGGTAATTACATTTATGATAACGAAGACAATATTGTTCCTAGATGGATTATTGATAATGGAGATGTTTTTGAAGCCGATATTCAAGATTTACAATACCAATTAGGTGGAGTATATGCACTGACACAAGGTACAGGAGACACTATTTTTTATGCTCAAAACCCTAAAATATATGGTGTTTTAAAGGGTGATACAATCTTTGACAATCAAGGTAATCCGTTGCATCTATATAAGAACGGCGATTTGTTTTATTTAAAGGAGGGAGATAATGGGTTACAAATAGGATCCAGATTCGCTCATTTTGATAACAATTCTGACACTGTATATTATATCGTTGAGGTTAAAGCAAATAATATTAATAAAGGAGCAAAAATCGGCGTAATAAATACCGAAAGGACGGTAATAGCCCAAAATGTTACTCCTTTTGGCGTGTTATATATGGTTGACCCAAGTGGGGCGGTGTATTCGGTTATTAATAAATCCCGTAAGGAAATACAAAAGTCTAGCTTAGTATATTTAAAAAGGGGTAATATGATTTATGGTTTGGATGGTGTAAAACTGCAAGCTACTGTGGCCGTTGACAATACTTGGTATGCTACCAACACTACAGGAATTTATAAATATAACGCTAGAAGTGGTACAATTACTGACCAAACAGGTACACCAGTTTACGGAATCTATGGCAACAGTCAATTTGGTGATAAAGAGCTTTTTAATGTAACAGAAAGAAAAGAAACAGTAATTATTAAGACACCTGTAGATACACTATACAAGCCACGTTCAATCATGCAATTACAAGTGCCTGGCCTTGCCAATGCGCTGGTATTAAACGACGTATTTTTGAATACCTTCAATCAGATCTACCTTACTTATGGCAATACTTTACTAAAGGTATATGTAAATGGCGAGTTGAAAGATTCAGCCAAGGTCAATATCAATAATCTATCACCATCAAAGGTAGAATTTGGGCCATTTAACGGACTACTTGACGAAGTCTCCATATGGAAAGAGACCAAGAGTTTGCAAAAATTATTTACTGATTTTCAACGATATTTGAATGGAACAGAAGCCAATTTAATGGCTTATTGGAGAATAAACGAAGGTGTTGGCGCTAATGCTTATGATGCTTCTGCCTTTATTACTTCTACTGGCTTAAGGTATAATGAGCATCATGCGACCATCACTGGATCTCCAGTTTGGTCATTTAATGTGCCGAAGTCAGACCAATTATCATACTCCACCTATACCGACAAAGATGGCAACTATAACATTGAGTCTATTGCTTACAGTGGTACTGGTCAAAACTTTCGGGTGGTTCCAATATTTAACGTACATGAGTTTTCTCCTTCAAATCGTATTTTGTTTATTGGCAAAGGCTCTTTGGTTCATAACAATACAGATTTTATAGACCTTTCTTCATTTAGGGTTACTGGTACAGTACACTATGATCCATTGTTATTCGGTTTTAAAGACCGTAAAGACCCCAGCATTGTGGGATGCGGAGTTGAGGATGTTTATTTTTTAGTAGATGGAAAGCCAATTTTTAAAAATGGTAGTTTAGTTAAAACAGATCGAAATGGCTATTTTGAACTGGAAGTAGCTATAGGTAAACATAATATTTCCGTTGCAAAGAATAACCATATCTTTTCAGTAGGTCAATGGCCTGTTAAAGGTGATTATGACTTTCAGAATGATGTAATAGGGTTGTCATTTTTTGATAGCACGGCAAGAACAGTCATAGGAAAAGTGGTTGGCGGTATCACAGAAGGCGAAAAGTTTCCAGGGTTTGGTCGTTCTCGTAATAACTTAGGTAAAACAAAGATTACCTTTCAATCTATAGGTAAAGAATGTGTTACAAAAACTGTGATTACTGACTCACTTACAGGAGAATACCGAATTGACCTAATACCACTTAAATACAGGATTTCGGAACTTAAAATCTTAGGTGCAGATGCGGATCAAAACCGCAAGTTGCGTACTTTGATGGAAGGTGTGACGAGTTTGGATGCGGATACGCTACGATATAGCACAACCAATGAACAAATTCATTACCGTAATGGAAATAGCAGTAAAGTAATTGGTTATCATCTTATTAAGAATTTTATTTATCGTAAACCATCAGAAATATTAGTAAAGTCATATAACAACGACGAAAATCAATTTGGTGAAACGAATCTCAAAGTTGAAGTAAATACTCCAACTATAAGTACTGTAAATGTGCCAATTACAAAAGAGACATTTAAATATCCCGTATTTAAACAAGGTAATTTTTACTTCTTTAAAATAAAGGTGGCCGAAAGATACACCAATGCTGACAATGGTCGGATTTATGAGGACAGCGTTAAATCAGGAGATTTTCGAATTGAGAATGATATTTCAGGACAGAATTCTGTTTTGAAACTCGAAAAGCAGATCAAAGATAGTACTGGTTATTTTACTTATTTCTTTCAGGCTGGCACCCCAAATATTACCTTTAACAGACGCACACCTGCGCGTAGTTTTACTAAGTCAATCCAGTTTATTGGGCCTGGTTATAGCACATGGCAATACAATGGTGATTTGTTTAGGGGCTATATTTTGGGTACTATAGCAGAGTCACAATCTGATTTTTATACTGTGGCAAGTGATTCCACCAAGCCTTTAGAAATGGTTGATTTTGTTTTAAGGGATCCTCCTGGAAGCAATAGCTATGCCTATATGGAAAAGGGAACAAAGTTAGAATATTCCACACAATATAGCACTACCTCAGCTAATGAGAGTTCTCAAGATTTGGGGCTGGGTTTTAAATTGAAATCAATCATTGGATTCACCTTAATAAAAGAAGAGGAAAATACCATTGGAATCAAAAGTGAGCAAAAATGGAGTGATGAAAATTCTCAAACCTCAGTAAGGTCTGTAGAAACTAAGCGAACAGTAGAAACGAGCAAAGAAGAGAGAAATGCTGGTCATGGAAGTGATTTATTCATCGGGAAGGGTGTAAATATTTTTACACCTATAACACGAAATGTAGACATAATTTCAAAAGATAAATGCCAAGGCAATTGTTTGGATGAATATGTTTTAGTCAATCAAAATCCCTATACCATCGGAAAGTTTAGGTCAATTGCGGTATTGATACAAGCTGCGGAGCAAACAGAATTTGCATATACGACAGTGCAAATTGAACAAGAAATAAAAGCCTTGTCAAAAGCAATATCCGAAGTGGTAGACACAAACACAATACAATTTAATAGGCTAAGAAATCAAATCAATATTTGGAAACAAGTGCTGGGGCAAAATGAATATCAAAAGGTGTTGGCTATTAAAAACAAACTGATAGCAAATACTAAAAATTATTCTTTTGGTGCAGGTGCAAAAATTGATGAATCCTACAGCTTGTCAAATAAGAATACCGAGGCGCAAAATTTTAATTTTTCATTCGAGGCAGGTGGTTACATAAAAGTAAAATTTGAAATGTTCGCTGCAAGTTCACTCGAACTAAAATACAAACATATTGCCACTTCAAGTATTAGTGAATCTACTTCTCAATCGGATAATGCTAAAATCGGGTATGTGCTTGAAGATAAAGACGTAGGGGATAAGCTTAATGTGGAAGTCATTTTAAATGGTAAAAATGATTTATATAATAACCTTTCAAACAGAAATGGACAATGGGGCAATATCCTTAAAAATAAAATTGCTCAAGATGCATTAAAGGGTTTAATTTCCGCAGCAGCAGGTTGGGTAGCAATAGCCGTAGGAGATAATGATTTTCAAGAACCTGGTAAGAATCCTTTTGACACACTTCAAATAAATACAGATAAATATTTTAACAGATATTTATACGACCCAATTTTTGTACTTAAAGGAGGGCGCACTTCCTGCCCACATGAAGAAGAGACTTATCCAAAATATGCACAATATTATGATACCTCCTATACAAAATCTCCTTTAAGTAAGATACGAATCAGCGATGGATCCTACAGAAGGGATCGGCCAGGGATTAGAATAGAGCCAAGAGTCTTATATAATGTGCCTTCTGGCCTACCTGATCAGTGGGCAAAGTTTGATGTAATTTTTGAAAATTATAATGATGAAGATACTGTAAGGAATTATGTTGTTTTACTAGATCAGCGTACCAATGGTAATGGTGCTACTTTGAGAATAGATGGGGAGCGTTTTGTAAAAGGGGGAACCCCCATACCCATGTATGCTGGTGACCAGTTGGTTAAAAAGATGACCGTACAGCCGGTACGTGGTCTTTATGATTATGAAAATATTGTCATTTACTTCCATTCAGAGTGTCAATTTGACTTTGGGGCGGATTTAGATTTTCAAAAGGATATTTTTGGATCCGACACTATTTCGGTTCATTTTTTGCCTACCTGTCCCATTTCTACAGTGATGAGGCCAAGCCCAAATTGGATTGTTAACGATGCCTCAGATAGTATCGTAACTTGTGAGATTATCGAAAATGGATTTTATTTTGAGAATTATGGTAAAATAAAATTACAATTTAAACCAAGTTACGGAACGGATAAAGATTGGACAGATATAGAAATATGGACCAGAGATTCATTGGAAGTTAAAGAAAACGGTTGGAGGCCTTTCCCTCGTGGTAATAATTACATTGTGTACGATTGGGATTTGTCCAAATTTGACTTAAATAATGGCGAATATAACCTCAGATGGTATTTCCTTTGTCTTGATCGTACAGAGTCTCAATCTCAAGTTATTTCAGGTGTTTTGGATAGACAAGCTCCTTTTGTTTTTGGTAAACCAAAACCTGAAGACGGAATTTTGTCTCCCGGAGATCAAATTATTGCTCAATTTAATGAAGCAATCGAAATAGGTAAAGTAAATATGGATAATATTTATGTAGAAGGTCGCTTAAATAATAGTGAATTAAAACATTCTACGAGTTTGGCAATGTCCACCACCTCGGGTGAAACCTTGGAGGTAAAAGACCTGAATGTGGCAAACAGTCCTTTTACTATTGAAATGTGGCTAAATTGGAGTTCCAAGGCCTCTAATACGCAGCAGATTCTTTCACACGGAGAAGTGCCAGCTTCTTCCATTACACTGGATATCAATAAAAGCGGTTACCTAATTCTAAACTTTGGTTCTGAACAGTTGCAATCTGTTTCGCCTTTAAAAAGTGATGAATGGTCTCACTTGGCGTTGGGATATGATCCACAACAAGGCATGTTGGCCGTTTATTTAAATGCAACAAGAATTTTACTTAAATCAAACTTGGCAAAAGGATATCCGGGTATTGGAAATCTAAGGGTGGGCGGTGCTGTGGCTGGTAAGGAAGCTTTTTCGGGTCGCATTCATGAACTACGAATTTGGCAATATTTACGTCCAGCTGCTGAAATTGCCCCAGAAATGAATAAAAGTTTATCTGGAGATGAAATTGATCTTTTGGCTTACTGGCCATTAGATGAGGCAGAAGGGATCGAGCTTTTTGATAAAGTTCAGAAAAGAAAGGCTATTAATAATGCGGTATGGAGTTTGGAACCCAAATCGCTTGGGTATTCAACAAATGGAGGATATCTTAAATACCCCCATAATGTCGCCTATTCTAATAAAGGTGATTTTACAGTAGCTTTTTGGTTTAGGGGAATAAATTCTGGAAGTATCAGCACACTTTTTTCTAATGGCGAAGGTGAGGCGAGTTTAGAAAACGGCAAATTGGGAAATATTGATTCTTGGGCTATTAAAGCAATGCCTACAGGTCAGTTGGCCGTATTTAACAATGGTAATATTTTTTATGCCACCAATTTTGATTGTCTAGACGATAAATGGCACCATTTTGCTTTGTCTGTAGATCGAAAAGGCTATACAAGTTCATTTTTAGATGGTGAGCTTACTAATCAAGAATTTGGAATTAAATGGAGTGGTTTTGGAGGCCCAGCACTTTATTTGGGTGCAAGAGGTTGGTATGATTCCCTATCCGTTGAGCAGGTGGATGAGCTTTTTAGTGGACAGTTCGATGAGTTGCAGGTTTGGGGCTTAGCTAGAAGACAGCAGCAAATTAAACGTGATAAAAATGTTAAGATAAAAGGTGATAAAATTGGACTAGATGTTTATCTCTCTTTTGAGGATTATGATGACCAATTGAGAACGGTGGTAGCCTCCACTAATAATGGGGTTAAGGGTAAAACAAGTGAATCAGCAATTTTATTTGGAGAAAGTGAAGTCAATGAACAATCTCCCACCATTAAGGCAGATTCTTATGTCGTACCTGTCTATTATAATTTTTCTGTAAAAAATGACCAGATACTGATTGATCTATCAGAAAATGACCCTGCTTTGATTGAAAATTGTCTTTTGGATATAACGGTACGAAATATCTTTGACAAACAAAATAATCGCATGGTTTCCCCAACCACCTGGTCAGTCTATGTCGATCAAAACCAACTAGTATGGGACAGGCAAAATATTGAAATAAAAAAGAAGCTTTACGAACAAGGTTCATTTGAAGTCAACATAACTAACAAAAGTGGACAAATTCAGGACTTTCAAATTTCCAACCTACCATCATGGCTCAAAATAGACATTGAGGAGGGAGAAATTGATCCTTTACAAACCCAAAAAATAAAGTTCACCATACATAAGGATTTGGCGATGGGCACTTACCGCCAACCTGTTTTCTTAAAAGGTTCATCTGGTGTAAATGAAATTCTAGCTTTAAATATAGAAGTTTATAAACCAATTCCAGACAGTTGGAACCAGGGTACCTCGCATTATACTGATTCCATGTTGGTTATTGGGGTATTAAGTCTTGAAAAATCGTATTTGAATGACACCAAGGACATGCTGGTTGCTTTTGTAAATGATAGTGTAAGGGGAAAAGCCTATTTGGAATATGTGTCTCAGTATGATCAGTATTATGTTTATCTATATGTTTATAGCAAAAAGGCAAAAGGTGAGAATATTACTTTTAAAATATGGGATGCTGACAAAGGTAGAATTTATGATCTGCCACAAGTAATTTTTAATAAAGACACGAGTACTTTTATTAGTTTCAATTCTGGAACAGTAGTTGGTTCTGCACAAAATCCTGTAATTTTTAGGGCTAATAACGAGTTTGTTCAAAGTTTTGCCTTAAAATCGGGTTGGCAATGGGTGTCTTTTACTACCCTTTCTGAGCGACTTAAGAGAAGCACTGAGTTGTTCAGATATGTAGACAATGCTTCCGGGGATTATGTCTCCGACGCCTTAGGAAGTTTTGACCTTTTTGATCAAAATAAGAAATTATGGATTGGGTCCTTAGCTGGTGACAATCTAAAGAAAGACTTGGGCGGCTTTAAGTTAGGTAATGGGTATAAAATATTCTCGACTAAAGAAAAAACTGTCTATTATCCAGGTAGTTTAGTTTCTCCAGAGGATTACCCTGTAAGTGTAGGATCTGGTATGTGGAATTGGATTGGCTATATAGGCCAAAATAATATGTTGTTAAAAACAGCCTTAAGTTCAATACAAGCCACAGAAGGAGATATTATTAAAAGTCAAACTCAATTTGCAGTTTATGACCCACTTTTAGGATGGGTAGGAAGTTTACAATCACTTTCACCACATCAAGGGTATATGATTAATTGTAAAAACAAAGCTCAAATTGTTTTCCCTCAAGAAATAGCAAACTCTTCTTTTAGAGTTTCCGATGAAGGGTTGAATGAGTTTTCCAATAATTATAGCCCGGAAAAGTTTCCAAATAATATGACATTAATTGCATCTATTATTGGAGAACCTACCAAGGGAAAGTTGTTTGTAAAGAATGGTGATGTTATAGTTGGTTTAGCTCAGAAATTAACAGAAAGTTTACCCTATTATTTCCTCACAATTGCTGGTGAAAAATCAGACCACCTAAGTTTTGTATTTGTTACTGATCATGGTCAAGAGTATAATATTTCTGAATCTATTGTATTTCATGCAGATGCTAGCAGAGGAAGCCTCGATTTACCATTTGAGTTGCACATCACAGATCAAAAACCATCTGTGAAAGTACATTCCAATCCATTTGTAGATAAATTGGAGGTTACTTTTGAAGGACTAAGCCAAGGAGATGCGTTAATTACGCTGACGGATATGAAGGGAGTTATTCTATATACACAAGCTATTCCACTTACTAGTGCCAAGGCAATGTTATATCTTCAACATCTTGATTTAAAAGCTGGTATTTACTTCGTAAACGTAAAAACTCAAAACGATAATTGGATTACCAAATTAGTGAAGTTATAATATGAGCAAGTTAATTTGGTCATTCCTGTTTTTATGTTCTTATGTTTATGCCGCTGCGCCTGATTGGACTATTAATTTGCTACAATATGAGCAACGTATGTCATACACGGCACTTATAAGTATAGATACTCGATATTCCTCTAATCTTGAAGATAAAATTGGAGTTTATTTAGGGGATGAGCTAAGGGGGATAGGTCAGATTACTTTTGTTGATTCAATGGGTAGAGGGATATTCCTTTTTCAGATGGGACTTAACACTGGCGATGAGGGAAATGCTACCTTTAAAATATATGATAAAAATGGTGATAGAATTATAGATGCCAAAACTGTTACTCCTGTAATTATTAATGGTATCGTTGGAAGTCTTGAAAATCCATTTGTTATTTCAAATACTGATTTGTATCGAGAAGGTGAGTTGCTTTACAACAATTACATTTCTCCAAATAATGACCTGCTTAACGATGCGCTCAAAATTGAAAATGTTGAGCAATATCAGGGATTTGAATTGAGCATTTTTACAGAAGATGGTGCTAAACTTTACCATAGTAACCCGTACAAAAATGATTGGGAAGGCACATATCGGGGTGAGCTACTTCCAACCGGGGTCTATTATTTTATTTTTTACAATAAGTCTTTGAATAAACAATTCTCTGGCTCTTTTTCCTTAAAACAAAGATAGCCATGAAGTTGAGCGTTTCTTTAAGTATAATAATACCTGTTTTGCTATTTTTTGGTGTTGAAAATGGTTTAGCACAAAGAGATACTGGTAAACGATTTTTCATGCGAAATCCTTTTTTGGTAAACCCTGCAAGCGCTGGATACTTTGATGATTTTAATATTACTTTAGTTACCGACCAAACAACCGGTAAGTTGAAGTCGGGCAATGCAAGGTACATCACTGCTGTTCAATATGCATTAAACAAATCCAATCTAGGTTTTGGAGGTACAATGGATTATTTCAAAAGAGGAATGTTTGAAACAATACAGATTGATGTAGCAATGGCCTATAAATTACGTATAAACAAAGATTTATTAACAGCTTTCGGCGCAGACGTAGGGCTGATCAATAATAATTATTCGGTCTCAGGGTTAAATACTCAAGTGAATACTTTAGATCCTACGTTATCTTCACAATATTATTCAGGTAGTAATTTGAAAATTGGTTTAGGGGCTTCTTTGGTTTCTTACAATTTAGACATAGGTCTGTCGATTCCTAAGCTTTTTGTAAGTGGTGAAGCATTAAATTTTCTATCTACTTTTTATGGTTCCTACGCTTTTGAACTTAATGGTAGAAATTTGATGCTCAGGCCTGGAATATACACAAATTACTTTTTTGGCAATTTATTTAATTATGAGGGCTCGTTAAATCTTCTCTTTCAAAATGCGTTTTGGTTACAACTTGGTTATGGAGCTCGTAACTGGGCTCAAGGGGGATTTGGTTTCTATCATAAACAAATAGAGATAGGCTATAATTTTGAAATTGTACCAAATTCTTCCAAGGTTTATTTAGGTTCTTTTCATTCAATATTGCTGTCTTATTATTTAAAAGGGAATAGAAGCATTGCATTTCTTCGGCCATTGCGTTTTAAAAACTATTCAAAATAGTTAGTATCGCAATTATTTAATAAAAATCCTTCGTTCATAGCATAAATAACACTTGGATTTCTTTTATTTGATATGTCAATTTGGAAATTGGCCTTTAATAGGATATTACTAATTAAATTTTGTAAATAATACATAAATGGGCTTTATTGAACTGGTTAAAACTTTAAGGGATTCTCACGAAATAATTAACACAGGAGGGTTAGCGTTGATTTTGGCTATTGTTTATGCCGAAAATGGTTTATTTTTTGGCTTCTTTCTACCTGGAGATTATTTATTGTTTTCGACAGGCTTGTTTTGCTCCTCACACATTATAGATACACCTATAGCTTATGTGGTACTTTTGGTTACTTTGGCCGCAATATTAGGTACTATTACTGGCTACTGGTTTGGTAGAGTGATTGGTAGGAGCATATTTACCAAAAAAAATTCTTTGTTTTTTAAGTACGAATATTTGGTAAAGACCCGATTGTATTACATGAAGTACGGTGGCAATACATTGATTATTAGCAAATTTCTGCCAATAGTTAGAACCTTCGCACCAATATTAGCGGGTGTGGTTTCCATGGATATTAAAAAATTTCTTTATTATACTATTATTGGATGTGTATCGTGGGTGTTTGGTTTAGTTTTAGCGGGATATTTTTTGGGAATTATATTTCCAGAAATTGTTAATTATCTAGAGTACATCATTTTAGCATTTTTGGTTGTAACATCAATTGTTGTAATTCGCGGATTTTTTACTGTAAGGAAAAATGTGAAACAGGTTGAAGAATAATCTTTTATAAAGTAGCAACTCTTGTTAATTATTTAATACAGCTATTTAGAGGAACTATTTTACAGTAAAAATCTAATTAAATTACCTTTTTAAGTAATTATTTTAACCTTAATATTTAAAAAATTGGTTAATTAATTTGATTTGAGTAATAATTTGTATATATTTACTTAAATGGTTGGCCATTTCTTTCATGGTTGAAATGGTATTTTTTAGTGCGTAAGCACAATTTTCCTTATTCCTGTCTTTTAGCCCCGTGGGAGTTTCTTTCCACGGGGCTTTTTGTTAACAGTTATTCTACAATTAATTTTTTGTTAATAGGTACAGCACCTGATTTATAATTGATGATATAAATGCCAGAAGGTATATTTTCTATTAGAATAGAATTGTCTGTCAAGGATGATGATTTAAATGGGATATTTAACCCGGTGATGGTATGAAGAGTAAGGTCACTTATTTTTTCAGCTCCAAATAGCGTAACACTGCCATTTGAAGGATTTGGATATAGTCCTGTTGAGTTGATATTGTCAATGTGGTCATTAACCGAAGCAACTTTGTCATAGGCTGTGGTTGCTAAGGTGTTATCTAAGGACATTACACTTTTTGTATTGTCTTGTGCAATTTCCCAAACAAATACCCCTTTAAAACCTTTGGTTATAGCGTAATTGATTTTTTCCTTAATTAGGTCTACTCCATTAAAGAAGTAATATCCTGATGCATCCGAAAGTTCATTGTCAGATGATTTAAGGTTTGGAAATCTAGCTAAGATGTCAGCATAGCTGGCCGCGGTTGCAAGTCCACCAGCTGTGCTTTGAAATTTGTATCCATAATAGGGTAGACCCATCACCAAGGATCCACGTGGGAATCCCCTTCCAACCCAATAAGATTCTGCATCTTTAAAATGGGCCATGGAGGCATGGTTTCCATAGGGACTTCCCGACCAAGTACCAGTTTGGTCATAAACCATTATTTGTAAAAAGTCTGCTTGACTCAATGCGTTGTTTTCATACCATTGAAGCCAATAATTGCCATAGCCAACTGTAATTGTAAAAAGTAAGTTGGTAGTATCAATAGTTTCTCTGATGTCTTGACACAGCGCTGTGAAATTGGTTCTGTCTGTGACGTTGTCAATACTTTCCCAGTCCAAATCTATACCATCAAATTTATGTAATCTACAGAATTTTCTTAGTGTGTCGGCAAATAACAACCTTGCTTGGGCGCTTTTGGCCATTACCGACATGCCTTCAGTACCTATGCTTATTAATCTTTTTGAATTAAGTCCGTTGGTAGCTGATTTAAAGTTATTAAATGCAGTTGTAGAAGAACCAGTTAGACGTAAGCCTCCCGTAGCGGTAGGATTTACAAATGCATAGTATAGATAATTGTAGTTTGAGAAGTTTACGTTATTCGTGCTTTTGTAATATGGAAAGTAACCGCCTACTACATTGAGTTTTTGGGCAAATGTATACGGAACAATGAGCAGAATTGCCCAGATAAACAATTTTTTCATAGGTAAATGATTTGTTTTGAATTATAGAATGTAAATATACCAATAAATTGTATAACAATGGTTATTTCTAGGTTTTACATACGATTTAGGCAGAGACAAATTGTTTTCCATATCTCGAATTTCTTACAAACCTAAATTGTACTATTACGATATTTAATTCTATTATAAAATTTAATTTTCTATTATTAGTGGGGTTGAAATAAAAATCTTACGTAATATTTGAGTGGATATTTAAGAATTTTGTTAATTATTATCTATAATCTTTAAAAAGTAAACAAAATATTACATGAATATGTACATATAATTATTTATAAAATTGTATTATACTAATATTTATATATAATCCTGTTAAGAAGAATTATTGGAATATTTAAATTCTCAATTATTATATTAGAATAGTGCAATATTTGTATCTAGTTGTATTACATAATAATAGCCTTAAGATTTTTAATTTTTGTGTATGATTTAATTAATTCAATTTTGTGTCATACTTAATTATTAATATTATGACAACATTAAAATTTATTCCAATCATAGCATTATTATTGTTTACAAGCTTAGGTACTTTTGCCGCTAATGGTGATACAATATCTACAGAATCAGGCTTAAAAATTGTGATTTTAGAAAATGGAAATGGCTCTAAGCCCACAGATGGAGATAAATGTAAAATTGAATTGGTAGCTTCATTACTTGACGGCACCTTAATCGAATCTACCTACGATGCAGGTATGCCTTTTAAATTTAACTTAGGAGATATAAATGTAATACCTGGTTTGCATGAAGCCTTAAGAATGTTAAATGTTGGTGATAAGGCTGTTATAATCATTCCTTCTCACCTTGCGTTTGGAGACAATGGTCTGTTAGAAGAAGGTACTACCGACACATATATGATTCCTCCTGGCGCAACTTCTAAATTTGAAATAGATTTTGTATCTGCCAAAACTACAAAATACAGTGCCCCGGTTCAGCAACAACGTACTATTACCTCTTCGATAAGATAATTGACTTTTTTATGTGTTCTGTTACCTAGTTCGTTAATGCTTTATTTATAATTATTTTAATAATTGAACTTTACCAATACCGATTCAAGTTATAGAGATGGGTACAATTAAACGATTTTGTAAGATTGAATTTTGATTATACCTTTGTATATTATTTTCACATAAAACAGGATTTGAAATGGGTAAGGCAATTGAAATCACTGACGCAAATTTTGAAGAAATTCTAGCTTCAGATAAACCTATATTGATTGATTTTTGGGCTGAGTGGTGTGGCCCGTGTAAAATGATTGGACCTGTGGTGGAAGAACTCGCTTCAGAATATGATGGCAAAGTTGTAATAGGTAAGGTGGATGTTGATAGTAATCCGAATACATCAGCAAAATTTGGAATTCGTAGCATTCCTACCCTTTTGGTCTTTAAAAATGGAGAAATAGTTGATAAACAAATTGGCGCTGTGGCTAAGGCTGTTCTTGCCAAGAAATTGGAGGCTCAACTAGTTTAACCAAATTAAACTACTAAATCATTCAAAAGCTTGTCCTAGGACAGGCTTTTTTTTTCAGGGTAGAATGTTAAGGAGGAAAGTCCCTCTTCTGCAAACATTTGTTCAGCTATTTCCTGCAGATCCAAACTCGTAATGGCCTTTGTTTGGTTAAATATTTCTTCTAAGCTATCTATACGGTTAAGGTCAAGCAAGCTCCTGGCCATCATAAGCATAGTGCCACTATTACGTTCATCTGCAATAGCTAATTGACCCATTAGCTGTTCTTTATAAGTTTGAAGTTGTTTGTCAGTAAATGGCTTTTGTCTAATTTTTTTCAATTCACCTAATACGGCATTTTTACACCGAATGAGGTGTTTTTCTTCTGTAGCAAAATATATTGCAAACAGCCCAGTATCTGTAAATGGTGAATAACTTGACTCAACGGAATATACAAACCCATATTTTTCACGAAGTTCTAAATTTAGTTTAGAGTTCATGGCTGGCCCACCTAGAATATTATTTAACAAAAAAAATGGTATTCTTGATGATTGGTTCAGTGAATAAGAGGTGCGACCGATAGCACAATAGGCTTGTGAAAAGTTTCTTGTTTTAGTAATATGTTTAGGTTGGTAAGTGTCAAAAATACCTCTAACCCCATCAGATTTTTTCGCTGGGATATCTTTTAGGTGTTTTTCTGCTATTGTTACTACCTTTTTGAAACTTAAATTGGACACAGACGAAAAAATTATTTTCTCAGTGTCCATGTTTTCGTGTAAAAATTCGATAAAATCTTTTTTTGAAAAAGATCTTACCGATGATTCTGTGCCTATAATATTATTACCTAATGAATGATCTGTAAAAATTACATTATCAAAATCATCCTGAAGAGCGTCATCGGGAGAGTCATAGTACATGGCCATTTCTTCCAAAATAACACCCCGTTCTTTTTCTAATTCTTTTTCTGGAAAAATAGAGTTAAAGGTAATATCTGAAAGTAGTTCTATTGCTTTTTCGAAATGTACATCAAGAGTGGTTGCATGGAAACAGATTTTTTCTTTGGTGGTATAAGCATTAAGTTCGCCACCTACACTATCAAGTCTATTCAATATATGAAAGGCCTTTCTTTTATTGGTTCCTTTAAAAACCATATGTTCCCAAAAATGCGCCAGACCTTCCTGACCTGGCTTTTCATCTCTGCTACCAATATCGAGCATGATAGCACAATGAGCTATTTTGGTGGTTGTTACCTGTTTATGAACTATTCTTATTCCGTTTTCTAAAGTATGTAATTGATAATCTTGCATGCTTGATGCTATTGAAAGGACACTTCTAATAAGCTAAATTACGCTGAAATTGGTAATTTGCTATAAAAGAACCAGATTTAATTTGTTTTAGCAAAATATTTGAAAAATAGGCCAATGGTTTCTATTCCTTTAAGGTAATTAAAAATACCGTAATGTTCATTTGGAGAATGAATGGCATCGGAGTTAAGACCAAAGCCCATCAATATTGTTTTTAACCCTAGCTCTTTTTCAAACAATGCCACAATTGGTATACTTCCGCCTTCCCTTGTAGGGATTGGTGTTTTACCCCAAGCTTCTTCAAATGCCTTACAAGCTGCCTTGTAAGCATGAGTGTCAGTAGGTGTTACGGCTGGTTCACCGCCATGGTGTGGTGTTATTTTTACCTTAACTCCTTTAGGGGCAATAGCTTTAAAGTGTTGTGTAAATAGTTCTGCTATTTCTGCGGAATCTTGATAAGGTACTAAGCGCATAGATATTTTAGCATAGGCTTTAGAAGGCAAAACAGTTTTAGCTCCTTCTCCAATATAGCCACCCCATATTCCGTTTACATCCAAGCTGGGCCTTATGGAAGTTCTTTCATTGGTAGAATATCCTACCTCACCAATAACATCCTCTATTTCAAGGTCATTTTTATATGCTTCTAATTCAAAAGGAGCTTTAGACATTTCAATTCTTTCCTCCATGGGGATTATCGCAACTCTATCATAAAATCCTGGAATGGTAATCTTGCCATCTTTATCTTTTAAACTGGCAATCATCTCGCATAATATATTTATAGGGTTAGCTACTGCACCACCATATACACCAGAATGTAAATCTCTGTTAGCCCCAGTTACCTCTACTTCCATATAACTCAAACCTCTTAATCCCACCGTTATTGAAGGACATTCGTTAGAAATTATTGATGTATCAGATATCAATATTACATCAGCTTTTAATTTATCCTTATTTTCTACAACAAATTTCTCTAAATTGTTCGATCCAATTTCTTCCTCTCCTTCTATCATAAATTTAACATTACAAGGAAGTTGATTCGTACTATTTAACATTTCTAATGCCTTAATGTGCATATAGAATTGTCCCTTGTCATCAGCAGCGCCCCTAGCATATATTTTATGGTCTTTAATAACTGGTTCAAATGGGGGGGAGTCCCACAAATTTAGCGGATCAGGTGGTTGTACATCATAATGGCCATAGATTAAGACTGTTGGTAGCTTTTCAGAAATAACTTTTTCGGCATATACAACTGGATTACCAGGTGTTTCACAAATTTCAACCAACTCAGCACCAGCTTCTTCAAGCTTTGTTTTTACAAATTGTGCCGCTTTGATCATATCTTTTTTATGACCATTGTCGGCACTAATAGATGGAATCCGAAGAAGTTCAATAAGTTCTTCTATGAATCGATGTTTGTGAGTTTCAATGTAATCTTGCATGATTTGTTATTTTGGTGAGAAATATACTACACCCACAGAAATATATCAAATTATTATGTTTTAAAGGGCAATTCCACAATCAATACCTGCTATTGTTTGTATTCACTTAATACTTTTGTAATTTTGTTCAATGAATACGCACACCGAAGAATTGTACTTAGAAGCAGAACAGGCTATAAAAAACAATGATTTTATTACTGCCAAACGCAACTACGAAGAGATGTTGCAGGAAGAACCAACTAATGCTTGCGCACATAATTCTCTAGGCTGGTTGTACAAAACTCAGTTTGATGAATATGTTAAGGCTGAGAATCATTATAATGCAGCTATTAAATACGAACCAAATTACCCACATGCTTATTGGAATTTAGCATACTTATTTACTGATTTGGAGCGTTGGGATGATTTGCGTAAACTTATGAATACTTGCTTAAATGTGTCTTCAGTTGACAAATCTAGTATTTATAATAGATTGGCGATTATGGAAGAATTGATTGGTAATTTTGATTTGGCAAAAGAGTATTACGAAAACGCCATTTATGCATGTGTAAACAACGATAAACTTGAAGAATATAAAAGGGATATTGATCGTTGTTTATATAAAATAGAGCTCAAAAGCAAATCTGCTAATTTTGAGTCTCAAAAAAAAGATAAAAAATTTGGGTTAAATTGGAGTTAGCAATAACAAAGTTCGTGAAGATGTTTTTGTGACCCTTTATTTTTTATAACAATTGCAAATTTTAAGATAAGATTTTATTTACCTTTTATGACAAACGACAGGTATAACCAGCGGGGCGTATCGGCCAGTAAAGAAGATGTACATAATGCTATTAAACAACTAGATAAAGGTATCTATCCCTCGGCTTTTTGCAAAGTTATTCCCGACTTATTAGGCAACGACCCTGATTATTGCACAATTATGCATGCTGATGGTGCAGGAACTAAATCTTCTTTGGCCTACATGTACTGGAAGGAGACCGGAGATTTGTCGGTTTGGAAAGGAATAGCACAAGATGCCATTATTATGAACATCGACGACCTTCTTTGTGTCGGTGCTGATGACAACATCTTGCTTTCTTCTACCATTGGTCGTAACAAAAATCTCATACCCGCAGAGGTTTTATCTGCTATTATTAATGGTACAGAAGAAGTATTACAAATGTTACGCTCTCACGGAGTAGATATCCATAGCACAGGTGGTGAAACTGCCGATGTTGGAGACCTGGTACGTACAATTATAGTCGATAGCACCGTGGTTGCCAGAATGAAAAGAAAAGATGTAATTACCAATGAAAATATCAAGCCAGGTCAAGTAATAGTAGGTTTATGTTCTTATGGGCAAGCTTCTTATGAAACCTCGTATAATGGTGGTATGGGGAGCAATGGATTAACCTCTGCAAGGCACGACGTATTTAATAAATTGTTAGCCAAAAAATACCCAGAAAGCTATGATCCTCAACTGCCGCCAGAATTGGTGTATGTGGGAGGTTATAATCTCACGGATATTTATCAAAATTTATCAGTTGACGTGGGTAAATTGGTTCTTTCACCTACACGTACTTATGCTCCCATTATTAAAAAGGTCTTAGAGAAATACAGATATGAAATCGGGGGGATTATCCACTGTAGTGGTGGCGCTCAAACAAAAGTATTACATTTTGTTAACAACGTTCATATTGTTAAAGATAATCTTTTTAACATTCCACCACTATTTAATCTCATTAGAAAAGAGAGCTTTACAGATTGGAAAGAAATGTACAAAGTGTTTAATATGGGGCATAGAATGGAACTATACGTGGCAGAATCAATAGCTCAAGATATTATTGATATTGCTAAAAGTTTTGAAGTGGAAGCTCAAATAATAGGTAGGGTAGAGGCAAATGTTGGGAAAAAACTAACTATTAAAGCCAATACAGGTGAGTATGTATATGAGTAAACAATTACTGTTTAGATCATAGATAATTGCATCAACTTAATTATTTTCATAATTTCTGTATTTTCATTTTTAAGCATTTACAAAATAATACGTTAAGCGCTAATAATTTAGGTCATATCTTTTTATCATTATACTTCTTTTCTTTCAAATACCCTAACTTTGCAACATGATTTCTATTAACAATCTCTCATTTTATTTTGGTGGTAGGGCTTTATATGAAAATGCTAACCTTCATATTAAACCCAAAGATCGAATCGGTCTCATTGGTGCTAATGGTACTGGTAAATCTACTTTGCTGAGGTTGTTAGTGGGAGAATATAAGCCCGATGTTGGCGAGATTTCTAAAAGTGGAGACTGTACCATTGGATTTCTTAACCAAGATCTTTTGTCATATCAAACAGATGATAGTATTCTGCTTGTTGCAATGCAAGCATTTGAACGTCAGCTGTATTTGCAAAAGGAGATAGACAAAGTGCTTCATCAAATGGAGGTGGCTTATGAAGATAGCCAAGTGGATAAACTTACTAAACTTCAAGATGAATTTGAAACTTTGGATGGATATACAATTCAATCAAAGGCTGAGGAAATATTAGAAGGTTTAGGATTTACAACTACAGAATTACAACGTCCGTTAAAGGAGTTTTCTGGAGGCTGGAGAATGCGGGTAATGTTAGCGAAGTTATTACTAATGAAACCCTCGTTATTGTTACTTGACGAACCAACCAACCACTTGGATCTGCCTTCTATTCAATGGATTGAGAATTATCTTGATAATTATGAAGGAGCTATTGTCACCGTTTCACACGATCGTTTTTTCTTGGATAATGTGTCCAACACCATAGTTGAGGTAACACAACAAAAATTAAACTACTATGCAGGTGATTATTCGTTTTATATAGAAGAAAAGGCTTTACGTAACGAGATTCAGAAAGGCGCTTATGAAAATCAGCAAGCACAAATACGACAAACGGAGCGTTTTATAGAGAGATTTAAGGCAAAAGCTTCTAAGGCCAGGCAGGTGCAGTCAAGAGTTAAATCTCTAAATCGGCTTGATAGAATAGATGATGTAATAGATGAAACGGCTAAAATTAATTTTAAATTTAATTTTGGTTCTCAGTCGGGTAGAAATGTGCTTGAACTTAAAAATGTCTCTAAGTCTTATCCTGACAAAAAAATATTGGAGAATAGTTCAATTATTCTTGAGCGAGGCGATAAGGTGGCTTTAATAGGGGCTAATGGTAAAGGTAAATCTACCGTACTTCGTATCATAGCTGGTAATGAGTCATTTAATGGCAAAAGAGAGATGGGCTATAACGTCAATATGGGCTTTTTTGCACAGCACCAATTGGAGTCATTAAACGTAAATAACAATATGCTTGAAGAACTTCAACAAGCTGGTTCTGGTAAATCTGAACTTGAGTTAAGGAGTATTTTAGGTTGTTTTCTTTTTTCAAGTGATGACGTTTACAAAAAAATAAAAGTTTTATCAGGCGGTGAAAAATCAAGGGTAGCCATGGCCAAAGTACTTATTTCTGAAGCTAATTTTTTAATGCTGGACGAACCTACTAATCACCTTGATATACAATCTGTTAATATACTTATTCATGCCCTTAAAAATTATCAAGGTAGTTATATTGCGATAAGTCACGATCGACATTTTGTATCTGAGGTGGCTAATAAAATTTGGTATATTGATGATTATCAGATCAAAGAATACCCAGGTAGTTACGAAGAATTTGAGATTTGGAAGGAGGAAAAAGGTCCTGAACCTGTTAAAACCAATCAACCAATAATCGAATCTAAAAAAACGATCCAGCAACCTATCCTAAAAATTGAAAAGGAGCAGGCAAACAAGGACTTAACTCAAAAAATTGAAAAAACAGAAAAGGAAATCACCCTGCTTGAAAAGGAAAAATTGACCATAGAAGAACAACTTGCCTCCGAAGAAGTATTTTCAAATCCTAAGCGTTTAAAAGAAACACAAGAAAAGTATAACCAACTGATAGATAGTTTAAATACAAAACAGAATTATTGGGATGAACTAGTAATTCAGTTAGGATAATTTTACTACAAACACTGCGTTATCAATTCTTGATAACTAACATTCTAAATTATGAGCATGTGGGTTAGATTGGGTGTTGTGGTTATTTTGTTTTTTTCCTGCACCAACGTACGTGCTCAAGAGGTAAGATTACCGAAACAGATTGTAATTTCTAAGACAATCAAACTACCAATAGATTCGTTAGTGCTTTTTCAAACAATTAAAAAAACTATTGCGGAACTGCATCAAAAAGGATATTTGCTTGCACATGTAGATTCAAGTATTATTAAAAACGATTCATTAATACTTTACATCTCTGTAGGTTCTAAATTTTATTGGTCAACAAATAGTCCAAATTTTGGTAAGGTTAATTTGACCTCCCGAGCTTCAACCAATATTTTCAATCTTAAAGATGCTAAATGGTCACAACAGCGGGTCAATCTTTTTTTTGATAAAATAATTAGCGATTTTGAAAATAATGGATACCCCTTTGCATACGCCTATTTTGATTCGCTCAATATTAAAGATAGTTTGATTAAGGCTAATTTTGTCTTACATCAAGGACCTAATTTTGTGTTTGATACCATTAACATGCCTGGTGTTAACACCTTAAAGCAAAGCTTTATTAGTTCATTTCTAAGAATAAAAAAAGGGCAAACTTTTGACCAATCAAAGGTTAATTCGATAGAAAAGCAATTAAAATCATTACCATTTGTTCAACTTAAAGATAAACCATTTGTTAATTTTTACAAGAATAATGCTTTTGTGGTTTTGCCAATTACTGTTAAAAAAATTAATCAAGTAGATGGTATAATAGGTTTGTTGCCCAACAGTTCACAAAATAATTCAAGACCTTTACTTACAGGTGAATTTAACCTTGCACTCAGAAACTTGTTTAATAGCGGAAAGACTTTTAAGGGAGAATGGCGACGATTTCAACCTCAATCACAATTGCTCAATGTAGCTTACTATCATCCAGTTATACTTAAATCAAATATTGACCTTTCTCTCAATCTCGACTTTATTAAACAAGATTCAACATTTTTAAACATATATCGAAAATTATCGCTTGCATACGAAATCCCGATTATTGGAAAACTTAGTTTCTTTACGGCACTTCGCACCTCAAGAGTTGGAACGACTAAAGCATTTAAATCCTCTAATACATTAACCAATACTCTGGATTACGACCATTTAACCTATGGCGTTGGCTACAATTATTTTAATCTTGATAATTATTTTCGACCCAAAAGTGGCAATAGAGTTTTTATACAAATTGAAGTGGGAAATAAAAAAATTATAAAAAATACTGGTGTCGAAAACCAGATTATTTATGATTCAATAAGTTTAAATTCTGTACAATGGAGCGGGACTTTTAATTATGAATATTATAAAATGTTGTCCAAACGTCTAGTTTGGGCATCTGAACTAAAATCGAAGTGGCTTTATAACAATAATGGTGATGTTTTTATTAACGATTTGTATCGTTTAGGAGGATTTATGTCCTTAAGAGGTTTTAACGAAAATTTCTTTTTCGCTAGTAATTATGCTATTCTATCTTCTGAGTTAAGAACTTATATAGATCAATCCTCCTATATTTTTACCTTTATTAACGGGGCCTTTTTTAACCAACAATTGAAACAATCTTATTATCAAGATTATCCAATAGGATTTGGCTTAGGACTAAGCTTATCTACTGGTGCTGGACAATTTAATCTAATTTATTCCTTGGGTCAGTCAAAAGAACAACAAATAAATTTTAACCAATCGAAGATTCATATTGGCTTGGTGAGTAGTTTCTAAACCAATGCTTTTATTCTGAGCAATAATTGCTTTATTTTGCAAGTTCAAAATCAACTTTGATGTATTTCAGTAGTATTCTGTTATGTTTTTCTTGGGCCTTGCTGGTGTCGGTATTTGCTATTCCTTCTATCATAAGTGTAGCTCATTCTAAAAAACTTTTAGATACGCCGAATGCAAGAACAATACATGAAATGCTAACACCACGACTGGGAGGATTAGCAATTTTTGCAGGCTTTTTATCTGCAATAACAATTTTTGGGAAGGTTCAAGATGCTGTCCAGCAGATGCTTGCGGGATGTATTATTATTTTCTTTATTGGTTTAAAAGATGACATCGTAACGGTGTCAGCATTTAAAAAGTTTTTTGTACAAATATTAGCTACAAGCATAGTGTTGTTTTTGGGGGGCGTTAGAATTACAAGTTTTCATGGTTTTATAGGAATAGGCACACTTGACCTAGGACTGAGTTATTTATTTACAGCCATTGTAGTGGTAGGTATTACTAATTCTATCAACCTTATTGATGGTTTAGACGGTCTTGCTGGATCAATTATTTTTATAATAAGTGTTACTTTAGGTATTTGTTTTTATATTTATGGTGCTGATAAATACGCAATTTATTGTTTGTCAGCATTTTGTCTGGCAGGTTCCATCCTTGGTTTTTTAAGATATAATATTTACAAAGCCATTATTTTTATGGGTGATGCTGGTTCCCTTACTTCCGGGTTTATATTGTCTACATTAGCCATTCAATTTGTCGAAATGGATGCCTTTCCCTCCTCTTCTTCACCAGCGGTGGCTATGGCTATTTTGTATATTCCTATTTTAGACACCTTAAGAATTTTTGTAATTCGTATATTTCAAGGAAAATCACCCTTCTCTCCCGATAAAAATCACATTCACCATGTGCTTATTTTGGCTGGTCTAAGTCAACCATTGGTAATCACGGTTTTGGTCATTTTAAATGTACTTGCAATTTTGGTTGCCATTTATTTTGCGTATTTAGGCACAACTTGGTTAATAATTATATTTTTTGGAATTACTTTATTTTTATTATTAATAGTATTCCTCATTAAAAAACACAAGGTTATTGAAGCTTAGAATTCTGTTCATATTGTGTTTGGTTCATCTTGGCATTTGTGCCCAAAATTATCATGTTGTTAAAACTTTAAAAAATTTCCTATTTATATATGACAGTACATACAAGGCTTTTGTACCGTTGTTAGACCTTAGCTCACCCGTTTCTACTTTTTCATATGTTCTTCATCCGCATCAATTTAAGGATCAATACCTTTATTTTAAGGCCAATGATGGAGTTTCAGTTTATATTAATAATCAATTAGTACAAAAATTTGTGACTACCACAAATAGATACATGAATATCAATAAATTAGACTCTCTTGTGGTTGATAAATCGTTAATAATTACGTTTAACGTTCCTATAACCAAAAGTAGGATGTTAATAGAATCCCTAAAGATTGTAGGAAAAAATACATCTATTAACTACTCCGATTCTTCAATTTCGCCCTTTGAAGACCATAGACTGGCAAAGCTTGAATACAACTCAATTATATTGATTTGTTTAATAGTCTTTTTTATTTTCTATGCAATTCAACGAAATGTTTCAAAGAGATTGTATGACTCAATTTATAATATCCGATATATGGTAACTGATATTAAAGTAGAAGATTTAATAACCATCAGTAATATAGATCGTTACAAATTTTTATTACTTGTATTTAATAGTATTATTATCGGGTTTATTATTTTTGTTTTTACTCAACCTTATCAATATGAGTATCTTAACAACCAAGGTGTGATATTTAACATTTTGAAGGTTTCTTTATCGGTTTTTATTTTTTTTATCCTAAAATATTCGTATGTTATTTTAGTATCTACCATTTTTAAAATAAGCAAATGGATTAATATACAATATTTTGAGTTTATAAAACTTACCATGAATTTTGGGCTCTATTTACTATTTATTTATCTGTTATTTTACTCTCCATTTACCATCTTTAACATCACAAATTTTGATATAATTAGCATTAGCACTATCATACTTATTATTGTTTTCATATTAAGAGTCGCTTTTACAGTAAAAAAGATTACTGGCTTTAGAAATTTTTATTTAATTTCTTACCTTTGCATTGCAGAAATTGTACCTATTACTTTATTTTATACAATATACTTTAGGTAATGTACAATTTTTGAATTACTAATAGGTGTATTATGAGCAATCCGGTTACAGTAGTCCATGAGGAAAGATTAACAAAAGTATCTAAAATACTTGTTTCACAACCTAAGCCTACAGATGAAAAGTCCCCTTACTTACAATTGGCTAAAAAATTCTCTATTGAAATAGATTTTATGCCGTTTATACAGGTTCAACCACTACAGTATAAAGAATTTAGAAAACAAAAAGTTGAAATTCTCTCACATACAGCGGTAATTTTTACAAGTCGGAATGCAGTAGACACATTTTTTAAGCTTTGTGAAGAAGGTAAAACTGAGTTACCTGCTGACTTTAAATACTTTTGCATCTCTGAACAAACTGCAAATTACCTTCAGAAATACATTGTGGTTCGCAAAAGAAAAGTATTTACAGGTACCAAAACATCCGCTGAGTTAATTGATATAATTAAAAAACATAAGGATGAAACTTATCTTTATCCTTGTTCAAATATAAGAAAGGATGACATCCCATTATTTTTGGCAGATAATGGATTTAAGTTTACTGAAGCGGTCATTTACGAAACAGTGGCCAGTGATTTAAAAGAAATTTCTTACGAAAAATATGACATAATTGCTTTTTTTAGCCCTTCAGGCGTTAGTTCTTTATTGTCTAATTTCCCTGATTTTAAACAAAATCAAATAAGATTGGCGGCATTTGGGCCCACTACAGCCAAAGCCGTTAATGAAGCGGGTCTAATTTTAGACATTCAAGCACCTTTGCCTGACGCTCCTTCTATGACTGGGGCATTAGAGCACTATATCCTTAAGGTAAATAAACCATCCTAGCATAAATATTAATAATTTATACCATGAAATTATTTTTTAAATGCTGGCACCTAATATTTTTTGCACACCTTTTGGTTGCCCAACAGGACGCACAATTTAGCCAATACATGTTTAACAAATTGTATTTTAATCCTGCACAAGCAGGGTTACACGACACTCCTCAATTTTCATTTTTGCATAGAAGCCAATGGTTAGGCTACGAACCAACCAACTATCAAGGAGGTAGTCCAACCACACAACTATTTACAATATCTAGCCCTATCACCAGTATTAACAGCGGTATTGGTCTTACCCTTGTAAATGATAAAATTGGTCCAATTAGAAATACATATGGAACCATTTCTTATGCTTATCATTTTAAACTAGGGCAAAATAGATTGAGTTTTGGCTTGGCAGGTGGTCTTTACTCTTTTAATATTGACCCTTCTCAATACAGATACAACGACCAGGGGGATAAAAATATACCTGTGAGTTCAGTGTCCCAAGCTAAACCAGATTTCAACGGAGGTGTAAATTTTAGCAATAAAAAGTATTATATAGGTTTATCAGCATCCCACTTAAATCAATCAAAATTTGATTATTCAGTTAATGCCACTCAAAAAGGTTCAAATTCGCTTTCAATCCATTACTTTATAACAGGGGGATACGCCATTAATTTAAATGAAAATCTATTGATTAATACTTCATTCATTTTGAAGTCGCAACGGTTTAATAAGGAGTCAAGTGTAGAGTTAAGTGGTATTGCTACCTTCCGTGAGAAATATTGGGCAGGCCTTGCTTACCGCCTCCAAGATGCAGCAGTGTTATTAGTTGGAATAAACTTACTAGAAAATAAATCACTTAAACTAGGCTACGCTTTTGATTTTACAGTCACCGGAAAACAGGCAAAAGCTTCCTCTTCACATGAAATAATGCTTGCATATGCCTTGCCAGCGCTTAATAGGGCAATAAAACCCATAATTCGCACACCAAGATATAGATTTTAATTAGTTGACAAGTAGCGAATTGTAAATATTCTTATAAAAAATGTTAAATTAAATATTTAAAAATTTAAATAATGTTTTTATATTTGTACACTAATAGAAATATAGCCAAAAGTTTTGAGCCTAATTCTATTTTCCTTTAATTTGTGTATGTTTGTTTAAATTACCTGTGTTATGTGTAAAACAACGTTATTGAACAGAGTGTTCTTTTTCCTTGGGTTTACTGCTCTCTATGTAATCCAAGGCTGCGGTGGTGGCGGAGGAGCTGCACAAGGAGGAGGTGAACTTGTAGGTGTCCCTGACAGAGCTGGTTGGGTGATGACCGTTCCTTATGGTATGGTGGTATGTCCATCTGGTACTTTCCATATGGGGCAAGCGGATCAAGATGTACCTTCAACCTACATCAACATGAATAAGCAAGTTACTATTGGTGGTTTCTATATGGATGAAACTGAGATTACCAATAATGAGTACAGACAATTCATGAATGCTATGTTAACAGATTCATCTGCTTTAGGAGTAGAGTATCTTTATGCGGAGCTTTATCCAGATACTTCAGTTTGGACAAGAGATTTCTCGCACCACATGGGAGATCCTATGATGGAGTATTATTATTCACATCCTGCTTTTGACGATTATCCAGTTGTTGGTGTAGATTGGTTTGCTGCTCGCAAATTTACTGAGTGGCGTACTAATTACCTAAATGATTGGAGAGTAAACCAAATGGGTTTATTCAAAATGCCTAATTTCCGTCTTCCATCAGAAGCTGAATGGGAATACGCAGCAAGAGGTGGTCGCGATATGGCTAAATATCCTTGGGGTAACCCTTATGTTCGTAACTCAAAAGGTTGTATGCTAGCTAACTTTAAACCAGGTCGTGGTAACTATTACGATGACGGTTTTATGTATTCATCACCAGTTGCTTCTTATTTCTCTAATGACTATGGATTGTATGACATGGCAGGTAACGTTTCTGAGTGGTGTGAAGATGCATTTAGCGAAACAGCTGTTCCAGTTGTATGGGATTTGAATCCAACCTATTACAAAGATGATGAGCCAAGGAAGGTAATCCGTGGTGGATCTTGGAAGGACGTTGCTTATTACCTTGAAACAGGAACTAGAACGTATGAATATCAAGATACTACAAAATCTTATATCGGTTTCAGATGTGCAATGACTTACCTAGGTAGATCATCTGGTGCGGAGTTCTAATCTTAAACATTCTTTTAATTCAATTTAATTTTTCACAAAACAGTTGTTAAACCTCAAAACTATTTAAAAAAATGGGTGCTCACTATCGTCAAACTTCAGAACCTACTTTCAGAGATAAATTTTACACCAACTACGCTCCAATTATCACGGGTGTTGGTGCATCAGTTGCTATCGTAGGTGCGTTATTTAAAATCATGCACTGGCCAGGTGCTACAATCTTTTTGATACTTGGTCTTGGTGCTGAAGCAGTTCTTTTCTTCTTGTTCGCATTTGCTCCAGTTCATTCTGAACCAGATTGGACTATTGTATATCCAGAAATGGCAGAAGGTGATGATCATGGACATTCAGTGAAAGAGTCTGAAAAGCCAACTGGTAAAAATTTGACTAAGAAATTGGATCATATGTTAGAAGCTTCTAACTTAAACCAAGATACTATTACAAAATTTGCTACTGGATTGACTTCTTTGTCTACAACAGTTTCTCAAATGAATGATTTGTCAAATGCAGCTGTTGCTTCTAACGAGTATGCTCAAAATGTTAAAACCGCATCAAAGTCTATCGTAGATATGAATAAATCTTATGCAGTGACTGTTGAAGCAATGTCAGCAATGGCTAGTGCATCTACAGATGCTAAAGAATACCATTCACAAGTACAAAGCATTACTAAAAATTTAGGTGCTTTAAATGCAGTGTATGAAATGGAACTTCAAGATGCTAACAATCACTTAAAAGCAATGAATAAATTCTATAGCAATCTATCTTCTGCTATGGAAAATATGGCTGAAGCTAGCAAAGATACTCAACAATTCAAGACTGAATTGTCTAAATTGACTGGTAACTTGACTACACTTAACAATGTTTATGGTAGCATGTTAGCTGCTATGCGCGGTTAATTTTTGCCAAATCTTAATTTATTTTTGAACTTTTAATAATATACTAATATGGCAGGCGGTAAAGAAACACCGAGGCAAAAACTTATAGGTATAATGTACCTAATCCTATTGGCGCTTCTTGCATTGCAAGTAAGTTCCGCCATCATGGAGAAATTTAAGTTTTTGGATGATAGTTTGCAATATGCTAACTCTACAGCTGAGAGTAACAATGGTAATTTGGAAAAATCTATTGAGAAAGCAGTTGCAGATAATGGTAATAAAGCAGCGGATAGAGCTGTTTTAGAAAAATGTAAGGGAGTTCGCAAAGAGGCAACTGAAATTAAAACTTACATTGATAAGTTGAGAGAGGAAATAATCGTTAAGACTGGCGGTTTGGAAGATCCAGACGATAGGAATTCTATGTACAAAGGTGCAAAAGATGAAGGAACTATCGAAGATTTAATGATTGGTCTTAAAAAAGCTGAAGAACTTAAAAAGGAGATCAATAAGTATTGTGATGATCTTAAGAAAGTTACCGGTAAAAATGATTTTGGTTATATAGCTCTAGATGCAAAAGATGATCCTCGTATTAGCGCAAAGTCTGATCAGAAAAAGAAAGATTTTGGCGAGTTGAATTTTACACATACACCAATGGTAGCTGCTATGGCTGTATTAAGTAACATGGAGGCTGAAGTTTTAAAATATGAGTCTAGAGCTTTAGGCGATTTAGCGGAACAAGTAGGTGCTACAGAAATCAAATTTGATAAAATATTAGCAATGTACCGTGCTGAATCTAATACTGTGGTTGCTGGTACAAAGTATAAGGCTGATATATTCTTAGGTGCCTCTTCTTCTACACTTACCCCGGTCGTTTCTGCTGAAGGACGCTCTGTTAACGTAAAAGATGGTATAGGTAAATTGGAATTCACCGCGTCGGGTGGAGCTTACGACAAAGATGGCTTTGCTAAAAAAGTTTGGAATGGTAAGATTACTATCAAAAACAAGGGTAAGGATACAACATTTACCGTTAAAGGTGAGTATAGGGTAGCTAAACCGTTTGTGGATCTTCAAGCTGCTTCTGTAACTGCGTTATACAGAAACTGTGGTAATGAATTAAAACTTTCTTGTCCTCCGTTAGGTCCGGATTTCAAGCCTACTTATGGTGGTTCTTCCGGAGGAGAGTTCATCCCAGGTGCTGAACCAGGTAAAGTTGTTGTTGTTCCTAACACACCTGAGGTTAAGTTAAGAATAACAAGTGGTGGAAACTTCTTAGATGAGAAGGTGTTTAAAGTGAGACTTGTGCCTAGACCAAACATTAAACTAATGAATGGTGCTGCTGAGGTTGATGAGAAAAGAGGTATTACAGGTACTCCTCCATCTACACTTACAGTAAAAGTAATACCTGATGAAAGTTTCTTACAATTTTTGCCTAAAGATGCTCGTTATAACGTTTCTGAGGTCGAGGTTATTTATGTAAGAGGTAAACGTCCAATGGGTGGTGCTCGTACTTTCAATTCAGGTCAATTGGATATTAGAAGTATGTTGCCTCCAGGTGGTACTAAAGAAGGTGATAGAATTGTTGTGGATGTTAAAACAGTGCAACGAGCTAACTTCAAAAATCAAATCGAAAAGGTTAATTTAGGTACTGTAATAAAGAACGTGGCTCTTAACTAATCTAGTTAATTAATTATCTGTGTTAAATATATTTGTATGAAAAAGTTGTTGTTTCTTTTCTTAGCGGTGTCAATCACCTCGTTAGTTGCACAGGAGAATTCAGGTTTCAATCCTAATTCTGTAAGACCAATTCATTCGTCTGACATCATGTACAAAAAAACTGTCATGAGAGCGATTGACTTGCGTGAAAAACAAAATAAATCCTTGTTTGCCTTGAATAAAGAGGTGACTAGAATTATTATGGACGCTGTAAAAGAAGGAAAACTTAAGGCATATTCTTCTGATTCACTTGATTTGGGTAAGTTGTACACAAAGGAGGAGTTTATTGAGAAAACTAAAATTCCTAGTGAAACTCCTGACTTAACACCTGAAGAGATTGAATTTCAAAAGTCTCAGGCTCAAGATAACGTTTTTGGTGCTAATACTACACCGGTAAATACAGTTAACTACTATTCACCAACACAATTGTATCAGATGGAGTTGGTTGAGGATTTCTTGTTTGATAAACAACGTTCTCGTGTTTATTATGATATCCAATCCGTAACCATGAAGATTCCTGCTGAGTTTAACGTGAAAGGTTATGAGCAGCCAATAGCTACTTTTAAATACAAAGATTTAGTGGAGGTATTCAAAAAGGATCCAAGAGCGCTTTGGTTCAATCCTGAAAATGATCAAGAACATAGAAATATGGCTGATGCCTTTGATTTAAGACTATTTAGCTCTTATATTATTAAAGTTTCCAATCCAGATAATTTTATGATACAGGATATCTATAGTGAAAGTGCTAAACAAGGTATTATGGCTTCTTATTGGGCTGCTAATCAGTTAATGGAATACGAACACAATTTGTGGGAGTTCTAGCTGATCGTAGCTGATAATGTTTTGAATGAGGGCGGCTTTAATAGCCGCCCTTTTTTTATTTATTAATATTTATAGTAAGTTAACTCCTTCGTGCTTTAGTAGCCATTCTTTACGCCAAAGTCCGCCTCCATATCCTGTTAGTTTTCCATTGGTACCAATTACTCTATGGCATGGGATGACAATATATAGTGAATTACTTCCTACCGCTGCTCCTATAGCTCTTACTGATTTTGGGTTGTTTAATTTATTAGCAAGTGTTAGGTAAGTTTCGCTGCTTCCTTGAGGAATTTTATATATTAGGTTCCAAACCTTTTTTTGAAAATCTGTACCATATAGTATGATTGGTACATCAAATGTGGTTAAAGTTCCATCAAAATAGGCTGATAATTGTTGTTTAAATTGTTCTATGATTTGATTAGTATGTATTTTATTCCATTTAGAATTATCATCCTGAAATACTATTGACAAGATACCTTCATTAGAAGCTGTTATTTGTAATTTACCTATGGGGCTGTTGTAGTAATCGTAATACATTAAAATTCGGTTTTGAACATGAGTCTGTAATAGTTCATGCCAGTTGCAGGATCAATTCCTTTTTCTATAAGATCTCGATTGCCGTGCACATAAATATGAAAGTTCTTATCCAGTTTAATCACACTTTTGAATATTTTTTTGTAGTTTTTAACTGCAGGTTGTGAAATATTAAATTCGTCAGTAATTTTTGCTTCCGTTTCTTCTTGATACTTTTCTTTGTATTCATCAAATAAGTCGAAAATTTCTGGTTGTTGAATTACTTCCTGTTTAAATTGTTCTACATCAAATACTTCCTTCTCTTCAAAAAATTTAGATGATTTATTTAAAAATGATACTTCGTCAACCCGGTCTGTTTTGAATTCTTCCTTAAGTTTATCATTAAAGAAGTTTTTACACATTTTCATATAGTTTTCGGTATAGTAAAAATTGTCTTCTCGTGGTTTGGCTCCTATAAATTCTTCTTTCCAATATCGGGCTTCGTCGCTTTTGTTATCAATGAGGCACACTTTATAGCCCATTTCTTTTTCGGTATTAAAAATGAGGCATCCTTTATCAAGTTTGTTAATATTGATTCCCTGTTCGTAGTCAATTGCGTAGTTATCTCCAGTAGGATAAACTTTCAAAAACGTTTCTTTGGATTCAGATTTAAATAATCCAACGGCCTGTAACACCTCATCGTCCACAAAACATTCTCCAAGCTTTACTACGTACAATTCACCACCTGTTATTCTGGGATGGATAGATTTGTCATAAAGGTGTTTGGCCAAATTTTGTGATTGTGTTAATAGTTCGTCCTCATTTTCAAAAATTGCTGTTACATATTCAAAAACATTGTTTTGTGACAATTCTTCCGCATGGTATAAGTTAAAAAATGGAGTATTTTTAAATGCGGAAAGAAAATACTTTAGTATTAAAGTTCTCACCGTTTCGTCCTCAATCAACAAAGGAGTGTTTGATAAATTTATTCCCTCATTTTGAAGATTATTGCCAACTTTATGCACGCATAAACCTTCAAGTACCGTTTGTGATAAGTTAATTGCCATCTATGATTTATTGCAGATTATATTTTTGAAATAGCAAATTTAATGTTTATTTATCCTAAAATTGTAACAATATTATTAATCGTAAATGGTCGTGGAAGATAGAATTACCAATTCAATAACTAGACATTTTAAAACAATTTTTCCATTTAGGATGAATCATCATGAAACACTTTTTGGTGGTTTTGCTCTCCAATGGATGGATGAAGTAGCCTTTATCACTGCTACTCGCTTTTGCAGACAGAGATTGGTGACTGTGTCATCTGATAAAGTCGATTTCTTACTTCCTATACATATGGGTGATTTTGCAGAAGTGGTCGGCAAAATCCATCATATAGGAAATTCTAGTTTAAAGGTTTTGGTTGAAGTTTATATTGAAAAGATGTATGAAGATGGTCGTCAGTTGGCCATTTCGGGGGTTTTTTCATTTGTTGCCCTAGGGGAGGATAATAAACCGGAGAAGATAAAGAAATAGGCAATTTTCGAAATTATTTTATTTTTCCACCTATTTTTAGTAAACTGGCACTTTCTTTGGATTGTTATATGTTACAAGTTCAAATTATTAAGTTTATGAAATTTAAATTGGTCTTTTTATTATTGTTTTCTGCTTTTATTGTTAATTATAGGACATTAGCTGCTAAGCCTCTGCCTGACCAGTATGAGATTAAATTAAGAGTGAATGGTATAAAAGATACTGTATGTTACCTTGCCAACTATTACGGCGATAAGCAATATTTAAAAGATACTGCAGAAGTGGACAATAAGGGCAATTTTACATTTACTGGCAAGGAGAAATTGCCAGGTGGTATTTACTTGGTGGTGTTACCTGGAAAAAGATATTTTGAGATAGTAATTGCAGACGTTCAGTTTTTTTCATTAGAAACTGATACTCTAGACTATGTCAAATATATGAAAGTTAAGGGGTCAAACGAGAATATTAAATTTTATGAATTTCTTAGTTTTTTAGGAGAAAAGGGCAGATTAATAGAAGGATTTAAAGCGGATATTAAGAAAAACAAGAAGGATTCTCTGGTTATTACTCAAAAAATGATTGCTGTGGATAAAGAAGTGATAGGTTTTAGAAAAGATTTTATTAAGATTAATTCTGGCCTATTTATAACCAAAGTTTTTAAAGCGTCGGAGGAAATCGAAGTTCCTGAGGCTCCAATTCTCAAAAATGGTCGCAAAGACTCAACTTTTCAATATAAATATTATAAAGCACATTATTTTGATAATATTGACTTTAGCGATGATCGCTTAATAAGAACTCCTATTTTTCATCAAAAAATCGATAAATACATCAAAACACTTGTAGCTCAAATTCCCGATTCTCTTACAAAGGAAATTGACTACGTGGTAGCTAAAGCAAAAGCTAGCAAGGAACTTTTTAAATATTGTGTTTGGTATTATAACTACACCTACGAAACAAGTAATATGATGGGAATGGATGCTATTTTCGTTCACATGGCCAAAAAGTACTATCTCACAAAAGAAGTTGACTGGATTGACTCAACCGTAAGAAAAAAGTTTGAGGAAAGAGCAAAAACACTTGACCCGCTACTACTTGGCAAGGTAGCTCCAAATGCTTATTTGGCGGATACTTTAGGGAAACTTATTCCTCTATACAATGTTAAAGCTAAATACATTATCATGATTTTCTGGGATCCTAATTGTGGTCACTGTCAAAAAGAAGTACCAAAATTGGCAGAATTTCACAGAAAATATAGATCAAAAGGAATTGAAGTGTATTCTGCCAGTATTGAGCGCGACGACAAAGATTGGAAAAAATTTGTTAGAGAAAAAAAGCTAGACACTTTCATAAATGTGTGGGATAAATTTACTTATACCGATTTTAGAAATGTCTGGGACATATATAGCACGCCGGTAATTTATATTTTAGATGAAAATAAAAAAATATTGGCAAAAAGATTAGGGGTTGATCAGTTAGAAGACTTTTTTATCAAAGGACTTAAACTCTAACACAATAATGAAGGAAGGCTATATTACTATGCCTTCCTTTATAAATTAATCAAAAAATAGCCTTACTTTGGGTTTTTACTTCCTTATTAGACTTCGATTTTCTAACTTGCTTCTTTATTATTTACTTGAGTTTTATGTTGAAGACCAAGTCTATTAAGATTTAGTAAAATGAACAAAATATTAGTCTATATTTCTTTATTAATTTTATCATTTTTAATCTTTTCTTGTATGACTGCTTCCAAGTATACAAAAAAGGGTAATGTAAAATTTAAAAATGGAGAATATGACTTTGCCATTCAGTTATATCAAAGTGCTTTGTCTAAAGGCGGAATAAAAGATTACCTTAACTTTAAAATAGGAGAATCTTATAGACTTTCAAATCGTTTGGTGGAAGCTGTGCCATTTTATGAAAAGGCATTGGATAATAATAGTAAGCTAGATACAGCAGCTTATTTTTATGCCTTAGGTCTAAAATCTCAAGGAAACTATCAACAAGCCATTACTAGATTAAAAGATTATTCAGAAAACGGCAGAACATACGACTTTAGAAATAAAGCCCAGCTTGAAATTAATAATTTAAAGCAGTGGGAAGAAATATATGCAAAACCAACTGGTTTTTTACTTAAGAATGCTGACTATATAAATACAAAAGGGGCTGAGTTTTGTGGTTATAAATTTGATGATAATTCGCTGATATTTAGTACTTCTAGAGGTCAGAGTAAATTGTATCGTGCCAATGGGCTTGGTTTTTTAGATTTATATAAGTATCGTTTTGATGGCTACGATGCCACAAGTGGGCAAGCGGTACCAATTGAGCCGCCTATTTACAATGAGGATACACATGAAGCATGTGCAACATATACTCCAGATGGCAATACCATTATTTTTGCTAAAAGCAATGATGGTTCTAAAAAAGGCCGCAAAGAAACTGATTTGTACATCAGCTATTTTCGCAATGCACAATGGACCGCTCCTAAGTTAATGAAAATTAATGTGGATGGATATTGGACTTCAACTCCAATGTTATCAAAGGATGGACAAACATTGTACTTTAGTTCGAATAGAAGAGGTGGGAATGGAGGAATAGATTTATACAAAGCTACTTTAGAAAATGACACTGCTTGGACAAATGTAACTAACTTAGGATCTAAAATAAATACCATTGGAAATGAAATGTATCCATTTTTGGCGTCTAATGGCAAGTTTTATTTTGCTTCTGACGGTCATCCCGGATTAGGGAATTTAGACTTGTTTGTCGCTACGCGCGACTCGGCAACGGGAGCGCTTACAATTAATAACTTGGGTAGACCAGCTAATTCTCCTGCCGATGATTTTGGTATTTCTTTTAGCAGCGATTCTACTGGTTATATATCTAGCAATCGAGAAGGAGGCAAAGGTGATGATGATATTTATGATTTTAATTATAAACCATTATATATTGTCAATTTCTTTTTAGATGGCGTTGCAAAACAAATCACAACTGATAGTATCGAGAAGGAATTAACTGATGTTCATTTTAAATTGTTTGAGGGTAACGACCTTCAACTGGATAGTTTAAGCCAAAGCGGTAGATTAACTAAACTAATTAAGGCAAACAGCCAATACCTACTTTTAGCTGAAAAAAAGGGATATTTTACTAAGGAATATAGCATTAATACAAAGGGCAAGACACCTCCGATTAAAGAACTAAAAGAAGGCATAAATCATATCCGTATTTTTGCGAAATTGGTTTTAGAAAAAATAGAGCTTAACAAAGAAATAGTCCTTGAGAATATTTATTATGATTACAATAAAACTGATATTCGAAACGATGCGGCTAATGAACTAGACAAACTTGTAAGGTTGTTGGTTGAAAATCCTGGAATTAAAATCGAACTAGGTTCACATACCGATAGTAGGGGAAACAATGATTTTAACCTTAAACTGTCACAAGGCAGAGCCGACGCCGCTGTTAATTACATTATTTCCAAGGGAATAGACGCAAAACGACTCGTAGCAAAGGGCTATGGGGAAACAGATCCTATCATAAAAGAAGAAAAATCAGAGGAGGATTTTCAAAGAAACAGAAGAACTGAATTTAAAGTTTTGGAAATTTCAGAATAGTAATTTTGAATAATTTATGGAAAGATTCGATTTACGATTCTTAAAAATTGAATCTTTACCCTATTCAAACTTAAAAACTCAATTTCTGCTTTTAATTTATCCTTAGATGTTTCTAATTTTGCAGTGTTATTCTTAAGTTATTTCCCTATAAAACGGAAATATTGAATATCAAATAAAGCTATCATAAATATCACAAGTAAATACTAAAATTTTGGAGCAATTAACCACATTTGAAACTGCCAAAAAACTAGGACTTCTTTCAGAAGAATTTGAGAAAATTAAAGAAATACTTGGTAGAACACCAAATTTTACCGAGTTAAGTATTTTCTCAGTCATGTGGTCAGAACATTGTTCTTACAAAAATTCAATAGTTTGGTTAAAAAAACTTCCAAAAGAATCACCGAGGATGCTTGCTAAGGCAGGTGAGGAAAATGCTGGCTTAGTGGATCTTGGTGATGGAATTGCTTGTTGTTTTAAAATAGAATCGCATAACCACCCATCAGCTTTAGAACCTGTACAAGGAGCTGCAACGGGTGTAGGAGGGATCAATAGGGATATTTTTACCATGGGTGCAAGACCTATAGCCCAGTTAAATTCTTTGAGATTTGGCAATCCTACTTTGGAAAAAACTAAGTGGCATGTGAGGGGTGTGGTACATGGAATTAGTAGTTATGGAAATGCATTTGGGATTCCTACAGTAGGAGGGGAGGTATATTTTGACGATTGTTACAATACCAATCCTTTAGTAAATGCTTTTTCAGCAGGAATTGTAAAAAAGGACATGGTAGCAAAGGCCACGTCTTATGGTGTTGGTAATCCAGTTTATATTGTTGGTTCTGCAACTGGTAAAGATGGTATACATGGCGCGACTTTCGCATCTGAAGATATTACCGAAAAATCTACTGAAAAGCTTCCTGCAGTACAAGTGGGGGATCCTTTTCAAGAAAAGTTACTACTTGAAGCTACCTTAGAGGTAATTGCTACAGGTTATGTAATTGGTATTCAAGACATGGGAGCAGCAGGCATTATTTGCTCTACATCCGAAATGAGCGCCAAAGGAGAACATGGAATGGATATATGGCTTGATAAGGTACCGACTAGACAAGCTAATATGTTGCCTTTTGAAATATTACTTTCAGAATCTCAAGAAAGGATGTTGATTGTGGTAAAAAAGGGAAATGAAGCTGATGTAAAAGCAATATTTGACAAGTGGGATCTTAATTGTGAACAAATAGGAGTGGTGACCGATACCAAAAGACTTCATTTTTATTATGGAGTGGACGAACAGAGTCAGGCTATTTTTGAACAACATTTACAAGACCCAACCAAAACAGACATTTCTTCATTGGCAACTTTTCTTGTTGCTGATGTACCTGCTGAAGATTTGGTTCTGGGTGGTGGAGCGCCCGTGTATCACCGGGAATATTCAGAACCAGCTTATTATCAAGAATATAAAAAGTTTGATATAAATAAAATTGATTCAAATCCTGATATAAAGGCTGTAGCTCATCATTTAATTGGTCATTTTAACATTGCCTCTAGAAAATGGATTTATGAGCAATATGATAGCATGGTTGGGACCTCAAATATGAGTACTAATAGGCCATCTGATGCAGCAATTGTAAATATAAAAGGTACGAACAAAGCTATAGTTATTACAGTTGACTGTAATTCTAAATACGTAAAGGCAGATCCTGAGATTGGTTGTGCTATAGCTGTGGCCGAAGCTTGTCGTAATGTTGTCTGTAGTGGAGGAGAACCAGTTGCTATTACCAATAACTTAAACTTTGGCAACCCATATAACCCAGAGGTATACTGGCAATTTGTTGGCTCCATAAAAGGGATGATAAAAGGTTGCGAAAAATTTAATACGCCAGTTACTGGTGGCAACGTGAGTTTTTACAATCAAGCATCTTCAGCCAATAAACAGCAAGCCACGGTACACGATGCTGTTAATCCAACACCTACCATCGGTATGCTTGGTGTAATGGATGATATTGATAGCCTCATGACTTTAGATTTTAAGAACGAGGGGGATCTTATTTATTTAATAGGCGAATCTCAAGATTGTATCAATCAATCAGAATACCTTTATTCTTATCTAGGCATAAAAGAATCACCTGCTCCTTATTTTGATATTGATAAAGAATATCTGGTACAAAATGTTATTAAGAAATTAATAAAAAGCAAAACCATTTTATCAGCACATGATGTATCTGATGGAGGACTATTTGTAACTTTGGCAGAAGCAGCCATGCCAAATCAACTCGGTTTTGAGATTTTAACAGATAAAACGAAAAGAAAAGATGCCTTTTTGTTTGGAGAAAGCCAAAGCAGGGTTGTTGTCTCTATTAAAGCACAAAGTCAACTAACTTTTGAAGAATTGGTGAGATCGAATAATGTAAGTTTTCAGCATTTAGGCAGTGTAAGTCATTCTAATTTCATAATTGATAATGAATTAGTTTTGGAAACCTATAACGCTTCAACAATTTACAGCCAAGTATTGGAATCAATGTTAGGATGATTCATAAAATATTAGGATTGATACGAACTTTAATCCAAACATTTTACGTTTTAGCACTATCTATATATAATTCAATAATTCAATAGAAATTTTACGTTTAAATTAAAATACGATGTATCCATTAGAACTAGTAGAACCGATGATAAAAGAGCTAACAAATGTTGGCTTTACTGAATTAAAAAATGCCCAAGATGTTGACATTTTATTAGCTCAAAAAGGCACTACATTAGTAGTTGTTAATTCTGTATGTGGCTGCGCCGCCCGCAATGCTCGTCCAGCTGTAAAAATGGCTGTTGAGGCAACCAAAAATAGGCCTACTAATATCGCTACAGTTTTTGCGGGGGTAGATAAAGACGCAGTAAATCAAGCTCGTCAATATATGCTGCCTTATCCTCCTTCTTCACCCTCTATTGCGTTATTTAAAGATGGCGAATTGGTGCATATGATTGAGCGTCATCATATTGAAGGTCGCCCAGCTGAAATGATTGCAGAAAATTTAATGCTGTCGTTTGACGAGTATTGTGGATAATTGTTTCTGGTCGTCAAAGTAACACTTTATGGTAAAAAGAAAAAGGGAGGCAAAACTATTGCCTCCCTTTTCTTTTAATCAATTTCATGTGTAAACTTAAAAATGAATGTTATTTACAACCACTAGTTACACCAGACTCAAATTCTTTAAAGCCATAAGAAACTGCACGTTCAAAATCTTCACATGCTTCCGTCATTTTTCTCATTTGTTTTTTAGCTTTACCTCTGTTGTAATAAACCTGTCCATTTTTTGGATTAAGTTTCAATGATTCAGTATAATCCTCAATAGCACCTTTTAAGTCATTAAGTCCTAAACGCACCACACCCCTATTGAAGTAAATCTCAGGACTATCTGGACGAAGACTTATAAGAACACAATAATCATCGTATCCACCAGGTAAATCACCAGTTTCCACCTTGCAAATAGCTCGATTGTTGTAGGCAGAAGTTTTGTTTTTATTTATTTTTATAGCCTCATCAAAATCCAAAATGGCATTGCTGTAGTCCTTAGAATCCATTTTGGCGTTGCCTCGGTTGTTGTAAATGGAATATGCTATTTCTAAAAATTCTGGCTGCATACCATTTACATTTTCGGCCTCAGGTTGGCTGTCGCTATATTTTACTCTGTTTATTGGGGTAGAATTAGCTTCTTGCATAAGTACCAAAGCCTTGTCAAAATCTTTAAGTGCTAACTTGTATTCTTGCAACTTTGTGCGAGCGGTACCTCTACCATAATATCCTTCAAACGACTTAGGATTAATTTCTATTACTTTTGAAAAATCGTCCAATGATTCTCTAATGTACAATTGATTCATTTTGGATTCTCCTCTACTATAAAAACAGTCAATATCTTTTGTATTTACTAATAGTTGCTTATCATATTCAATAATGGCACCTTTAAAGTCATTTTCTAAAAATTTTATGGTGCCCATATAGTAATAAACATTAGTATCTTTGGGAAAATTTGCGGCAAATTTTTGAAAATCGGCTTTTGCTAAAAAGTAGTTTTTTTGACAAGCGTATGAATATCCACGATGTAATAGAGCTTGCCACGAATTTTTAGCATCCATCTTTATCACCTCGTTAAAATCTTCTATCGCGCCCTTAAAATCACCACTTAATAATTTAGCATAACCACGGTAAGTATAGTTTTCCCTCAAAAACATGTTGTTTTCGATTTCAACAGTAGCTTTTTCGATGGTTACATTATAATTATATTTTTCTAAACGGTGTCTACAACGTTTGTCAAAATCTTCACCACCGGTTATTTTAGCATTTACTACTAATGTTGAAATAAAAAGTAGTGCTGAAAGCAAAAATCTTGTCATGTCGGTTTAATTTACTAATGTTTTGTAAGTTGTTCGAATAATTCTTATCAAAATTGATACCAAATATACTTCTAAAATAAATAAAGTAAAGAAATATACAAAATTTCGAGTTAACAGTTACAGATTATACGTCGTAGCAAAAAAGAATGTTGACTTATTTCTGTCAAATATATTACAATGTACTATTTGAACATAAAACAACGCATAGAAATACTTCCCATGTCCATTCCTTCAAAAAGGTGAATTAGATTGTCCTGAGGAGTTTTTAATCCAATAGTATACAATAAAGGTAAATAGTGATCGTTACTTGGGTGTGCAAGATTACCAATTTTAGTAGTTTTTTGATAGTTGATAAGCGAATGGTCGTTTTTACTATCCAAATTATTTTTTACAAATTGGTCAAATTCTATTGCCCATTCGTAAGGTGTTGGTGACTTTTCTGACCATTTAAGGGCACGTAGGTTATGAACTACATTGCCACTACTAATTATTAAAATACCTTTTTGTCGTAAATATTGTAAATATCCTGCAAGTTGGTAATGATAGTCTAAAGAAGCGCCATAATCGATGCTTAGCTGAAAAACAGGAATATTCGCCTCGGGGTACATATGTTTTAACACCGTCCAAGTGCCGTGGTCAAGTCCCATTTGGTTATCTTCATGTACTATATATTTTCTTTGCTCATTTATATCATGAGCTATTTGTGATGCAAGTTCGGGAGCGCCAGGTGCTGGATATTTTACTTGAAATAGTTCATCAGGAAATCCTCCAAAATCATAAATAGTTTCTGGAAATTTAGTAGTAGCGATGTACGTTCCTTTGGTGAGCCAATGGGCCGAGACAACCATAATAGCCTTTGGGGTGGGTAATTTTTTTCTTATTTCAAATAAATTTTTTGTAAAATCATTTTCTTTTATTGCATTCATGGGACTACCATGGCCTATAAATAGGGCTGGCATCTCTTCGTTATTTTCTAAGTTTTGAGTGTGATTGATAAATGCTTTTAGTTCCATGTTTGATGTTGTGAGGGCCAAAGCTCCCAGAGATTTTAAAAAATCCGTTCTGTTCATATTAACAATAATACGTTTATGTCATATGTTAAAGTTCCAAAGAAATGATTTATTTGAATTGGTTAAATGATCATTAAATGCTCAAACCTTCATTTAGAAATATTATTATATTAAGGCACTTATAATTATTCAGTTTTAGGAATTTTTGTTTTTGTACCAACTGGTTTAAGAAAATTTAATTTTTCAAATTGTAGATAAACTGGTATAACTTTATTTAATATTTTTTGACTCAAGTTTAGGTTTAAACTTCAATTCAATTAATTTTGCAGGATATGCAATGGAAATTATCCTTTGCCGATTTTCCAAAATTATTAAGGGTTAATTCATGGAAAAAGTTGCGCAACTGAGTATAAAAGAACAGATTATGTCAAACGAAAAAGCAGAAAAGCTGAAGGCTCTTCAGTTAGTAATAGATAAACTAGACAAAGAATATGGTAAGGGCACGGTGATGAAGTTGAGTGATGAGCGCGTGGTAGACGTGCCTGCACTTTCTACTGGATCACTTGGCCTTGATATAGCCTTAGGGATTGGAGGTTTGCCAAGAGGGAGGGTAGTAGAAATTTATGGCCCTGAATCATCAGGAAAGACTACTTTGTCAATGCACTGTATTGCGGAAGCTCAAAAAACAGGTGGTATGGCAGCATTTATTGATGCCGAGCATGCATTTGACAAAACATATGCAGAAAAGTTGGGTATTGACACAACTAACTTATTAATTTCTCAACCGGACAATGGCGAGCAGGCCCTTGAAATAGCTGAACACTTAATTAGATCTGGAGCCATAGATGTTATCGTAATAGATTCTGTGGCTGCATTGGTGCCTAAAAGTGAGTTGGAAGGAGATATGGGAGACAGTAAAATGGGGTTACAGGCAAGATTAATGTCTCAAGCCTTAAGAAAACTTACTGGGGCTATTAATAAAACAGGTTGTGTATGTATTTTTATTAACCAACTTCGTGATAAAATTGGTGTAATGTTCGGAAGTCCAGAAACAACTACGGGAGGAAACGCCCTGAAATTTTATGCCTCTGTAAGATTGGACATAAGAAGAATTGGTCAAATAAAAGATGGAGAGGATATTACGGGCAATAGGACTAAAGTTAAAGTAGTCAAAAATAAGGTAGCACCACCTTTTAAGGTAATTGAATTTGACATCATGTATGGTCAAGGTATTTCAAAAGTAGGTGAAATATTGGATTTGGGCGTAGAGTTAGATATTATTCAAAAATCTGGTTCTTGGTTTTCCTATAAAGGTAATAAACTGGGTCAAGGAAGAGACGCAGTAAAAAATGTGATTCTTGACAATCCTGAGTTAATGGATGAGCTAGAATTATTAATTCGAGAAAAAGTAAAAGGTACACCTAGTGCACTAAAGGTGGAAATAGGTGAATAAATGGTATTAATGATGTATACATCCTTGTCAAATATTATGGACAAGGATGTTTTATGATTTTTATTTTAAATCTTTTCGTAAAAACCCTTCCATCCCATTAAAGCCAAGTAAATAGATTCTTCTATATACATCAAATATCTAATTGATATGTTAATTATAGGCTAATAATTAGCCTAATTCCTTAACCAATTTATGTTTATTAATCGCTTCTGCCTTTTATTTGTAGGTTTATTTCAGGTTCTAGTTTGTACTTTAGCTAGATCGCAGTCTGTTGATTCGATTTACGAAAGTTCCATTATTAAGATTGCCAATACAGCTGTAAATGAAACATACCTGACACCTTATGAAAAGGAAATTATCTTATTGATTAACCTTGCTAGATTAGATGGTAAAACATTTGGTGACAAAATCGTTATTCCCTATTTAAAAAATAATAATGAAGGATTTAATGAAAATTCACCTGAAATAATTTCGCTTTTAAAGGATTTAAATTCAATTAAAAACCAAGCGTGTTTGCTTCCACAGCGCACCCTATTTGAAATTGCAAATACTCATGCCTCTAGAATGGGTAAGTTAGGAAAAATTGGTCACGATGGGTATCAGAAACGTTTTAAGAATTTTAAAGGAGCTACAGGCGAAAATTGCAGTTATGGCTTTAACGAACCTTTATTAATATTGATGCAATTATTAATTGATAAAGATGTGCCAAACAGAGGTCATAGAAAGAATATTTTGGGTCTTGATGCAACAAGTAAACAGTTTACTCATATTGGAATAGCAATTAAACCCCATAAAGTTTGGAGCTATAACTGTGTAATGGATTTTGCTAAAATTGATTAATATGCAAACGTTACAAGAGTTAAGGGAAGGCAAACTGGCTAACATCACCACACTTAAGCTTCAAGAGCAACTTTTAAGTTTTCCAGAAGAAATTTTTGCCCTTAAGGACACTTTAGAAATATTAGACCTTTCTGGTAATAAATTAGAAACATTGCCAGATAACCTAAATGAACTAACAAAGCTTAAAATTTTATTTTGTTCGGAAAATGCTTTTAATCATTTGCCTGAGGTACTTGGTAAATGCAAGTCATTGGACATTATTGGATTTAAATCGAACAAAATAGATTCCATTGCAGAAAATGCATTGCCAACATCATTGAGATGGTTGATTTTAACCAATAATAAAATAAAAAAACTTCCTGATTCTATAGGCGACTGTAAAAATTTACAAAAGCTTATGTTAGCAGGTAATGAAATTAAGGAGTTGCCCGATAGTTTATCAAATTGTACAGAATTAGGACTAATAAGATTAGCAGCTAATAGGTTAACTTCACTTCCTGTTTGGCTGCTAAACCTCCCTAAATTGGCTTGGTTGGCAGTTTCTGGTAATCCTTGTACACATAAAAAACAACAGCTACTTGAAATAGATGAAATCAACTGGCAGGAGGTAGAGCTCAATCAATTACTTGGCAGTGGTGCGTCTGGTTGGATATACAATGCCACCCTAAAAACAAAAAAGGAGAATGTGGCTATTAAAATTTTTAAAGGGAGTATAACTAGTGATGGGTTCCCTTCAGATGAAATGGAAAATTGTATACATGCAGGTACACATCCTAATTTGATTCCTCTATTGGGTAAAGTTGTGAATCACCCTGAACAAAAAAATGGTGTAGTAATGAAATTAATTTCTTCATCCTACAAGAATCTTGGGTCAACACCTAGTTTTATTACTTGTACGCGAGATGAATTTCCACAAAAACAAAAGTTTTCTATACTACAAGCTGTTACAATTTTGCTAAAACTAGCTTCTGTTTGTAGTCATTTACATTCAAAAGGCATTATGCACGGAGATTTTTATGCCCATAATATTTTAATTGATCCAAATAATGACGTTTTATTAGGAGATTTTGGTGCAGCTACTTACTACAATATACAAAATATTGATTTCGGGTTTTTCGAGAAAATTGAAGTTAAAGCTTTTGGGTATTTAATTGAAGATATCATTAATCATTTTTTAGAAGATCACAGCGAATTACTTTCTAATTTATATGTGAAATGTGTTGATCTTAATCCAACCTTACGGCCTACTTTTAGTGAAATTCAACAAGAGTTGAGTGTAATTAGCTAATTAATACGATGTAACTTGGCATTCATAAAAAATTTACTATCCATTATACACTAAACTTTATTAATTTAGCGTTTGTAATTGAATTGTTAAGTTAAACGTTTTCATAACCACTAGTTATAAACAACCGTGAGTAGCAAAAGAGATTTTTTTCTGCATCTAATAGTAGTAATAGCATTGTTTGTAGTATTAATTTTTGGATTTTTTTATGTATACCTTCCTTGGACTACAAACCATGGACAAAGTATTACAGTGCCTAATCTTACGGGAAAAACATTAACTGAAATTGACAAAATAATGGATGAGCAACATTTGCGGTACCATGTAAATGACTCTGTTTACGCACCTGATATGCGCCCTTTGTCAGTTATAAGCCAATATCCTAAGGTAGGCAACAAGGTAAAAGAGAATAGAAAAATATATATAACTGTGAGCTCCCTTAAGCCGCCACTTATTAAAATGCCCAAATTGATTGATGCAAGTTTGCTGAATGCACAAATGGTTCTTCAGAGCTATGGCTTACGTGTAGGTAAAATAACTAAACGACCCTATTATGCGCAAAATGCAGTTTTAGAGCAATTGTACCAAGGCAATAAAATACAGGCGGGTGATCAAATTGGAAAGGGATCTTATATAGACCTAGTAGTAGGTGATGGTATTAGTAATGTAAAAATACCCCTTCCTAATTTGGTTGATTTTGAAATGGACGATGCTTTGAGATTTTTAGAAAGTAACAACATTGAGTTTGAGGTATTTTATGATGAAAATTCTAAAAAAGAGGTAGGGATTGTATCAAAACAAAAACCAGCCTATCAAGAAGGGGATAGTATTAGACAAGGTCAAACCATGGAAATATTTATTTCTGGCAAGAATCCGAATAAAGTAATTTTAGAAGAACCTGTAAATGAAGGTGGTACTAATGAATAATACCAAACTCTTTGTGTTTGTATTTCTAGCTCAACAGCTTTTTGCCCAAGAGTTGTTGCCATTAACTGGCTATTCCTATCATGGTTCTAAACGAAACACCAGAATTGAAACTGCAAATGATAGTATTGTAGTTACTTTACCATTTTTTGATGATTTTTCATATCCAGAAAAAGATGGCACACCAAACTTAAATAATTGGAAAGCCGCAGGAGGAACTTTTGTAAATAATACCAGAGGTTTGTCACCACCTACCTTTAATGTGGCCACCTTTAATGGTATAAATGCACTTGGCAAACCTTATAATTATAACACCGATGCCTTGGGTAAGTGTGATTCATTAGTCTCTAATATTTTCGACTTATCACAGTATTCATTGGCCGATTCTTTATTTTTAAGCTTTTATTTACAGGCAGGTGGTAGAAGTGAACAGCCAGACCCAAGTCCTAAAAACGGAGACACTCTTTACGTTCAATTTCTTAACCAAAGTAACGTTTGGACAACCGTATGGAAAAGTGATAGCACATTAGCTGCTCAATATGATTCTACTTTCAAGAGAATATTTATAAAAGTTCAGAATAATGTAAAAGGGGTTTTTCACAAAAATTTTAGATTTAAATTTTTAGCTGTTGGTAAGCAAACAGGAGATTTTGATAATTGGCATCTTGATTACGTGTATTTTAATAAAAATAGATCATTGGCTGATACGTTCTTGTATGATCGATCATTTGCAAATAATGTACCCTCCTTTTTAAAAAATTATTATGCGATGCCTTGGCAACAATACTCTACCAAAGACAGAAGAAATGATTATCCGGTTCTCTACAAAGTAAAATATGACTTTGGAATAAATTCTCTAGATCCTGCAAGCATAGGCATAACAATAAAGGATGAAATGACCGGTCAAATTGATTTTGAGAAAAAGATATTAAAGAACTTCAGAACGCTTATTGCTGCTAAAGACAGACAAATTAGTGATACTATTTATTTAGACAAAGAAGGATATGACAGCACTAAAATTAATGGCCCTTCAATTAAAACAATTAGTATTTATCAAGCCGACCAAGCCGATAAACAATTACAACCGTTTATTACCCAAAATCCTATCACCGATACCGTTACCCTTAGAAACGACACGATTTCAACATCTACCGTATTGGATAATTATTATGCATATGACGATGGTAGTGCAGAATACGCCTATTACGTACCAGTTCAAGGCTCAAGTGTCGCTTATAAATTTTGGGTAAATCAACCTGACACCCTTACGGAGATAAAGATTCATTTTGCCAATAATTTTGAAGAAACCTCTAGTTCTTTTAAATTAAGAGTTTGGAAAAGTTTGTATAAAGTTGATAAAAACAAAAATATTGTTCCTGGAACTAAGAATGAGGTTATTTACAACGAAGATACCACTGCATATAAAAAAGAAGGAATCAATCAGTTTTCAAGTTATAAGATGGATGCCCTTGTGATTGTGCAAGATACCTTTTACATTGGGTTTGTACAAACCACACCCCGATTTTTACAAATAGGATTTGATAACAATGAGTATTTAAACTCTAGCGATAGAATTTTAGCTAACGCAGGTGGTGAATGGAAACCTTTTAAATACGGTATTGGCAATCTTTTGATGAGACCCGTTTTTGGTTCCTTTAAGCAATTGCCAGGTAGAGTTAATAACCTACCAAGTGAAGAGTCTCAAGAGGTATACATCGCTCCTAACCCCACCTCTGGTGAAATAAATATCTCTGGAATTTCTCCTGAAAAAGTTGAAATTTTTGATGTGACTGGTAAAAAAATTAATGAAGACCATTATTCCCACACAAATCTTATCAAATTCAACATTGCTAGTTTGCCTTCGGGTATTTACTTTTTGTCCATTTCAAAAGGAGGAAGTACCATTGTTAAAAGGGTGATTTTAATGAAGAACTAGCAAGAAATTACTATGTTAAATAGAATTATTTACTTTTTCTTAACTGTTGTTTCTCTTACCTCTTGTGAAAATAAGAGAGAGGGTAAGAAGGAATCAATTGTTGATTCGACTGGTTGGAAACCAATATCACCACCTAAAGGGGTCATATCCAAATTGGACTCTTCAACCTCACAACTTATTAATACAGATTCTCTTGAATATCTAATTAAATTCATTGGTAAAAAACCTGCTTCTGTAAATCTTTGGGAAACACAACCCTTAAAGTCAAAGCTTGAAAAAATTTTAAGAAGCGAATTTGCTGTATTTAAAGATTTCATGAAAGATGCCAAGGAAATTAAACAAGATAAGGTACTTTACACCTATAGTACCATTCCAGATGGCGTGGTGCGCGGGTTGGCCTATTTGATTATAGACATCAAACAAAATAAAATTTCTGTTGCTATTATTCTTGGCCGAGTAAGATCAGATTTTGAAAGTAAAGGTACACCCATTTACGTACCAGGAGAACTTCAAAAGGAATTAAAGAAAATTGGATTTTGAACTTTAAATGGTAATATAAGGTTAGTAATCATTATGTTAGTAGATTTTAACACACTTCCAGATAGTGCTCGTATTTGGGTTTTTCAATCCAATAAGACTATTGAGTTGGATAAAAAGGATATTTTAAAAAATCGTCTTACGACTTTTTGCCAAAACTGGGTAAGTCACAATCACACTTTACACAGTTCTTTTAAAATACTTTATGACAAATTTATCGTGCTGGCAATTGATGAAAGCGTAAGTGATATAAGTGGATGTTCAATTGACAAATCAGTTAATTTACTTAAGGAACTGGAAGTTGAGCTAGATATTAGCTTGTTAGACAAATCATTGATTTCCTTTAAATCAAATGAGACTATTGCTACAATCATTTTGCAAGATTTAAAAAACAAGGTTGAGGCTGGGGTTATTACGGAAGATACTATTGTTTTTAATACTTTAGTGAATAATAAAAGCGGCCTCGCAACTGAATTTGAAACACTAGCCAAGAACACTTGGATGAAGAGATACTTTAAAAAAGAATTAAGCGAAGAAAATTGTTAAATAAAAAATATTTAACAATTTAATAACCTGTTATTTTTAGCTTTTTAGTCACATCAAAAATAATTTTGTAGCTTTGCGATTCTACATTAAAATATTAGGTAAGGGTTACTTTTTAAAAAGATTAAATAATCTTATTGTAACCTCCTAAAACTTGAACTATTTAACAATGCAAAAAATTCGTAACATTGCCATAATCGCCCACGTCGATCACGGTAAAACTACATTGGTGGACAAAATGATCCACTCAGCCAAACTTTTTCGTGAAAATCAGGTTTTTGACGATCTCATCCTTGATAACAATGACCAAGAGCGTGAACGAGGCATAACCATTTTGGCAAAAAACGTTTCAATTCGTTATAAAGACGTTAAAATCAATATTATAGATACTCCTGGTCACGCCGATTTTGGTGGTGAAGTGGAGCGTGTATTGAAAATGGCCGATGGCGTTTGTTTATTGGTAGATGCGTTTGAAGGGGCTATGCCACAAACACGTTTTGTACTAGGCAAAGCGCTAGGCTTAGGTCTTAAACCAATCTTGATTGTAAACAAGGTAGACAAAGAAAACTGTCGTCCCGATGAAGTACATGAAGAGGTGTTTGACTTAATGTTTAACCTAGGTGCTACTGAACACCAGTTAGATTTTGTAACTCTATATGGATCAGGCAGAAATGGCTGGATGAGCACAGATTACAAAGTTAAAACAGATAGTATCGTTCCATTATTAGAAGCTATCGTTGACAATATTCCTCCTGCGCCAGTACATGAAGGTACACCTCAGATGCAAATTACTTCTTTAGATTATTCTGCATTTACCGGCCGTATTGCCATAGGAAGGGTGTTTAGAGGTGAATTAAAAGAAGGTGCAAACTACAGTTTGACGAAAGCCGATGGTACTTTTAAGAAAGTAAAAATTAAAGAACTATACACTTTTGAAGGTTTAGGTCGTGCACGAGCAGAGGTGGTAAAAGCTGGAGATATTTGTGCAGTAGTCGGCATTGAAGATTTTGACATTGGAGATACCATTGCTGATTTTGAAAATCCAGAAGCGATTACAAGGATTGCAGTAGATGAGCCTACTTTGAGTATGTTGTTCACAATTAACAATTCTCCTTTCTTTGGCAAAGAAGGTAAGTTTGTTACTTCAAGACACTTACGCGATCGTTTGATGAAAGAGCTAGAAAAAAATCTAGCTTTGAGAGTTCAACCAACAGACACAGAAGATAAGTTTTTGGTGTTTGGTCGTGGTATTCTTCACTTGTCTGTTTTAATTGAAACAATGAGAAGAGAAGGTTATGAACTTCAAGTAGGTCAGCCTCAAGTTTTATATAAAGAAATCGACGGTCAAAGAAACGAGCCAGTTGAAACGCTAGTAGTAGATGTGCCGCAAGAAACTTCTGGTAAGGTAATTGAGCTAGCTACACAACGTAAAGGAGAATTGTTGGTAATGGAACCAAAAGGTGATTTGCAACATTTGGAATTTAAGATACCATCACGTGGTATTATTGGTTTAAGAACCAACGTGTTGACTGCCACCTTTGGTGAAGCTATTATGACACACAGATTTGTTGGTTATGAGCCATATAAAGGTTCAATTCCTGAAAGAATAAATGGTTCTATTATTTCCATGGACAGTGGTGATGTAACGGCTTATGCACTTGATAAACTTCAAGATAGAGGTAAGTTTTTTATTGAGCCAGGTGATGAAATTTATGGAGGTATGGTTATCGGTGAGCATAATCGCCAAAACGATATTGCAGTAAACGTTCAAAAGGAGAAAAAACTTACCAACATGCGTGCGTCTGGTACTGATGAAAACGCAAAAATTGCCCCTAAAATCAATTTCTCTTTAGAGGAAATGATGGAGTATATTCAAAAAGATGAGTACATCGAGGTTACACCAAAATCGTTAAGAATGAGAAAAATTATTCTTGACGAGAATGAAAGAGGTAGAGCGTCTAAGAGAGATTAATTATTGTATTAAGTATTAAAGGTATGGGGCTGTTTGTATCAATCAGCCCCATGTTTGTTTATAATACATCCTTGAACATGATAGAACTTATTGGAATTGTGGCTGCTATTCTTACAACGAGTTCATTCCTACCACAAGCCTACAAGATTTATAAATACCAAGATACTAAGGCCATTTCATTTGCTATGTTTGCTATTCTGAACTCTGGTAACATATTTTGGTTGATATACGGGATACTTACTGTCCAATACCCAATTATAGCTGCTAACGTGGTTACCTTGTTGTTATCAGGTTATATTTTATTAATAAAATTTAAGAACTTGGTAAATGGAAAAGACGGTTAGACCAAAGCTACTTGTTATTTTGCCAATGATGCTCATAGTTTTTAGAGCATTATTAGCACCCTTTGTTATTTTGTGGGCTTATTTTTTTCCGTCAAATGCAGGATTAATTATAGTCATTGCTTGTGCTTTGGCCATAGTATCTGATATTTACGACGGAATTATTGCACGTAATCTTAATATTGCCACTGAACGCATCAGGTTATTAGATTGTTATGCTGATCTTATTTTTTGGCTGGCCGCTGCGTGGTGCGTGTGGGTCTTGCATCCAAACTTGGTTAAAGCTAATTGGATTCTAGTCGCTATTTTGATTAGTCAAGAACCAATATCTGATCTAATTTATCTTTTGAGGTTTAGAAAAGATGGCTGCTCTCATACTTATTTATCCAAATTTTGGGGACTAACTTTGTTAACAACTTTTGTACTCATTTTCGGATTTAATAATTACATGTCATTTATTTTCTGCGTTATAATTGGTATAATCTCTCAATGGGAGAGAATTGCAATTGCGATTGTTTTACCTGCACGTATTTGTGATATACCAACAGTATTTCATGCCATCCAATTAAAAAATGGAATTCCAATTAAACGAAACAAGCTCTTCCATGGAGAAACCAAAAGGTAACAAGCCAATATATTAAATGGTGTATGTTGAGCACTTGAAAATACTTTTAAAGCAAATATTATAATCTATATTTTAAAATATTACCTAATTCAAACTATGTATTTATACTGTTTACTTTCCAAGATTTTGTAATTGTATTAATTAAAATCATTTATTTAGGCTTTTTTCACAAATTCCGATTTTAAGGCCATAGCTCCAAAACCTTCAATTTTACAATCTATATTGTGATCACCGTCAGTTAGCCTAATGTTTTTAACTTTTGTGCCAGCTTTTATATTCTTTGAAAAACCTTTAACAGGTAAATCCTTAATAACTACTACTGAATCTCCATCATGTAATTCAATGCCGTTGCTATCTTTGATAGATCTTGTTTTTTCAATAGTATCAGGTTCAACAATATCTTTCGAATGTTCCCATTCATAACCGCATTCAGGGCAGGCGAAACCGTCGTTAAAGTCATAGGTTAGGGTAGATTTGCACTTTGGACAAGGGGGATACTGAGCACTCATAAAACTTAAGGTTTATTTTATAAAAAGAATTTTTCCAATTGTTGTTGATAATCAAACTGTAAATCTTCGTGCATTTTCAATATGGCTTTCTCTATCCTAGTAATAGCTCTGAGTCTCATATTGATAAGAACCTTAGATGTTTGCATTGGGAGATTGGCTTTTTTGATACAATAAAGCCAATGTAATAAAGTTTCTACCTCTACCTGTTTGTTTGCCGAAAATTTGATTAGTTTATTAATATGTTTAAAATGCTTTTGGAGAGATTTTTTCAAATAATAGTAAGAAAAATTATCTATTTCATTTAAAAATGCTTTGTCCATTTCATCTTTAATTTTTAAAGTATACCCTTCTATGTCGTTGGCCTCAAATAAAATGAAGCTCAGGTATTCTTTTGATTTGTTATCAAATTTTGCCAGTTTTAGACAGATGTCTTGAAGCTCCGTTGGACTTTTTTGGGTTAATTCTTTTTTTAATTCATTTATTGACAACGCTTTCATTTTATTTTTTACTTGAAATGCTTACCACCAAAACACCTAATACTACAAAGGTGGTTCCTATCAATTGAACTGGTGTTATTCTTTCACCTAAAAAAAAATATGCCATAATTAAGGTAGAGACTGGCCCAACGCTGCCAATAATAGCGGACCTGCCAGCTCCTATTAACTTAATACCATAAGAAATTAAGAATGAAGGTAAAACAGTACAGAATACAGCCATTAATGCCCCATAAATAAGAACTGTCTGCGATAAATGTAGTTTTTTAAGGTCGGTGGTAATAATAAAATGGATCAATACAGCAATAGATGCAATGGACATAACGTAACAGGTATAAATGACTACACCAAATTTTGGAATTAAACTTCCAGAGCCAATTAAATAAAAAGCATAAGTAAGAGCAGCCGCAAAAATCAAGATTGATCCTAAGATTAAATTTGCGGGCATTTGATTCAGTTCAGGATAAAAAACTATAAAAATACCAATGTAGGTGAGCAACAAAGCAATGTAAACAATTGGTACTATTTTCTTTTTTAGAAATATGGCCGATATGATAACCACTAAGGTAGGATAAATAAATAAAATTAGACGCTCCAAACTTGCAGTAACATATTGCAACCCAGCAAAATCAAAAATACTTGAAAGATAATATCCCAATAAACCTAAAACGATAAGTCCCCAAAAATCTTTTGGCTTAAAATCACTACCTTCTACAGTTGGCTTAGAAAAAAAGGCTATTATTAGAAAAAAAGGCAAGGAAAAACCCATTCTTAATGCCAGCAACGTTATGTAATCTACATCAAATTGATAGACCAATTTAACCATAATTGCCTTGCCACTAAAAGCGATAGCACCTATAAAAACAGAAATAGCCCCAATAAATGGAGCTATTCTCTTTTTTATCAAACTTAAATTGTCCATAATGCAAAGTTAATAATTTAAGACAATTTATAGTATTTACTAGTTCAGGGGTTATTTTAAACTGTTATAAGTTTTGTAGAAAAATATTTGAACCAGTAATTTATTTAAAGTTTTTTTACAAATAGCTTCACAACTCGATTTTTCTAAATTACCGACATGAATCAAATAGTACACCTATCCAACAAGTTGTTTTGCATTAAGTTGTTTGGCTATTTCTTTAATTCCGTCATCAAAAGAGTGAGGAGCATAACCCAAGTTTTTAATTGCTTTATCAATAATAAATCCAGTTCTAGGAGGTCTTTTTGCAGGCTGAGTAAAGGTGCTGGAATCTCCCTTGGCTATTAACTTTTTATCAAGTTCGAAAAAGTCGGCAGTTTTTAAGGCCATTTGATAAGGAGTAAGCATATCTTTACCCGATATATTATATACACCAGTTGCCTTATTTTTCATAATTAAAATACAACCGATTGCCAAATCCTCGGCTAAGGTAGGAGTACGCCACTGGTCATCAACTACTGTGATATTTTTACCTTCTTCTAAGCTCTTTTTCACCCAAAGAATTATATTGGAACGGCTCATATCGTGCGCTATGCCATATACTAGTACAGTTCTTACAATGGCCCAGTCAATTGTGCTTTTAAAAACGGTTCTTTCTGCGGCTAATTTACTATCACCATAAAAGCTTACTGGCGAAGCTTGTGCCTCTTCATTATAGGGTCCATCAAGACCATCAAAAATAAAATCAGTAGATAAATGAATAAAAAAAGCTTTATTAACGCGGCAGGCCTCCACTAGATATTCTACCGAACGAACATTTAATTGCCAACACTCGTCGCGATCCGATTCACATTGATCTACGTTAGTCATGGCGGCAGTATGAATCACAAAATCTGGCTTAAGATCTTCTACCAATTGATAAACCTCTTCTTTGTTAGTTACGTCTAATGGCATGTAAATAAAGCCCTTATTGTTTGGTAGTCGGTTTTTTCCTCTTGCGGTAGCAATTAAAATATAATCTGGCTCACCTACTAACATTTGTACCAGTTTTTGCCCTAAAAGACCATTAGAACCGGTTACCAATACTTTTTTCTTCATTTGTTATCTTGTTAATTTTGGGTAGAAGAGATGGTGTTAGTTAATATTTTCAAGTTTTTTGTATTTGTAACCATATAACTTGATGATTTTTTTTCTTTTTACTTTCTCACAAGTTATTGTAATCTTTATGTCTTTGGTTGGTCTATCACGGGCATCTCGTGGGGCTGATACAATTTTGTCAATTACTTCAAGATCATCAAAAATTTCTCCAAAAACCGTATATTGACCGTCTAAAAATGGTGTGCCTGTGAGATTTTGTACAATATAAAATTGTGAACCGCTTGATTCTTTATTCGGATTAACTCCATCTCCCATTCGCGCAGCAGCTATTGCGCCTCTAACATGCTTTAGCGCAGGAACAAATTCAGCCTTTACTGTATATCCCGGTCCGCCCATTCCATCGTTATTAACGTCTGTATCCTTTGAGTTAGGATCACCTCCTTGAATCATAAAATTCGGAATAATACGATGAAATGTTGTATTGTTATAATAGCCTTCTTTACAAAGTTTAATAAAATTAGCTTTGTGAAGCGGAGTTTCATCAAACAATACACCTTTCATTGTTCCATATTCAGTTGTGATAGTGATAATATAATCATATTTGGAAATTTTTTTCTTTTTTTCCTTGGCTAAAACGGTGATTGACAATAGTGTCACAAAGACAATTAACAGGTGCTTTTTCATGTTTTTATCAATTATTGTCTAAAATGTTTAAATTTTGTTGTACTTTAATGGTATCCAATATTTGTCGACCTCCTTTTAAAAGTACAAATTCTGCCAAATTTTTGCCAATTTGTTTAGCATTTTCCTTAGGGCCAGTAAGTTCCTCTTTTACAATAACATCTCCATTAAGTGAAACTATTCCAGCCTGCATTTGAATCATATCGTTATTAAGTTGAGCCAATGCAAAGGAAGGGATGCTACAACCTCCTTGTAGCGTAAATAAAAATGCTCTCTCTGCCGTCAAAGCGGTGGAGGTGGCATCATCATTTAATACCTTTTTAATAAATTCTTTCTTGTCCTTAGTTAAAGAAACAGCGCATTCTATGGCTACAGTGCCTTGTCCAACAGGTGGTGTAAATTCCTTTATTTCAAGTCTTTGTGAAATCATGTTAGTATAGCCCATCCGATGAATTCCTGCAAAAGCGAGGAGTAAACCATCACATTGACCTTCTTGCAATTTTCTTATTCTTGTTTGAAGGTTTCCACGCATATCTACAGTTTCTACGTGTGGGTAATAATGTTTGAGTAATGCAACTCTTCTTGTGGAAGAAGTGCCAATGATAAGGTTTTTATCGTTAAGAGTACATTTGGGATTAGTACTTACAAGAACATCATTAACGATTTCTCTTTTTGTAAACGCTATAAGTTCAAGTCCTTCACTAAGTTGCGACTGAACATCTTTAGCACTATGTTGTGCAATGTCTATCTCGTTTGCTAATAAGGCCTCCTCTAATTCAGCAGTAAAAACTCCTTTGCTTCCAATTTTTGACAATGATTTATCCAAAATCATATCTCCTTTGGTATTTAGAACTATAATTTCAGTTTTTGCACCGTGTAGTTGGAGTAGTTTAGCCACGTAGTTGGCTTGCCATAATGCAAGTTGGCTACCTCTGGTTCCAATTCGTATCAAATTATCCATCAGGCAAAAACTACAATTTTAAACTTGAGCAATGGACTAATGAAAAAATATTAGTGAGCAATGCCACTATCTGAATGACTAGCTTCATTATGATGCGCATGCTCTTTTTCAATGCGCTTTTTTTCAATCTTTTTGTTCGATTCGTCTTGAAATCTTTTTGCTTGTAGGTTCAGCAACTCTACCCCAAGGGCAAAGCCCATGGCAACATATATATATTCTTTATCGATCCCGTGTTCGCCAGGTATATGTAATGCCTCACAACATAAAAGCACTCCTATCATTACTAAGAAGGCTAAGGCCAACATCCTTATCGTAGGTTGGCGATTTACGAAATCACTTATTACACCGGAAAAGGCCAACATAATAGCAACTGCTACTATAACCGCGGCAACCATTACAGGTAACTCTTTAGAGATACCAACTGCTGCCAAGATTGAATCAAAAGAGAATACAATATCTAAAAATATTATTTGAATAACTGCGGCAGGTACGCTCATTACCTTAGTTTCAATTTCCTCTGTACTCTCATCATCTACCACATGAAATCTTTCCATGATTTCGGATACACTTTTCCATAGCAAAAATACGCCACCTCCTAATAAAATTAGGTCTTTTCCACTTAATGCGAATCCACCGTAGTTAAAAAGCTCCTTTTTTAAACTAATGATCCAAGTGATACCAAATAGAAGCCCAATTCTAAATATAAGTGCTAAACTCAATCCTATGCTTCTAGCTCGTGCTTGGTGCTCCTTTGGTAATTTACCTGTAAGAATGGATATAAAGATAACGTTGTCAATACCTAACACAATCTCCATTAAGGTAAGTGTTAGAAGACCAACCAATCCTTTTAAGGTTAGAAAAGAAGCAAACTCAATTCCCATACTAAATAGTTTCAATCACAAATATAAAATGAATCTTACATAAGGCAATAGCAGAAGGTAAGTTTATAAAACTTTTTCTATTAAGTATGGTTGATATTTCTAATGTTTTGCAAAACACCATTTTCCTCTTGATATTGATTTTGTATATCCTATAAAATTAAAAAAAAAAAATGATTCAGAAAAATATTTGTTTCATGGGGTTTTGATTCCTAAAACCATTGCTATTGTAAGTATTACCTTTTTTAGTAATAAAATAGCAATGGCTCCACCTTTTTGGCATAAATGGGTATTTAAGCCTATGTGATTATTTCAAGCTATTGTAAAGAATCATGTATATAAATAAATTTGTTTTATGATTTTTAATCGATAAATAACAGATATTTTTTTTACCTATCTGATATGAGGTAAATAGGAAATAAACGTTTTTAGTAAACAATTTAAAATAACATATATATTGAATTAAATTTTGTCAACTAGTGAATATCAAAAAATTAAAAGGATTGTTTTAGATCAAAGATTATGTAAATTCACGTAAAAAACGGCTTGATTTCTAAACAGGATTTTGACCTAATTCTTTCTGACACATACCAAAAGCTAATAAATGAACATCTTTTGGTTGAGAGCTCTACACTAGCTTTTAAATTAAAAGACAGTAAGCTAGCCACATCCATAATTTTAGATCAAATAAGTTCAAAAAGGAAAGCCTCTAAAAAGAATATTGTTTGGTATAACACTTCAAAAATTGTTTATCCGCCACCTTTGTCTTTAGAACAATCATCTTCAGACATAACTGCTACATTTAAATCAACTTTAGTAACTGGTGATACATTGGTAGATCTCACAGGAGGAATGGGTGTCGATTCACTTGCATTTTCTAAAACTTTTAAAAAGGTAATATATGTGGAACAGGACGAAATGTTGTGTAAGATAGCCAAACATAATTTTATCCAATTAAATGCTCATAATATTGAAGTGGTGCATAAAACAGCTGAGGATTTTCTGTCTATTTTAGATCACAAAGTTGATTGCATATATATAGATCCAGCTAGACGGGATGTTAATAAGAATAAGGTGTTTATGTTAAAGGATTGTACTCCTAATATTGTGAACCTAATGCCAATACTTAAGACACATGCTAGGAAAATACTGGTAAAATCATCGCCATTGTTAGATATAACACAAAGCATAAATGAATTAAAATATGTGAGTAGGATTGAAATCGTTGCTGATAAAAATGAGTGTAAAGAGTTGTTATTTTTGATAGAAGATCAACTTAATAATCAAGTTGAGATAAGGTGTACGAATTTAGGGACTGAACAAGAAGACTTTATAACTTACCATCAAGTGGAGTCAGCATTTGAAATAGATTATGAGTTCCCCAAAAGGTATTTGTACGAGCCAAATGCTGCAATATTAAAATCAGGCGCATTTAAGCATATTGCTCATAAATATTTGTTATCAAAGCTTCACACAAATACCCAGCTATATACTTCTGATGTTTTATTAAACAAGTTTCCGGGCCGTGGTTTTAGTATTATAGCCGTATGCAAATATAATAGACAAGAAATTATAAAATTTGTAGACAGCAATAAGGCCAACATAACAGTAAGAAATTTTCCTGAAAGTGTTGATCAAATAAGAAAAAAGCTAAAAATCAAGGATGGTGGTGATTGGTATATTTTCGCTACCACCATTAAGGATGACAAATTAAAATTACTCTTATGCAAAAAGATAAAAAGTGACTAAGCCCCGAAAGAACAATCCTTTGGGCATAGTCACATTTTTAGGAAATTAAGAGGCAGTTGTGCCCGCTTTAATATTTAAGAATGATGTGACTTTTTCTTTTATTGCTTGTTTGTCAAGTCCATCCATTATGTCCACAGAAATTTTTCTTACTAATACACCCGATATAGCAGGTCTAAAGCCAAGCTTGGCGGCCATGTCTATACAGTAATCAATCTCAGATTCATCCATTACTCCATCAGCAAGAGTCATTTGAATGAGATCAAAAATAATATCAAATCTTTCAGAATCATCCGAAGGTTTGGTTACTTTAATTGTGGTGGTACGAGAAATCATTTTTTTTACTTCGTTCGAGGTAACACCGTTTCTTTCGCCAACTTTTAACAAAAAAGAAAATTCCTCTTTAGCAACATGGCCGTCAAGTTTGGCTAGTGCAACCAAATTACGCAAATGACTTTTTCTTTTTTTAGACTCTTCACTTTGAAAAACATCAAACATAGACATATTTATTGGTGGTGGGTGTTATATAATTAATTATTCTTAGAAATGATTTAACGAAATTTCCTCCAGTGATTCAACAGTGAGGGGTTTGGTAACAAAGCGAATTACAAACTCATTATTTACCATTCTTTCTATGTCTCTTTTGTTATCAGAACTTGACAAAATGGCAATTTTGCACTTTTTTCTTACTTCTTCACTTAGCTGTTCATATTCAAATAAAAACACAAATCCATCTACAATGGGCATGTTAATATCTAAAAATATTAAGTCTGGTAAATTATCTGGATTCATTTGTTCTTGCTCCAAATACTCCAGCGCACTTTTACCAGAGTTCTTTACGATTACATTCGTAGCAAACCCAGCCAATTCAATTATCCTCTTGCTAATGAAATTGTCAGTTTCATTATCATCTACCAGCATTACTGTGTTAATTTGAGATTTATTCATAAAAGTGTTAGAATCAAAACAGGATTTTACCGCTCAACATCAATATTAGAAACTAAAAAACTTTACCAAGACTGTAAATTTATTAATCTTATTTAGAATAAACATGACAAAAATAGTTAAAAAAATTACGCAAAAAAATGAGGCAATAAACAATTGCCTCATTTTACTAATTTTTATTCACTTTTTTCCATTTTTACTTCTGTGCTTCCTCTGTTGTTCCTTTGTTTATCGAAAAACTTAGCTCTTCGCTAGTACCATCATGGTCTGCAAGAATAATACTACCATCACTAATTTCTCCCTTTAATATTTCTTCAGCCAATGGATCTTCCAAATATTTTTGAATTGCCCTATTGAGGGGTCTTGCTCCATATTGTTCATCGTATCCTTTTTCAGCTAAGAAATCTTTGGCTTTTTCTGTTAATTCTACATTAAAGCCAAGGGTGTTAATCCTCTTAAGTAATTTACCTAGGCTAATTTCGATAATTTTATGGATATCCTTTCTCTCAAGTGAATTGAAAACGATTACATCATCCAAACGATTTAAAAATTCAGGTGAGAATGCTTTTCTGAGGGCACTTTGAATTGTGCTCTTCATTATCTCATCCAAATTATCTTTTTTGTTTTGAGTCGAAAATCCAATACCAGCTCCGAAATCTTTTAAATCTCTTACACCAATATTAGAAGTCATGATAATGATCGTGTTTCTAAAATCTACTCTTCTGCCAAGGCCATCAGTAAGAATACCGTCATCTAATACTTGAAGCAATAGGTTAAATACATCAGGATGAGCTTTTTCTATTTCATCTAATAGAATAACACTATATGGCTTTCGGCGAATCTTTTCTGTTAATTGTCCGCCTTCTTCGTAACCCACATAACCTGGAGGCGCACCAACAAGTCTAGAAATGGAAAATTTCTCCATGTATTCACTCATATCTATTCTTACAAGGGAATCCTCTTTATCAAATAGATACGTTGCCAACACTTTAGCCATTTCTGTTTTACCTACCCCAGTAGGACCTAAGAAAATGAATGAACCAATAGGTTTTTTAGGATCTTTTAATCCAACTCTAGTGCGTTGAATAGCTTTCACCAATTTGTCAATGGCTTTTTCTTGTCCAATTACTTTACCTTTCAGATCTGTACCCATGGTTAATAGCTTTTGACCCTCTTTTTGAGCAATTCTATTAACAGGTATTCCAGTCATCATGGCGATTACCTCAGCTACATTTTCTTCTTTAACGGCATAACGTTTTTGTCTAGTTTCGTCTTCCCAACGTTGTTTAGCTATTTCCAACTGTTCGAGAAGTTTTTTCTCCTTGTCACGTAATTGTGCCGCCTCTTCGTATTTTTGACTTTTTACTACCTTGTTTTTTTCTTTTTTAATGTTTTCAATCTGCTCTTCTAGCTTTACAATATCAGTAGGAACATGGATATTATTAATGTGCACCCTCGCACCAACCTCATCAAGCACATCAATAGCTTTGTCTGGTAAAAATCTGTCACTTATATAGCGATCAGAAAGTTTAACACAAGCCTCTAGTGCTTCTTGGGTATAATTTACGTGGTGATGTTCTTCGTACTTATCTTTAATATTTGCCAAGATTTGTAACGTTTCATCCACAGTGGTAGCGTCAACCATTACTTGCTGAAATCTTCTAGCCAATGCGCCATCTTTTTCAATATATTGTCTATACTCGTCAAGGGTAGTTGCTCCAATGCATTGAATATCACCTCTTGCTAGAGCAGGTTTGAACATGTTGGAAGCATCTAATGAACCAGAAGCCCCTCCAGCGCCAACGATGGTGTGAATCTCATCTATAAATAAGATTACTTCTGGTGCTTTTTCTAGTTCGTTCATTACAGCCTTCATACGCTCTTCAAATTGACCACGGTATTTAGTACCTGCAACCAATGATGCCAAATCTAAAGTAACAACCCTTTTACCAAAAAGCACTCGTGATACCTTTTTCTGTATTATCCTCAAGGCTAAGCCCTCTGCGATGGCCGTTTTGCCTACTCCAGGTTCACCTATAAGTATGGGATTATTCTTTTTTCTTCTACTTAAGATTTGTGCCACACGTTCAATTTCTTTTTCGCGGCCAACAATAGCGTCAAGTTTGCCATCTTCTGCTAAACGAGTTAAATCGCGTCCGAAATTATCTAATACTGGTGTTTTTGATTTTTCGGTGCCTGGTTTTGCCTGTTCTCTCCCTGTGCCTCCGCCTTGAGCGCCGCCAAACATGGTAGAATCTTCATCGCCATCGTCTGTATCTTTGCTATCAACTGGATTTTGAAAATGGTATTCTAATAACTCTTTAACGATTTCGTAAGTTACGTCATATTTTTCCAAAATTTGAGCTGATAGATTTTCTCTGTCTCTTAGCAAAGATAACAGCAAATGTTCTGTACCTATTAAATCACTCTTGAACACTTTTGCTTCAAGGTAAGTCACCTTTAAAGCCTTTTCTGTTTGCCTAGTAAGTGGCAAAGTGTTAAGATTTTTGATTTTGTGAGTTGCGGCGCCTTTAGCCACCTGCTCTATGTCACGTTTTAGGTCGTCGATTGCTACACCCAGCTTTTTCAATAAAGCAATGGCTACACCTTCACCTTCCCTTATTAATCCAAGTAGTACATGTTCTGTGCCTATGGAGTCATTACCTAACCTAAGTGCCTCTTCTCGACTTAGCGAGAGCACCTCTTTTACCCTTGTTGAGAATTTAGCTTCCATGTGCAACGTATATAAATCTTTGTAAATGTATAATTTTTTTGGCTTTTTAGTAACCAAAACTTAACCGAATATTAACAGGTTTAGTTTGCCTAATTCATAAATAATATCTTAGCTTCGTGATTTTTTTAATATTGTTGCTAAAATATTACTTGAGTTAGGTCCCTCACAGCATATTAAATCGATAATGCTCAAGTTGGGAGCAAATTTGCTGCCAAAAACTTGTATATATTCTTCAAATACGAAATTTGGATAGGGTCGGTTATCGTTTTTTGCATTAGTTACGTTTCTAAGGTCATTAACGACAATATCGTGAGTTTTAGTGTAGGTATTTGTTAATTTTATTTCTTTAGATATTTTTAATAGATTAAGACATAATGTCAGTAAGTCCAAATTCAAATCTAATAAATAGATATATGATTTGTTAAATATAACCCCAAAACTATCAGCATAATACTCAAAAAAGGGAGAATTTCCATAAGCACTTTGGATAGTTCTCCAATGTGTTTTCTGCCAATTCTGCATATTTTCAATTTTTGCTTCTTTAATCGTAAGTTTATGTTGACCATGTACTATTGGTACAGTTAACACATCTATTTTGTTAGCTGTAAGTATTTTACAGCGATTACGATAACTCTGCTTTTGATAATTCTCTTCAACTTCAACAATATAGTCATCATGTAACAATATATTACAAAAATATTCTACACACGGTAAATAATGTGCTTCTATTAACAGGGAGGTTTTTTCCATCCTTTTAAAATATTTGGGTAATGTCTCCTAGGCCTTCTCTAACTATCTCAAAATCGTCATCAGTACAATCTACTATGGTAGAGGGAACGTTCCCTCCTGAGCCACCATCTATAACAATGTCCACTTTGTGTTTATATTTTTGGTATATTAGTTCGGGATCAGTTGTGTATTCAACTATTAAGTCATCGTCTTTAACAGAGGTATTGATAACCGGATGACCCAGTAAATTTACAATATTTCGTATGATTCCATTATTTGGCACCCTTATACCTACAGTTTTTTTCGAATGTCCAAGAATTTTTGGCACTTTGGTACTAGAGTCAAGAATAAAAGTATAGGGACCAGGTAATACCCTTTTCATAACTTTAAACACTGGTGTGGATACATGTTTGGCATAAACCGAAAGGTCACTTAGGTCATAACAAATAAATGAAAGATTCATTTTATTTGGTTTGATGTCTTTAATTCGACAAACACGCTCAATGGCCTTTTGATTGAAGAGATCACAACCAATACCATAAATGGTGTCAGTAGGAAAAATTATTACTCCTCCATCTTGAAGACATTCTACGACTTGTTTTATTTTTTTTTCTTGAGGATTATCAGGATTTATTTCTAAAATCATTCACAAAAATATTGGAATATTTGCTAATAAATTGCCAAAAGTGATATTGTAAAGTAATTTTATTTTATTTGTGTGGTGTGTAAAAATAACGCTAATCAACTATTCAAATCTGATGCTACGATTATTAATTAATTTTAAAATAAAAATACTATTTATATTGTTGGTGACAACATTAATTATTGCCATTTCCGCAGTATTTGTACCTTATCTCTTTAAAGATCAAATAAAAAGTACAGTTTTAGAACAAGTTGATAACAACCTTAATGCAAATTTTTATTTTGACGATCTGTCTGTTAGTTTGGTTAAACGTTTTCCTCTTATTTCACTTTCTTTTAAAAATGTACTGTTGGTGGGCAAGCAGCATTTTAAATATGATACTTTGTTGTCTGTAAAAGAAACCAGTATATCGTTCAATTTATATTCGTTAGTTTTTAATAATGAATTGGAAATGAATAGCATAGATTTAGAATTACCAAGAATAAATGCTAAAATCTTGAAGAATGGCTTGTGCAATTTTGATGTTTTGGTACAGGATTCTGTAAATCACACTTCCCACGGTGCCATGAAAATTAATATCAAATATTGGAAAATTACTCAAGGTGATTTGAAATATCTTAATGAAATAACGAACGACTTGTATCAAATACAATCCTTAGATGCTACTGGACAAGGAGATTTTGAAAGTGAATATTCTGACCTTACCTTAAAAGCATTTATAAAAAGTATTTCTATTAAACAGAATGGCGTACAATTCCTGTCAAAAAAAGCTTTAGGTGTGAATTTGAAAGTAGATATGGATTTGAAGACTCAAAAATTCAAAATCAACGACCTTCTTATAAAAATCAATGATTTTGAATTCAAAACTAAAGGGTATATTGGTTTATTGAAAAAGGGTATAACAACCGACTTGAGATTTGAAGTAGAAAAAACAGATTTTAAGTCGTTTTTGTCGTTGGTACCTGGTTTTCATCTTGAAGACCTAGATCAAATAGAAACCAATGGAGAATTCTCTTTTAACGGTTTTGTAAAGGGTGACATTGGGGCGGACAGCCTTAAGATACCAACGTTTCAAATTGATTTGGCAGTAGATGATGGGATGTTTAAGTTTAAAACGTTACCAAAAGCTGTAGATGATATAAACTTCCACTTTCATGTACAAAATAACGATGGTATTCTTGAAAATACTGTAGCCCATATTACCAATCTTAACCTAAATTTTAACAATAACCCCATTCATGGCTTTGTAGAAATAAAAGGAATCAATAACCTATACATATTAGCTGATATGAAGGCGAAACTTGATTTATCAGAAATCTCACAATTCTATCCATTGAAAGGAATTCGTTTAAAAGGAAATTTGAATACCAATTTGAAAATTAACGGCAGGTACAACTATGCAGAAAAAACCTTTCCTCTCATCGATGCTTTCCTTCAATACGAAAATGGCAATATTATTTTTGATAGTGTTTCCGTTGAATTGGATAAAATTGCTGGAAGAGCCGAATTAATTAACAAAACAGGTCAACTTTCAGATACTTTCATCAAACTTGATTCTTTGATGTTCAGGGTTGATAATGAACCATTTAAAATATCGGGGATTATAAATGATTTAACAGATTATGAATATGATCTATTTATAAAAGGCAAGCTAGATCTCAATAAAATTACAAAAATATATCCTTCAGATGATTACAACTTAAAAGGTTTATTACTAATGGATGTTGAAACGAAAGGTAAAATTTCTGCCTTGATGGAAAAGAAATGGAGTGTACTCAATACAACTGGGAAATTTAATTTTACCAACGTAGAGTTAAATCACAAGCAAATACCAAAAACTCTGGAAATAAACTATGCCTACTTTAATCTTACTCCTTTAGATTTACAACTTACTGATTTATTGGGGAATATTGATAATACCAGTTTTAATATCAAAGGTGAAATATATAACTATCTGCCTTATTTGCTAGGTCAACAATCAGTTCTTGAAGGTACTTTTACCTTTGAAAGCGATACCATTAATTTAGCAAGTTTTATTAAAAAAGATTCCGCCTCCATTCAACATCCTCGGGACACTTTTAATACAATTTATCAAATACCTAATAGAATCGCATTAACAATTAAATCAAAGATTAAGCAATTAAAATATAATAATAAGTTTTTTGATAATATCAATGGTCAGGTTAAAATTAAAGATGCTGTTTTAAATGTGAATAAACTATCTTTTGCCACAGCAGGCACTATATTTAAAATTGACGCACTTTACGATACTAGAGATATGAAGAAAGTGAAGTTTGAGACCTCAGTAGACGTAAGCAAACTAGAATTGAATCAGGCCTTGGTCACATTTTTAGATGTTAGAACTGTGGACTTGGATGAAGCCACTAATGGCATATTTTCTACCAAATACACGCTAAAGGGCTATTTAAATTATAATTATCTACCGTTAGCAGGTTCTGTACAAGGAGGTGGTAAAATAATAGTAGATAACGCTAAGATAAAAGGTTTTAAAATGTTTCACCATATAAGTAAATTAACTAAACGTAAGGAACTGCATGAACCTGAGGTCGATGACATCGTTTTCGATACAGAAATAAGAAATTCTATAGTATATGTAAAACCACTTACCTTTAAGATAGGTCGTTATAATATTGACTTAGAAGGCTCGCATACATTTGAAAACACCATGAACTATATCTTTAAAATTGGTGTACCTCCATTGAACAAATTGAAAATTCCTATTCATATATCCGGTCCTGTAGATAGGCCAAGTGTTAAACTTGGGAAAGGCCATGAAAACTTTGATTTTTCGCAATTAAATGCAGAATAGCTCATTTTTTGTTCATCGATTTAACTTAAGCCACAATTTTAAATTAATGGTAATAAGACGATACGACTCTAAAAAAAATAACCTAAATTATAAATAGAATGCAATTATTATTAAAATCAAAGAGAAATAAAAAGCTCCTACCTTGTTTATGAAAAGCCAATAAATTGCGCTTTAATAAATCAGATTTCTTGCTTGCAGCAATATATTGACATAATTTTGGATTAATCTTTAACTGAAAAGTCAAGGATAATTTGTACAACTTATTGTTTTGGTAATCGTTCAATAGTTGACAAATAAACTCAATCAAATTAAGGAAATATATCTATGGTGAAAGACATTCTGAGAACAGAAACAGCTTCGGCTATTAAGTATGAGAAAATTCATACTGAAATTTTTCCAACTGCTAACGAAGGCTCAAAAGCTGCAGCAAAAGAAATCGCAGACATAATTAGATCAAAACAAGCAGAGCTTAAACCATGTGTACTGGGCTTAGCAACAGGAAACACTCCTAAGAAATTATACAACGAGTTAATAAGATTACACAAAGAAGAAGGATTGAGCTTCAAAAATGTATTTACTTTTAATTTGGATGAGTATTATCCAATGGAACCAGATAGCTTACATAGTTATGTGCGTTTCATGAACGAAAATTTATTTGATCATATTGATATACCGAGTGAAAATTGCAATATTCCTGATGGTACTTTGTCGATAGATCAATTAGCTGCCTTTTGCAAAGATTATGAGCAGAAAATAGAAGATCTTGGCGGAATTGATGTTCAATTATTGGGAATAGGAGGTAATGGCCACATAGGTTTTAACGAACCAGGTTCTTTGATAAATTCAAGAACAAGACTTATAACGCTTGACCATTCTACAAGAGCTGCAGCCGCAGGTGAGTTTGGTGGATTGTCAAAAGTGCCTAAAAAGGCTATTACGCTTGGAGTTGCTCAAGTTTTAAAAGCCAAAAGGGTAATTCTATTAGCTTGGGGCGAAGGCAAGGCTAAAATAGTAAAAACAGCAGTGGAAGGTTCTGTAACCGAACAAGTACCTGCTTCTTATCTTCAAAATCATCCTAGTGTAACTTTTGTAATTGATGAACCTTGTTCAGCACAATTAACTAGAGTAAAAACCCCATGGCAAGTTGATAACGTGGTATGGGATAAACCGATGATTAAAAACGCGGTATCACGATTAGCATTAAAATTAAACAAACCAATTTTAAAGTTAACAAATAAAGACTACAATGATAATGGTATGAGCGATTTGCTTGCTGCTCATGGCCAAGCATACGATATCAATATTGTGGTTTTTAATGAATTACAAAAAACTATTACGGGTTGGCCAGGTGGCAAACCTAATGCAGATGACAGCAATAGACCTGAAAGGGCTACACCTGAAAAGAAACGTGTAATTATATTTAGTCCTCATCCAGATGACGATATAATATCTATGGGCGGTACCTTTCAAAGGCTTCATGACCAAGGTCATGACGTACACGTAGGTTATCAGACATCTGGAAACATTGCGGTCAGTGACGATGAAGCAATAAGATTCGCTGAGTTTGTATTAGATTATGACACTCAATTTGGTTTTGATACCACTAATTCAAAAAAATTATTTGAAGAAGCATACGATTTCTTAAAATATAAAAAATCAAGCGAAAAGGATACTGCTGAAGTTAGGCACATTAAAGGTATAATTAGAAGAGGAGAGGCTAAAGCAACGTGTCGTTTTGTTGGCTTGCCTGATGAAAATGCACATTTCATGAATTTGCCATTTTATGAAACAGGCACAGTTGCTAAAAATCCAATTGGAGAAGCTGATATTGAAATTATAGCAAATTTAATTGATAAAATCAAGCCTCATCAAATATATGCTGCTGGCGACTTGGCTGATCCACATGGTACCCATAAGGTATGTTTAGATGGTATTTTTGCTGCACTCGATAGGCTTAAAACCAAAGACTACATGAAAGACTGTTGGGTATGGTTATACAGAGGTGCTTGGGCAGAGTGGGATATACATGAAATTGAAATGGCAGTACCTATGAGCCCAGATCAGTTGTTAAAGAAAAGATATGGTATTTGGAAACATCAGTCTCAAAAAGATGGTGTGGTTTTCCAAGGGACTGATTCTAGAGAATTTTGGCAGCGTGCAGAAGAAAGAAATAGAGGCACAGCAGAAAAATATAACCAACTTGGCCTTGCTGAGTATGAAGCGATGGAAGCATTTGTACGCTACCACTTCCTGTAAAAATATTTAAGATTGAAGTAGTTTGTTTGTTGATTAATTGAAAAGCCCTTGAGAAATTCTCTAGGGTTTTCTTTTTTTAAACATATTCATGATTCTAAGGTTAATTTGGTAAAAATATCTAATTTTATAATCATGAAATACCTCATAAAACCATTCCACGTTCTTGGATTACTACTTTTAAGTTCTTGCTTTGGTTCTGTAAAATCAAAACCGAGTGACAATACTGGTAAATCATCAACTTCGTCAATTTACGATATCAAAGTAAAATTGATTGGTGGGGAAGAAATTGATTTATCGAGATTTAAAGGAAAGAAAATGCTAATTGTTAATACGGCTTCCAAATGCGGATATACTCCGCAGTATGATGCATTAGAAACGTTACACAAAAAATATGGAGATAAAGTTATCATACTAGGATTTCCAGCAAATAATTTCGGAGGACAAGAACCTGGTTCTAATGAAGAAATTGCCTCTTTTTGTAAAAAAAATTATGGAGTTTCATTTTTAATGTTTGAAAAAATTTCAGTAAAAGGCTCTGATATACACCCTTTATACAGGTGGTTGGGCAGTAAAGACCTTAATGGTTGGAATGAGGAATTGCCTTCTTGGAATTTTGGTAAATATCTTATAAGTGAAACTGGTGAAATTTTAAATTTCTTTAGTTCATCAACAAATCCAACAAGTAAAGACATAATTGATGCCATTACAAAATAATAAAAGTATTATAAAAGCTTGGCTGGCAGCTTGTAGACTGCGCACGCTGCCATTGGCCTTATCTAGTATTTTATTAGGTTATTTTCTTGCTATAAACGAATATAAGGGTGACCTCAATTTGTTTCTATTAAGCGCATTAACCACGATTTTTTTACAGATATTGTCAAATTTGGCCAATGATTATGGCGATGCTTTGCACGGCGCTGATGCTGTCAACAGAGTGGGTCCTGAAAGAATGGTTCAATCGGGCATAATTTCAAAACAATCAATGTTACTTGCTATTGTGCTTTTTTCGATTTTTTCTTTTGTAAGTGGAATAGTTTTACTCATTGTATCTTTTGATTCCATTTCATTTAACTTTATCTTGTTTTTAATTTTAGGGTTATTGGCAATAGGTGCTGCTATAAAATACACAGCTGGTAAGAACCCTTATGGATACGCAGGATTAGGTGATTTTTCTGTTTTGCTATTTTTTGGTTTAGTTGGTGTATGTGGAAGTTACTTTTTACAGACAAAAAGTTTTAATAATTCTATTCTTTTACCAGCTTTATCTTCTGGTTTATTAGCTACTGCAGTTCTTAATATAAATAACCTGCGCGACATAGAATCAGATAAACAAGCAAACAAAAGATCCATTCCTGTACGAATTGGCTATAAAAATGGCTTGATATATCATGTTTTTTTAATCACTAGTGCTATAATTGCTGCAATTATTTATTTATTAGTAAATGAGAAAATTACTTATAAGCTTATGTTTATAGTTCCTGTTGTTATATTACTGGTCTTTCATACGAGAAATGTTTTAATAAATGGGGAAAACCCAGCTCTTATGAATAAATACCTAAAACAAATGGCATTATTGTCACTTACATTTTCTTTAAGCCTAGGTATTGTCTTACTTGGTTAAAATTATCAATTTTGAGGCCTCAATACCACTCAAAACATTTTGAAGAAAAATTTATTTATTGCTGCATTAATACTTCTACATCATTTTGCTACTGCCCAACAAAAATATTGGGTATTGCTTAAGGACAAGGATACTTCGACATATTTGCCAAAGCAGCATCTTTCCATAGCCTGTTTACAAAATAGGCACATTCATGGAATTGATAGTATTCAAGTGACAGATATGCCTGTGAACCAAGCATATATTAACCATTGCCAACTAATTGGAATTAAGATTCACAAAATTTCCAAATGGCTAAACGGATTTACCGCCATTTTAAACGACGATCAAATTGAACAATTAACTCGTCTAAAATACGTAAGGGAAATAGTTAAGGTAAAATCATACCTGACAACAGCGCGATATCGAAATTTATTGAAAAGAAGGGAATTTAGTAAAGCTTTAGCTATAATGGAGTTTGATGAGTTTAGAAAGGCAGGACTCAATGGTGAAAATGTGGCAATAGGGGTGATTGATGCAGGTTTTTATAATTTGGATATTGCAAAATATTCAAAACATCTTTTTTCTAAATCAAGGATATTAGGTATTAAGGATTTTTTAGATCCTGATCATGAGCAAAATTTTTATAACAACTTAACAGGAGGCGATAGTCATGGCCGTGAAGTAACGAAACTTATTGCAGGAAAAACAAAAAAAGAGGTATTTGGATTTGCAACTGAGGCAAAATTCTACCTTGCTAGAACGGAACATGCAAAAAAGGAAATGAGAATAGAAGAGGACTGCTGGGTAAAAGCAATTGAATGGATGGATAGCCTTGGGGTTCGCTTGATTAATACTTCCTTAGGGTATGCCACTGGATTTGACAATCCTCTTGAAAATTATAAATTAGAAGATATGAACGGCGAAACCACTTTGGTAGCAAAAGCTGCTAAAATAGCCACCGAACAAAAGGGAATGTTTATAGTGGTTTCTGCTGGTAACGAAGGTAACAAGTCCAATTGGCAAATTATATCTTCACCTGCGGACGCCAAGGGCACTTTAACAGTAGGCGCTACCTTGTACGATCGCTCCAAAGCAGGGTACAGTAGCATTGGGCCGGAATATATTGATTATTTAAAACCAAATGTTTCCGCTCCAGCACTTAATGGCACTTCTTATTCAGCTCCTCTAATTACTGGGTTTGTTGCTTGTGTTATGCAACAATATCCAAATTTAACCTCCTTTCAAATCAAAGAACTTATAGAAAAAAGTGGTCATCTTTATCCCTATGGCAACAATTATGTTGGATATGGTATTCCATTAGCATCTAGGATAATTGAAATAAGTAAGAACAATTTTAAGCAAAATATTAACTACAGGAGCACTACAGATACATTAGTAATAGTTGATTCAATTGAATTTTTGCCTAAAACAAAATCCATTAAAACAGGTAAGGTGGCTTCAAATATAGTCGATGTAATCTCTGAAAATTTGTCAAAAATAGTCGTTTACCATAAAAAAAATAAATATCATGTGCAAAGTATGCAGGTGATTGACAATAATCTTTCTAAAATCTCTATTTCAAGAAAGGCAAATACAAAATTTTCTACAATAGATTTAGGTTATAAAATCATAGAAATAGAATGGCTAGAAAATTAAACCTATGAAAATTTCTTTAATAGTTGCCGCCGGTAAAAATGGGGTTATTGGCTTAAATAATCAGCTTATTTGGAGTTTATCAAAAGATTTAAAAAGGTTTAGATTATTAACAAGTGGGCATCATGTTATCATGGGGCGTAAAACTTACGAGTCCATTGGAAGAGCACTGCCGAACCGTACAAATATTATTGTCACTAGAAATAGTCAGTTTATTGCAAGTGACTGCATAATAGCAAATTCTGTTAAAGATGCTATCGATCTAGCACTTAATAACCAAGAAGAGGAGGTTTTTATTATTGGTGGTGCTGAAATTTATAATCAGCTTTTGTCAATTGCCGATTTTATATATCTTACATTGGTTGACGTCGATTTGTCGGGAGACGCATTTTTTCCTGTTAAAAATGTATTAGATAATTGGAATGTAGTTGGTATTGAACATCATCCGAAGGACGATAAAAATGAGTACAATTTTCAATTTATTAATCTCAGTAAAAAATAATGAAGCCGCTATTCTTCTAACTTAGCTATAAAAAGTGTAAGAATCTTAAATGTTTCCTTAAACTTACTCAAAGTTACGTTTTTAGATACATCAAATACGTCATGATAAGCTGTAATTTCACCCATGGTGTATATAAAAAATGATTTCACCCCATTTTCAGAAAAGAAGTAATGATCAGAATTAGCGGCTTTACCTCTCTTTTTAATACTTGAAAAGAGGTTTTGAGTTTGATTGATTGAGTTTAATATTTCAAATTCTCTCTCATAAATCTGGCCATTTACTACTGTAATACCTTCTTTTCCTGATCCTAATAAGTCTAAGTTGATTACAAACTTAGTTTTACTAAGTTCAACCAAAGGATGTTCCACATAAAATTTGGAACCCAATAAACCAACCTCTTCTGCACCAAAGGCTATAAAGAGTAAGGAATACTTAGGTTTAACTGGTGGGTTGCTGTAATATCTGGCTAATTCTAATAACATGGCAATGCCAGTTGCGTTATCGTTAGCCCCAGGAAAATAGCACTTGTTCCCAAGTCCTCCTAAGTGGTCGTAGTGTGCAGAAATAATAATTACCGAATCAGGGTATTCACCTTCTACTTTACCTACTACATTATTAGTTAGGTAATTATGTTCTATTTTAGCATCTATTTTAGTTGTATAACGTTTGTATTTTTTAGCATTTTGCTCCAATTCATAAAATACAGCCTTATTTCCTTGAGATTGGGCTAAAGAATGCGTAAGCTTGTATGTTTTTAAAGTTTCAATTCTTGGTGAATATTGTTTAAGTTCAGGGTGCTTCTTTACCAAGTGCGACGAGCAATGCAGAATATGGCGATTGCCATTAAATTTATTTAATTTTTTTGCATTTCGTGGATATGTAATGGAATCCAAAAATATAGTTTTTCTGTTGCTAAGTTTTAATGATGGAGCATCTGGATTAATTATAAAATCTCCTTTTTCTACTAGCCCACCTGTTTTGTAAACATCTCCTCCAATTACGTTGATATTAATTTTAAATGGTTGGAAATAATCAGTTTCTATATTTTTTAAACCGATTTCTTTATACTGCTGACTTAAAAAATTCGCTGTTTTTAAATCCCCTTGATTTACGTATCCTCTGCCAAAAAAGTAAGGTGAAGAAAGGGTATCAATAACTTTTCTTACCCTTATTAAATCTTGGGATTGTATTTGAACATTCAAGAACAACCCCAAGACTATGTTCCATAACATAGCAGGTTTAAAAATATAATTGGTTTTAGCCCGATTATTCCCCAACTAGCTCCTTATATTGTTCGGCTGATAATAGTCCATCTAGTTCAGCTACATTTTCAATTGTAATTTTCACCATCCATCCAGCGCCGTAAGGATCTGTATTGACAGCTTCTGGATTATTTTCTAATGATTTATTAAACTCTAAAATGGTCGCTGTAACAGGAATAAACAAGTCTGAAACTGTTTTAACCGCTTCTACCGAACCAAATATCTCATTTTGAAGCACCTTTTGACCAATCGTAGTAATATCAACAAACACTATGTCCCCAAGTTCCTTTTGAGCGAAATCTGTAATTCCTACTGTAGCCTCATTACCATTAGCAAGTAACCACTCATGGTCTTTGGTATATTTTAAATTAGATGGAAAATTCATTTGTATTTTTTTTAATGGAGGACAAAAGTTATGAAATCAAAAAAAGGCAATTGTAATTAGCTTTGCAAATATATTTAATTGTTTAGTAAAATATTTATCAATCACACAAAGATGAACAAATATATTGGCCTTATAATTACACAATTACAACCAGAAAATATCTAAATTGTTGAAATAATAAACCAATTATTTTATATTTGTATCATGAGAAATTATGTTTTATTCATGCCGTGGATTATTTTGACTTACTTTAGTCAATTTGTTTATGCACAAGACCCTCAACTTTCTTTATTTTATGCACTTCCTACAGCTCTTAATCCAGCTTTTGCGGGAGGTTCACATCACCACCGAGTAATAGCGCATCACAGAGACCAATGGCCAGCTAATGACGCTCGTTACACTACATCTTACGCTTCGTACGATACTTATTTTGCAAAACAGAAAGTTGGATTGGGAGGAGTAATTATGTCTGATAACCAAGGTTTTAGTACCTTGAAAACCACCACAATAGAGGCAATAGCATCTTATGAAATTAATTTAACTAATAAACTAACTTTTAGACCTGGTTTATCCCTAGGGTTAGGTCAAAAAAAACTTGCTGACGGGCTTACTTATAACGATCAATTTAATGAACTCACTGGATTTAGTGGTAAACCTTCAAACGAAACATTTCCTACCTCCAGAATAATTTATCCGGAAGTAGGTACCGGTTTGTTATTGTATACCAGCCGTATTTGGGTCGGTATGTCTGGCAAGCACCTAAGCATGCCTTCAATGAGTTTTTTAGGTGATGATCCACAATCAAAATTACCTATTAGTTATAATTTTCATGCTGGTATTAAGATTCCTCTAATTCACACCCCGCACATGGCATATTTAGAAGATGAAAGAGATATAAGCATTACACCTGTTGTACATTATAAGGGCCAAGGTAAGTCAGATCAATTGGATTTGGGATTGTACGGAATTTATGATCAGCTTTTAATAGGAGCGTGGTTTAGGGGTTTACCATTGATAAAATCTTATAATAATACAGTAAACACAGAGTCCATGGTTTTTATGGGTGGTTGGAATTTTGGAGAAGTTACACTCATGTATAGTTATGACTTACAGGCGTCTAAACTTAGAGGCTATACCAACGGTGCTCATGAAATTAACCTTACTTATATTTTTCAAAAAAAGCACAAATCAGGCCATGCACCAATGAAAATCTTGCCATGTCCTAATCTTCACCACCCACACAAACATCATTAAATTATTCATATTAATGGAGTTAATTTTGAATAAAGTAATAAATTTGTGCTTCAAGTACTAATCTAATTGATAAATGAGTAGCAAGCCATTCTTGGTTGGTATTACTGGAGGAAGTGGATCTGGAAAAACAACATTCATAAAAAGGCTTGTGGAAGATATGGGCATTGAAAATGTGGCTGTATTAACTCAAGATAATTACTATATTAATCGTGATAATCAGCCAAAGGATATCAATGGCGTGGAGGACTACGACAGACCTGAGTCTTTTGATTTTGTCCAGTACAAACAAGATTTGTTCAAGCTACTAAACGGTGAATCGGTCGAAATCTACGAATACAACTATAACAAATCCAAACAGGAAAGAAATAAAATTGTAATAAAGTCTGCCAAAATTGTGGTGACTGAGGGGATTTTCGTGTTCCATTTTCCTGAAATTTCAGACCTAATCAATTTGAAGATTTTTGTAGATGCGAAAGAAGCGGTAAAAATGCGCAGAAGAATATATAGGGATGCAGTAGAAAGAGGATATGACATGAATGACGTATTATATCGTTATGAAAATCATGTTACACCTTCTTATGAGCGTTACATCAAACCCATTAGACATGATGCGGATATCATTATACCCAATAATGCGGATTTTGCCAAAGGACTAGCGGTTTTAACCCAATTTTTAAAGTCTAAAATTAAGCAGGAATAAAACGATTAAAATTTCTGAAAGATTTAACAGTATCCACAGTTAATGGTTTTGAAATAAAGCCTGAAAGGAAATTAACTTTGGAAGCTTTTCTCATGTCGCGATCGTCTACAGATGATGTGAGTATGTAAAGCTTAGTTTTTTCTGTTATTGGTTTAGGTAGTTTTCTGTATTCCTCTAAGAAATTCCATCCATCAAGTTGGGGCATATTGAGGTCTAACAAGATTAAATCTGGGAAATCTTGTTTTAGTTCATAATCAGCCACCTTTCCTTGTAAATAAGACAAAGCTTCCACTGGATTATCGAAACTTTTAGCTCTTTCTACTTCATCAGAGGAGCCTAATACTTTTTCACAAAGAAAATTGTTAACAGGGTCGTCGTCGATAATTACGGCACTTTTGAACATAGAGAGGATTTTAAAAAATCTAGGTAAATTCTTCTACGTTTAAAAAGTTAATAGGTTTGCTACTCTACCTTAGAAAGTTTTGCTTTTACATTTTCAACCGCCTTCTTCATTTTTTCAACATCTTCTTTGGCAGCTTTTTGATCAAGCACATTTTGTTGTTGGGCTTGTAATAAATTAATTAAGTCTGATGCGTTTTCTTTTAACTTATTCTCCAAGTTTATTTTGTCTTCTTTATTATTCACAATCTTTTTTTCAAGATTAGACCCATCTTTTATTTTGCGTTCTTGGTTCTTTACAGTGTTTTGAAGTGCTTTCTCAGCGTCTTCGATTTGATCGTTTATGTATTGAATGTACATTTTAACACCAAAGTCATGTAACAATTTATCAGCAGCTAATTTTTTATTGCCAGTGGTTACAAATTCACTCCCAAGCTCAATAGCCCAGAAAACTCTTATGCCTATATTTGTGGCTGTTATACGTGAATAAACTTTAACTGGAGTTGAAGAAACATCTGCAATATCAGCAGATTCCATGAAGAAGATATTGCCTTTTTTTGAATCTACTTTACCATATTCTTTGAGAAATTTATTCCAACCTTTCTCAATCATGTTTGATTCTAGTTGAATAACCGTTTCCATGCCCTTGCATAGTACTCCATCTATTCGTTCTTCTGCATCATTTACAATTACCTTTTGGGCAAATGACAATGAACTAAATATGATAAATAGGAAAATGACAATTCTACACATATGATTGATTTTTAACATTTGAATTATTCTTTCTCTAATAACCAACTGAATGCATCTTTCTCGTTAGTAAAATAAGCTAATGCAGCGAGTCGTTTTGGGCCGTCGAGTGTTTGCTCAAGGGATAGTTTAGGGATTAAGGTTTCTGGCATAACAAAAGCAGATCTTAAATGAGGTATAGATGAAATAACTGGTCTATTAATATTCTCAAATACCCATTGTTGCATATCATTACCCAAAACATAATCGAAGTTTAATGTATTTAACACAAGAAAATCAGGAACAAAGTTATCGCAGAATTCTTTCACCTTTAGCATCTCTGCCTTAAATATTTCATCATTTATCTCCGAGGTTGCACTTGTCCAAACTTGGACAACCATCTTCTTGTTTTCCTCAAAATAAATTGTTTGATATTTACTGTCGAATTTATTATTCATATGACTTTTATGAAATGGAATGTTGGTGATTAATTGTTATAATATTAGTCAAAAATAATAATTTAAATTAAAACACCCATTAAAATAAGTACATACTTTCTATTTTATTAAAGCTGCGTATTCTTTAGCAAAATATGTCAAAATAATTTTAGCTCCTGCACGCTTTATACTAAGTAAAACCTCGACCATAGCTCTGTCTCCATCAATCCAGCCATTAGATTCGGCTGCTTTTAACATGGCGTATTCACCGCTTACATTATAAGCAGCTACAGGATGTTGTGTTTGTGTACTTAATGATTGAATAATATCTAAATAAGCTAATGCTGGCTTTACCATTATAATATCTGCTCCTTCTGATATGTCCAAATTCGCCTCAGTGATGGCTTCTTTGGCGTTGGCTGGATTCATTTGATATGTTTTTTTATCCCCAAACTTAGGGGCAGAATCCAAGGCATCTCTAAATGGTCCATAAAATGCGCTGGCATATTTAGCTGAATACGACATTATTAAAGTATCAACAAATTTATTATCTTCAAGTATATTTCGGATATAGCCTATTCTACCATCCATCATATCTGAAGGCCCCAAGATATCTGCTCCTGCAATTGCTTGTGATAAGGCCATTTTGCCTAGTATCTCAAGCGTTTTATCATTATCAATTTTTCCATCTATAACTAAACCGTCGTGGCCGTCGGAACTATATGGATCCATGGCTACGTCAGTCATGAGACAACATTCAGGAAATCTATTTTTTATAATTTTTATGGCATTTAAATAAAGGCCATTTTCGTTGGTACTTTCTGTTGCAAACTTATCTTTTAAATGGTCGCTAATGGAAGGGAATAGACAAAAGCTATAAATACCAAGCTGCATGCACTCCTCAATTTCAATCAAAAGGAGATCCAGTGTATATCTGTATATACCTGGCATGGAGTTAATTGATATTTTTTTATTTGAACCTTCTATTAAAAATAACGGAAAAATGAAATCATTGAGTCGTAAGGATGTTTCTTCTACCATAGCACGAATGGCTGGTGATTTACGGTTACGACGAGGACGTTGAAGCATGAATAGACTATGAAGGTGTAGAATTAAAACTAGAAAGGCTGTCCATAAAGAACAGCCTTGGCAATTTGACTAAATATTCAATTAAAATTTAACCCCAAGATCTAGGCTGATTAGACTTGTGGATAATCTTACATCGCTGGCAATTTTCTTGCCGTCTTTGTCCTTCAACGTTGGGTTTATATTATTAAGAAGACTGCGGTTGTAACTCAATCCTGCAAAAAGTGCGGTACTTGTTCCTGCCTGATATTCCACACCTGCTCCTAACAACATACCAGCATCCAGAAAAAAGAATAATGGCTTATCTTGTGATTCAGCGTTAGCTTTTAGCGGGAAATCATCTTTTTTCGCTTTTTCGGCTATTTTAGTTTCTAAAGTTCCACCTACACTAAAGTAAATTTTCATTTTATCTGCGACTTCATTGGTATAAAATTTTATTGAAAGTGGCAATTGAATATATTGAAGATTATAAACCGATTTTAGATCTGAATCTGTTTTAACACCAATTCTTTTTGATGTAAAGTTAAGTCCAGTCGAAAAATACACATTATCTTTTAACGGAAAATCGGCAAAAATGCCAGCACCAAAGCGTGCTCCAATACCGTTTTTTTCAATATTATCACCTTTCACAGCGTTTAATGCTAGATTCGGAGCAAACCTTATTCCAAATTTTGTCTCTTGAGCAATTACTAAGGTATTTACAAAAAGAGAAACTATCACAAGTATTAAAAATTTTTTCATTGATTTAGAGTTTTATGAATAATTTTGTTTCTCAAAAATATACATAAGATGAGAAAACTCATTACAATTACCCTTTTTTCTTTAATAATTCTTTCATGTAAGAAAAACTGTGACGATAAAGCAAATATCAAATCCATTAATGTTGATTTGAAAATCAATAGGTTAGACCAACAGCTGTTTAACAACAAGACTATTGAGAACGTAAATAACTTCACTAAAACAAATCCATTTATAGCAAAAGTATTTTTTCAAAACTCTAATATTAACACCTCAAATGACTCTTTGCTCAATAATCATATCTTAAAATTAATAAGTGATCCTAGCTTAAACGAGGTTTATGACAATGCACAAGCTGTATTTAATAACGATCAAGACTTCAAAAGCAGCCTAGAAGAGGCTTTTAAACATGTTAAGTATTATTACCCTGATTTTAATGTGCCAAACATTGGAATGATGGTATCAGGATTTAATAGAGATATACTGATTTCAGATTCTTCGATTGTTTATGGAATTGATTACTTTCTAGGAGAAAAATGTAAGTACACTCCTGATTTGCCAATATATATTCTAAAAAGAATGAAAAAGGAATATATGGCACCTATGACCATATTGGCGATTTCAAATAAATATAATAAAACTGATTTGCTTGACCAATCTCTCCTTGCTAGTATGATATGGTACGGTAAAGCATTATATTTTACCAAACAAATGATGCCTTGTGTGCATGATAGCTTGATCATTGGCTACAGTGGAAAACAGCTTTTGGATACAGAAACCCATGAAAGCATCGTGTGGGGGCATTTTATTCAAAAAAATCTATTGTATGAAACTAGCCACACTGTAGATAAATATGTATCAGAAAGACCGTATACCGCCGAAATCGGCTCAAAGTGCCCAGGAAGAATTGGGCAGTGGCTTGGATGGAGAATTGTGGACAAGTATATGAAAGAAAATCCCAAAGTTACTTTGCAAGCGCTTATGCAAGATACTGATGTAAAAAATATTTTTACGCGGTCAAAGTATAAACCGAGGATATAACTGGATTTATACTTTGTTCTTTACTAAATATTTTTGTGAAGTTTTTTGAAAGGTCTTTTCTTGAAAAGAACTGTTCTGCGAGTTTACGTGCATTGGCTTGTGCCTCAAGTAGCTTGATAGAATTATTAAGATATGGCTGTATTAACTGAACAAACCGTTCTGGATTATTTACGTCATAATAAAATCCACATTCCTTTTGTATCATAATGTCTTTGAGCCAACCCTCTGTGTTAATAATGCATAATTTTCCTGAGGCGATTGAATCAAAAAATTTATTTGGACTATTAGTTTGTAAAACAGGCTTTTGTGCAAAAGAAATATAAGAGGCATCAGTTACACTAAGCAAATCTTTAACGCCATATTTATCCAATTGCCCTATAAACTGAACATTGTTAATGTCTTTTTTTTTTTTTTTTTTTTCTAATTTTTCTACCTCTCCACCATCACCAGCAATTAGAAATTCGATCGGTAAATGTTTTTTTTCACATATTAGCGCTATTTCCAACAAGGATTCTAAATAATTAACCTTACCTATTGCGCCAAAGTAGGAAATCACAAATTTATTTGACACACCATATTTGGCCTCTATATCTTTATTTTTTGACTCCATTGAGAAAAACTCACAATCTGCCATATTTGGTATAAATGATACAGATGCTTTCGGAACGACCTTTTCAATACCATCTCTTATGCCGGGTGATAAAGCAATTATACTTTCTGCATTTTTATAGATTAGTTCCTCTAGTCCATAAAGATATTTTTTTAAAAGGTGATTCTTAATCACGCCCATTTGGATAGGAGCCTCAGGCCAAAGGTCTCTAACTTCAAAGATGTAAGGTATTCCTCTTTTGTTTTTAAGCCAGAGCGCAACTAATCCAATAGTAAGTGGAGTTGAGGTAGCAAAACAATAGTCGATATCTTTGATTTTTTTGGTTTCTTGGTAAGCACTGAAAATAAATTTTAAAAATGCCCAAATACGACCAACAAAACCAAGTTTGTTGTGATAATATATTGGAAGATAATGAACCTTAATGCCCTCTATAGTCCTAATTTCTTTATAAGATTTGTTGTGAGATGTAATTAGCTCAACCTCATTCCCTTCTTCCACCAAACTTTTGGCTAAATAGTAAGACCGAATAGCACCTCCTTCTGAAGGTGTTTTAAAGTATTGGTGTAGATAGACTATCTTCATGTAAACGAGAAACTGCCAAATATTAAAATCGTCACAAATAACAGCAATATATTTATATAATTCAACTGTTAATTATAGCTATATACTGCCGATTGTAAAAAGGTAGCCGTTATATTGTACTTTTATAATAAAAAAAGATATTATTTTTATATTTTTTTCCAGTTTTTCGCGCACGTAAGAAGCAACTGGTTACTTTTATACTCGTAAGAACATTAATATTAGATTTTCTATATACAATAATACTGTGGATTTGGTGAGTTGCTTCAAGTTATGTTCTCTTCTATTAATAATATTTTTTAACAGTGCACTTGGTCAAATTTCAGGTATAATCAACAGCTATGCCAAAGTGACAACCATAAATCCCACATGTAACTTTGTAACGGTAAGTACCACAGCTGGATTTAACGTAGGTGATAAAGGAATTCTAATTCAAATGAAAGGTGCTAGTATAGATGGCAATGGAAATGTGGTAAGTTATAATGGAGCAGGAAATTATGAACTGGTAACAATTGCTTCTATTCAATCGAATGATATTTATTTTACCAACACCTTAGTTAATAATTATGACCCTACTAAATTGGTTCAACTTGTAAATATGCCTGTTTATGGCAACATAACTGTCAACGGTTTACTTACTGCCAAACCTTGGGATGGAGATACCGGAGGAATTTTGGCCTTTGAGGTAAGTGATACCCTAAAGCTGAATGCTAATATTGATGTAAGTGGGCAAGGTTTTAGAGGCGGGAAGCAAAATCTTAATGGTGGAGGTACTTGTGGTGCATCCACCAATTTTACTGCCAATACTAATGTGGATGCTGCGGGTAAAGGAGAATCTATTTATATCCCACTTACAAATCAGGAAAATGGTAGGGCAAGAATTGCTAATGGAGGAGGTGGTGGATTGGCACAAAACACTGGTGGTGGTGGTGGTGGTGGTGCTGGTGTAGGTGGTTTTGGTGGAAATCAGTCTAGTGGATGTGGTACCTTTTCACTTTCATTTCCGGGTGTAGGAGGTTCAAGTTTAAATATTTCGAATGTCAATAACAGAATATTTTTAGGAGGTGGCGGGGGGGCTGGCCAACAGAACAATCTTACGAATGGCGGTCGTTCAACACCTGGAGGACACGGTGGAGGCATAATATTTTTGAGAGCAAATACCCTCATAAGCAATGGTTATCAAATATTTGCACAAGGATATGTTTCTGCAATTTCTCCTGCATATGGTGATGGTGCTGGAGGAGGTGGAGCAGGTGGTGGAGTGATGCTAGACATAACCAATTTAAACACCAGTTTAACCATAAATGCGTCAGGAGGTAAAGGAGATAATGTGTTTAATGATAACTTTAGGAATATTGGACCGGGTGGTGGTGGTGGCGGAGGTTATATTTGGGTAACTCAACCCAGCTTAAATGCTAATATAATGACTATAACCAATGGTGGTATTGCGGGAATTGTTTATGGCTTTGCAACTAATTGTAATTGCAATCATGGTGCCTTGGCTGGTGGTAACGGCTTAATTATAAATAATTTAAATCCACCCAAAAGCATTACACTTTCTGCTTGTGCCTTACCAGTAAATTTACTCTCATTCGAAATATTCAACGATGGCGATTATAATACTTTAGAATGGAAAGTATCAAAGGAAAGTAAGATGAAGTATTATATAGTTCTTAAAAGCATCGATAATTTGGAATTTGACACACTAGCTATAGTAGCAGCTAATAATTCATTTTTTACTCAAAATTATGTTTATGAAGACAAAAATTCAGCATTTCAAGAAAGTGTTTTTTATAGAATTGTGCAAGTTGACAATGATGGCAACAGCACCATTTTGGCAACCAAAGAAGGGAAAAAACTGTTTGATATACAAAATTTTAGCATCTCCCCAAATCCTGCATTTGACTACATTTGGATTAGAAGTAATATGAAAGTTCCCTACCAGTTAGTAATAACAGACTTAGCAGGTAAATTGCTATTGACCAACCAAATAGATGAATATAACTACAAGGCAAATATAGAACAAATAGAGAAAGGGATATACTTAATTCAAATAGTTACCGACCAAAAACGCCATGTTTATAAGCTTATTAAAAGCTAATTATAAAATTCAAACCAACACCCCAGCTTACTTAATGTTTGAATCCTTGCTACTTAAAATCCCAAGAGAAACTTCCTAGTTAACTAAGTAAAATTTTTTATTGGATATTTTATAGGATTTTGTTCTGTGATTTATTGTCACATTAAGCTAAATTTGTTCTTTGAATATTACACAGTTACATGGAATATGACATTATAGTAATCGGTGGAGGTATAGTTGGATTGGCTTCGGCTTATAAATTGCAAAAATCTAATCCAGCGTTAAAAATATTGGTGCTGGAAAAAGAGGACAAACTCGCTTCGCATCAAACTGGCCACAACTCAGGAGTGATTCACTCAGGAATTTATTACAAACCAGGTTCATTTAAGGCTAAAAATTGCTTAGATGGTCGCAAAGAACTAGTGTCATTTTGTAAAGAACATAATATTGAACATGATATTTGTGGCAAAGTAATAGTTGCTACCCAAGAATGGGAACTTCCTCAATTGGACAAAATATTTGTTCATGGACAACAAAACCAAACTGAAGGTATAAGAAAAATAACCGCAGAAGAAATTAAAGAAATCGAACCAAGTTGCACTGGCATTGCTGGCATACATGTGCCCTGTACTGGTATTGTAAATTTTGTGGGTGTTACTAACAAGTTGGCCGAACTAATTGTCAGCATTCAACCCGAAAGTAGGGTGTTAACGGCTCATGAAGTGGTGAAAATAATTCAAGGTGAAAGAAAGATTGTAGAAACGATTAAAGGTACATTTGTTGGTAAGAATTTGGTCTTTTGTGGGGGTTTGTTTTCTGATCGGTTGGCAAAAAAGGATGGGGTTAAGAACCTTGATATGCAAATCGTAGGGTTTAGAGGTGATTATTATGAACTAACTGATGCTGCGAAACATAAAGTAAAAAACCTGATTTACCCGGTACCAAATCCACAATTTCCATTTTTAGGTGTACATTTTACTCGTATGTGGAACGGAGATATTGAATGTGGCCCTAATGCGGTATTTACCTTCAAGAGAGAAGGTTATGGGAAGTTGGATTTTAGTTTAAAAGATACCACACAAGCCCTTACCTTTGGGGGCACTTGGAAATTGCTCATCAATAATTTTGATTTTGCCATAAATGAATACAAACGTGCCTTCTCTAAAAAGTTGTTTCTTAAGCAGTTACAGCGGTTGGTTCCTTCTTTAGAAATGCAAGATTTAAAACCTGGCCGCGCAGGGGTTAGGGCTATGGCACTTCAACCTAATGGCGCCATGATTGACGATTTTAAGATTGTCTATAACGATCAAAGTTTACACGTCCTTAATGCTCCATCTCCTGCAGCTACCGCAGCGTTGGCTATAGGTGAGGAAGTAAGAAAAATGGCTGAAACACATTTTGGAATATAGGATTAATCTTATCCGGATACTGGTTCGCCAACTAAAGGTTACTTCAATTACAAATGCTAAATTATTATTCAATAAATAATATAATTAAAAATTGTTTTTAAAAGCTAAAACAAGGCAACTAACTAATAATAAACGCCTTATAACTCCAGTCTCATATCAACAAGCCAAAACAATAGGAATAATAATAAATACCTCAGAGGAATTTGGATTAAAATCTATTTCCACCTACATAAAATTACTTGAAGAAGAAGGTAAAAAGCTTCAAATTTTATGTTTTATCAACAATAATGAGATACCAAATTTCCCATTTCATTTCAATATATTCTCTAAAAAGGACTTTAATTGGAAAGGAATGGTAGTTGAACCTGGCTTAGCAAAATTCATAAATAATGAATTTGATTATTTGTTTTCACTAGATTTCAGTCAAGCACCTGAAATAGAATATGTTTTAGCTGCCTCAAAAGCAAAATTTAGGGCAGGCGCGTTTGACATAAACAAAAAAGATTTGTATGAATTAATGGTTCAACCTACTAATAAATCAATAGATTCGTTATTTTCGCACCTCTATTATTATTCCAAAAAAATAAGTTAACTCATGGCAGATATTACAGGCACTGGTGTTGCGCTAGTTACTCCTTTCAAAGAAGACTACTCGATTGATTATGAATCGCTTAAAAGCTTGATAGAACATACAACTAGTGGCGGTGTTGATTATCTTGTGATCATGGGCACTACTGCAGAAACAGCCACTGTATCGAAAAAAGAAAAGGCCGAAGTTTTATCGTTTGTAAAACAAAATAATAGGAATAATTTGCCAATTGTGTATGGTATTGGAGGAAATAATACACAAGAAGTAATCGAGGAAATAAAAAATTCAGATTTAGAAGGAGTAATTGCTATACTTTCAGTGGCTCCATATTATAATAAACCCTCCCAAGAAGGTCTATTTTTACATTATATGGCCATTGCTGATAATAGTCCTGTGCCTATTATTTTATACAACGTTCCAGGTAGAACAGGTATGAACCTCAATGCCAAAACTGTAGCAAGACTTTCTGTTCATCCCAATATAATTGGGGTAAAAGAGGCCTCTGGGGATCTTATACAATGTATGGAAATAGTAAAAAATACGGATGAGGAGTTTTTACTAATTGCTGGTGATGATCTACTTGCAGTTCCGATTATTTCTATAGGTGGCGTTGGTTCCATAGCAGTTCTTTCTAATTTATACCCTCGTGAGTTGACAACTATGGTAAATTCTGCTCTAAGAGGAGACTATATAACTGCTAATCAAATGTTACATAAATTTACCGAACTTAATCCACTACTTTATAAGGAGGGTAACCCTGTTGGGGCCAAAGCCGCATTGGCCATGATGGGCTTAATTAAAAATGTGGTAAGACTACCTTTAGCTACAGCATCATTAAGCTTACAAGATGAAATTAAAAATGCTTTAATTATTTGAGGTTAGTATTTATTCAACTATTTCTAGGTTATTCATTAGTAATTAATTGTCAATCACTCACCATTAATGTGGTTGGTGATCTCATGTTAGGTAATGCATTAAAAGACAGCCTATTTTTAGATGACAACCTATCTCAAAAGTTGTTTTCTAACGTTAAAAAAGAACTTTTAAGTGGCGATTTTACTACTGGCAATCTTGAAGGTATTTATCAAAACGGAGGTTTTCCAACCAAGCGCTGTATTGAACCCAAATTTTGCTACTCCTTTCGAACGCCTCCTTCATATTTAAAATCCTTGGTGGATGCGGGTTTTGATGCTGTAAGTCTAAGTAACAACCATATCTTAGACTTTGGTTATAAAGGAATTGACTCAACTAGATTTTATCTAAACAAATACAAAATTGGTAAAACCGGTATATTGTCCGACACTTTTTATATAAAAAATTGTGCAGTTGGCAAGATTTGTCAAATAAGCTTGTCCTCATACCCTTTAAGTTTTAATTTTTCAGATAAAGGGTTAATCAAGAACTTAATTGCAATAGCTAAAAAGAGAGCTAATGTTGTTGTTTTGGTTTTTCATGGAGGATCAGAAGGACCTAAATATCAACACATACCTAGAAGCATGGAAGTAAACTTAGGTGTAAATCATGGAGACTTGGTTGAATTGGCTAGATACTGTGTTGATTCTGGAGCCGATTTGGTAGTTGGTGCTGGTCCACACGTACTTAGAGGAATGGAACTTTATAAAAATCGCTTAATAGCGTATAGTTTAGGAAATTTTTGCACTCATGGAGGAATAAATATTTCTGGACAAGGTGGAATAGGTGGCATTTTAAAGGTTACCTTAAACACATCTGGAGAATTTGTTCATGGACAATTTATATCTACTCAACAGCAGCTAAAGGGTATTCCTGTCTTAGACGAGCAACACCAAGGGGCAAAGGTAATATCAGAACTTAGCAAATTTGATTTTCCGGAATCGCAATTAAAAATTGCTCCCAATGGCCAACTTACAAAAGCCAATGAGAATAATTTGCGTAACCCACAATCGGGTCGATATTATGTTATTTTTGGAAGTTTTAAAGGCCCAAATAATGCCTTTACATTATATAGGAAATTAAAAGGTGAATTTGAAAAACTTGAAGTAATTCATGTAACGGATGATAAAGTGCTTTATTTTAAAGTTGCATTGTTGTTAAACAAGAAAGAAGATTATAAGATATATAAGGGAAAATTTAATGATTCTTGGATTCAGAAATTTTAGAAAATCAAAAGTACCGATAATACCATTTATTTTTGGGTATAAGGCAGCAATACCGTAAGTTTGTAAATACTTTATTTTAGTTCAAATAAACTTTGACGCAAAAATCCACATATAAAAAGAAAAAAAAGCTAGGGAGTTATCCGTATGTGTCAGTCATTTTTAGCATTACTTTGGCAGTCTTTGTGGTTGGTTTATTTGGGGTAATGATTATTTTTTATAACTCTAAGTCTGAAGTAATTAAGAAAAAGATATCAATGCATGTGTATTTGGATAAAGAAATTGAGCAATCAGCCAAAACGCATCTTGTTGAATTTTTTAAACAACAACCCTATGTTGCTCAGGAAAAGGGAGTAAAATTATTTGATTATATTCCTAAAGATCAGGCTGCGAAAAAATTTATTGATGAAACGGGAGAAGATTTTGTGGCCTTTTTGGGCGAAAATCCATTACGTGACGCGTACGTTGTTTATGTAGACCCAAAGTTTTCTGATGCGGCTAACATGAAAACCATTAAAACACATATTCAGGATGTTTCGGGCGTTTACGAAGTTGTATATTTAGAAAATTTGGTTGAAAGTATCAACAGAAATATACAAAAGGTAAGCCTTGGGTTATTTATTGTATCAATCATTCTTATATTTGTTTCTGTACTTCTTATAAATAATTCAATTAAACTTGCGTTATACTCTCAAAGGTTTATTATAAGAAGCATGCAGCTTGTAGGTGCTACCAACAACTTCATAAGATGGCCTTTTTTAAAAAGGGCACTAGTGTATGGTTTTACAGCAGGTTGTATTGCATCAGCATTGATATTTACATTAATACAAACAGCAGACTATTATCTTGAAGGCTTTGACATTCAGCTTCATGTTTTTACCGAAAACAAACACATTTGGTTTTTGTGTGGTATAATGTTGTTGATTGGAAGCATTATCGGGTTTTTCAGTACAATTGTTGCAGTTAATAAATACCTGCACATGAAATTAGAAGATTTATATTAACTTAAATAGTATGGCCGCAAATAAGATAAAAAACAGTGCTGAACAAGAATCAACAAATCAACTTGTATTTGGCAAAAAAAATTACACAATTATGTTGGCAGGCATAGGTGTAGTGATATTGGGATTGATAATTATGTCACTCGATAAGGAAGAATATGGATTTGGGTTTTTAGGATTAACATTAGGTCCAATTGTACTCATGGCAGGACTTATTATTGAATTTTTCGCAATTTTTGCTAAAAAGTAATAGTTTTTAATTAATTTCTATATTTTTTTATTGACATGAATATAATTCAGGCCGTAATACTTGCTATTGTAGAAGGCTTAACGGAATACCTCCCTGTTTCGTCTACTGGACATATGATTATAACATCATCCTTGATGGGGATTGCTAGTGATGATTTTACCAAGATGTTTACAATAGCAATACAATTTGGAGCCATAATTTCTGTGGTAGTTTTGTACTACAAGAAATTTTTACAAATCAAAGATTGGCAGTTCTACGCAAGGCTAATAATTGCTTTTGTACCAGCTGCCATTATTGGGAAGCTTTTTAATGATCAAATTGATCTACTCCTTGAAAGTGTTTGGACGGTGGCAATCACACTTCTTGTAGGCGGGGTAATACTAATATTTGTAGACCAATGGTTTAATAACAAAGAAGAAGTAGCTTTAAATTACAAAAAATCATTTGTAATCGGCTTATTCCAATGTATTGCAATGATACCTGGAGTATCACGTTCTGCAGCCACTATTATTGGTGGAATGACGCAAAAATTAACAAGAAAAGATGCAGCTGAATTTTCGTTTTTTTTAGCAGTTCCAACGATGTTCGCAGCTACTGGCTATAAAATGCTTAAATATTTTTCTGAAAGTGAAAATGGTTTTAGTAGTACTCAATTACAAATACTTGTATTTGGCAACATTGTTGCTTTTGTCGTGGCATTATTGGCAATTAAATTTTTTATAGCATTTTTAACCAAGTATGGTTTTAAGGTTTTTGGATATTACAGAATAGCCTTAGGCCTAGTTCTAATACTATTGTTGGCCTTTGGTGTTAAATTAGAAATCGGCTAGCTACATTAATAATAACTTATTCTAATGCTCGATTTTGAAGCAGGACAGATTATTTTAATTGATAAACCAATAGGCTGGACCTCTTTTGACGTGGTTAAAAAGATACGTAACAGTCTGAAAATTAAAAAAATTGGTCATGCTGGCACTTTAGATCCTTTAGCAACTGGTCTTTTGGTGATTTGTACGGGTAAGCTTACAAAACAAATAGACCTTATTCAAGCAGGTGAAAAGGAATATCACTGCGGGCTGGAATTAGGAAAATCTACCCCATCCTTGGACCTAGAAACAGAATTTGATAAAGAATGTCCTATTGATCATATTCATAAGGAGTCTGTTTATAGCATTTTACCACAATTTTTGGGCACAATCAGCCAAATACCACCAGCCTTTAGCGCAGTACTTGTAGATGGGGTTCGAGCTTACACTCTTGCAAGAAAAGGCGAAGAAGTAAAAATTAAAGAAAGACAAGTATTTATTAAACAATTAATTCTATCTGAAATTTCGCTCCCTTTTTTAAATTGTGAAATTGTTTGTTCTAAAGGCACTTATATTCGTAGTTTGGTGCGAGATTTTGGAGAAGCACTTCAAAGTTGTGCTTATATGACGTCATTAAGAAGAACTAGAATAGGTCAATATCGCATAGAAAAGGCGTTTACACCTCAAGATTATATTGAATATGTAAAAAACATAGGTTACAAGGTATAACAATTACTTTTAACAAAGCCCAAATCCAGCCTCAGTTCTGAAGAATTACTAGCAGTAAACCATTTACAAAAGAACATAATTTCAAATGGTTTGTTATTTATGATGAGTATTTAGAGTAAAGCCTTTGTGTTATATTTTATTGCTTTTTTTGTCATTTATAATTTACATTTCATCGTTTTTATTCTTAAAGTATGCCCAATTCAAACAAATACGAAATTGCAATTATTGGGGGTGGATTGGCTGGTCTTGCAAGTGCAATTCAACTTGCTAAATACGGATATAGTATAATTTTATTTGAAAAAAATACATATCCATTTCATAAAGTATGTGGTGAATATATTTCTAACGAATCTTATGATTTCATACAGGGTTTGGGAATCCCACTTAGCAATATGAACCTTCCACAAATTAATAAATTAAGGGTAACATCACAAAGTGGAGTTGAGTTGATAAAATCGCTAAAAATGGGTGGTTTTGGAATTAGTAGATACTTGTTAGATGATTTACTTTACAAAAATACAAAAGCCCTTGGGGTAACAGTTTTAGAAAATTGCCAAGTAGATAACGTTATATTTAATAATGATTTACATGAATTAACTCTTTCAACATCTGAAAAATTTTATTCAAAAGTTGTAATCGGTTCATTTGGTAAAAGATCAAATTTGGATTACAACTTAAAACGACCTTCCGCATCCAAACGATCAAACTTTATTGCAGTTAAATATCATCTGAGCAGGTCCTTCGACAAGGATCTGATTGAACTACATAATTTTGAAGATGGGTATTGTGGAATATCTAGTATTGAAAATGAAAAGTTATGCCTATGTTATCTTACCACTAACCATGCTTTAAAGAAACATGGCACAATTAAACGAATGGAAGAAGAGATCTTGATGAAAAACGGTAATTTAAAAGAGTATCTTTGTAATAGTCGTTTTTTATTTGATAAGCCCATTTCCATTTCTCAAATCAACTTTTCCAGAAAACATGCTGTTGAACAACACATTCTTATGGTGGGCGATACCGCTGGCTTAATTTCTCCTCTTTGTGGCAACGGCATGAGCATGGCATTATATGGTGCCCAAGTTGTATCTTTAAAAATTCACCAATACTTGAGCAATGTTATTACCAGAAATCAGTTGGAGAACGAGTATGCACAATTTTGGGGTGCTTCATTTAAGACTAGGATAACAATAGGAAAATTTTTGCAATCCATTTTAGGAAATCCTCAATTAACGGATATTACAATTAAAGCCTTAAAAATGAATCCGAAATTCACAAATTATTTAATTTCGCTCACCCATGGAAATAAATTTTAGTTATAATTTTTTATAAACTCACTAAATATCCTTTTACAACTGTAACTTAAAAAATGCAATAATTAACTTAATAAAATCATATATTTGTTTATACGAATATAAGGTTACATATTTATAATCAATTTTGTAGCTTTGTGTCAAATACTATACAGCACATCAAATGGATAAATTTTCATACATTGCCAATGCGGACGTAGAAGCTATTGACAATCTTTATAAAGCCTATCAAGAAAATCCTTCATCAGTTGATATTACTTGGCAAAAATTTTTTGAAGGATTTGACTTTTCCTTAGCAAAATATGGAGAATCAAGCGGTTTTACAAAATCTAGTAATCAAGTAGTAACAGCAGTTTCTGAAAAAGAAATTCAAGTTCGTAATATGATTTACGAATATCGCAGACGTGCACACTTAAAATCGAAAACAAACCCTGTACGCGAGCGCAAAGACCGAAAACCTCGACTAGAGTTGCATAACTTTGGGCTTTCAGAAGCAGATTTGGATACGGTTTTTGTTGCAGGTAAGGAAATAGGCCTGGTAAATGCTACCCTTAGCCAAATATTAGAAAGACTTAATAAAATTTATGTTCGTGCTATAGGCTACGAATTTATGTATGTGCGTCGCCAAGAACAATTAGATTGGCTAAGGGATAAAATTGAAGCAGAAGGAATTCAACTTCAATTGTCCAGCGATGAAAAGAAAAGAATTTTAAATAAACTCAACGAGGCAGTAGTTTTTGAAAACTTTTTACATACCAAGTATGTGGGTCAAAAACGATTTTCTCTTGAAGGTGGGGAAAACACTATCCCTGCATTAGACATGATGGTAAACGTAGCATCAGCGCTAGGAGTAGAAGAGGTGGTTATTGGTATGGCTCACCGCGGTCGTCTTAATGTGCTTTGCAATATCATGGGCAAAACTTATGAACAAATATTTAATGAGTTTGAAGGTGGTTCTATGCCAGACATGACCATGGGTGATGGTGACGTGAAGTACCATATGGGCTACGCCAGTGAAATTACCACTACTGCCAATAAATTGGTTAACCTAAAACTTGCTCCTAATCCTTCTCACCTTGAGGCGGTAGATCCCGTAGTGCTAGGCTACACAAGATCACAGATAGATGATGAGTGGGGCGGGGATATGATGAAGGTATTGCCCATCTTAATACATGGTGATGCAGCACTTGCCGGGCAAGGAATTGTGTATGAAATTGCACAAATGGCTAAACTTAAAGGATATACCACAGGTGGTTGTATACATTTCGTAATTAACAACCAAGTGGGTTTTACAACAGATTTTGAAGATGCAAGGTCATCAATATATTGTACTGACGTAGCCAAGGTAATAGATGCTCCTGTTTTGCACGTAAACGGCGATGATGCTGAGGCTGTGGCCTTCTCTTGTAAAGTAGCCATTGAGTATCGACAAAAATTTGGCGGTGATTTCTTTATAGACATGGTTTGTTACCGTCGTCATGGTCATAATGAGGCTGACGAACCTAAATTTACCCAACCAGTTTTGTACAATATCATTGCTAAACATCCTAATCCAAGAGAGGTTTATAACAAACAACTAATCGAAAGAGGCGATGTGGATGCACAAATGGCACAAAAAATGGATAAAGAATTCCGTGATTTGCTCCAAGATAGATTAAACCAAGTAAAACAAAATCCGCTTCCATATAAACCTCAAAAAATGGAGCAAGAGTGGGACTTTTTAAGAAGGTCTACACCTGAAGATTTTGACAAGAGTCCTGTAACAGCCATTTCACAAGAGGTAATTGATTTAGTAGGCAAAGCACTTGTATCTACTCCAGCAGGTTTTAAACCCTTAAAGCAAATCGAGAATTTAATTAAGGATCGTCAAAAAATGTTTTTTGATGAGAAAAAACTTAACTGGGCTTCAGCAGAATTATTAGCCTACGGTTCGATATTGCTCGAAGGAAAGTTTGTAAGAATGTCTGGTCAAGATGTTGAGCGTGGTACTTTCTCTCATAGACATGCAATAATCAGAGATGCTGAAACAAACCAACCTTATTGTAACCTCGATTTTATTAAAGAAGGTCAGCAGAAATTTAGAATATACAACTCATTTCTTTCAGAATACGGTGTTTTAGGATTTGAGTTTGGTTATGCCATGGCCAATCCTAATGCCTTGGTGATTTGGGAAGCACAATTTGGGGATTTTGCCAATGGTGCACAAACGATGATAGATCAATTTATAGCAGCAGCAGAAAGTAAGTGGCAACGAATGAATGCAATTACTATGTTGTTGCCTCATGGTTATGAAGGTCAAGGGCCAGAACATTCAAATGCTAGACCTGAAAGATTCTTGCAATTAGCGGCTGAATATAATATGGTTGTAGCAAACATCACCCAACCTTCTAATTTCTTTCATCTTCTAAGAAGACAGTTGGCTTGGCAATTCAGAAAGCCATGTGTGGTAATGTCTCCAAAGTCTCTTTTGAGAAACCCATTAGTTTCTTCACCAATCGAAGAATTTACTCAAGGTGGCTTTAAAGAAATTATTGATGACTCTAATGCTAATCCAAAAGATATAAAAAAGGTGCTAGTGTGTTCAGGTAAGGTTTATTTTGATTTGTTTGCCGAACAACAAAAGGCTTCACGCAAGGATGTGGCTATTGTCAGAATAGAACAATTAGCTCCTTTCCCAGAGAAACAAATGGATGAAATAGTGGCTAAATATTCTAAAGCTCGTTTTGTATGGGTACAAGAAGAACCTGAAAATATGGGTGCTTGGACTTATTTACTAAGGGTTTATCGTAAGCTTGCCTTTGACTTGGTTTCGCGTAAGCCAAGTGCATCCACTGCGGTAGGTTATCTTAAAGTACATGATTTAGAACAAAAGGAATTAGTTAAAAATGCTTTCGAATAGGTGGCAGGCCAACTAAATGATTTTTTACAAAAAGATGTAGGTACATTTGAGATAGATACTAAACAAATTTGGAGATTATATTAAATATAAATGGAAATTAAAAAATGAGTCTGGAAGTAAAAGTGCCCGCAGTAGGAGAATCAATTACGGAGGTTACCATCTCTAAATGGAGTAAAAAAGATGGAGACCATGTAAATGCCAATGATTTGCTTTGTGAACTTGAGTCTGATAAAGCAACATTTGAGTTAAATGCTGAAGCTCCTGGAATTTTAAGGTTATTGGTAAATGAAGGCGAAACAGTTGCCATAGGAACACTAATTTGTAGAATAGATACTAACGGTGCTGTTAATGCACCTAAACTTGAACCAAAATTGGAAACAACAACAGAAGTAAAAAACGAAGCAAAAGCTACAGGCCAAATCTTAGAAATGAAGGTACCTGCAGTAGGAGAATCAATTACCGAGGTCACCATTTCTACCTGGAATAAAAAAGAAGGTGATATGGTCATGTTAAATGATGTTCTTTGCGAGATAGAATCAGATAAAGCTACCTTTGAGCTTACAGCTGAGGCTTCTGGTATATTGCATATAATCGCAAAGCAAGGGGACACTTTGCCAATTGGAGCTCCTATTTGTAAGATAGAGGTTATTGAAGGTGCTGTTGCACAGGTTGTTAATCATGAGCCTCAAATAAAACAAGAAACAGTAGTTAATTCTGACAAAACAAATTATGCTACAGGGCATACCTCCCCAGCAGCTGAAAAAATCTTAAAGGAGAAAGGAATTGAAGCCATTTCTGTACAAGGCACAGGAAAAGATGGTCGTATTACCAAAGATGATGCTCAGAATGCTCAAAAGACAGCTCCTAAGGTAGAAACTCCAGTTATTAAACAGGATATTTCGCAAAATCAAACCATAGCTACAGGCAGAAACTCTCGTAGAGAGAAAATGAGCAGCCTACGTAAAACTGTAGCGAGAAGGTTGGTAGCCGTGAAGAATGAAACAGCCATGTTAACTACATTTAATGAAGTAAACATGAAGCCTATAATGGATTTACGTGCTAAATATAAAGACAGTTTTAAAGAAAAGCATGGTGTTGGACTAGGCTTTATGTCTTTCTTTACCAAAGCCGTTACTGTGGCCTTGAAAGAGTTTCCAGCAGTTAACGCATATATAGACGGTGAAGAAATAGTATTTAATGATTATTGTGATATTTCAATTGCTGTATCTGCACCAAAAGGCTTGGTTGTACCAGTAATAAGAAATGCCGAGAAAATGTCTTTTAATGAAATCGAGGCAGAAGTGGTGAGATTGGCTACTCGTGCTCGTGACAATAAATTGGGAATTGACGAAATGCAAGGAGGAACCTTTACCATTACAAATGGTGGTATTTTTGGTTCAATGCTTTCTACGCCAATAATTAACGCTCCGCAATCGGCTATTTTAGGAATGCATAATATTGTAGAACGACCAGTAGCAGAAGCAGGACAAGTCGTTATTAGACCTATTATGTACGTAGCACTTTCTTATGATCATCGTATCATTGATGGCAGAGAGTCTGTAGGATTCTTAGTAAGGGTTAAACAATTATTGGAAGATCCAGCAAGATTAATGTTGGGAGTATAAGTTAAATAAAAAGAAACTTCAATGCAATACGACGTAACAGTAATCGGATCGGGCCCAGGGGGCTATGTAGCAGCAATAAGATGTGCACAACTAGGGTTAAAAACGGCCTTAATTGAAAAATATGATACTCTTGGTGGGACGTGTCTAAATGTGGGATGTATTCCTTCCAAAGCTTTACTCGACTCATCTGAACATTATCATAATGCAACCCATACTTTTAAAGAGCATGGAATTGATATACCTGGCGAAATAAAGGTTAATCTTGAACAGATGATTAATAGAAAAGCTGGGGTGGTAAAACAAACCTGTGATGGAATCGTTTTTTTGATGAAAAAAAACAAGGTTGATACACATTTTGGACTGGGTTCTTTTATTGATAGAAATACCATAAAAATCGTGGCAAAGGATGGAAGCGAAAAGCAAATTACAACTAAAAATGTAATTATTGCAACTGGTTCTAAACCTACTGTATTGCCTTCTGTACCTGTAGATTATAGCAGAATTATTACTTCAACTGAGGCCTTGGAGCTAAAAGAGGTTCCTAAACACATGATTGTAATAGGAGGTGGTGTCATAGGACTTGAACTTGGCTCTGTTTATGCACGATTAGGTGCTAAAGTTTCTGTGGTAGAATATACCGATACGCTCATTCCTTCTATGGACCGTGCACTAGGCAAAGAATTGCAAAAGTCGCTAAAGAAAATAGGATTTGAATTTTTCTTTAATCACAAGGTGGTTGGTGCGATATCTAACGGAACAGAAGTAACCGTTTCCGCAGAGGATAGTACCGGAAAACTAGTTGAGTTCAAAGGCGATTATTGTTTGGTGGCTGTGGGTAGAAGTCCTTACACAGAAGGTCTTAATTTAGAGGCTGTTGGTGTAACACTAGATAAAAGAAAAAGAATTGAAGTTGATGCACATTTGCAAACGAGTGTAGCTGGAATTTACGCAATTGGAGACGTAATTAATGGGGCAATGTTGGCGCACAAAGCCGAAGAAGAAGGGGTTTTAGTAGCAGAGCAATTGGCAGGTCAAAAGCCTCACATTAATTACAACTTGATTCCTGGTGTGGTGTATACTTGGCCTGAAGTGGCTGGAGTAGGATATACAGAGGAACAATTAAAGGAACAAGGCCGTGCTTATAAAGTTGGCAATTTTCCATTTAAGGCGTCGGGTCGTGCTCGTGCCAGCATGGACATTGATGGTTTTGTAAAAGTATTAGCTGATAAGACTACAGATGAAATTCTAGGAGTTCATATGATAGGACCAAGAACAGCTGATATGATAGCTGAAGCAGTTGTGGCAATGGAATTTAGAGCTTCGGCTGAGGATATTGCTCGAATGAGCCATGCACATCCAACATTTACCGAATCTTTTAAAGAAGCATGTTTAGCTGCTACTGATAATAGAGCAGTTCATATTTAATTGTAGGCCAAATAATTAAGATAACAGAAAACGCCTTTATTGGATTGTTTTCTGTTATCCTTTATTTTTTTAGCATAATTAGTGCCTCGCCTTTGGTGCAAACTTTTCCAGTAGTTTTATCATAAATATTGGTTTCAACTGAGGCTCGATTTTTTTCATCAATGCTTACTACAGTAAAAACACCCTCATATTCCACATTAACAAACATCGGGCGCATAAACTCTAAGTTTTGTTTTAAATAAACACTTCCTGGTCCAGGAAATTTCATTCCCATAACATAAGAAATTATACTTGCACCAAACATGCCATGTATTATTGGCTTTTTAAAAATCGTCTCTTTAGCATATTCATCATTTAAGTGTATGGGATTATGATCCCCAGAAACTTCTGCAAACTTAATCACTTCTTCTTGAGTGATGATAAAACTATGTTTAAATATACTTCCAACCTCAAATTTATCCATTTTGTAATTTTCTTAATTGATAGAATTGTAATAATTTAATGCTTCTATCATTTCCTTTTCTGAAACACCCTGTTCATAATTCCCTCTACCTATTGCTTCCAATAATGCAAATTGTACCTCACCATTTTGATTTTTCTTATCTTGTAATGTGAGAGGTATTATTTGTTTAATCTCATCGTTCTCAATATGTAATTTTTCAAATGTTGTTAAAATGTAGTTTGAAATTTCTTTACATTCATCTGTGGTAATAAATCCTTTCTTCATCGCAATCCAAGCTTCCGCTATCATGCCAATTGCAATCGCTTCTCCATGCAGTAGTCTTTTGTTTGGTATCTCTAAAAAATGACTTTCAATTGCATGACCTATGGTATGACCAAAATTGAGTATTTTTCTAAGTCCATTTTCATTAGGGTCTTGATCTACTACAGCTGACTTTATATTAATGGAATGTTTAATTACTGATAACCAATCTAACGAAGATAGATCCTTTATTTTTAGAAATTTCCAATGTTCATAATCGGCTATCAAACTGTGTTTAATTACTTCTGCAAAACCAGATCTTAGCTCCCTCGAATCTAGTGTTTTTAAAAAAATTGGATCAATAAATACTGCCAAAGGATGATTAAATACGCCAATATGGTTTTTAAATCCTTCAAAATCTATTCCTAGTTTTCCTCCTACGCTCGCGTCTACCATGGAAAGCAAAGTAGTAGGTATTTGTACAAAGGCCACTCCCCGTTTATAGGTAGAAGCACAGAACCCTCCCATGTCTCCAATAACCCCACCCCCTAAATTAATAACTAACGATTTGCGATCTAAGGCATGAGCCGTCATTTCATTCCAAATGTGGGTACAAGTATTTAAGTTTTTCTCGACTTCTCCGCTTTTAACTGAGATTAAAAAGTGAGTAGGGAGAAAGCCTTTTAACAGTGGATAACAAAATTCTTTCGTATTTTCATCAACTATTATTGCGATTTGACTAAATTGATGTGCATTTAAAAATTCCGTTAAGGTCTTTTCGATATTGTTTTCTATAAATATCTTGGAAAGGGACATATATTATTAATAAATTGGGGTAAAATTAAGTCTTAATTGTGATTGTCCAAAATCATTGTTAAGCATATTTCGTTTTTTATAAATACATGTAAAAATGGATTCTGACTATTGGATCAATAAACTTGAACTTGCACCACATCCAGAAGGAGGTTGGTACAAAGAAACGTATCGTGCCATGCAGGTATTTGAAACCAAGAGGGGTAAAAGAAACGCCTCAACAGCCATTTATTTTCTATTGTCGGGACAACAAAAGTCACATTTTCATAGAATTCAATCAGATGAGCAATGGTTTTTTCATGAAGGTGCTACCTTAGAAATTTTGATGTTGGATGGAAATGAATTGAAGGTGTTTCTTTTAGGAAAGAGTTCCGATCAAGGAGAGTGTTTACAAGTGACCATTCCTGCTGGTTGCTGGTTTGGATCAAGAGTTAAGGATGCTATTGGATTTGTGTTGGTTAGCTGTACCGTTTCTCCTGGCTTTGATTTTGATGATTTTGAAATGGCAAATAGTACTGAATTATTAACTTCTTACCCTAGATATTCTGAAGTAATTAATAATATGTGCTTAAAATAACTTACATTTATTGAACTGGATTTTTATAAAAGCTAATGAAATATAAATTACTTGGCAAAAGTGGCTTGCGTGTATCAGAGATATGCCTTGGCACTATGACCTTTGGCACTGATTGGGGATATGGTGCTGATAAAGAGGAGTGCAAGAAACAGTTTGATGCATTTTTGAATGCGGGAGGTAATTTTTTTGATACAGCCAACCGCTATACTGAAGGGACAAGTGAGCGATTTCTTGGTGAATTTATACAACAAGAAAGGGATAGAATAGTGTTAGCAACCAAATATTCTTTGTTAACCACAAAAGGAGGTCATGTAAATGATGGTGGTAATCACCGCAAAAATATGATTCAATCTGTGGAGGGAAGCCTAAAACGCTTAAACACCAACTTTATAGATGTTTTATACTTGCATGCATGGGATTTTGCTACACCCATTGAGGAAATATTAAGAGGATTGGATGATTTGGTGAGAATGGGTAAGGTGATGTACATTGCCATTTCCGATACCCCAGCTTGGATTGTGTCAAGAGCTAATGCAATAGCGGAGTTAAGAGGTTGGGCACAGTTTATTGGTTTTCAAGGAGAATATAGTCTGATTCAACGCACCCCCGAACGTGATCTATTACCAATGTGCAAGGAGTTAGATTTGGGGTATATAGCTTGGGGTCCATTAGCTGGTGGAGCATTGACAGGTAAATACTTAAGTGATAATAACGATCCTAAAAGATTACAAGTTGGTAGCAAAAGACTGGATGAAAGAAGTACATCTATTGCGAAGGAAGTTGTGTCAATAGCTGAAGAAATTGGGTGTAGCCCATCGCATGTTGCATTAAATTGGGTCAGACAAAGGTCTCAAGTTGTGATACCCGTGGTAGGAGCTCGTACCCTTGCTCAAGTTAAAGATAGTATAGAGTGTGTAAACAATTCGTTAACCTTAGACCATATTACAAGACTAAATGAAATCAGCAAAATCGAGCTAGGCTTTCCACATGATTTTTTAGCGGGGGAATTGGTGAGAGATTTATTATTTAATGGACAATTTAATAATGTTGTGAATCATAGATTGTAAAAGGTTTTGTTCAATTTATTTTTTTGCATAGCTTTCGACTTTATTTTTGAAGCATGTCATTATCAATTTTAATAACTGGAGGTGCAGGTTTTGTGGGTTCAAACCTTGCTCTTAAGTTTAAAGCACAATATCCAGCCTATTCAATTACTTGCTTAGATAATTTAAAGCGTAGAGGATCAGAGCTTAATGTACCGAGATTACAACAAGCGGGTATCAAGTTTATCCATGGCGATATTCGTTGCAAAGAAGATTTATACGAGATTACTAATATCAATATCGTAATAGATGCCTCTGCCGAGCCATCCGTCATGGCAGGCATTACTTCTCCTGTAGAGCAGGTCTTTAATAATAACCTTACAGGTACAGTTAATTGCCTAGAATTAGCAAAAAGGTTGGATGCCGCCTTTATTTTCTTGTCAACCAGCAGAGTATATCCAATAAAAACATTGGAGACGCTAAACTTTGAAGAAAAGGAAACTAGATTTGTGTTGGCAAAAGAGCAGCCAGTGGTTGGGGTTTCCGACAGAGGGATTGCAGAAAATTTCCCGCTAGATGGCAGCCGATCTTTTTATGGAGCAACAAAGTTGGCATCGGAACTCATGATACATGAATACAATGCACTCGCGGGCCTCAAAACGGTGATTAATCGCTGTGGCGTGATAACCGGGCCTTGGCAAATGGGCAAAGTGGACCAAGGTGTGGTCGTGTTGTGGGCAGCTAAGCATTATTGGAAGCAAAAACTCGCCTACATCGGATATGGCGGAGAAGGCAAACAGACCCGCGACCTTTTGCATATTCAAGATTTATTTAGGCTTATTGATTATCAAATTCACAATTTAGATAAAGTAAATGGTGAAGTATATAATGCTGGTGGGGGTAACGATGTAAGTGTATCATTGCTTGAATTAACTAGTTTATGTCAAAAAACCACAGGGAATCAAATTTTGATTGATAAAGTAGCGGAGACAAGAGCTGCGGATATTCGATTGTATGTCACGGACAATTCAAAAGTGACTGCGCACACGGGTTGGAAACCTGAGATACTTCCACTTCAAATAATGGAAGAGATACATAATTGGATAGAGGAAAACGATCGGCAGCTAGAAGCGATTTTAAGGTAATTTGGTCTAATGAAAGATTTGAAGGCTTTTTTAAGATTATCAAGAATAGATACTACCATAATTACTGCTGGTTATATTCTTTTGTTTTTTTTAGTTTTATTAGGCCCTAATAAACCTGTATATGACGAAATTCTTTTTTATCCAAACCTAGCATTGTATGAGCAGCAAGGCTTATCACAAGGCTTCCTGTTGAACATGAAAGATCAAGCACCGGGGCCATTGTATGAAATGGTACATTTTACCTTTCATTTTATTACAAATTATAAATTCCCTGCTATGCGGGTTCTAAACTTATTGCTATTTGGTGGTACAGTTATAATTTTAAGGTTGATTCTTAAAAACTTTAAGACTTCTATACAAAATCCTGCCTTTATTATAATCGGCCTACCTCTCATCTGGCCAATATCGGGAATGGCTCTAACTGAAATGCCTGCAATGTTTTTCGGCACATTAGCAACATATTTTATCTTGTCACTAGCCAAAACATATTATCCTTGGTCGAAATTTTTATTAGCTATTATTGCGGCCATAAGTATTTCTTTATCGATTTCCGGTCGCGTCAATTTTATAGCAATACCTATTGCTACGCTTGTTTTTGCTTTTATAAATAAAGGTTCAAATATAATTTATTTCATTATTATACCAGTTTTATCAGTTATGATAGTGTCTCCCATTTTTTGGGTTTGGCAAAATTTAGTTCCTCCTAATCAATCCTATGTAAATTCATCTGGAATTAATGTATGGTATGGTATTTTAGCTTGCTCTTATAGTTCATTATTAGTTTTCTTTATTTCTCCAGGTTGGTTCGTTGTGAATAAAAAAATCGCATCTTTATTGATTTTTCTTTTCTCCTTGTTGTGTTTATTAAACATAACCTTCAATTTTATTCATTTTCAAGCAATTAAGTCCGTTTTTTCAAAAATCGGCTCGCCAATTATCGATTATTTTTCCGAACAAATCATACCATGTTTGTTTATTACGGTGGCTTTACTATTTATTTATAGTTTGGTGGTAAGAATATTTGAAGATCGATTTGAGCCTCAAAAGATTTACTTTTATTTAATACTTATTTTGATTTTGGGCACCTCTGTTAAGATTTCACATCAATTTAGTTCAAGATATGTTGCCCAAGTAATTCCATTTTTAATGGTTGTTACAAGCAAATTTCAAGAATTAACTGTTTTTAGAATTGTTTTAGTTATCATTGCTGTAGGAATGGGTTCTTATTCTTTGATTTCGTATTATAATTTTCCTTATTAAAAATGAATATAGCAATAATAACCGGCTCAGCGGGCCTTATTGGAAGTGAATCGGTACAGTTTTTTGCCGACAAGTTTGACCTGGTAGTAGGTATCGATAATAACTTACGCCAATACTTTTTTGGAAAAGATGGCGATACAACATGGAACAACAACCGACTTCAAGAAAAATTTCCCAACTATAAACCTTACCGTGCCGACATCCGTGAGGTGAAAGACTTAGAGAAGATATTCTTGGAGTATAAATCGGATATAAAGCTTATTATCCATACAGCTGCACAACCGAGCCACGACTGGGCGGCCAAAGAGCCGTTTACAGATTTTTCGGTAAATGCTAACGGAACACTTAATTTGCTTGAAATGACACGCCAGCATTGCCCAGAGGCCGTGTTTATTTTTACCTCTACCAACAAAGTGTATGGCGACAATCCTAATTACCTGCCATTAGTAGAACTTGATAAGCGTTGGGAGATTGACTCCACCCACAAGTATTTTGCGGAAGGTATTGATGAACACATGAGCATCGACCACACCAAACACTCGCTTTTTGGTGCATCCAAAGTGGCTGCTGATATTTTGGTGCAGGAATATGGCCGTTATTTTAACATGAAAACGGCCATATTCAGAGGTGGTTGCCTTACAGGTCCTAACCACTCAGGTGCGAAACTGCACGGGTTTCTCTCATACTTGATGAAATGTGCCGTGACTGGCGAGCATTATACCGTATTTGGATACAAAGGCAAGCAGGTGCGCGACAATATCCATAGCTGGGATTTAGTGAATATGTTTTGGCACTTTTATCAAAACCCTCGCGTGGCCGAAGTATATAATGCGGGAGGAGGCCGCCATTCTAATTGCTCCATGGCAGAGGCGATTGAAAAAGCCCAGTTGATCACAGGGAAACCTATGAACTACACCTATACGGAAGTCAACAGGATTGGCGACCACATCTGGTGGATCAGTGATTTACGCAAGTTCAAGTCACACTACCCAGAGTGGAACTGGAAATATGGAATCGAAGATATTTTGGGACAGATTTTTGAGGCCACGGTGAAAGGGCACTGATAGATATATTTAGTATGAAAATTAAATTAAACCCATTACTACCTTTGGTTTTGTTAGCTATTCTGTTCGGAACAATAGCTTTTATTATTATCACTCCATATAATCAAACAAATGAATTTTTACAATTTGCAGCTTTAAGGGTAGTAGCTATGTCATTTTCTTTTTGTGCACTGGTCTACTATTGGCGTACCCAAAATGTGTTGGGTATGGTAATACTATTTGGTATTATTATGATGACAATACCATTTATAGCTTTTAACAATTGGAATCCATTCGAGACAAATTTTGGAGATTACTGGTACATGAATGCGCTGGTGACAAAAAATAAATTTTATAACTATTTACTTGTCGATTCTACGATTAAGGATATTCCGACATATTTAGCTCCTCTATACTTTATTTTTACTGGAAAATTGGCATGGTTATTTGACATTGAGTCCTACGAGATATTAATATTCGTATCTAAAGTATCAGTGTTGATCTTACCAATAGGCATCTATTATTTACTTAAAGACAGATTTGAAGAATCAGTAATAATTTTGTCAATAATTGTGATAAGTGTCTTTCATGATTATGAGATTTTGATGAAGCCCTATCAGTCCATCTCTACTGTTATGGCTCTAATTTTTTATTTTAAATTTTTGCCTAAATTAGAATATACGGCCAAACGAAACATGGTAAAAACTGTTCTATTCGGAACTGCACTTTTTCTCCTTTACTTTTACCATTTTATCTATTTGGCATTAGCATTCTTTCTAGAGTTAGCACTAAAATACTATAACATTTTTAGTTTTTCTTCGAAGCAAGGGATTAAGAACAAATTTCTCGGCTATTTTTTAATTTTCATGGCTGCATTTTTCTTGTTTATTCTTCCTCATATAATTAGCATCTTGAAAGTTGGAAGTGTGCATAGTATATATTTTGGTTCATGGAATCATTTACATTTTGAATTTCTACAATTACCCTTAGTTCTTGGATTGTTTCAATTATTAAGGAATATCGAGAACCCAGAATACCAAAGGCCTTTAGTTTTGTTTTTAGGGTTGGTTATGTTGTTTGTACTGCAATTGTTTTTTGTTTCAATTTTGCATTCAAATCTCTTTGTTTATAAAATTATACACTTGGCGAACTACATTTTGGTTCCATTTACAATTCAATTCATATATCATTTTGTCTTTGATAGCATTGAAAACCCAAAACTTAAATTTCTGTCTAGCCAAATTTTTATCACTATCATTCTGTTGTTTTCTGTTACCGTTTGGGCAGGGGATGTACAGGAACATAAAACTGATAAAAACATTCTTGAAAATGTCATCAACAAGGATTTCATAAATAAATACAAAACTTACACTAATTTAAAGGATAAAAACATTTTCTTTCCAATATTCTATCAAGCGAACGAGTTAGGATCTGTTTTGCCTAATTATAGATTTTTATCAACAAACATCGATTTTGGTTCACAATCCTCACAGTTAGCAAAACGCATTCAACTTTACAAAGATCTCGATTCAGCCAAAACCAATCCAGCTCTCTTTGCATACTTGATAACCAATAATCCATTTGAAAAAATCGATTATTTCTATTGGGATTCCTCTAATCCAAGTCTCTATACTTATGAGGTTCAGAAAATTGGGAACGGAGTTTCTCATTATGAATCACAGTTAAATCATTTAATCTTTTCACCCAAATATTTTAAAAAAGTTCACCCTAATCTCTGTCTGTATTCAATTAGTACCGATTTTTCGAAAGGGAGAAAAAAAATGACGATCTTGGAAAAGAGAGCAATGGAACTTAATTCAAATCCAATCAGATTTTCTGAGATCAAAGAAGATTTGTTGAAGCACCAAGAATCTTACACTAACTATGATATTATCAACATTATTTATCATCTTAACCACACTGGTCAAAATAATTATTGTGACTCACTTTTTGAGGTGGTAAAAAAAGTGAACCCTAATCTTTTGTCTCTAAACTTTGAAACTGAATTTTCGCCTTCATCATATACAGCCGGACAGCTAAATTTTGTCAAATCCAATAAATATTCGAATGGTTTCGCCAGATCTTTGACGAGCCACGAGTCTAATTCAGGAGGGGCTTTGGTTTTCGGCCCATACCTTAAATTACCAAAAGGCAAATACCGAGTTATATACAATTTTCAAAGCAAAGAAATACATAAATTAGTTGGCACCGCTGATATTTGTGCCTATGGAGGAACGAAGATACTTAACTCTGGCCAAATTATTAGCAAAACAGGTCTTATCGATAAAATAGAACTTGATTTTGAAGCAACAGAATCGTTGGAGGCTGTTGAATTTAGGGTACATTCAGAAAAAGGTCAACCGCTGATAGTTGATAATATCCAGTTGAAATTCATTTCAGATCTATGAAACTCTCAATCGTCATCCCAGCCTACAATGAAGAGGGCTCAATAACAGAAACATTAACGACTTTATACGATAAGTTAAAGTCAGAAAACATTGATCATGAGATCTTTGTTACCAATGACAATTCAAAGGATAAGACCGCTGAGATCTTGACATCACTTAAGGAATCTATTCCCACCTTAAAATTTGAGACCAATAAAGGCCCTAACGGATTTGGCTATGCGGTACGTTATGGTCTAGAACGCTTTTCTGGGGACTGCGTTGCTATCATGATGGCTGACTTGTCGGATAGTCCTGATGACCTTGTTAGGTTTTATAGGAAAATGGTGGAGGATAATTATGATTGTGTTTTTGGCAATCGTTGGATCAAAGGAGGAGAAGTGATAGACTATCCTGCCAACAAGAAATATATCAATCGACTTGCCAATTTGATTGTAGCTTTTTCTGCTGGCATCAAATACACCGATTGTACCAATGCTTTCAAATTGTATAAAAGAGAAACCATGTTAGGGCTTAAGCCATTTATGTCCCCACATTTTAACCTTACCTTAGAACTCCCCCTCAAGGCCATCGTAAGAGGATATTCATATACTGTGCTACCGAACTCCTGGAAAAACAGGAAAGCAGGTGAATCAAAACTTAAAATAAAAGAAATGGGAAGCCGTTATTTCTTTATCCTCTTATATTGTTTGATAGAAAAGTTCTTTTCAAGAGGAGATTTTAAAAAGAAGTGGGATTAACCACATCAATATAATTCAAAATTAAGTTTCTGGTCTTTTGGACAATCTGTTTTACCTCGCTTGTAGTTTCTTGGCAGTTTTTTGGGTTGTTTTAAGGTACCTAGATAATGTAATAAAGCAAACTCCATAGCGCCTTTGAGGTTCGTTGCCTTGTTAAGTGTAGAACTATTTATATCATAACTTACTGATAATGAGGTGTTATTATAATTTATTTTATAATGTAGTGTCAGGGCATCATTTAATATTCGATATTGATATGAGCCTACCGTTCTAGTTCCTAAACCGAAATAGTTACTTATATAGGTTCTATTATTATTTAGTAGTTTGTACATCAAATTGATATTTAACTCTTTCGTTTTTCCTTGTATGTTATAAGATATAGAAGGAAATAATTCATTTTTTTTTAAGGGAATCATCATTTCGGCATGAAGGCAGTATCTGCTTTTAAGATATTCGTTACCTCTATTAAAGGAGATATTTGGGTTGTTTAGATGGAAGCTAGCAAAGCCTACACGATAACTAATAAATGAACTATTTAAATGTGTGTATAAAATTCCAGCGGATGCATCACTGTAAAAAAAGGTATTATTTTGAAGTGGTTCGTTGGTAGCGCTATTTGGGTCAAAACTAGTTCCATTCCATTGATTGTCATAATAAGCATTGGAATAATTGATGCTTCTTTGTCCTAGACCCTGAGAATAGCCAAAAGTTAAGAGATTGTTGCCTTTTCTATTAAGTACTTTATTATAGGAAAACATTAAGGCAAGCTGGGTATTAGCCAAATTTAAGTCACCAGCCTTATCATTAAATAATGTTAAGCCCAAACCAAAATAGTCTGATCTTAATAACCTTGGTAAATATACTTTTGTGTCTACAGTACCACTATAACTACTAAACGGAGTATTGTAATTTACAAAGTTACTTTTGATACTCTTCCATTGTTGTCGGTGATTTGTAATCAATCTTATTTTTTGTGATAGATGATCAAAATCAAAATTACCTGTAAGGGCAATATTTTGAGTATGTGGTGTTGCGTATAATTGGGTATAATGAAAGTCTTGACCAAATGCAGCATGCAATAACGATATAAAAAGTATTAATGATATGCTACATCGAAACATTTATAAAATGCGGTCTTCATTATAAAGATACCATTAAAAAGTGTACAATACCTTAATTTTTATACACTATTTCTACATTTTTCTTAAGTTTGTATTTTTAGAGAGTATTTAAATTTATTTTAACGTAGTAATTTAGAAATGGGATTATTGACTGGCAAAACAGCTTTAGTTACTGGTGCGTCTAAAGGTATAGGTAGGGCAATAGCCTTGAAGTATGCTCAAGAAGGAGCAAATGTTGCATTTACCTATCTTTCTAGTGTAGAGAAAGGCCAATTGTTGGAAGCGGAGTTGGCGGCGTTTGGCATAAAGACCAAAGGTTATCGCTCCGATGCTTCTAATTTTAAAGCAGCAGAAGAATTGGTAAACAATGTCATTGTGGATTTTGGTACAATTGATATCTTAGTGAATAATGCTGGTATTACTAAAGATGGTTTGTTAATGCGTATGTCTGAAGAACAATGGGACGACGTGATTAACATTAATTTAAAATCTGTATTTAACTTAACTAAGGCTGCCATTAAAACTTTCATGAAGAATAAGGCAGGCTCTATAATTAACATTACCTCAGTGGTTGGGTTGCGAGGCAATGCTGGACAATCTAATTACGCTGCATCTAAGGCTGGTATAATTGGTTTTACTAAGTCAGTAGCCTTAGAGCTTGGTTCAAGAAACATACGAAGTAATGCTATTGCACCTGGATTTATCGAAACTGAAATGACTGGTGAACTCAATGCTGATGTTGTAAAGGGATGGACAGATACTATACCTCTCAAACGTGCAGGTAAGGCAGAAGATGTAGCAGACTGCGCAGTGTTTTTGGGAGCGGATATGTCAGCATATATTACAGGCCAGGTTTTACAAGTAGACGGAGGTATGCTTACTTAGTTACATTGAGAAGATTGGCTATGTCAATCTTTTTTGTTTTTTAGCGCTTTATACAAAATGATCATAGACTTTAGTAAATCAGATGGACTCGTACCAGCCATTATTCAAGATAGTAAAACCAATGTGGTATTAATGTTGGGATTTATGAATGAGGAGGCATATACTAAAACAAAGACTGATAAAATAGTTACTTTTTTTAGTAGAACTAAAAACAGGTTATGGACGAAAGGTGAAACTACGGGTAATTTTTTAAATGTTGACAATATTCTGCTTGATTGTGATCAAGATACCCTTTTGATAAAAGCCACGCCCGCTGGTCCTGTTTGCCATACCGGCAATGATACCTGCTGGAATGAAGAAAACAAGTTATCAAACTTGGATTTTTTGCAAATATTAGTTTCTATTATTAAAGATAGAAAGCTGAATCCAACTGATTCGTCATATACAACATCTTTGTTTAACAAAGGGATAAATAAAGTGGCTCAAAAAGTGGGAGAAGAAGCGGTGGAGCTAGTAATTGAGGCAAAAGATAACAACGATGATCTTTTTAAAAATGAAGCAGCAGACTTGTTATATCATTATTTGGTTCTTTTAGAGGCTAAGAATGTTGGATTTGAAGAAGTTTTAGAAATACTTAAATTAAGAAATAAATTAAAATAGCTATTTTAAGCCTCAAGTAAGTATTTTCTGATATTCGCAGTTAATTACTCAATATTAATTGGTAATCTTGGAATTAATAAACGATATATCTACAAGACTATTGATTGGTCAAATATATTCACCAATGAAGGTTTGTATTCAATAATAATAGCATCATGAAGTTTTTTATAAACGACACACCTGTTAAAATTTCAGAACTTGATACAAAAGTAATATCCAAGGATTACGATCGAATAATGGAGGGTGAAATAGAAATTATTCCAGATCATTTCAGTGGCGATGTAATCTTAAAATTTCCTAAAAATCAGCAACTTATAACTATTATCCGACTGCTACAAGCTAAAAAAATGTTGAATTTAAAGCATTTGACTGTAGTGGTAACTAATAAGAAATTTGTTGAAGGAATGATCAAAAAGCAATTTAGGAGCATAAAGGCTGCTGGAGGTGTGGTAATGAAAGACGGAATGGTATTGATGATACACCGTTTAGGCTGTTGGGATCTTCCAAAAGGTAAATTTGACGCTGGAGAGACCTCTGAAATGTGTGCTGTAAGGGAGGTACACGAAGAGTGTGGGGTGGTTGTTAAAATTACAGATACAATTACTTCTACATGGCATTCTTATATTACAAAAAATGGCAACAACTATTTGAAAAAAACGGATTGGTTTCTCATGGAATGTGTCGATGACTCACTAATGAAACCCCAGCAAGAGGAAGGTATTGACCAAATCAAATGGATTTTGGATAAAGAAATAGATCTTGTTTTGACTGACAGCTATAACTCAATCAAGCACGTTTTTAAGAAACTGAGAAAATCAAAAACCGAACATTAATTTACTTCTTCGTTTCTTTGGCAGGTTTTTTTATTACCTTGATTTCGTGTTTATTTGGTACCAGATTTACCTTAACACTTTTGATAATATCATCCGCAGTGTACCTCCATTGATCTTTTAATCTATATGGACAATTAAAATTAAACACATATACCTCTCCTTGTTGGAGTGTGTAAGAAATGTAAGTGTAGTTTTTTATGGGAGGAATTGGTTGAGTCGTGTTTTGTTTTTCTTCTACTTCCGACGTATATTCAAAAACAATATAATCTCTTTTTTTCCTTTTTATGATTGTATCTTGTATAAATTCCACCTTGGAGTACATACTCATCACGGTTGATCTATAAAATTTTTTTAGTAGGGTTATATCGTTTCCCCAAGCACTACTATTGGTTACGTTATATCCAAAATCTACTTTTCCGTCAGGATTGGTGTACATGGCAATGGGTTTACGATATGCCGGATATCTTTTCGCAATATCGTCATCTGACATAACAATGAAGTCATCAGGAAGATAAATGGTTACATTTTTATCTAGTTTAATTTTGACCATTTTTTTACCCCTTGCGGCCACCATAATTAGGCTTGCAATAAGAATAAGTAAAATACCCGTATTTTTGGTTTTTAGCATAAAAAGTAAAAATTATTTATTGTAGTTTATCGTAAAGATATACTGTTTGGGCTATTATATATTGTATTAAACCACTAAGTTAATAATACTACCAATAATCATCAAATAAGTTTAAAACTAGATTTTTTTTAAGACGTTTAAATTGCTAGGTATAAAACAGATTACTAAAGACAATTATGAAATATTTGTTGGCAATTCTTTTTTTAGTTCTTAATGCACCAACCTTTGGGCAATCTGTACAAAAGGAAGTTTTAGAGACTACTTGTTGTTACGACAAAGACTACCTTTCAGAGTTTGAGCAATTGGTGTTTAAGGATTTCCTTAGAGGCAATACCAATGATCACGCAGCTTTGTTATTTGCAATAGATTCTTCCATGACCTTGAGAAAATTTAAACTTACAGATAAATATTTTAAAGAATATTGCGAGAAACTTAAAAACAAAAGAAGTCAATTTCATACAGATATAGCTTATTTGAAATATGTTTTTGATGTGGTTCAGCAGTATTACTTGAAGGAATTTCAATATAATCAAAGTATAGATAGGATAATGTTTAAGGGTACTTTTGATTGTGTTGCTGGTACTTCATTTTATGCCTTGGTACTAGAAAATATAGGTTTTGATTTTGTAATTAAAGAAACACCGCTTCATGTTTATTTGGAGCTTTATGCTGACGGCAATAAAATACTACTAGAAACCACAGATAAAAATGGATTTATTATAAATAGAAACAAGGTGGTTTCCTTAGAAACCCAATATGCAAGTGAAGCCTCTGAAGCATTTAAAAATTTAATGAAAAAATCTTGCGATGTGGATATTCAAATGTTGGACAATCAAATTGACATGGTTCAACTGGCTGGAATACAGTATTTTAATAAGGCGTCGGTAGCGTTTACGAGTCATAACTATAAACAATCTTTGTTGCTTTCTCAAAAAGCATACTTGCTATATCCCTCTCCTCGCATCAAGGGATTGATTTTGTCGGCCTTAGAACTATTGATGAACAACAAACAAATTTCTTATAAAACGAAGTTGGAATTGTATAAAAAGTATCGTTCTTAAGCTTAATATATTGATATTTGGTTGTTGTAATCAAATATGTTGAAAGACTCCCGTTTTTTTAATATTTCCACCTTAATCATCAAAGTAACCAATAGGTGTAATCTCGATTGCCTCTATTGTTACGAAAATGTATCTAGGCTCGGTGTGGATATGTCAATTGAAACCTATAAGTGTTTGGTTGATAAGACATTGAGCAATACTACTCAGTCTTCTATCAATTTTCTGTTTCATGGAGGAGAACCTAGCCTAATAAGCAATCAGTGGTATGAACAGGCCATGGAATATACCATCCAAATGGGTAAAAAATATTTGAAAAAGGTGGTGTTTTCAATGCAAACCAATTTATTAGCCCTACCAGATGCTAAAATTGATTTATTTAAAAAATATGATGTGCAACTAGGCATAAGTTTAGATGGTACATTTGAAGAAAACACAGCTCAACGAGGCGCAGAACTGCGGGTGTTGCAAAACTACAATAAGCTAGTTAATAACAATTTAAAGGTCGGAATACTCTCAACTATAAATGTGGATAATTTTGACAAATTTGATAAAATTTGTCTTTTCTTCGAAAGTATTAAAATCAAAAGTTTTAAAGCTAATACTGTTTATAATGTGGGTCGTGGGCTCAATAATCAGGTATTAGAAACATCACATGTGGTACAAGCTCAAACAAGCATTTTGAAGCACATGTTAAATACGAAAGGTCTTGGGCTCATTGAGCAAAATACCTTATTAGAGCTTAAACGATTTTTTGGTCAAAAAACAGCCTCTTCACTTTGTCACGATCAAGTTTGCGGTGCAGGAAAACTAGCTATGGGTATCACCACCAACGGCGACATATTGCCCTGTGGGCGCTTTCAATGGAATGATAGCCAATATTATCTAGGTCACATTGCAGCAAAAGAGGAAGATTATTTTAATAAACTCAATAATTTTCAAAATGAAGCACCGGAAAATTGGCTTAACTGTAAAAACTGTGGGGCCTCTAAAATATGTAGATTTAGTTGTCAAGCATTTATAGTGAGAAGTAAAGACAAAATTAATCAAGAATGTAAACCAACTATCGAGAAATTTAATTTTTTTGTGGAGCATCACGAAGCGCTTAAGCTTATATTGGCTAATGTCGAAAAAGGGCAAAGAGCAAATGTACTTTTTACAATAAAAACTCCACAAGGACCCAAAGAATATCATTTTAATCAATAAAGTCATTTTTCTGTTAGTTATAATTTTACCAAATAAAATCGCTTTATTTTGTTATTTTTTATTTATAACTGGCTCAAATACAAAACATTTTTTAAATTGGCATAGATTTTAACTTTTAATATGAAATTCTACTTTTGTTCACTTGTTGTTCTTTTAACATTATTATTTGGCTGTGCTCCAAAAAACAAAGTAAGCATAAAAGATAAAAATTTTGGTGATGTGATTGATCAACAAACCAACTTGACTTTAACATTCAGCCATGATTTGGTGCCAGATTCAGTTATTGGCGTATGGGATACCACTGCCTATTTGGATATTCAGCCAAAAGTGAAAGGAAAGTTTAAATGGGATGCCAAAAATGTATTGGTATTTTCTCCACTTATGGGTTTCGCTGCAAGTACAGATTATAAAGTGGAAGTTACGGAGGATGTTTTAAACAAAACAAAAGAAAAATTAAGTATTGATGAAGAATCAGCTAAAATGTCTTTTCATACAGCGTATTTGGGTCTTGTAAGTGGTGATTTTTTTTGGACCAAAAATAATGGAAGAACTGAACTTAGGTCTAATTTAACCTTTAATTATAAAATCAACCCCAACGAACTAAATCAATTATTGAAAATTGAAATTGATAATAAATTGGTACAATTTCAAATAAACTCAACTCAAATCGGAAGCATTGTCCAAATTTCTATAATTGAGAATAATGAAAAATTTGATAATAAAACATTAAAACTGACCATTGAAAAAGGACTTACTTGCCAAGAAAGTAATTATTCATCACCAGAAGCTATAACTTTTGAATCGATTGTACCTGATAAAAGTAACTTTCAAATTGTTCAAGTAGTACCAGAATATTTTGGAGATGAGGGTGTAATTCATGTTTATACCAATCAAACCCTTGAGGCTAGTCAGAATTTTAAAAGTTTAGTAGCAATAGACCCACTACAAGAAATTAAGGTTGAGCTATTGGAATATGGTTTTTTAATTAAAGGTGGTTTTAAGTCAGGTTCCACACTTCAATTGACCATTTCTAAGGAGCTTCAAGGAATGTTCGGAGGCAAATTGGGAAAGGATTTTCAACAATATGTGGTGTTTGGAGAACTAGAACCTAGCATATCTTTTAGTAGTAAAAAGGCAATTTATCTTACCAATCAAGGCGAAAAAAATATTGGAGTCAAGATCATCAATGTGCCTGAAGTACACGTGGTTGTCTATAAAATTTATGAAAACAATATTTTGCAATTTTTAAAAGCCAGTAACCAAATTGGCGGATATGGTGGGTACTATGGTGATGAGGAGGGTTATTACGAATCTAGTAATAGTTTTTATTTTTATGGAGATTACTTAGAATATGGTGATGTTGCTCTGGACAAAACAATTAGTACTAAAACATTGGAAAGAAGTGGTGTATCCAGTTTACTTCATTTAAATCTCGAAGATATCAATGCCTTTAAAGGCATTTATGTGGTGACGGTGCAATCTACTGATGATCAGTACATAAAAGATGCCAAGTTGGTTTCTATTTCTGATATTGGAGTGATTGTAAAAGAAACAGAAAACGACATTATGGTTTTCACAAGGTCAATTTTAACCGCTAATCCGCTTAAGGATGTTGAAGTGAGTTTAATAAGTAGAAACAATCAAAATGTTTTTAAAGAAACTACTGACGGAGAGGGTGTTGTAGTTTTTAAAGATATAAAAAAGAAATCCCCTGGCTTTGTAATTAACATGATAACAAGTAAGTTAGAGAATGATTTTAACTATTTGCATTTTCAACAAACACAAGTAGACCTCTCTAGATTTGAAATAGGTGGGGCAGCAAGCAATCACGGTGGCTATCAAGCTTTTATTTTTGGAGATCGCAATATTTACCGACCAGGAGAAAAAATCAATTTACAAGTAATTATGCGTGATGAACAGTATAATCCAACCGCAGCACTTCCAATTAAAATTAAAATATTATCGCCAAATGGTAAAGAATACAAAGGTATTAAAGGAGTTTTAAATGCTCAAGGTGCTTTTGAGACAACGTTTGTAATGCCTGTTTCTAACCTTACAGGCACGTATATTGCGGAGGTTTATAGTGCTAATAATATTTTGCTAAACTCATATAATTTTAGTTTAGAGGAGTTTATACCTGATCGCATAAGTGTAAAGGTAGGTTTAAATAAAACCCAACTTAGACTAAATGAAAATGTAGTAGCATCCGCAACCGCTCTTAACCTATTTGGCCCTCCAGCTGCTGACAGAAATTATGAAATGGAATGTGGGGTAAAACGAAAATATTTTTCCCCTAAAGGATTTAGTGATTACACTTTTGATTTAAGTGGCAAGTTGGCCACAACTTTTGAAAAAGATTTAAGACAAGGTAAAACTAGCTCTTCTGGTAATTTTTCTGAAACTTTTAAAATATCCGAGGAATATAAAAACTGCGGTTTATTAGAAGGAACAATATTTACAACAGTATTTGATGAATCTGGAAGGCCGGTAAATAGATTAAACCAGTTTGAAGTGTTTACCCAAGACGTGTTTTATGGAATTAAGTATTTTGATAGTTATGTTGATACCAGACAACAACTAGTGGTACCATTGGTTGCAGTTGACAAAACAGGTTTACCCAAAACAGCACAGGCTAAAGTGCAGCTAATCAATTACCAATGGCAGACAGTTTTGCAAAAGGATGATTATGGTCGTTTTAGATATGTTTCTGAAAAACAAGAACGTATTATGGATGATAGAATTGTTACTATAACAGGAAATACTACTACTTACAATTGTGTGCCAACCCAGTCAGGAGAATACGTTATTCGGATTTTTAAACCTGGAACAGAAACTTATGTAGAACGCCAATTTTATGCCTATGGGTGGGGAAATACCAATAACTCCTCTTTTGAGGTAGATAAAGAGGGCCTGATAAGCATTGAGGCAGATAAAGATAAATACCAAGTAGGTGATGAGGCAAACATTTTATTTAAGACTCCTTTTGCGGGTAAATTATTGGTTACCATCGAAAAAAATAATGTATTAGAATATTATCAACTAGACACTGATAAGAAATCAGCTTCGTTAAAACTTAAAATAAAAGATGATTTTTTGCCAAACATATATGTGTCAGCCACTTTGATTAGGCCTTTAACTATTGAATTTAATCACCTGCCACTTACTGTGGCTCATGGCTACTTGCCGATATTAGCAGAAAAACAATCGCATAAAATGCCAATTGAAATTTCCATTCCTGCCACATGTAGGTCACAAACAAAACAAAATATAAAAGTTAAATGTGCTGAGGAGTCAGACATAGATGTAACCATAGCTGTGGTGGATGAGGGAATTTTACAAATAAAAAATTATGAAACTCCTGACCCCTATAAGTTCTTTTTCAGAAAAAGAAGATTGGAAGTAAATAGTTATGACATTTATCCTAGACTTTTTCCTGAATTGAAGCCAACCAGAGTAAGTTTTGGTGCTGATGGCATGATGCAGAAGCGAATTAATCCAATGGGAAATAAAAGAGTGAATTTGGTTGCATTTTGGAGCGGCATTTTAAAAACCAATAGCAACGGAGAGGCTACTTATACAATCGATTTACCAGCATTTTCAGGTGATGTTAGGGTAATGGCTGTTGCGCACAAAGGAAATAGAGTAGGTGGGGCATCTAAAAATATGAAGGTGGCTGATCCAATTGTATTGAGTACTTCTTTACCAAGGTTTATCGCTCCGAATGATTCAGTTATTGTGCCAATTATGATTGCCAATACCACTAATAAATTGGCGAATGCCAAAGTTTCATTAACCACAAATGAGAATTTTACTATTGATGGTAACTCTCAACAGAATGTAAGTATAAATCCTAATAGTGAAGGTAGAGTTTATTTCAGACTATTTACCAATAGGAAAATTGGTCAAGGAGAGGTGATTGTAAAGGTGGACGCGTTAGGCGAAAAGTTTAGTGACAAAGTGCAGCTACCTGTACGCCCAGCAAGTCCTTTAACCAAAAGGTTTGAGTTTGGTACTATAACTTCTGCAAAACGTACTGTGTTAAAATCAACTACAGAGGATTTTATTCCTGACTCTTATAGTAGCGAAATTTTATTAAGTAACAGTCCAATAGTGCAATTTAGCCAACAGTTAAAGGATTTAATTCAATATCCTCATGGATGTATAGAACAAACAGTTTCTACTGCATTTCCGCAAATTTATCTTCAAGATTTATGCGTCAATATGAATGTGAACAAATTTGCCAATCCTACCTACAATGTACAAGAGGCTATTAAAAAATTGAATACCATGCAGTTGTACAATGGTGCTATGGCTTACTGGCAAGGTGAATCTTATGAAAGTTGGTATGGCAGTGTATATGCCGCACACTTTCTAATAGAAAGTAGAAAAGCGGGGTATGAAATTAATAATCAGGTACTTGACAAGCTATTGGCCTATATGAAACAGAAGGTAAAAGAACGTAGTACTGAGTCTTATTATTACTCAGAATATGAAGGTGGAACCTACCGAAACAAAAGCATAGCTTCAAAAGAAATTCCATATTCATTATACGTTTTATCGCTGGTTGGGAAACAAGATATAGCAACCATGAATTATTATAAATCTAACCTAGACTTGTTAGCTTTGGATGGTCGTTATTTATTGGCATCAGCTTACATGTTATCTGGTGATCAGGCAGCATATAAGGCCATTACACCTAAATCATTTACTGGTGAGGTATCTCGATCAGCTTTTGGTGGAAGTTTTTATTCATATTTGCGTGATGAGGCCATTGCACTAAATTCTTTGATTGATAGTGATCCTACTAATAATCAAATAATAATTTTGTCCAAGCATTTATCTGAGCAATTTAGGAACAAACAGTATTTATCTACTCAGGAACAGGCTTTTACATTATTGGCTTTGGGGAAAGTGATGAAAAATAAAAGTAATAGTATATTAACTGCTTCTGTATCTGATGGAAACAAAAATTTAGGCACCTATGATGGTAGTGTTAAATCTTTTAAAACCAACGCAAACAACTTCACTTTGGATACAAAAGGAAGTGGATTGTTGTATTATTTTAAAGGTTCGGAAGGTATTAGCATTACCGGTAAAATACAAGAAGAGGATAAGTTTTTAAAAATAAGACGAAATATTTATGACCGCGGTGGACAATTAATTACAAATAATACCTTTAAACAAAATGACTTACTTGTAATAGAATTGAGTTTGACCAATCTGGAAGGAGGAGAAATAGAAAACGTGGTAATTACTGACCTGTTACCTGCTGGTTTTGAAATAGAAAATCCACGAATTAGTGCATCTCCAGATATAAGATGGATTCAAAATGCCTCAAGTCCTCAATATTTGGATGTGAGAGATGATAGAATTAATTTTTATACAAATATAGGTTTTACTACTAAGAGGTTTTATTACATCGTGAGGGCGGTAAGTAAGGGTAGATTTACCATAGCTCCTGCATCTGCCGATGCTATGTATAATGGAGAATATCATTCTTATAATGGTGCCGGTGAAATATTGGTTAGATGATGTAAATTGTTACTTTTGCTTATGGATAAAAAAAGACCACATCTTATAGAATTCCCAAAGCTTGGTGAGTCTTCCATTGGATATATTTCTGTTTCCGATGGCCTCAAAAATATTCCTTTTGCTGTGAAACGGGTTTTTTGGACGTATTTTACACCAGAAAGTATTGTAAGAGGACGACATGCTCATTACGAAACTGAACAAATTTTAATCGCAGTAGCCGGAAGAATAATTGTAACCACCGAAGAAGGTGATGGAACTATTACTACTTTCAAGCTTGAAGATCCTAATCATGGGGTTTATATCCCACCAAATGCTTGGCATACGATGCAATATTCACATACAGCTGTGCAATTGGTACTGGCTTCTACAGAGTTTTTAGCAGAAGATTACATTCGGGATTATGGACAATTTAAAATCGTTTATGGAACAAAATAGAGATTTAATACTACCATATTATAGTCCATATAATTTTTTAAGAAACGTACCAGTTGAAAAGCACCTAGGATATGTGAAGGACATTTTCTTATCGTATACAGAATCAGAAATTAAACGAGTTGCTATAAAAGATTCTCTATTTGAATTTTATGTTAAAAAGCTTGAATGGGATAGTAATTTTTTCGAAATCCCAATTTTTAAGATTTTTACATTTGTAAGTGAGAACCACGATTTGAAAGTGTTGGTTGAAGCAATTGATTTGTTGGTTTTGAGCTTCCCGCTCCAATCATATATATTTGTTGAAGCTCCTTCTGAGGATACTATGTTTTTGCAAGCTCTTGGTGCATGCAATTTCAAATTAATAGAAACACGACTTACCTATTTTCATAATTCTTTAAAAAATTATTCGTATAAGAGGTTCAATGTAAGAAAGGCAACAACTCAAGACACTGATGGTCTTAAAAGAACAGCCAAAGTAATGAAAAACGTGTATGATAGAATTCACGCGGATAAAACTTTTGGTGATGAAATTGCTAACAAATATTTAGAGACCTACATTGAAAATTCGATACATGGCTTCGCTGACATTGTATTAGTTCCTAATGAGCTAAATGTACCTTGTGAAGCATTTTTGACAGCTAATATAAATAAAAGCGATTGGGATAAAATTGGGTATAAAATATCCAAGATGGCGCTCTCTGCCGTGAATAGCTCGTGCAAAGGATGGTATGTAAAGTTGATATCTGAAATGACGTTTTTATTAAAAGAAGAAGGAGCTGATTGTATTTTTATGAATACTCAGTCTACAAATAGAGCTGTTATTAAGACTTGGGAAGGACTTGGGTATTCTTATGGAAATGCTACCCATATTTTTGCCAAAACGATTTAAATATGAAAATACCGTTTCTGTCATTTGACGTTATCAATAATCAAATTAAAATAGAAATGCAATTGGCCTATGCCCGTGTTTTCGAAAGCAATTGGTATATTTTAGGTAACGAGGTCAAAACTTTTGAATCAGATTATGCAAAATTTAATCAAACCAATTATTGTGTAGGAGTGGCAAATGGCTTGGATGCATTGCACATCGCACTAAAATGTTTGGATGTTGAACCTGGCGATGAAGTAATTGTTCCATCAAACACCTACATCGCAACTGCTTTAGCCGTGTCATTCGTTGGGGCAAAGGTTGTCTTTATCGAACCAGATATTGCGAGTTATAACTTAGATCCAACTAAGATTGAAGAAAAATTATCTTCAAAAACTAAGGCCATCATGCCTGTACATTTGTATGGACAAGCTTGTAAAATGGACGAAATAATGAAAATTGCTCATAAACATAATCTTTATGTGGTGGAAGATAATGCACAAGCACATGGAGCTACAAATAAAGGACAACTTACTGGATCATTTGGCGATATTAATGCTACTAGTTTCTATCCTGGCAAAAATCTTGGTGCATTAGGGGACGCCGGAGGTATTACCACCAACAACAAAGAGCTTTATTTAAAAGCATGCATGTTGAGAAACTACGGTTCTAGTAAGAAGTATTACAATCAAACAATTGGTTTTAATTCTCGATTAGACGAACTGCAAGCGGCGTTTTTAAGTGTTAAACTAAGGTATATACAAGAATGGACCTTACAAAGGCAAAATATTGCATTGATGTACAACCACTTGCTACAAAATATTGGAGATTTAGTGTTGCCTTATGTCCATCCAGAATCCTCGCATGTATTTCATTTATATACCATTCGCACATCTCAAAGAGATAGTTTACAAAGGCATCTTTCAGCTAATGGAATAGGAACTTTAATCCATTATCCAGTACCACCACATTTACAAGAGGCATATGAATATTTAAAATTTAAGCCAGGTGATTTTCCAATCGCAGAAGAAATAGCGAATACAACATTAAGTTTGCCTTTATATATTGGTATGAGCGAATCTGAAGTTAACTATGTTTGTAAGATAATAACCGCTTTTTTTAATAAATAATAAATTAGGTTAATTAAATTGTCTAAATAATTAAATGTTAATCTGAAAAAAGAAATTCGTTATTATTATTTGTCAAATCAATAATTTATTTGAATAAAAGTTGGAACATACTTCAAATAAATTAAAATTAACCTAATTTTAGGTTTTGGGTTGTCAATCTTGGTTTAAATTGAAAAAAGCATTAATTACAGGTGTTACTGGACAAGATGGAGCCTATCTATCAGAGCTATTGCTTCAAAAAGGATATGAGGTTCATGGTATTAAACGTAGGAGTTCTATGTTTAACACCCAAAGAATTGATCATTTATATCAAGATAGACATGATATTGATAATAAATTCTTTTTGCACTATGGTGATCTTACCGATTCCACTAACATAATCAGAATTGTTCAAGAGGTGCAACCAGATGAAATATATAATCTAGGTGCTATGTCTCATGTAAAGGTTAGTTTTGACAGCCCTGAATATGTAGCAAATGTCGACGGTATTGGCACATTGAGAATCCTAGAAGCTGTTAGAATTTTAGGTTTAGCACATAAAACCAAAATATATCAGGCATCTACATCTGAATTATACGGTTTGGTACAGCAAGTACCCCAGAACGAAAATACACCGTTTTATCCGCGAAGTCCATATGGAGTAGCCAAGTTATATGCATATTGGATCACAATTAATTATCGTGAGGCCTATAACATGTATGCATGTAACGGAATACTTTTTAATCATGAGTCTCCACTAAGAGGCGAGACGTTTGTAACCCGTAAAATTACTCGAGGTGTGGCTAAAATAGCGTTAGGACTTGAAGAAGTTTTATATTTGGGTAATCTAAACGCTCAAAGAGATTGGGGACATGCCAAAGATTATGTAGAAGCTATGTGGCTGGTATTGCAACAGGACAAACCAGAGGATTATGTAATTGCAACGGGAATAACTACCTTTGTAAGGGATTTTGTACGAATGTCATTTGAAGAATGTGGTATTTTTATCAATTTTGAAGGAGAAGGTGAAAAGGAGTTAGGGCGAGTTGCTGCTTGTAAAAATAAAGATTATCAGCTAGAGATTGGTAAGGTTGTGGTGCGAGTTGATTCAAACTATTTTCGACCTACTGAAGTAGATTTGTTAATAGGCGATGCAAACAAAGCTTTCACAAAACTTGGATGGAGACCAAAATACAATTTAGAAATGCTTATAAAGGAAATGGTGTGTAGTGATTTGAGGACATTTGAAAGTGAGTTATTTTTAAAAAGGGGTGGGCATAAGAACAACTTGAGCCAAGATTAAAATGAAAAAGAAGTACAAGGATATCGGAGATTGGGATTTGGTAATAAAACCCAAAACAAGACTTTTGGATATTAACTTACTAGAAGTATGGAAATATAGAGATTTGTTACTTTTGTTTGTTCAGCGAGACATTGTAACAGTTTATCAACAGACCATTTTAGGGCCATTGTGGTTCTTTTTGCAACCCATACTTACAGCCTTTACCTATTTTGTTGTTTTTAGTAAAATAGCCAATATTCCTACGGCAGGTATTCCGCAAATGCTATTTTATCTTTCTGGTATCACTATTTGGAATTACTTCACTACATGCCTAAGTGGTGCATCTTCTACATTCACGTCCAATGCAGCAATCTTCGGAAAAGTGTACTTTCCAAGGTTGGTGACACCGTTATCCGCATTATTGTCTAATATTATTAAATTTGGAATACAATTATTACCTTTAATAATCATGTATGTTTTTTTTGTAGTTAGAGGTTCAGGCGTAAGACCTACATTTGAATTATTACTTTTGCCCTTACTTTTGTTCAATGCAGGCTTTCTGGGTATGTCACTCGGCCTTATTGTATCAGCACTTACTACAAAATACCGAGATTTTTCATTCGTAATCACCGTGGTTGTACAATCTCTCATGTATTTGTCAACAGTTATTTACCCACTTTCAAGTGTAGACAACCCTATTATGCACAGATGTATCGAGCTTAACCCAATGACTTGGGTCATAGATGCCTTTCGAACTGGCTGTTTTGGCGAGGGGAATGTCAGCTATATGGGCTTGTTGTATGCCACTGGAGTCACCGTGGTGATTACATTTGTGGGAATAATCATGTTTAGTAAAACTGAAAAAACCTTTATCGACACCGTTTAATGAGTACTAATACTGTAATTTCAGTTGAAAATCTTTCTAAAATGTACCGTTTGGGTCGTGTAAATAGCGGTTCTTTTGGGCATGATGTTAAAAGATGGTGGGCAAGTATAAGAGGCAAAGAAGATCCCTTTTCCTTGGTAGCTTCTGAAAACGATCGAACTCAAAAAGTTACTGAGAACGAATACGTTTGGGCACTCAAAGATGTGTCTTTTGAAGTAGAAAAAGGCGAGGTCCTAGGTATTGTAGGTAGAAATGGCGCTGGCAAATCCACCCTCTTAAAATTACTGACAAGAGTAACCTTACCAACTACTGGATCCATTAAGGCAAAAGGAAGGATTGCCTCCTTGTTAGAAGTAGGCACAGGCTTTCATCCAGACCTCACTGGTAGAGAAAATATATTTTTGAATGGTGCCATTTTGGGCATGAGCAAGGCCGAAATAAAAAAAAAGTTTGATGAAATTGTAGATTTTTCTGGCGTAGAAAGATATATTGATACTCCAGTAAAACGTTATAGCTCAGGTATGTATGTGCGATTGGCCTTTGGTGTAGCAGCACATCTAGAGTCTGAAATTTTGATTATAGATGAGGTATTAGCAGTTGGGGATACCGAGTTTCAAGAGAAATGTCTAGGCAAAATGAATGATGTCTCCAAAAATGAAGGACGTACCGTAATCTTTGTAAGCCATAACATACCAAGTGTAATTCAATTATGTTCAAAAACTATGTATATGGAAAAAGGGAAATTACTTGAAATAGGTAATTCCGAGGACATAATTCAAAAATATGTTTACAATAAAGCTAGTTTGCAATATTTGTGTAATGATAATAAAAATATAGAAGCGTATTTTAGAAAGGTTAATGTTGTAAATTTTTCGAATGAGGAAAAGTCTAGTTTTTACTTTGATGAAAATATATTTTTGCAATTTGTAGTTCAACTACCCACTGCTCTAGCAAGTTTTCAAATTGGGTTAGCATTAATTGATAAATTCAAAAGAAAGGTTTTTACTCATCATTTTAATGTCAAGAATATTTTTAATAAAAATAGCATTGAACTGACTTGTCAATTGCCAAAAAATATAATTGCACCCGGTAATTATTCTTTCGATGTAGCTTTGTTTATTGAAAATGCAAATTTATATGAATATATTAATGATATATGTGCAATTTGTATTATAGATAATGGAACAATAATGAGTCATAATTCAAGTGATTATGGTTGCATTGTAGTTCATTGTGATTGGCTATTAAATTAAGGCGGAAGATGAGATTTAAAAATATAATTACAAAACTTAAATTTATTTTAAATACCTATCACTTAATTTATAATGATTATCTATTAAGCGAAAATAATAAAGATCTATCAAATATTTTAGTTGATGAAAGTATATCAAAAAATAGTAAGATTAATACGGTTTTACATATTAAAGAAACAGTGGTTTTGGACGGAAAAAATAATTTGTATCCGAATGTAACTTTTTATGGTAATAATCATATTTTAAATACTGAAATTGGTGAATATTCTTATTTAGCATTAAATACCATTGTTCATAATTCGGTCATTGGCAGGTATTGTTCGATTGGGCCTAATTGTGTAATAGGATACGGCGATCATATAACAGACAAATGTAGCACTTCTCCGATTGTTTATCTCAATCATGATACACTTAGTGAAGATGAAATAAATGAAAGACTGCTAATGTTGAAAAAAAAAGTAGAAATAAAGAATGATGTTTGGGTTGGTGCAAATGTTTTTATTAAAAACGGTGTAACAATTGGTAATGGTGCCATAATAGGTGCTGGTGCCGTTGTACTACAGGATGTCCCTGATTATTCGGTAGTTGTTGGTGTTCCGGCCAAAATAAAGAAATTCAGATTTACAAAAGAAGTAATTAATGAATTTTTGCATATAAAATGGTGGAATTACGAACCCTCTCAATTAAAGAATTTTAAGGATTTGGAATATTAAAAGTTAAAATGTTTGTGAGGAAAAAGCAAAATACAATTAAGGTAATAAACCATTTTTCAGAATTATAAACAGAAATTTTATTCTTATAATCCTTTTATAACATCCTATTTAAATGCTAAAATTATTACAAAAGCAATAATTTCTTAAATATCTACATCTAAATTATTAAGCATGACTTAAATATTTGATTTAAAACTCTTAAGAATTTAGCAACAATTTTAAAAATCAAAATGAAGAAATTTAAATAATTTCAGATTAATTAGGCCAAATATTCCTAACAAAAATTATTTAAATTTTTGTAAATTCCGAAATGGTTTGAACATTATTAATTGAAGATATTGCTTTAGTACTGAACTTATCAATAAGAGGTTATTATAAGTTTTTTTAGATATAAATGTGATTTATGGAGCAATGATTATTGGGATTTCTAAAACATATTTGGATAGCAAAATCAAGCTAGTATTATTAATTCATACCAAGGTTCGAGTGTAGAAACAAATAATAGCTTAAATATGGAATTAGTAGATGCTATTAAAAAGAATATTGAATCCTCTTATCTTTTATTTACAATTTAAATAAAGAAAAAAGATTTGGTAAATGAATTTTAAATAAACTCAATATCAGTTTCAACAGCTTAAAAAGCATTATATTTCGATTATGAAAAATTCCTATAGTTGTTCATTAAAAGTAATTTCGTTTTAATTAAAAAATTAATACAATGAAAATACTGTTTGTATGCCATGAGGCAACTTTAACTGGAGCTCCATTAGTACTTCTAAATTTTCTTAAGTGGTTAAAAAAGGAGAAGCCTGAAGTTGTTTCTAAAATGATTTTACTCGAAAAAGGTGAGCGTTATGTTGATTTTAAAAATCATGTAAATGAAATTTGGCTTAAGCCGATATTTAATAAAAAGTATTCTAAATGGTTTTATTTATATAAAGCATTGTTGTTGAAGTTTAATAAAAAAATCTATACCGAATGGGAGAATTATGAAAACAAACTAAAAGCATTTGATCCTGAATTTATTTATTGTAACACAATTTTGTCGATAACAGAGGGCATTTATTTAAAAGGTGCACTACCTAACGCTAAATTGATAGCACATATCCATGAATTACCAATTGCAATTGATGTAAATTTACCTGGTTTTAAAGAAAATATTCCATTTTTTGATAAATTTATTGCGGTGTCGCATTTAGTAAAAAAATCTATGCTTGAAACATATAGCATTTCCGAAAATAAAATAAAGGTAGTACATGAGTTTGTCGAGCCAATCACATTAAAAATACCTCAAGTTAAAAAACAAAAAACATATTTTAAAGTAGGTGCTGCTGGGACAGTTCATTGGCGAAAAGGATATGATTTTTTCATTTTAGTAGCTAAAGCATTTATAAATAAATATCCTAGCATTAAAATTAAATTTGAATGGGTAGGTAAGTTAGATTTGCTACATGAAAACATTGTAAAAGCGGATTTAGATAAATTAGAGTTGAATGATGTTGTTGAATTCTCGGGTTTAACTAGCGAACCGATTTCTAAATTTTCTGATTTTGATATTTTTTTAATGACTTCTAGAGAAGACCCATTTCCGTTGGTTTGTTTAGAAGTGGCTCAATTAGGAAAACCAATTATTTGTTTCGACAAAGGGACCGGGACTGTCGAATTTGTAAAACAAGGCGGAGGTGTTGTAGTTCCCTATATGGACATTGAATGTGTGATTTTAGAGATTTACAAATATATCAATAATCAAGCAGCATATCAGAGGGATTCTAAAGAGTCACAACTATTATCTAAAGAATTCGTGTCTAATATAAAAGCTCCTGAAATTTATAATATGTTAAATTCGCTATAATAAATTTATCATAATGATATCTGTATTAATATGTAGCTTGAATCCCAAGTTATTATCTGATGTAAAAGAAAACGTTGCAAAAACAATTGGATGCAAATACGAAATTTTATACTATAATAATTCAATAAAACCCAAAAGTATATTTTGGGTTTATAATAATTTAAAAAAAATAGCCAAAGGGAGTGTGCTATGTTTTTTGCACGAAGATGTAGCATTCAATACCAATAATTGGGGTATGGAATTATTGCGAATATTTGATAATACAGAAATTGGTTTGGTTGGTGTTGCGGGCAGTACCTATAAATCTACGATTCCGAGTTCTTGGGATTTTAACGAACAATGTTATTTTGTTAATATAATTCAAAACAATAAGGAACGAAATCATTCTGTACATACTATATTTGGATATAACGATATTCAAGTGAAAAATGAAGAGCCTGTAGTAACCGTTGATGGGGTTTTAATGGCAATCTCTGCTGATATAAATAAAAAAGTATCATTTAATCAGAAATTGAGTGGTTTTCATGCGTACGATTCAGATTTGTCTCTAGCAGTTATAGCTCAAAACAAAAAGGTGGTTGTAACCAATTCGATTTTGATTGAGCACTTTTCAAAAGGGAGTCCAAATAGAGAATGGTTGCAAAATCATATAAAAAACAACAGTTATTGGAAGGCTATTTTGCCTTTGAAAGTACTCAATGGGCAATATATTCAGCAGAAAGATTATAATCACGACTTTTTAATAGATAGGATTTTTAAACAGAATTTGATAAATTTTGGATTTTCTAAAGTTCAAGTTTATTTATATTCAAAACAAATCTTTGATTTTAAAGATCTAATCTTATTTGTAATGAGCAAAATAAAAAGAAAAAATGAATAAAAGTGATTGGTATTTTAATTGGATTACAAATAATAAATCAGTTATTGTTGTAGTTTTTTTTGTTGCTGCTGTCTACTTTTTTATTAATAATTTCGGAATTGGATTCTATTTTCCAATAACAGACTGGCATGGTTTTAGACAAACACAAACAGCCATAAGTACATATTATTTAGAAAAAGATGGTTTTGCTATAAACTATATTACACCAGTTTTAGGACCACCATGGAGCATTCCATTTGAGTTCCCTACCTATCAATATTTTGTTGTATTATTTCATAAATGGATTCCGTTTTTTGGTCTTGACCAATGCGGTAGAATTGTTTCACGATTATTTTACTTAGGTGTACTGATTGTAATATATAAGATAGGACGGGAGTTTAAATTCTCTAGTAATAAAATGATATTCGTAATGTCAATCTTACTTATTGAGCCAACCTATTTGTTTTGGTCTAGAACATTTATGATAGAGACTACTGTCTTGTTTCTATCTGTTTCCTTTGTATTATTTTTTATTAAATACATTCATTCTAATAATATATGGTTTCTTCTTTTGGCTTTGATATTTGGTACCATAGCGGGGCTTACTAAACTAACCACCTTTTTTATCTATTTGGCGACAATAAGTATCTATTTTTTTTATTATGTTTTTGTATTAAAAAACAAAACATCAGTAGGTGATTTTGTTCTAAAAGCAATCGTCTTGATTGTTCCAGTTCTAATTACAATAGTTTGGGTATATTATACCGACCATTTAAAACTTCAAAATATACAAGGAGAATTCATCACTTCCAAAGGATTAATTAAATGGAATTATGGTACATGGGAACAAAAAATTTCATTCAATGTTTGGAAACAAATTTTAGATTATTCGTCAATACCTTTAATATTGGTATTTACTTCGTTGCTTTTTTATAAATTGCTATACTGGAAACTTAATTTAGTGCTTACATTTTTGTGGCTATTAGGGCCTTTGGTTTTTACAAATTTATATTTCATACATGATTACTATTCTTGTGCCAATAACTTACTTATTGAGTTGAGCATATGCTTGTTTATTTTTAGTATAACGGAAATAAAAATTGTAAAATTGAAGTTTTTTATGCTTATTTTGGTGGTGTCTTTTTACCTATGCTCACTTGTTATAAACTATAATTTACGTTATAAGGTATGGCAAAATACTTTTGATATTGAAATCAGACCAATAGGAAATAAGTTGAAACGTCAACTAAATCCGAATCAATCATTAATTATATTTAGTGGTGACTGGGACTCCCGTATTCCATATTATTCAGAACGTAAAGGACTTTTGTGGGGATTTATAGATATAAAAATTGATTATTTAAAAAAATATCAAAAGGCATTAAAGGAGGATGAGGAATTTGGAGGTATCTTGGTATTAAACAAACTGACAGCAGAGAAACAATCTCAAGTAGATGATTTAATAAAATATTTAGGGTATAAGACAATTCCCGAAATTATAGATCTAGAATCAGGTAATAAATATTATTTGTATCAGAAATAATGATTGCTAGAATAAAATACAGGATAAACCATTATTTATGCAAGATTTTAGGCAATAAATATTCTTTTTTTCTTCTTAATAATAGATTTAAACTAAATGATAAAGTTATACTTAAAATTTCATCTGATTGTAAAGTTGTATACCAAAATGGAAAACTTGAAATAGGCAAAAAATGGATTAGTAATGATCCCTTTTACAGTTTATTTATGATGGGCAAATGTTCTCAATTGATTATTAAGGGTGAATTTGAAATTTATTCTGGAGCAAAAATGTATTTGAATCCAAATGCAGAATTAATATTAGGTAGTGGTTATATAAACCATAATTTAAATCTAAGTTGTTTTGAAAAGGTAGAAATAGGACATGGAGTAGCAATTTCAGAAAATGTTTGTATTCGAGATTCGGATAATCATGAAATAATAGGTTCTGAAAAACCGAACACTTCTCCTGTGTATATTGGAAATAATGTATGGATTGGCATGAATGTAACAATATTAAAAGGAGTAAAAATTGGTGACGGAGCAATTATCGCTGCTGGTGCGGTAGTCAATACAGATATTCCATCTAATTGTTTGGCTGGAGGTGTGCCAGCAAAAGTACTAAAAACAAACGTGAGCTGGAAATAGAATGACAAAGGTATCAGTAATTCTTCCTAACTATAATCATGAAAAATACCTCGAAGAGCGGATCGAAAGCATATTAAAACAAACTTTTCAGAATTTTGAAATAATTATTTTAGATGATTGTTCTAAAGATAAAAGTTTAGAAATTATAAAATCTTATAAAGATAACTTGAAAATTATCGAAGTTTTAATTAACAAAGTAAACTCAGGAAGTACCTTTAGGCAATGGCAAAAAGGACTAAACCTAGCGAATGGAAAGTATATTTGGATAGCTGAAAGTGATGATTTTGCCGAGTATACTTTTTTAGAAAAGACTGTTGATTATCTTGATAATCACTCAGATTCGCATGTGGTAGGTGTTGATAGCAATTTAGTAGATTCTGAAGGACTAATTTTGCAAAAAGGCTATGGTCACCTTTGTTATAATTTAGAAAATACTTCTGAACTTAATGGGCAAGATTTTTTTTTAACACACATGACCATTGGTAATTCCTTTTCAAATGCCAGTGCAGTATTGTTTCGAAAAGAGGTAATAAATTTTGATTTATCGGTGCTTGCCAATTACAAACTTTGTGGAGATTGGATTTTTTGGTCATTAATTGCACTTAAGGGTAATGTTGGAATAATACCGGAATGTTTATCTAACTTTAGACAACATCCAAAATCAGTACGCAATACAATAAATTTAATCGAGGAAAAGGAAGAAATAATTCGTGCCTTAGACTTTATTTTACACTTGGCTAAACTTAATGATCCATTTAAGCAACAAGTATATAATTCATATTTTAATCAGTTTCGTAATAACGGTTTTGAATACTTATATTTGAGAAACGCCATGCACGATCCCACTATTTGGCAAAAAAAGTGGAAATATTTAAAATATCAATTTTTGAAAAAACTTATGAATATTCTATCCTAAAATGCCAACAAATCAACCTACTATATCAGTTGTTATGCCAGTATTCAATGCAAATTTATATGTGAAAGAAGCTGTTCAAAGCGTACTTAATCAATCATTTGCAGATTTTGAAATATTGATATTTGACGATTGTTCTACAGACAATTCATATGAAATATTGAGCGAATTAGCACAACACGATTCTCGAATAAAACTGTTCAAAAGAGAAAAAAACCTTGGTTTAGTATCAAACTTAAATGACGGAATTAGTAAATCAAAAGGAGCGTTTATTGCCCGTATGGATGCTGACGATATTTGTCACCCGGAACGTTTTCAAAAACAATTAGATTTTTTCAAAAATAATCAAGACATAGATGTATTAGGTACAGCTTTTGAATGTTTTGGTGATATTTGTAAAACTGTTTTACATCCTTTTACAAATGAGGAAATTAAAGAGCGACTTTTTGAATATTGTTGTATTGGTCACCCTACAGTGATGTTTCGGAAAAGTATAGTTACTCATCATGAATTATATAAAAAAGAATTATTCCCTTGCGAAGACTACCACCTTTGGGTGGAATTGATTAAAAAATACAAGTTTGCTAACTTGAAGGAGGTGTTGTTGAATTATAGAATACATAATCACCAAATTTCATCAGAAAGGAAAGTACAGCAAGAAGAATTGGACAGCTACGCTAAAGTAAAACATTTTGAAGGGCGAGGGGAGGGACTAAATTCGCATTGTGAAGAAATTTTACTAAAATTGGTTAATAAAAAATTTTCAGTGTTATCATTTTTTGAGGTTCAAAAAGCAGGAACAGAGGTTATTAAAAAAAATACTTCTGATCACTTTTTTGACTCAGAAATGTTAAAAGAGAAATTGAGACGCTTGATTTATTTTGGGTACTATAATCACACACTAAAAATTGATTATTTACTTTTGTTAAGAAAATCAAATCATTTCATTTTTAAGCCATTTGATTTTTATCAATTAATAGGATTATATTTTCGATTAGTCATGTCTAGTCTCAAACAGTTTGTTTTAAAATGTTTCAAGGTCCAATAATCTCAATCATAGTGCCTTGTTATAATCAAGAAGAATTAATTTTAGAAACGCTTGAAAGTATCCACAATCAAACGTTTTTGAATTGGGAATGTCTTGTCATAAATGACGGTTCATCCGATAATTCAAAGCAAATAATAGAAAACTATGTTTCGGATAAATCTAAATTTAGATTAATCAATCAAATCAATAAGGGAGTTTCTGGAGCGCGCAATGAGGGGGTGAAGCAGTCGCAGGGTACTTATATAGTGTTTTTGGATGGTGATGATAGATTGTCGTACAATTATTTAGAAGAAACATATAATGCCATTACAAATAATTCTGAAATTAAACTAGTTAATTCAAAAATTGAATACTTTGATGAGGTAACAGGAGAGTGGGTCTTGCCACCGTATAATTATTCTGAAATGCTTATTGATAGCATGTTGCACCCTACATTTTTGTTTAAAAGAGCTGATTTTCTTAAAACTACGGGCTTCGATGAAACAATGCGTAGAGGAATTGAAGATTGGGAGTTTTTGATTCGTTTTATGAGTCCATCAGACAAAGTTATGAAACTTGAGTCGGTAACGGTTTTTTATAGAATGAGAAATGTGTCACGAAACAATTCCCTTTCAAAACAGGAAATGCAAAGCCTTAAAAACTATATTTATCAAAAAAATATAGACAAATATGTAGCCGTTTTAGGCGATTATATTGAATTATATAAATCTAAAAAGGCTATAGAACACGAATTACAATTATTGAAAAACTCAAAGCAACTAAAAATAAGTAAGAAGATTATAAATATTATAAGAAAGCTAAATATCAAGAATTTATGAATATAAATAGTATGCTCAAAATTGATACTGACAGGCATTTTGGTTATGATTTAGTGAGAGCAATTGCAATTTTAATAGTTTTATTAGGTCATGGTGATTTACTTTTACAAAATAAATTTCCCAACAGGCCTATGTTTTTTATTATTGATGGTGTTGATTTATTTTTTGTATTAAGCGGTTTTTTGATAGGAGGAATATTTATTCAAACAATTGAGAGGAATGATTTTGGAAACAGTATGTTTTTAGAATTTTGGAAAAAAAGGTGGTTTAGGACATTGCCCAATTTTTACTTTATGTTATTAGTAACTTTAATAGTAACTTATTTTGTTTATCACAATGTATGGGATTATAATACAAAATATTTATTGTTTTCTCAAGCTTTAATAGGGAAACATCCAGACTTTATGCCAGTAGTTTGGAGTTTAGCTGTTGAAGAGTGGTTCTATTTGCTTTTGCCAATAATCTATATGATTATAAAGAAATATATCCCTAGGATAACTCCACAAAATGTCATGTTAATTTTGATAATTACAATTGCGTTAGTTTGTCTTTTTATGAGAATGTTTCGTTTTTATAAATTGTCTATAGCGCAAACAAACGACTCGGTCCTGATGGATAGTTTTTTTAGGAAATCTACATTTATGCGTTTGGATAGTATAATATACGGTGTTTTAGGTGCATACATTAAGTATTACTATTTTGGTTATTGGAAAAAAAATATTTGGATATTTTTTACCATAGGTATAATTGGTATATTGGTTTATTTATATTTAAGATCGCAATATTCAGTATTTAATTTTGTTTATGGATATAGTATTTTAGGAATATCAGTTATTTCTATTTTTCCTGCAATAGACAGAATTAAAAAATCACCATTCAAAATTGGCTATTTTTTTACCTTTATTAGTTTAATATCATATTCCTTATACTTAATTCATTTTTCTATAATTCTGGTACCTCTTGAAAAGTATTTTAAAAATTCATCTGAAAGTATTGTTTTGGGTATATATTTTTTTTATTTATTATTTTCAATATTATTATCAACAATTTCTTATTTATATATAGAAAAGCCAATGTTGAAACTGAGAGAGAAAAAATATATATTTTAATTCAAATGACGACCAAACTCCGACCAATAGCCATACACTTGCCTCAATTTCACCCCTTTGCTCAAAACGACGAATGGTGGGGAAAAGGCTTTACTGAATGGACAAATGTGGCAAAAACCAAACCACGATTTAAAGGACACTATCAACCTCATTTACCCGCAGATCTGGGCTATTATGACTTAAGAGTTGAAGAATCGCGAATCGCACAGGCAGACATGGCTGAAGCTTACGGCATTTATGGTTTCTGCTATTACCATTACTGGTTTAACGGTACAAGATTGATGAACAGACCCTTGGATGAAATCAGGAAATCAGGCAAGCCTGATTTTCCTTTTATGTTTTGCTGGGCCAACGAAAACTGGACAAGGCGATGGGACGGAGAAGAGGCTAATGTGTTGATTAAGCAAGATTACAACCTAGAAGACGACAGAAAACACATTAAGTTCTTGATTGACAACTTCTTTGTAGATCCTAGATATATAAAAGTTGATGGAAAACCATTTTTTGCAATATATAGACCTAGCTTATTTCCCAATTTAAAAGAGACTTCTAATGTTTGGAGAGAAGAGGCTCACAGAGCTGGCCTCAAGGGATTGTATCTTGGTTACATGAATGGCTTTGATTACAAAATGAACCCAATAGAGATAGGATTTGACGTGGCTATAGATTTTCAACCCGACTTTTACAGCTTTCCCCAACCAGTGAATAATTACAAGACATTGTTTGAGAAAATAGGTCTTACAAAGTATAGACCAAACAATAAAGTGGATCGCCATTTTTCCTATACCCAAATCAAAGATGTAATGATGAGTCATTTAAAATCTAGGGATTACAAAATTTACCCCAGCCTCTTCCCTATGTGGGACAACTCGGCCAGAAGAACCAAAGGTGCCGAGATCATCGTTGGTGCGAGCCCGGAGAAATATGGTGAATGGCTGGAATCAATTTTAAAATACTTCAAACCTTATAGCAAAGAAGAGAATTTTGTATTTATCAATGCTTGGAATGAATGGGCTGAAGGAAATCACTTAGAGCCATGCCAAAAATGGGGACATCGCTATTTGGAGATAACAAAAGAGGTATTATCAAAAAATGCTTGATCCTTTATTAAGTACGTAGTTACGAACAAATAAAATAATAATCCAATAATGGTTTACCAATAAATAAATTCTTGATCTGATTTCTGAACATTGAATTAAATGAAAAAAAGTACAGCATATTGTCAACAAGGAAATATTAAAAAATTATTACCTATACATTTGAAAAAATACACTAATTTGAAAGTTTTAATATTCATTTAAATAACTTTAAGTGTTAAAATTTGGGTTGTAATTTTTTTATGGTTTACCTTGCCATTTCTTTACCTTTGCTATTTTCTTTAATTGATAAATTGACTAAGCATCTTATAGGAATGTTTACATTTTTAATTATTGTATCTTACCCATTATATTTGGTGTATTATTCAAATTCTTGGATTGCACTATAGTATTAATTTAAATACTTGGTTAAAAAATGACGAATATAAAACTGGTAATTTTACTCTGGAACCCTAATATTTACCCATTGGTATTCTTCCTTTTTAATTTGACTCGAAAAACTCTTTATATACACCGCCATTGAATAATCCGTTTTGTAAATTATTCATAATTTTGAACTTTATTATCCGAGATGAAACTTATAGCCTATTATCTACCCCAATACCACCCAATACCTGAGAATGATGCTTGGTGGGGGAAAGGTTTCACAGAATGGACGAATGTAACCAAAGTAAACCCATTATTTGAAGGACATTATCAACCAAGAGCCCCCAAAGACCTTGGTTATTATGACCTTCGCCTCGAAGACACCAGAATTCAACAGGCAGCATTGGCCAAAACATATGGAATCAATGGCTTTTGTTACTACCATTACTGGTTTGGTAACGGAAAAATGCTGTTAGAAAGACCCTCACAAGAAATGCTTAAATCCAAGAAGCCCGACTTTCCGTTTTGCTTTTGTTGGGCAAACGAAACATGGAAAGGTATCTGGTTTGGCAAAAGCGGAGAAGCTTTAATAACCCAAGAATATCCTAACAGGCAAGATCATATTGACCATTTCAATTACCTGCTCCCGTTCTTTGAAGACGACCGCTATATAAAGGTGGATGGCAAACCTTTGTTTGTTATTTATATTGCTCAAAACATACCAGATCTACGCGAGTTTACAGATCTATTTAGAGAATGTGCCGCCAAAGCTGGCCTAAAGGGCTTATATTTGGTGGCATCTAGGTGGGAGAGAGATTGGAGTCCAATTGCAAATGGCTTAGACGCAGTAATAGATCCCAGTTTTTTTGAGGCTAGATATGGAAACGCTTTACCACCAATCAAGATCTCTTTTAAAGAAAGGCTGTTAAGAAAGTTGAAAATCATTACAAAGCCGGTGTTTGAATGGGATGTAGAGAAAAGGGACAAACCCTTGATATTTGAGTATGAGGAGGCGATCAAATATCTTATTTCAAAAGAAAAGTATGACTTTGAATGTTTTCCATGCGTTATTCCTGATTGGGATAATTCAGCCAGAGCAGGTAATAAAAGCCTAATTTTTAAGAATTCGACACCTGAACTTTGGGAAAAGCATTTGAAAGAAGGTATAGACATTGTAATGGACAAACCAGTAGAAAAACAGTTGGTTTTTGTAAAATCGTGGAACGAATGGGCTGAAGGCAACTATCTTGAACCTGACCAAAAATGGGGTCTTCAATATTTGGAAAGGACTTTTCAATGTGTAAAAGTGGCAAAAGAAAATAATTGACCTCCATAATCTATGCTTTTCAACTCTTTTGAATTTTTAGCTTTTTTCATTTTAGTCACTAGTCTATATTTTATATTGCCTCATTCATTTAGATGGTGGATGTTACTTTTGGCTAGTTGCTACTTTTACATGGCATTTGTGCCAGTATATATTCTGATATTAGGGTTTACCATCGTTATTGACTACTTCGCAGGACTTCTAATTGAAAGGAATAATGGCAAACGGCGCAAATTTTTTCTAGTTATAAGCATATTGGCCAATGTCGGTATCTTGGCAGTGTTTAAATATTATAATTTTTTAAATGAAAACATATCCTTCCTTTTAACGAATTTGGGTACGACTAACCCTATTCCATACTTGACCATTTTATTGCCTATCGGCCTCTCTTTCCATACTTTTCAGGCAATGAGCTACACCATAGAAGTATATCGTGGTACTCAAAAGGCAGAACGCAACATAGGTATATATGCACTGTATGTGATGTACTACCCACAATTGGTGGCAGGACCCATAGAAAGGCCTCAAAACGTATTGTATCAATTTTATAAAAAGCAGCACTTTGATTATGAGAGGGTTGTTTCCGGATTGATTTTAATGGTGTGGGGATTATTTAAAAAAGTAGTGATCGCTGATCGGCTGGCACTATTCGTAAATCCAGTATATTCCAACCCTGACCAACATATTGGCATAAGCATCATCACAAGCACTTTTTATTTCGCGATTCAAATCTATTGTGATTTTTCTGGCTATACCGATATAGCCATTGGGGCTTCAAAAGTAATGGGCATAGATTTAATGGAAAATTTCAAACAACCCTATTTATCCACCAATATTTCTGAATTTTGGACTAGATGGCATATATCATTATCTACCTGGTTTAAAGACTATTTGTATATACCCTTGGGAGGCAACAGAGGCACTAAACTCCGTTGGTACTTCAATCTGTTTATTGTATTTATGGTAAGTGGTATATGGCATGGTGCAAGTTGGAACTTTGTGGTATGGGGAGCGCTACATGGTCTGTTTTTAATAATCTATAACCAATTTGGCAAGAAGGTCTCATTTGGTCGTTTCGGAAATTTCTTTTTGACAATCAGTTGCGTTTGTTTTGCTTGGATATTTTTTCGAGCTCCTGATTTTCAGACTTCTATAAAGTTGATTTCCAAATTATTTGTTGGATGGGATATTTTTTTCAAAGAATTTATAAATGGATTTCATGTGATAAAGTATTTCTTGGTGGGCAATCTACTTTCTGAATTTATATTGTCCATTATTCTAATCCTATTCTTACTTACAATTGAAGTACTACAGCGAAAAGTTGGTTCTTTGAGAGAAAGATTAAGAACACTTCCGTTTGTAGCTCGATGGTTTTGTTATTATGCAGCTATCGGAATAATATTGTTTTTAGGCGTATATGAAGAGAGTTCATTCATATATTTTCAATTTTGAGGTATGAGAAAATTTTTTCTTCGGTTAACAATGTTTATTTTTCCGCTAATTGCTGGTTTTATTTTACAATACCTCGTTGATGAAGGACTTAAAAAATCAAGCATTTCCCAAAGGTACAAAGAATGGAATGCCATTTTTGAATCTGATATCAATGCTGATATTTTGGTTCAAGGAAACTCACGAGCCTCGGTTCAAATCTCGCCCAAAAGTATAGATTCTTCTTTTAAAGTCAATTCTTATAATTTAGGAGTAGAGGGATACCAGTTTCATATGCAGTATTACAAATTTTTGGCATATCTCAAATATAATAAAAAACCTGATTTTATTATACAAAACATAGATGTCAATTCTACATTGACCATACGGAAGGATTTATATGAGCTTGAGCAATTTTTGCCTTATTTAAGTCATCCAGAGATCCGAAACGCTGTCTTGCAATATAAAGGATTAGACTATAGGAGTATTTATATACCTTTCTACAAGTACCTTAGCCATAAAAAGTATTACATAGAAGGGCTAACTTCCTTTTTTAAAAAGACAAAATCCCATAATGATTTATACAAAGGATTTATGCCTCATAACAGAACATGGGATGGTAGTTTTGAAAAATATACTAAGGAGCATCCAAATGGAGTAAGTGTTGAACTGGATTCGGAAACAAAAATTTTATTTATCAAATTTTTGGATTTATGTAAATCAAAAGACATAAAGGTCATTTTTGTATATTGTCCTGAATATATCCCTGCTCAAAAAATGGTCAAAAACAGAGATTCTATTCTTGATATTTTCAAAACTCTGTCCAACACATATGAAATACCAACGCTAGATTATTCTCAGGATAGTATTTCTTTTATCAAAGATTACTTTTACAACTCACAACATCTTAATTACGAAGGTGTCAGACTATTTAATAAGAAATTGATGAGAGACTTAGATTCATTATCTGTATCCGATAAACGATATAAGTTTCACTAGCAATTCGTAATTCATCCTATCGACAATTTCAATTACCTGCTCCCTTTCTATGAATACAACCGCAATATCAGGGAAAATGGCAAATCTTTATTAACTCATTTTTATTCTAATAAGGATTAGAGATTTCCTTTTACAATTAAAAATTTGTCTAATTTATCAATCAATTCTTTACTTTTCTGGTCCCTTTCTGATACTTTTCTGCAAAACAAAAAATGGCTACTAACAAGTACGTCATAATCTCGCATGTCCAATGTGGCCGGTTTTGCACGGTTTGGGCTTTCCCAGTCCATATATTTTAGACTACCCCATTTATAAATAAATTTTTCATTATTTTTCAAATTAAAGGTAAATTTTTTAAAAGCCTCCAATTCACTTAAATTTTCAATAAGGGTGGTATTTCCAATTATTGTTTGAAAAAAAATTTCATCAGGAGCTTCCACATTTTTCATAAATTTTACATAATCAGGATTTTGATCGATAAATCTTAAGATTTCTTTGGAAGTATTAAGAGTCAAAGAAAACCATTGAGAACCAAAATAGGGTGTCCAATTTTTAAACATTTTACGTTTTGGCATCCATTTCATCAGTCTATTCACGTATAGGCCAAAGTATATTTTATATAAAAAATCGATTTTTACTTTACTTTTTGGATTCCAAAAACGGTTTTCTAAGAAATGGAAATAAGCTGTCTTTTTTGTGAACTCCGTCCCCATAGCAGTAAGTTTATTTAAAGAAATATAGTCTAACGTGGTATTGCTATAAAAGTCATTTATTTGTTTTTTAGTTTTAATAGGATAGTCCTGGCCACTTAACAAAATTAAATAGTCTGGCTGGTGTAAGGAGGTTATCGCTTTTCTCATAAGAAAAATTGTGGCAGCCACTAAAGAATATCCCAACCAAAACATATTTTATTCTGAATAAATTTTTATGTTTTTTTGTTCCTTTGTTAAGTTGCATAATAGGTCTAGATCAATATTGCTTTTTATCCCAATATATGTGAAATTCAACGTTTGGATGGTCTAAATGATTGATTATTTTCAATCATAAATCTGGTTCCACACGGACGTGAATAAGATATGCTAGTTTTACTATTTTAATATTTTGTTGAATAGTACTCTGTTTGGCTAACAGGGTTATATTTCAAAGTTACACAATTCGAACTTACTATTATAATGAAAATGGTTTTGGTAAAGATTTTCATATTTGAAGTTCCAATCCTATTTGTATATTTGAAATAAAAATGATACCCAAAATTATACACTTTATTTGGCTTTCCCCTCTTGATGGACGACCTTTTAAGTTCTATTATAAGTTGGCTAGACCAACAAAGTACATTTGCTCCTTATGTTAAAAAATTGGATCAATAAAAGGAATTTTTAATGTTTCGCAAAAGTTTCAACTTTTTAGAAGGTTTAGTGATCTTATTTGGTTATGAATAATATATTTTTTTCCGTTGTAATACCGTGTTATAATTCAAAAGATTATATAATTGAAACGTTGCAGTCATTAAAAAATCAAACGTTTAAAGATTTTGAAATTGTATTAATTGACGATCATAGTACTGATGATTCATTTAAAATAGCCAAAAAGTATTTTGAAGATAATAATCTTGTTGGGCAATGTGTTGTAAAAGATCTTACAAATTATCCTAAAGGCGTATCTGGTGCAAGAAATCAAGGAATTAACTTGGCAGTAGGTGAATGGATCTGTTTTTTAGACAGTGATGATTTGTTTATTAGAGATAAATTGTTTTGCACATTCAATTTAATTAATCAAAATCCTGATATAAAGGCTTTTCATCATGCGGTAACAGAATTTGATGATACCACAGGAAAGAGTATCCAAAACATAGTTTTGGATGCTTTAAGGGGTATTCATTATAAGCTTCCAGCACTACTCGATGCCAATAATATCTGTACTTCTACAGTTACTATGAAGCGAGATTTATTAATTGATATAGGCAAGTTTAACGTCAATTTAAATGGAATAGAAGACTACTACTGTTGGTTAGTGGTGTCCACTCAGTTACCATGGTGTTATTCATGTGATATACTTACTTTATATCGCGTCAGGAAAGAATCATTGATGGGCTTTAAGCCGTTAAATCACTACATCAAACAAAATGTCAGTTTACTTAGGTGTATAAAAAGTATTAATATTATCTCATATCCAGATTATATAAAATTACAAACTCATCTAATGGACAAAATAATTATATATTATACAAACAATTCTGTGAATAGATTTGGAATGTTTAAAACCTACCTAGGTCTGTTTAATTTAGTAAAATACAGATATTTTTCAACATTTTTACAAAATATTTATAGAATCACAAAAAATTATTGGTTGTTTTTATTGTTTAAAAAATGAGAATTTGGTCATATCCAGGTATTTATCCATATCCAGAGGGCAACGACCCAGCTAATGGTATTTTCATTCATAAAATTAATAAAGGACTTAATGCCATAGGAGAAAACATTAAAGTAGTTCAATTACAAGATTGGTACCCCATGTGGCCTTTTTACCATTTGTTATCCGATTGGAAGGTCAATTTTAAAAACCGCAGGCCACAATCAAGGGTCTTAGATGGCATTTCCATTTATCATCCCACCGTGTTCTCCCCACGTCCGTCTCGATTCTTCCCTATTCCTCATGCAGAGCTTTGTGTAAGAAAATTGGTGAAATTCTTGAAGCAACAAGGTGTGGAGAAAGGCAAAGATGTACTTTTTGCACAATGGCTCATACCTGACGGATATATAGCAACAGTAGCCGCCAAACGTCTTGGGATCTCTTGTGCAGTAGAAATGCAAGGAGATGATATTGTGGTGTGGCCACATAATTCAGATACTCATATGAAAGGAGCCCAATTTGTATTGGAAAACGCAGATCTTATTCTTGGTTGTTCCGATTTTCTTTGTGGTGAAGCCGAAAAGATTTCAAAGTCAAAACGCGATTTCTATACCATTTATACAGGCATAGACTTACAAAAATTCAACCCAAATAAAAGCACACCAGATGAAATTTCGGCTTTTAGAAAAAAAAATGGGATAAATGATAAGGATATCATGATCCTCAACGTTGGATCTTCAATCGCTCGAAAAGGTTGGATTGAATTATTTGAGGTAGTTCGTGACTTATCAAGTGCTTATCCAAATATTAAGCTGGTGGGTGTAACAGGCAATCTTAAAGAATTTGATCTTCTAGAAAAAGCCGCTGAGTTTGGTATCCAGCATCAGGTAATCGATTTAGGAACCGTTTCCAACGAGACACTCCCTTTGGTTTATAATTCATCTGACATATTCTGTTTGCCTTCTCACTGGGAAGGTCTCGCAAATTCACTTTGTGAAGCTATGGCAAGCGGCTGCGCAATCGTAACTTGTGCAGTTGCTGGGCACCCAGAAATTGTGACGCATGAGCAAAATGGTGAATTGATCAAACCTAAAGATGTAGCAGCACTTAAAATTTCTGTCCTAAAACTTATAACAGACCCTAGTCTCCGCGTTAAATACCGCATTTCCGCACGCGAAACAGCATTAACGAAAATAAGATCGCATGAAGACAATGCACATAAATTGATTAAATTGCTTCGTCAAATGTAGTTTTAGATGCTTCCCACTGTTTCCGTAGTTATACCGCTCTACAATAGAATACATTTAATAGGTGCTACCTTGAGCTCCCTTAATCAAACATTGCATCCAAATGTAGTATTAGAAATAATTGTTGTTGATGATGGCTCTACGGATGGTAGTGGTGATTGGGTTCGAGTTAATTATCCTCAAATAAAATTTTTCGAACAAGTAAATCAAGGAGCACCAACTGCTAGAAATTTGGGGCTGGCAAATTCTAACGGTGAATTTATACTTTTTTTAGATTCTGACGATTTAATTGAACCTGATTTTTTCTCTGCTAAACTAAATGCTTTATTAAATAATCATGAGATAGCAGGAGCATATGGATTGTGGGAGCACTTTGAAGAAATGAATAATGGTGAGCTTGTTATTCATCCAAGACATGCAGCTTATCCCATTATTCAATCTCCCAATTGGGAAAAGCATTTAGCCCTTTTATTGAGTGGATGGTTTATTGTGCCCCACGCCATCCTATGGCGATCAAGTGTAATTCTGGAGATAGGTGGTTTTAATCCAAAACTTTCTATTAATCAGGATGTTGATCTTTTATTCAATATATTAAGCAATAAAAAAACTATTATAGGTGTAAAGTCACCAAAAGCCTTATATCGGGTACATAGTTCCGACAGGGTAGGTCAAATCAATTCTCAGCCCAAACTTGAGGATATTTTTAATCTAAGGATTCAGTTTAAAAATGTCTTAGATACTGCTGATCTTTGGAGTGATGAAATAAAGCAAGCTTTTTCAAGCTATTGTTTGGGCCTATGGGTTGATTATAGAACTACGTATCCTTTAATAGCACTTCAGTTTTATAAACTTTCTAAAACTGTTTGCCCTAATTTAAAATTAAGGGGAGGCTTTGTGTTTTCAATATTGCAAACTATATTTGGAATGGTGTTGGCAATAAAAATTAAATATTTTTTAAGAAATTCAAATAAACATGTGTGGAGTTACCGGAATAATACAGTTTAGTCCTCAATTATCTTCACATGAAATAGATACTGCCACTCAGGTGATTCACCATCGTGGTCCTGACGATGAGGGTTTTTTGCTTTGGAGTCCCAATCAAAAGCCTCAGGTGTATGCTGGAAAAAATTCTGCCAAAAACACCATAGATCATTTTCATTACACCATTTTACCCGCTACCAGTCAATGGAAAGTCGCACTTGGCCATAAGCGATTATCTATTCTTGATCTTTCTCCACTAGGTCATCAACCCATGGTTGATCACTCTACTGGGGTATCATTATCATTTAATGGCGAAGTATATAACTATAAAGAACTTAGGGAAGAGTTGTTTGACCTTGGTCATCGTTTTGAATCACAATCCGATACGGAGGTTATTTTACACGCTTGGGTGCAATGGGGCGAAAAATCCTTACACAAATTCAATGGTATGTTTGCCTTATTGATTTTGGATCCAAGAGAAGGGGGTAAGCTATTCGCAGTTAGAGATCGATTTGGTGTTAAGCCTTTATATTGGACTAAAACTCAAAATTATTTGGGCTTTGCATCCGAAATAAAGCAGTTAAAGGCATTAAGTTGTTTTTATTCTAAGCCAAATTTAGAAATAGAATTTGATTTTTTGGCCTTTGGTCAACTAGATCATACCTCACAAACATTTGACCAAAATATTCAACAGTTGCAAGGTGGATGGATGATGGAAGTCGATTTAACTACTAACGCCTTCATAACTAAAAAATGGTATACAATAAGAGAATTAGAGTGGAAAGGTAGTGATGCAGATGCAATTTATCATTATAAAGAATTATTGACTGATTCTATAAAACTCAGACTTAGATCTGATGTTCCAGTTGGTTCATGCTTGTCTGGCGGGCTTGACTCTTCTGCTATAGTTTGCTTGATGGCGAACCTTCTTAAAAACGAGGATAGCAAAGGGATCAAAACAATTACAGCTTGTTATGAAGAAAAGAAATATGATGAATGGGAATATGCACATTCTGTAGTGGAACACACAAAAGCAGAAGGTTTCAGAATTTTTCCTTCTCTTAATGAAGTTAAGAATGACCTTAATAAATTGTTGTGGCATATGGACGAACCTTTTGGTTCTACAAGTCAATATAGCCAATGGAATGTATTTAAGGGTGCTGCACAGGCAGGATTAAAAGTGATGCTTGATGGACAAGGTGCTGATGAACAATTGGCTGGTTATGGAGGTAATGATCAACCGCTATATACGGGATTGTTACAACAAGGCAAATTGAAACAACTTATTCAAGAGGTTAACTCTTTTAAGACTCTACAAGGGTATTGGCCTAAATCACAGCTTATTAACACAGCCCAAATTGCCTTTCCTTGGTTGAGCAACCTTTTGCCAGACAAAATCAAGTTGTCAAAAGTTAGCCATCTACCTCCTTGGATTAATCATCACAGAAATGGCCCATTATCTGAGTTACCTAGGCCAAAATCCTTACGCCAATCACTCGAACAACAATTATTATATACCTCTATTCCAGCGCTTTTGAGATATGAAGATCGTAATTCTATGGCATTTTCCATCGAATCAAGAGTGCCATTTCTTGATTATCGACTTGTAGAATTTACATTATCTTTGCCACCACATTTGATTTATAAAAACGGACTAAGAAAGGTCGTTCTCAGAGAGGCAATGAAGGGTATATGGCCTAATTTAATAGATAAAAGAAGAGACAAAATGGGTTTTGTTACCCCAGAAGAGACTTGGCTTAAGACAGAAGGTAAAGATTGGTATTTGAAAATTCTTCAAGAAAAAAATCAAAAACAGGTGGATAAAAATAAGGTCATTTATTACACAAATCTTATGCTTAATGATAAATATCCATTTGACTTTAGCTTTTGGCGTTTGATACTTACTCATTAATTACTGTTGTAGGTAAATTAAATATAACAATTAACTTAAATGAATATTTTTAAAAAAATTGGCAATAAGATTTTATATTATTGGTTCCACAATATTTACTTTATCTTTATTAGATTTTTATTAATTAAGATTACTTCTAAACGTGTTGTGATTTTTAATAGAAATCACCCTTTTTACACGGATTTTTTTTATTCTGGATTAAGTCAAGACTATGTGTGGCTATATATTAATAACCAAGATATTAATCATTTTTTGGTAAAAATTATTTTAAAAAATGCAGTACTTTTACATCTAGATGCTTCACATTTTGATAACAAGTTTTTTGGTTTTGAAAAGCCCATTGTTGTCGAATGTGAGGCAATGAGTAATGATGAAATAGTTGAAGATTCGCGTGTTGGGGCTATTATTTACTTAAGCAATTACGCCCAACAAATAAGTGAACCAAATAATAAATCCTTTCAGCTTTATCCTACTTTTTCAATTGCTGGTAATTATATAAAACCCAAAAAAGATTCTGAAGCAATAGTTCTTCTTACATCTGGTTATGGCACTTTTAGAAAGGGATATGATATTTCATATGCTATTTATGATAAACTCAAAAATGATGGATTAAATGTAAAGCTAATAATTGCTGGAGCTGATGGCCATGATTTTGAAACATATCCGGAAATTACTAGAGAAGAATATAAAAAATTCGAGTTTGAAAAATTAATATCAAAACTAAAAAGCGATCCAAACATACAGTTTCGCCCTTTTACTAGAAATGAAATGATTAAGGATATTTATCCAAAGGTTGACGTTTTACTGCATTTTTGTAGAGGAGAAACTTTCGGTTTTTCTATCCTTGAAGCGATTGCTTTCCAGATTCCTGTGGTTAGTCTTAAGTTCAAGGCAATTCCCGAAATGGTTAAACATGGAGAAAATGGAATACTAATTGATGCCTTCAACTGGGATGGCAATTCCGTGGTTGATGAACGTGTTTATAATACTTTTGAATGGAGAGACAAATGTATTGAAGAGGGATTCTTAGCCTCCAAGCGGATCATTAATGATTACAATAATTTTCAAAACAAAATTAACAATATGGATTATAATCATTTTTCACATACCTATAAATTAATGGAAATTGAAAAAATCTATAAAAAAGTACTTTTAGAAAAATAAAGGTAAATTAAAATTGAACCAAATATGAACTTTCTCAAAAAACTAATAACATACATTGATGTCGTGTTATTAAAAAAATATTTGGATAACAAGTTTTGGCAGTTTGAAAATTGGGAAATTACAGAGTATAGGTTACAATATAAGGTTGAAAAAACGGATTTGATAAAAAGAATTCATTGGGTGGCAGATGAATCTAATTTAAATAAAGATGATATTCATTTAAAACATTTTACAGATGTACATTCTGAATATATTTACCTTTATGATTTTCCTGTAGTATTAGAAACACGTTTTTATTGGCTTGTAAATTTAAAATCATCCAAAATAATTCCTTTTTCCAAACATAATTTTTTTGACCCATGGGGAAGAACTGATCCTGTTCCGTCTGTTTTAGCCTATTTATTTCCTAGAAAAAAATATTTTGAAAAAATAATAATTAATGCAACTAACTATGATTGGTTTAATTACTATCATTTCTTTTTTGATGTATTGCCAACAATATGCAAGCTTAAAGAAATAGAGAATTATCAATCAATTAAATTGGTGGTTCCAAAAGAAATAAAAAATGTATCTTATATTCAAGAATTTATGGGTATTTCCAACTTGTTTGAGGGAGTTAAAATACTTTATGTGGAGAAAGATTCAAAAGTTTACGCTCAACAAGCATATAATCTTCGAATGCCATACATGAATAAGGCTATTATTAATCAAATATTAGACTCTATTAATTTTCAAAAAGAAGAAATTGATGTGCCGTTAAATGTATTCATTACTAGAAGTTTAAATCGGTCAAGAACCTTGAACAATATTACTGAAATAGAAAAAATAGCTCAAACTTTTGGATTTGCCATTGTAGATACTGATGGTTGGTCTTTAAAAAGGCAAATTACTTTTTTTGGTAAGGTTAAAAATGTTATCGGTCTTCATGGTGCTGGAATGTCCAATTTAATGTTTGGAAAAAATTCAATAGAAAAGGTATTTGAAATTATGCCAGGAGATTTAAATCCTCAGTTTTATGCTGATTTATGCAAAGAATTTGATTTTGCTTATTTAAGTGTTCATGGCGATTCTCGTGGTAGAAATGAAAATTTTTACCTTAATCCGGAGGCCTTCAAAAGTGCCATTCAAAATTATTTTTAATAAGGTTAGTTATAAAAAATGTAAGGAATCATTTTTATTAATTTCTTACATTTTTTACAAAATACCACTCTACCCAGTTATCCTAAGCGCACTGGCAATACCATTTACAGTAAGTAATAGCTGCAATAATAAACTTTGGGCCTCTTCTGATTCTGGATTTTTTTCTTTTGCCTTTCTCCATTTTTTCAGCAATGCTATTTGTGTAAAGTGAAGTTCATCTAATGCGCTTGCTCTCAATACGTTAGAATAATAATGATACACTCTTCGTTGTTCAAACGGCTTCTCAAATATTAATGATAACATATGCTTAGTTTTTTCAAATTCAGAATGAATTTTACCAAGGATCTCATTTTTTATTTCAACATCTTCTACCAGTTCAGCATAATTCAAGAAAATTGACTCGTCTGTAGCAGCTAGACTCGTATCAACATTGGTGAAAACATATCTTGCCAACGTATCGCTTTGAGCTTGTTGCTGTAATTTTGCAAATTCCTCTGGTTTAGCTTTTTGAAAATCCTCTAATACCGATCCAACACCGTACCAACTTGTAATATTAAATCTTGACTGGCTCCAGCTAAAAACCCAAGGAATAGCCCTTAAATCAGCCAATGATCTTTTGCCTGTTCTTCGTGATGGTCTTGATCCAATTTTACTATTTTCGATTACGTCAATAGGTGTAGCTTGACTAAAAAAGGCAATAAAATTTTTGTGACCAATTAATTCTTGATAATATTTTTGACTTCCATCTGCCAAAAATTCTAAAGATTCTTCAAATTTATCTTTGGTTTTAGTGGTGTATTTATCTAAAATTGTTGTGCCTGCCGTACCAGCTACCAGAGATTCAAGATTATAAGCAGCATTTATTTTGTTGGCGTATTTTTGAGCTATAGTTTCTCCTTGTTCCGTAAGCCTTAAATCTCCGTTAAGCGTAGAATGGGGTAGTGTACGCAAAAACCAATGGGTAGGGCCAGCTCCTCTACTTATTGATCCTCCTTTGCCATGAAAAAATTTGATTCTAATTTTATTCTTTTTGCCAAGATCTGCTAATTTGGTTTGGGCTTTAGACAAATTCCATTGGCTGGCTATAATACCACCATCTTTATTGCTATCGCTATAACCAATCATAATCATTTGTACACGATCTTTTTCTTTTTTTAGCGATTGTTGGTATTCTAAGCTTCTCTTTGTAAAAGGGTGGCTCATAAATGCCTGCATTATAGCTGGGCTATTATCTAAGTCTTCAATTGTTTCAAATAAAGGTACAACTGGCAATTTACACACTAAACCATCTTCAGTTTGAGTTATTAAGCCCGCCTCCCTGCACAATAAATACACAAGAAGTAAGTCAGAAAGCGAGCGTGTCATACTTACAATAAGTGCACTTATAGCCTCTGTTCCGTACTTGTCTATATGTTCTGAAACTACTCTTAGGCAAGAGGTTACAGCTTCCGCTTCATTTCCTAAGCTTGTGTTAACCTGAGTAAAAGGTCTTGGTGATTTAAGTTCTTTATTAATAAATGCTACTCTTTCCTCTTCATTTAGCATTAAAAATTTGGAACCATCCATCAATGCTGCATCCATCAGTTGTGACAAAGCATTGTCATGAAATTTGCTGTTTTGCCGTATATCAATATGTGCTAAATGAAAACCAAATGTTTGTACAATTCTTATTGTATTTTTAACATCCGTGTAGGCTATGGCCTTGGCCCCAAAATCAACCAGTGCATCACGCAATATGACCAAATCTTCAATAAGTTCTGTTGAATTTTTGTAGCTATTGGGCAAATCTTTGATGGCAACTGCATAGTCTCGCTCTATCTCAACAGGAAGTTTAATAAGAAGCATGGTTACAAAAAGTCTAAAAGCCTCTCGGTCGTTACCATGTTGTGCAAATTCTGAAGTCAAACCTAGTTCATCTCCTATTTCATGTAATCTTTTTTGAAATGTTTTATTGGCTTGTGTGATATAGCAACCAAAACTTAAGTTTTTTTCAAGCTCACCTAGGTGATTTCGCAATACAGCCAAAGCATTTAGTCTTAAAGTTTCAAGCGTATCCTTTGTAACGGAGGCAGTTACAAATGGATGCCCATCACGATCTCCACCTACCCAGTTTCCAAACGATATTTTTGGAAGCTTGTCATAGGTCAGTACGGAGTTAGGATTAAACCCAAGTTGCTCCCAAGCTAAGGCAAATCTTCTGTCGATTATAGGTATTACCTCTGGGAAAACCGTGGTTAAATAATGAACAATATTTCTAAGTTCCTGTCTTACATCAGGTTTTTCAAGGTATATTTCACCCGTTCTCCATAACCTATCAAGCTCCAATTTTATTTCTTGTCTAATTTCTTTTTGCTCTATTTCGGTATACATGGTGTTTTCACGTTTTACCAAAAGTAGATATAAGGCACGATGATGTTGTAAAACTATATCACGTTTAGCTTCTGTGGGATGAGCTGTAAGCACTGGCTCAATTTGGATATCAGGAAGCATTTCAACAATATCCTTTTCGGAGATACCTTTTTCTTTAAGCATTTTTAGGTTTTTGCCCCACAGTCCATTTACACTACTTAAAGAATGCTCATTTTCTTGTCTTCTTCTATTCTGTACTGCACCATTTTCTTCAACCATGTTAAGTAAATGGAATGCAATTGAAAAAAGTTGGACGTGTTTTTCGGTAAAATTTTCAGGTTTTAATTGCGCTGGTTTTTCATTTATCCATGGTATAAATTCAGCAAGATTCCCTTCTCCACATTCTATAAGTACCTCCTTTAAGCAATTAAGCAAAAATTCTAGGTCTTTATAGGGTCTACCTAACTTCTCTTGTGTGACTGTTAAAATACTCATGTAGTAAAAATGGTTAATAATATTGTAGTGCAAATACTAACAACATCAAGTGAAAACAAACTAAATTTGGAAGTATAAATTCTAATAAAGAATACTCAATTTAAGCAAGAATTTTAAACTTTTACAAATATTAAGCGCATTACTTCAAAAATTATTCAAAAATTAACTTATTATTAACTTTTGGTCAATATTAGCCTCAATAAATACAATCAAAAAATGAAATACTTTAATTATTTTAATTTATCTACCTTAATTTTAATATCACTTTTAGCGTGTAATGAACAAAATCAAGGCAACTGTGATTTTCCAAATCCAGTTATTAATAATCTTCAACTTAATCTAAATGACCTTAAATTTAATAATCTCAACATAAACAATTATGCTTATTATGACCTTGCGGGTGTTCAAGGTTTAATTATCATAAAACAAGCAGAGGGTAGTTTTATAGTTTTTGATCGTGCAAGTCCATTTAAACCAAATAATTTTAATGCCAGAGTATTTATGGATCCTTCTAGAGTTTTTTTAAAAGACACTGTTAACAACGCAACATTTGATTTAAAGGGATTAGTTATGACAGGGCCAGCCAATTGCAATATGAGAAGATATGCAGCTACTTATAATCAACCATTTTTATCTATCAACAACTAGGTTATTTTTTAAAAACCTTATTTTTAACAACTTTATTATGCTTTAACGTTGAAAGAAGTTTTTTAAAGCACTTCAAAAAGTTTTTATAATTTTGCTAACATGAGAATTTTAGTATTACACCAATATTTTTTAGACAAAGGCGATTCTGGAGGTTCTCGATTTAATGAACTTACGAAAATATGGAAGGATTCTGGCCACCAAATTACAGTTATAGCCGGAATGGTGCACTACAGCACTGGCAAGAAAAAGGACAAGTATAAGGGTAAATTTATTTTAAAGGAAACAAACGAAGACCAAGTAGATATCTTTAGATGTCACGTTTCTGAAGCTTATAATACCAATTTTATTGGTAGACTTTGGGCTTACTTTTCGTTCGTATTTTCTAGCATAGTGGCTGGTTTGTTTTTTGTAAGACAAAAACATGATGTCATCGTCGTTACATCTCCTCCTTTGTTTATAGGAATAACTGGTATAATCTTGTCAAAACTAAAGCGCATGCCTATGGTTTTTGAAATTCGTGACCTTTGGCCTGAATCAGCTATTGACACTGGAGTGCTGACCAATAAATTGATAATTAAGCTGGCATATTGGTTCGAGAAAACTATTTATAAAAATTCGGTATTGATAAATTGCTTAACACCCGCATTTAAGCAAACTTTAATAGAAAAAAAGGGAATTAACCCCAAAAAAATAACAATGATTCCTAATGCTTCTGATTTTAGTTTGTCAGAGACATTAATGAAAGATTTTGACGCAAATACTTTTAGAGAATCAAAAGGTTGGGGAGATAAACTGGTGATTACCTATGTAGGTGCTCATGGTGTTGCCAATCATTTAATTCAGGTATTAGAAACTGCAGAACTTTTGAAGGGAACGGCAGCCCACTTTGTTTTAATCGGTGATGGAATGCAAAAGCAAGAATTGATAAATTGGGTCAAAACCAAGGGATTGACAAATGTACAATTCATTAATTCTGTACCTAAAGAAGAGGTTTTTAAATATATCTTGGCCTCCGACCTAGGTGCTTCAGTGCTAAAAAAGGTAGATACCTTTAAGACAGTATATTCAAACAAGACTTTTGATTACATGTCTTGCAAAAAGCCAATATTAATGGCAATTGATGGTGTTTCGCGAGAACTTGTGGAACAAGCTCAATGTGGTGTTTATGTAGAACCAGAAAATCCTGCAGACTTTGCCCAAAAGGTACGGCTTTATCTTAACGACAAAAACAGAATCGTGCAAGAAGGAGAGCAAGGTTATAAATTTGCATTACAAAATTTTGATAGACAAAAGCTAGGTGCTACTTATCTTGAATATCTCCAACTAATAGGTTTTAATAATTTTTCAAAAAATTGATTTACAAGGATATATATGTAAAAATTGCTGCCTTTTGCGCTTATCAAGAGCGAAATGAAAAGGAGGTTTCTGATAAACTTATTTCTTGGGATATTGATCCTGCCATCATTGAAAAAATTATAGAATTACTCAAAGAAGAGAAATTTATTGACAATAACAGATATGTTGCAAGCTACATTAATGGTCGTTTTAGATTCAAGAAGTGGGGTAAAATTAAGATTGAAGCCTTTCTAAAACAAAAGGGCTTGAACAATGACCTAATAAAAGAATCGATAAATGCGATTCCTAAAGAGGAGTATCAAGAAACCATTTATACATTGATTGCTAAGAAAAACAAAAGTTTATCGAAAGATTCTCTTCTTGTTCGCAAACAAAAGCTAGCTAGATTCCTCGCTAGTAAAGGTTTTGAAGGTGATCTTGTTTGGCAATGTATCAATTCTTACAACTTTGACCTATAAATTGCAAATTCTTTTTGTATTTTTTTAAACAATTTGTAACAAACAAACAAAATTCACGTTAAATCTTACATATATAATTTAAATTTAGAATGCTATGAGAAACAGTCCAATTTTCAATCCGATTATTAAAAATGTACAAACTGAAGTCAGGTATAATCAGCCAATCATTTTTAATCCAATCTTTTAATATCTAACAGCTATGGCTATTAAAAAGATTTAACTGAAGAGGCTCTAAAGGCCTCTTTTTTAATGAGCATCGTAAATAATTACTTTTTCAAAATGTACTCGATTTTGTTCAAGAAAAGCTTTATGTATTTCATGAACTTGGTAGATATCATGAGCCTCTAAATCTTTGAAGATTATTATTAAAGAAAAAGTGTAGGAAGTGTCTACGACAGTTCGACTTATTGGGGCAGGGGTACCCACGAATATAGAGTCAATCACTTCTATCGCCTTTAAAGATTCCAACCCAGCCCTAAATGACGTTTTTTCTTCAATGGAAGTTTCTGGCTTAAGCCAAAAGAGTACGTGATGTGTTAGCATATCTTAATTTGTTGCTTCTTTTGATTTTGGTTTTAAAATAAAAAAGTAAACTCCTGCTAAAGAGGCTATTACAAGCCCAGCAGAAACAGCGTATACCCAGAGTTCCTTACCAAAACCTTTTGAAGTAATTTCCATAATGTTTTTGACTTGAGTACCAATATATGTAAAAAGTAATACCCTAGGCATTTTTCCTATCCAAGAACCTATTAAAAATTTTATAAAATTGTATCGTAACATGCCAAAAAGCGCGTTCATTAATACAAATGGTAATACTGGTGAAATTTTGGCAAAAATAATCGTAGCTAATTCTTTGGTTTGTAATTTATTAACTATTTGTTCTACTTTTGGGTCTTCTAAAAGGGTTGCTTTAAAGTTGCCAGTGTCTACAAATCTTCCTATAAAATAGCCGAAAGTAGCGGCAACCATATAAGCAGGGGAGAGGTAAAATAAGGATGAGAAACCCAGAAAATATCCCCCAATTGCAGCGATGAGGGTGTTTGGCACTGCACCCACTGACATACAAACACCAACGATTGAATAAAGAATGATCCATTCACTTGTTGTGAAATTGGGCAAATACTCGTGATAATTATTTAATAACCAAGTAATTAACCCACCTGTTAAAAAAGGTAGCACAGAGAATATAACTAGCCATGTAAATGCTGTTTTATTCTTTTCATATAAATTTTCAATCACAACTACTTCATTTAATTAAGTTGCAAAATACTAATTTATTTAATAACAGGTCTAAATATCAATAATAATTATGGCTTGCAATTGTTGATTTTAAAGATTTCTTGCTTTTTGAGGTTCTAAGGTTAAGGTTTTTATTTAATTTTGGCAAAATTTAATTTTAGATTGAGAATGAAGAACAAGTGTATTTTCTTAGATAGGGATGGGGTTATCAATGTAGACAAGGTAGACTATGTGTATAGTATAGCGGAGTTTAAGTTGATACCGGGAGTATTAGAGGCGTTTCAATTATTAAGGGACGCTGGATATTTGTTAATCGTCATTACCAATCAATCAGGTATAGCCAAGGGAATTTATGGACATGAAGATGTCAAAATTTGTCATGATTATTTACAAGAAATTAGTAATCATGCCATTGATGAGTTTTACTATTCACCCTACCACGAGTCCTCCTCTCATTCTTTAACAAGAAAACCGGGATCATTAATGTTCGAGCGAGCAATAGCAAAATATCAAATTGATATTGAAAACTCGTGGATGATAGGCGACAAAGATAGGGACACGAAACCAGCTAAAAATTTAGGTATAAAATCTATAGCTGTGGACGATAAAAATAAAGAAAATAAATACGCAACAAAGTTTGCAGAGAATTTACTTGAAGCGGCTAGAATAATTTTAAAGGATTAATTACCAATTGGTAATTAACCCTTTCTGCAAAATTATTTTGTGCTTGCGCTAATTTCGCTGTTTTCCGTGCTGTTTTTCAAATAGGTTGGGCAAGTTCTATGACCCCTGCATGATGCTAATACCACAACTGCTGCTACTACGATTAAAGCTAATGATTTTTTCATTTGGCTATTCTGATTTAGATAAGTTTCTGATACAAAAATACGATTTCCTTTTAAATTTATAACAAAATCTAGAAAAATAAATTCTAAATTTTTTTCTAAATTTTGTAATTAATTGATATACAATTATGTATATAATTTTTGATATTTATATAAATTGGCTTTATAGGGTTTTAAATATAAATGTCCAATTAATAATACAATTTGGCATAGTTATAGTTTAATTGATTTTATACTACAAACGTTCGAAATTTTTACATTAACTTCAAAATTTGTATTTAACTTTAATAATATTTTAATAGTCAATATGAGTAATAGGAATAGTTTAATACCGTTTATTTTTGGTTATTTATGCTTTGCGGTTTTTATTATAAATTCAACCTTGATGGCACAAACGATAACTCCGTCATTTAGTTTTGAAAAATTTGTAACTTTTAGTGACACATTACCTTATCGCCTATATTCACCTGTTGTAAAATCTGAAGCTTTATTACCAATGGTTGTTTTTTTGCATGGTGCTGGAGAAAGAGGTGACGATAACGAAAAGCAGTTGTTAAATGGTGTGAAGAATTTTCTTCCTATATCAAAATTTACTTCTAATGAAGCTATAGTTGTTGTACCTCAGTGTGCTGAAGATTATCGTTGGTGTGAAGTGCCTTGGAGTGCAGCATCGCATCAACGACCAATTCAAATTTCTAAATACTTGGGCTTAGTAAGTCAGCTAATTGATACTTTTTTAATATCTGGTAAAATTGATAAAAGAAGGGTGTATGTAGTTGGATTATCTATGGGAGGTTTTGGTGTGTGGGATTTAATAGCAAGATATCCTTCTAAATTTGCAGCGGCCGTACCCATATGTGGTGGTGGTGATGAAAGTGATGCTCAAAATTTGACTAATATTCCTATTTGGGCTTTTCATGGCGCCAACGACAAGGTGGTTTTGCCAGAAAGGTCAATTAGGATGATTAAAGCTATAGAACAAAGTGGTGGTAATCCTTTGCTTACAATTTACCCAACTGTAGGGCATGATTCATGGAACTTGGCACTCTCAAATCCAGAACTTTATACTTGGTTGTTTAGGCAGGTTTTGAAATAGGAATTATTTACACTGGTATAAAAATCCTGTTAGATTTAAATAAAAACATAATTTCTACAATCCAAAACCTGACAAGTTTACTAATTTGTTATTAGGTTTTTTTATTAATGATTCGTTGTTAAAAAAGAAAGGGCTACCTTTTTAGGCAGCCCCTACATCTTTGTTTGCACCTATTAAAATCAATTAAAGTATTCTTTCATTCTTTCAAAAAATCCTTTTTCGCTTTTACTTGGTTTAGGATCAAAATTGGTAGAACTGCGCAATTTTTCAAGAATTGCTTTTTCTTCATTATTAAGTACTTTTGGAGTCCAAACATTTACATAGATCAACTGGTCGCCTCGTGCGTAACCATTTACTTCTTTTACACCTTTGTCTCTTAGTCTTAAAATTTTGCCACTTTGGGTACCAGGTTCTATTTTGATTTTAACTTTACCGTCTATAGTAGGAACTTCCACAGAAGTGCCTATGCACGCATCTATAAAACTTATATACAGGTCAAAAATGATATTATTTCCATCACGTTTCAGCTGTTCATCTTCTTCTTCTTCAATTAGGATTAACAAATCTCCTGCCATCCCTCCGCGAGGGGGCACATTGCCTTTGCCGCTCATAGATAATTGCATTCCTTCACCTACTCCAGCTGGAATTTTTATAGGGATTACCTCTTCCTCAAGCACCCTACCATCTCCATTACACACTGTACAGGCTTGGGAAATCATTTTGCCTTCTCCATGGCATACTGAACAAGTGCTACTTGATACCATTTGACCTAACATGGTGTTTACTACTTTTCGAACCTGTCCAGAACCTCCACAGTGTTTGCATGATTCCAAAGCAGTTCCATTTTTAGCACCTGTGCCACTACATGTTTTACAACCTGCGTAACGCTTTACTTTTATTTTTTTCTCACAGCCATTGGCTATTTCATCAAGATTTAGTTTTAATTTTATTCTTAAATTTTCACCTCTTCTACGGCCACCACCGCCTCCACCTCCAAAAAATCCTTCAAAGCCGCTGCCACCAAAAACATCCCCAAACTGCGAGAATATGTCTTCCATGCTCATACCGCCGCCGCTAAAACCTCCACCACCTGCTCCACGCACACCATCGTGGCCAAATTGGTCATACTTACGACGTTTGTCATCATCGCCTAATACTTCGTATGCCTCAGCTGCTTCTTTAAACTTGTCTTCAGCAGAAGGATCGTCAGGGTTTTTATCAGGGTGATATTTTATAGCGAGTTTTCTATATGCTTTTTTTATATCCTCTTGTGAACTGCCCTTAGCTACACCTAATATTTCGTAATAGTCTTTCTTTGCCATATTATGCTCCTGTCACTACTTTTGCAAAACGAATAAGTTTGTCATTTAAAAAGTATCCTTTTTCCACTTCATCTACTACCTTACCTTTTAATTCAGGGCTTGGTGAGGGTATTTGTGTAATAGCTTCATGTAATTCGCTATCAAACACTTGACCAATTGACTCTAAGGGTTTTAAGCCTTTTGATTCTAATGACTTAAACAATTTATTAAAGACCAAATTTAAACCTTCTTTGACGGCAGTTACATCAGATGCTTCTCCAATGGATTTTTGAGCACGCTCACAATCATCCAAAACGGGTAGTAATGCAATAACTATATCTTTGTTGGCTATTTGTGAAAGTTCAATTTTTTCTTTTGCCGTTCTTCGCTTATAATTATCAAACTCCGAGTACAAGCGTAAGTACTTGTCTTTTTGTTCTTCTAGTTCTTTTTTTATAGTTTCAATAGCTGACGATTCGTCAGAAACTTCTTCTTTGTCAGATTCAACAGAAGCGGATTCGTTAAATATAGCTTCCTCTTGTTGTGTTTCTGTATTTTCAGTTGATTGATTTTCAGTATTTTGCTCTATCATGATGTTAATATTTCGATGAAACTCCTAAACTACTACTTTTATTTCAATAATGTTGCCAAATGCCTAAGCTGACAACTTGTCTTTTAGTCATTTAACTCTTTCCAAAGTAAATCTTTTAATTTATCTAGTTGAAATGTGGTTACAGCTGAAATAAAAACAGATGGAAGTGTTCGTGGTAGTTCTTTTTTCATCTGTTTCATAAGCTCTTCATCCAACATGTCCGATTTTGTAATTGCCAAAACCCTTTTTTTATCTAAAAGTTCGGGATTGTACTTTTTAAGTTCATTTACCAAAACTTTATACTCTTTCTTAATATCTTTGGAATCTGCAGGTATGGCAAACAACAACAAAGAGTTTCTTTCAATATGTTTTAAAAATCTTAAGCCCAAGCCTTTGCCTTCCGCTGCACCTTCTATAATTCCTGGAATGTCTGCCATTACAAAAGATTTATAGTCTCTATATGAAACCACCCCTAAGTTGGGAGTTAAAGTGGTAAATGGATAATCGGCAATTTCTGGTTTGGCAGCGGACAACACAGAAAGTAAGGTAGACTTACCAGCGTTAGGAAAACCTACCAATCCTACATCGGCCAGTACTTTAAGTTCTAGAATAATCCATTCTTCAATGCCTTGTTCACCAGGTTGTGCATATCGAGGTGTTTGGTTAGTGGGTGATTTAAATTTATCATTGCCTAATCCACCTCGTCCACCTTTTGTTACTATTACCTCTTGGCCATCTTGCGTAATCTCGCAACGAATTTCACCTGTTTCAAAGTCCTTTACAACGGTACCTAATGGTACTTCTACGATTTCATCATTGCCAGATTTACCTGTCATGCGATTTTCGCCACCGCCATGACCCATTTCAGCAATTATGTGCTTTCTATACTTTAAATGGAGCAAAGTCCATAATTGAGCATTCCCACGAACAATAATATGACCACCACGCCCGCCATCACCACCATCGGGACCTCCTTTAATAATTCCTTTGGCTCTATAAAGGTGTGACGACCCTGCCCCGCCTTTACCACTTCGGAAACAAAGTTTAACATAGTCTATAAAGTTTTCTGAAGCCATTGGCGGATTTAACCTAAGTGAAATGTATTATAATGAATTGATTTCTTGAAATTAAAAATGCTTTGGAGGTACCCTTCAAAGCATTTTAGAACCTAGTTGTTCGTTTTTATAGGATTGTAATCTATCGAAATGAGTCGATTGCGTCGCTTATTTGTTCAAAAATGTAGTCGATTTCTCCGATGCCGTAGATGCCTTTAAATTTACCTTGATTTTTATAAAATTCAGCCACAGGCAAGGTCTCATCATAATAAACTTTAATTCTTGTATTTATTTTATCTTCCTCTTGGTCGTCTGCACGGCCTGAAGTCTTGCCTCTTTCTCTAATTCTGCGTTTTAATTCCTCTTCTTCTACCTCTAGGGCAACCATGCCCGAAATTGGTAGGTTTTTGGCATTTAACATATTGTCTAAAGCTTCAGCTTGAGTAACTGTGCGCGGGAATCCGTCAAAAATAAATCCATTTGCAGTTAGATTTTCATTTATTTTGTCTTCAACCATACCAATCACCACAGCATCAGGAACTAACATTCCCTCATTGATGTATCTTTTGGCAAGAACACCTAGTTCAGTACCTTCAGTAAGATGCTTGCGAAACAAGTCGCCAGTTGACAAATGGAGTAAATTATATTTTTCAATGATTTTTTCACTTTGGGTTCCTTTACCTGCGCCTGGAGGGCCGAATAGTACAATATTTAGCATTTCTTGTGAGTTAAAATGATAGATACAGAAGGACATTTCTGTAAATTAGGATTGCAAAGGTAGGATGATATAGAAAAAGTAAAAAGCTTATTATCAAAAACTTTCCAATTTAGTTATAAAAGAATAACCATTCCTTATTTTTTTACTTTTTAATAAATTGGTATTAACTAATTAATAACTTTTTAGGATTTAATCGATAAAACCCGAATACTTCAAATTTTCAATTAAATAATAATGTTAAATAGAGGTTTAACTCATTATATTTCAATGAACTATGGTTTCTTATAATTTCATAAACGCAATTTATGGGTATATAAGAAATTTTTATGAGATTTAGTTTTATCGTTAAGTGTTAGCAGACAATTGCTATTTAAACCATTTGTTTGATATTTAATTATGCTTTTTGGCTAAATTGCGTAAAAATTAAAGCATGACTAATGACGTTTTTCTCAGTAAATTAAATGATGCTGATTATAAACTAGTAATGAAAATTCGTAAACAAGTGGGTAATATACTCACTAGATATGAACTAATCCAGCCAAATGATAAGGTAATGGTTTGTTTATCAGGAGGGAAAGATAGTTATACTATGCTTGATATGCTTTTGTATGCCAAAACAAAAGCTCCGTTTCATTTTGATATTGTTGCCGTAAACTTAGATCAAAAGCAACCCAATTATCCTGAACATATATTGCCAACATATTTAAAGAACTTGGGAGTTGATTATAAAATAGTTGAACGAGATACCTATAGTATAGTAAAATCAAAAGTACCCGAGGGAAAAACCATGTGTAGCTTGTGTTCTCGACTGAGGAGAGGTACGTTATACAGTTTGGCTGAAGAGCTTGGTGCATCCAAAATCGCACTTGGACATCATAAGGATGATGCCATCGAAACCTTGTTTTTAAATATGTTTTTTGCAGGCAAGTTAGAGGCCATGCCGCCGGTTTTTAAGTCTGATGATGGTAAAAATATTGTGATAAGGCCTTTAATTGATGTAAGAGAGTTTGATATTGTTTGTTATGCAAAGCTCCGTGATTTTCCAATTATTCCTTGTACTCTTTGTGGATCTCAACCAAATATGCAGCGAGGGGTGATAAAAAAGATGATTGCTGATTGGGATTTGCAATATCCCAATCGTGTAGAAACCATTTTTACCGCATTACAAAATATTCATCCATCGCATCTTTTCGATTCGAATTTATATGATTTTAAAAATTTTAATCCTATACTGAATCAAAAAGAGATGGAAGTTGATATTGATAATTTCTAACTACGTTTTATGAAAGTAGCACATTTCATGATGGTTCATAAAGATCCAGTTTCTGTTAAACGGTTGGTGGATAGGCTAGTTGTTGTTGATGACCATGTTTTTATACATGTAGATGCTAAAGTGGAACAAAATCAATTTGTAAAGTTGATAACGCATCCAAATGTGTTTTTTGTTCAAAACCGTGTTAATGTTAATTGGGGAGGTTATTCTCAGGTTCAAGCCACTATTGAAGGCATGTGTTACATTTTGGAAAGAAGTGTTAAATATGACTATATCAATTTTATAAGTGGCCAAGACTATCCTGTAAAACCATTGGCCAAGTTTCATCAATTTTTAGAGCAGCATCTTGGGAGTGAATTTATTGAGTATATTCATGAGGACGAACGAAAGGAAGTAACCAGGAAAAGGATTTATAAATATAACCTTACTGATTACAATTTTAAAGGCAAATATCTAATTCAAAAGGTTTTAAACTTAATTACTCCAAATAGAAAATTTCCAATTCCGTTGTTTAAGATAGTATGGAAAGCCAATTGGTTTATTTTAACTCCGAGTTGTGTTCGTTATGTAATTGATTTTTTAACTGCTAATCCTAAAATAGTACGATTTTTTAAACTTGGTTGGGGAGTGGATGAATTTGTATTTCAAACAATAATTTATAATTCGCCATTTCAAACAAAAATGGTAAATAGAAATTATCGCTATGTAGATTGGTCAGCAGGTGAAGCAAGCCCTAAAACCCTAGGCATAAATGATTTGGACAATTTATTAAGTTCAGATGATTTTTTTGCAAGAAAGTTTGACCCAAATCATGATATTGAAATATTAAATCGGCTAGATGTTATTTTAGACGGTTAACAAATTTTAGACAAATTGTCCAAAAATTGAACAGTTTGTCTTTTAAATAACATCAATTATTAAAAGTGCTTTAATTATTAATTCGCCAATCTAAGTAATTTCCTTTTTCCAAATGAATTAATCAAAATATACTTTGTTTAGGTAGAAAACGTTCCTTTTACGTTTTACGTTTTCGTCCTTGGTATTTTTAATTTTTTGGTAACCCCAAGCAATAAAACATTTGTCATACCAAAAATTGATATCGTTCCCCCATGAATTTTTCAACTTATCATCATCTTTAGAAAGTTCAATAGGTGTATTTTCCGAGCCATCCTTTAAATTATTACCATCTACAACTTTACTTTTAAGATATCCTCCGTGTGAATATACCATGGTGATGGCAGATCTATCGGTAAGTACTGCTACACGCTCTTTTAAGTTAAAAGTTAAGATATCCCAGATAGGAAATGACGCATCCCACAACATTTTTCCATCCAAATCGAACTTAGTAATAATAGCATGCGTGTATCTGTAGCCATCAAATACCCTTCTTGTTTGGCGTACCGATCTTCCGTTAGCATCTGTTGTGTAATATACCTCTGTATGGTATTCTGGATAAAAACATTCACCTACAAAGTAGTAATTATTGTTTTTTAAAATTATTTCATGAGTTAATAAACTGTAGCTAACATCAACGCTTTTGCCTTTTTCTTTTCGTTTTTCTATTTTCTCTTCAATCTTTTGTTCTGTTTTGGTACTTAAGTAGCCAAAGAAATTTTTAAAATCTGAAAACGGATAGAATTTTATAAATTTCTGAGAATTATTCACAATTTTACAAAGGTATAATCCATTAGAAGCCATTTGATTTTCCGACATACTAGTGGATATTAAATTGCGTTTGCCATACGTGCCCACTATTATCATTTCGTTGGCCGCAGTGTTTGTAATCTCAGCGGTATATAATTCGTTCGCATCATCGGTATCTAGTTTTATAAGGTTTTTCAATTTACCTGTTGGGTCATATTGTCGTATGAACAATTGTATTCCCGTTTCCTTTTGTTTACCATGAACTAGTGCATTTACTATTCCATTTTTATTATCCACACTTAGGCTAGCTACTTTTGAGTCGGACTTCTCTCCAGTATTAATTAACTCTAGATTTGATTTACCCGAGCTTAAATTTAGCGTAATTACAAAACCATCTGTTTTCTCATATCTCATTGATTTACAAAAGGAAATGGTGCCCAAAGTTAAACAGGTTAGACAACACATTTTACGTTTAAAACGTTTACTAGTGCCAATTTTACCAGCTACGAAAGCGTTGTTGTTAATAACAACAAAATCCTCAATGGCAGCGTTAATTTCAAGTGGTTGGTTAATGGATTTTATCTCTCCTGATTTAACATCTATTGAAATTATTTCATATTCATATCTATAAATATTTGAAAACGTACCTTTTTGTGAAAATAGAATAAACAATTTATTGTCCTGTGAATAATGTTTTACATAGCTCAAATTACGACTCACACCTTCCTTTTTACTCCATTCTTTTTGAAGATTGGTATTATACTTATCAAATTGCCAATAACTTGCTTGTTTGTTTTCCTTTTCTTCAGTTTCAAAAAAGGTTATCAGTCCATACTGCCCCATTGTAATGGTTTGATAATCATCACTAGAGCCTTTGTCCACCTCTATTTCTACCCTAATATTTTCCTTTTTTTCTTTTTTGGGTAATGTCTTGGTTGGTAGTTCCTTCGTTTCCACTTTATTTGGCAAGGTTTTTCCTTTTTTTATGACGTCCTGTTTGTTGTTTTGAGCTAATAAAGCAAAGTTGAGTGCTAAAAGTATTATAATGAATGATTTAGACATTATTTTAGAGCTAGGTTTTAGTTTAACAGGCATTTGAAAAGCGTTTGATATATAATCCCTACAAAACTATGGATATTAAATTTTTAATCAATAATAATTTAGATAAAAAAACGCATAAATAACATTTATTCTTCAATTTCTAGCTTCTATAACCCATGAATCTTGGTTTGTTACTCTTCAAATATTTCTTGTTTGATTTCTAGGTTTATGTTAAATTATTTGCAATTAGTTGATTTGTAGAACTAGAAAGTTTCTTGGACAAACATTAATAAGTTAAGTATTTCCTACCATACATTTTACACAATACGTTTAAATAAAATGTTGTTATCTATCAGAATTCTTAAGTTTTTATAAAAGGCTTGATGGGTTAATATATGAGCTGATAAACAATAAGATAACAATATTTACAAATTATATATAGGTGAATATATTGTGATATTAAAAATAATATTATAACTTTGTATTGTATTATATTTATAATAAATATAGTTTAAACAACACAACTACTTATGAATATGAAAAGGATACTCATTTTCCTATTAATCAGCTTCCAATCTTTACTTTGGGCACAAAATTTACAGATATCAGGAGGAAATAGTTTTTCGGCTGCAGTTTGTGATAATCAAATAGTTTATGCCTGGGGATCAAACGCCAGCGGTCAGCTTGGTATAGATTCTTTAGGAAATACTAGATCAATTACAAGATCTGACAAACCCTTGTCGGTTGGAAGGGGTATATTACCGGCTATAAAACAAATTGATGCAGGTTCTGGTGGGCACTTAATGGGTCTTGATTGTAATAATAATGTTTGGGTATGGGGAGAAAATAACTTTGGACAAAAAGGACAAGGTGGAGCAGTAAGTGGAACAGGTACACCAAGTCCAACACCTCAAAAGGTTTTAAAAGGGGCACAAGTTGTTGCAGGAGGAGATCCTACTTTTTTATCAAATATTTCGTATGTTTCTGGTGGTAATAACTCGTCATATGCAATAGAGCGTAGTACAGGAAAAGTTTTGGCTTGGGGCGAAAATACCAATGGACAATTGGGAGATGGCACTACAGTAAATAGAAGTACACCGATTTATGTTCAACGAGCTGGTGGCGGACCATTAACAAATATAATTCAAATTGAAGGTGGAGATGACTGTGCCTTTGCATTGGATGTTAATGGCAATGTTTGGTCTTGGGGTACCAATAATGGTGCTGAGTTAGGTAGAGCAGGTACAGCCCCGGCAATAACTTATGTAGCTGATAGAGTTAGAATTGATACTGATTTCAATGGTTCTCTAGACGCCGATTTGTCAAATATACTTCAAATATCTGCGGGTGACGCCCATGGCTTAGCTTTGGATAACGCGGGAAATGTATGGTCTTGGGGAGGTGACTGGGGACCAGGACAGAGAGGATTAGGAAAAGATTATCAGGGGTATGGTGGTTTGGAGGCTGCGTACCGAGTTTTGGCAGTTGGGGCTACTGACTATAGAATTGGTCCTTATTTAGCTAATGCTACATTTATTGCTGCGGGGCAAGCATCTTCTGCGGTAGTTCTTTCTGACGGTAGGGTTGTAACATTTGGATCAAATGGTTTATTTACCGGAAACTTAGGAGCTGATCCACTTAGTTGTCCTGATCCTGGTACACCTGGTGATAATAACGTAGCAGCGTTACAATCTGGAACTTTAGGGACTGCTGGCTTATCAAATCAAGCCTGTACTAACTTTACCAGAAATGATGCAGCAAATTCACCTCAAGGAGCCATTTCACCAGTTTATGTGCTTAAAAGTAGTACCCCAGGTGACTTTTTAACAGGAATAACCTCCGTTTCTGATGGAGACGCTTGGTTTTTTGCTACAGGTGCTTCTGGAAATACTTTTGCTTGGGGTTGGAATCGACGCGGAGAATTAGGTCTGGGTGACTTAATCGATAGAAATTTTGCTACTAGCTTTGCACTTCCAACAGGATGTACTTTTGCTAATCCTTGTCCCGGAACTCCATTTCTACCTTCGGACATAGTTACATGCCCTGTTTTTTCTACAATAATTAATTCACAGGTCCCTCAAACCTATAGCTCATATAAATATCAATGGTACTACAGAGCTGGAACAAATGCAAATGGGGTAGGTACAAATCCTTGGACTTTGGTAGAAGGTACTATTACGCCAACATTAACTGGAGATTCTGCCCAGAATCGTGTAAACCAATTAGGCCAGTATAAAGTTGAGATAAGGGATACACGATCTACGGTACCATTTTTATGTGGTCCTTGTCCCGTACAACGCGACTCTATGACCATCACCGAAAGACCAAACCCTTACACTGTAACAGCGTGTGCTGATGCAGGGGCTAGTAAAGGTAAATTTGATGTGATTACACCAACTACTTCGAAAATAAAATGGTATACAAATTTAACGGGTGGCACGGCGCTTAACCCTACGGATTCTGCTTTAAGTTTAACTACAACTTTTGCCAATATCAATACCACTATTCCTGGATGTTCAAGGGCTTTGTTTGCAGAGGATTTGGGTAGTATACAAGGGACGCTATTTTCAACTGGAGCCACTATACCCACTACTGCTCAGATTGCAGCTGGTGTAGGGTGTGCTGTTGGAAGCTGGAGCACTCAAAGGGGTAAGGACGCCTATTTGGCAGTAAGGCCAACAAGAAATATTCGCCTTACAAGTGTTAGCTTGTACATAAATAATACGAATAATTATACATTAACAACTGGTTCAGTTGCTGTTTACAATAATAACGCAAATAACTCACCAAATACTGGATCACAAGTGGGAGCAGGCTATCCAATCGGCACAATCCCTGCTAATACAGCTCGAGTTATCCAAGTGCCAGTAAACATCAATCTTTTGGCCAATACAATTTATTGGATTCGTGCAGAAGGCACTTATAATGAACAGCCTGTATTTGATTGTGATCCAGCATCTACCACAAATCTTTGGAATACACCGACGAATGATAATACAGGGCAAACTATTCTTCGGGCTGTTTCAGGGTGGGATAACGGAAATCTAGGCGGTAGGGGGTCAGTATTTGATATCAAGTTTGAGGCTGGCACTGGCTACACCTGCGGTAGAATACTTGTATGTGCTACTAATACTTGTGTTTTACCAGTAGAATTTGTTAAATTTGACGTCACCAAAAATGCGAATCTTGTAAACTTAAACTGGGCTACGTCATTTGAGGAGAACGCCTCAAGCTTTAAAATAATGCGTTCAATAAATGGACAAAATAATTTTGAAGTTATAGGTGAGGTTAATTCTAACAGAAATAGTCAAGTTTTAAAAGAATATAACTTTGTCGATCACGTTTCGAAGGGTGGAGGCACATTTTATTATATGATTGTTGAAACGGACGCTAATGGTAAACAATCTACTACAGACATTAAGGCAATTAATGTAAATTTTCAAAACTCTGAAATATCGGTAGTTCCTAATCCCAATCAAGGTAATTTTGTGTTAAATGCTAAGTTAGGAGAGCAATCGAATGTTGCATTAAAGTTATATGATGCTGTAGGCAAACTTGTTTTAGAAGACTTTACCAATACGGGCACTTTTAGTAAAAATATTGAACTAACAGGTGTAACATCAGGTGTTTATTTCTTGCACATAATAGGCACTAATGAAAAGTGGATCGAAAAGATCATAAAAGACTAATTTTTTCATAGTTGGTTTGTTTAATTGTTGGTTACGGGCTGTTCAAAGTAAATTACTTTGTAACAGCCTTTTTTAATTTATTACAACTACTTTATAGTGTCTTAATTCCAAATATTTTTTAATCTGTTCAAAATATTAGTTAATTTTAGTCATTATTGTGACATTAAATCTTGGGTAAACACTTTCAAGAAATTTTGGTAACATAAAATCAAACCTAAACATGTCTAGAGTAATTTTATTTTGGTTTTGTTTGATTAGTCTTGGTGGTTATGCACAACAGTTGCCTAACAATTATCTTTTACAAGACCTTGATGTACAACTTGAATGTACTGACGCAATCAACCAGATGTATAATTTTAAATTTGATTCGGCGGCAATTCAATTTAACCAACTAAAAAAGAAATTTCCCCAACATCCTCTTCCTTATTTTCTTTTTGGATTAATGGAATATTGGAAATACCTGCCAAACACCGAAAACAAACAATATGATGAGCCATTTCTTGCATACATGGATACTGCGATTGATAAAGCACAAGTGATGTATGGCAAAAACAACAATAATATAGAAGCCAATTTTTTCTTATCAGCGGCTTATGGATTTAAAGGCAGATTGTTATCTGACAGGAAACATTGGCGCAAAGCTACAGTAGCTGCAAAAAATGCTATGAACCACATGCAATTAAGTAAAAATAATAATGAACTTAGTCCTGAGTTTATGTTCGGAGATGCTCTTTACAATTATTATTCTGTGTGGATACCCGAGAACTATCCAATTCTCAAACCAATCATGATTATGTTTCCTAAAGGGGAAAAAGGCAAAGGGATAGAACAATTGCGCGAAGTTGCTTATAATGCGTTTTATACAAGGACTGAAGCTCAATCATTTTTAATGAACATTTATTTTAATGAAGAGGATAATTCAACCTTGGCATTTCCTATAGCACAGCAACTATACCAAAGTTTTCCTAACAATCCATATTTTGCAAGAATGTATGCCCGAATAGCGTATCAAATTGGGCGAACGGATGTCTCGGAAACCATTTCTTTGGATATTTTAAAAAAAATTGATAACAAAACACCTTTTTATGAAGAGGTAAGTGGTAGGTATGCGGCGTTTTTTTTAGGCTACCTCTATAGGTTTCGTAAAAATGACCTTGCAAAAGCTAAAGAATATTTTTTGAAAGCTGTTAGTTATAGCGAAAAAATAAACGCTACGAATGTAGGCTATTATTTGTGGTCGTTATCATATTTAGCACAAATGGCGGATGTTGAAAAGAATATTGATGGCGCCAAAAAGTATTATCAAAAAATTAAAAACAGTGCGGATAAAGATCACCCTACTTACAAAGAAGCTAAGAAATATTTAAGTTCTCATTAGATGAGAAACCCATTTACATAAATTTTGAAAATTAGCTTTTTTGGGTTTACTTAATTATTGTTAAAGATCTTATCCTTACTTTTAGTAATTTGTTTTCGCGTACTATCAAAGCCATTTTGTTATTCAAGCCACAAATCGTACCTGTCTTAACGTCATAAGAGCCTGAACTGTTAACATTTTTATATTGAACTTTATCACCGATTACAAAATTGTGTGAGAAGTTATTGGCGGCTTTATCCCCAATATTAAACAAATCTTTAAGCTTAACCTTTTTTATTTTTATAGTGCCATTGTTACTTACAAACGATAAATAGGCCAATGATTTACTCAATTTTATTATTTTGGCTTGTTGTAATTTGTTATCATATAAAAAAGCAACAGATTCTGCCACCCTAAAACTATCAATCGATACATTGTTGTTTTTGGTTAATATATTGACATAATTTTTTGAATAACTGATATTTATTGAAGAATCACGGTTTACAACATCTGCTATTACCAATACTTCTAGCTTACGATAAGGCCAAACTATAGTAGTTTTAAAATCGACTGTAAAATTTTCAAATGTTTGATTAGTTCTTAACGGATAAGAGAGAAATAGATTCCTTTTTGCCTCATTTACCAAGGCATCTTTACCCAAGCCACCAAATCCTAAAAAATAACTTACCTTACTATAACCAATGGCTATGTCGGTAAATTCTACCTTGGTGTTACTTTCAAAATTTGTATATGGAGAATACAATCCTTTATGAAAAGCACATGAATTTGATACTAGAGCAATTGCAATAAAAACTATTAATTTGATAATATGTGTCATATTTTTAAAGACAATTTTAGGTATAGTTGTTGAAAAAATTTCTAATGATTATACTTTAACCACTAAACAAAAATGTGGAGAATTATATTAAAATCAAAAAAAAATGCCCCTAAAGTATATATTGACTTTAGGGGCATTACTTATTCTGTTAACTTTTAACCCCACAAAACATTTAGGCTATTTGGGAGCACCTTTACATCCAGATTTTTCCCCATAAAAAACGGTTCGCCATCAAGATGCACGGCATCTTCACTAGGTCTTTCAATTTTTATATCTTTTCCTTTAATGATTTCAACATATTTAGATTTGTCAACGGACTTGTTAAAAAGACGTATGGCCAAAGCTGGCATATCCACTACTGGAAATGATTTCATAATACACACATCCAATAAGCCATCTTCTGTGCTAGCAGTAGGGGCAATGTGTGCATTGTTACCATATTGGGTAGAATTGGCAAAAGATATCAAGAATGCATCCTTTTCATATTTTGTTCCGTCTATAGTAAGCGTATATTCTTTTGGTTTATAGTTAATAAACTCATTTAGCGTAGTTTTGATATAGGTTGAAAATCCTCTGCCTTTTTGCTCGGCAAATAGTTTGCCTATATGAGCATCAAAACCTGTACCTGCCATATTAGCAAATAGATTTCCATTAAGCAACCCCGCATCTATTGACTTTACCTTAGCGGTGTTAATAAATTCTATTGATTGTCTAATATTCATTGGCACACCCAAATGCCTTGCTAAACCATTTCCAGAACCAAATGGCACAATTCCCAAGGCTGTGTTTGTATGAATAATGCCTTTGGAAATTTCATTTACTGTTCCATCCCCACCAACAGCTATGGCATAATTAAATCCACTTAATGCGGCCTCTTTAGCTAATTCTGTTGCGTGCTCGGGAGCTTTGGTAAAAACAATTTCCACCTCTAACATATTTTTATCAATGACCTCTCGAATCAGTTCGGGTACAAACTCTTTTGATTTGCCTCCTGAGATTGGGTTGATTATAAAAATAGCTTGTTTTTTGTTTCCCATTTTTTAATTATCAAAATATGTTATATCAACTTAAAACAACGCCTGCTGCTTTAACCTCATGGCATAACGTAAAAAATCTACTATTGTTACAAAAATTAATCTTGACAAGCCTTACAGAAAAATCTTTTTAATGGTGTACTTTGTAAAGTTTGAAAGGATACTCCTTCGGAACTAAAAATTTTACAAGTACGTTTGGGATCAATTGTAAAGGCATTTTCTAAAACCAAGGTTAAATAAGGTTGTTTTAAAGTAACTTCATCATTTAAGCTTGAATTCAAATAATAAAACAATAATTCTTCGTCAACATTTTCTCCTTGCACCGCTTGTCCTATTAGTTGGTTGATGAATTCTCTTTCACCATAATAATTATAGTCTTTGGCGGCCACTAATAAATCTTCATCAGTTAATTCGTTTCCAATGCAATAGGAAGTAACGTTTTTAATTGTTTCTTCCCTTTGTTTTGGTTGGTTGGTACGTCTGGCTTTTTCAGCTTTTAACAAATAAAAATTAGCATAAAGCTTATGAGTTAGTCGCTTATCAATGTTATAAACCAATAGGTTATCAATATTTTCTTTGAGGTAATTAAAGTCTTTAATTTCGTCAATTTTTTGGTAAGCCTTTAGTATATTGAGAGCACACATGTTATACAATATCTTGGCGTTACCTTTAGAAAGATCATTAAGTCTTAAAAATTCATCATATGCATAAGTTGCATCATCTTTATGTAACAAAAATTTAAATGCTTCTTGATTAATAAGAGCTTCTATAAAAATAGCCTTTTTGGGAATTTTGAGGCTGTCTATAATGCTAAAGTTTATCTCGTTAAAGTGAATAGCATTAAAAATTAATCTTTGAACTTTGATAACATCAGGGGCATATTCAGAAGCAACTGCTTTTTCAAATTTATCTTTTAAATAAGCGCTATTGTGTACCAGCGAGTCTCTTGGGATTTGGGGACTTAAATTTACATAAATAACCTGTTGTTTTTTGAAAATTTCTTCTAAGTCCGCCGCAATTTTTGGTTCTTTGATTTTCTCAAGAATCTGTTTTCTGGTGTATTCTGTTAAGTATTTATAAGGGGTGTTGGCTATTTCTGTAAAAAATTTTGTCCAACCAGGTAAAATCTTGTAAGTATACTTAAGTGTATCTGGTTGCATTAACTGAATACCATTTACTAAACTCAAAATTCTTTTTTTGTTTGCCTCAATAGCCTCTGCTTCTATCTCATTGATTGGGTAATACGCAATAATGTCTGCTTTACTAAAATCATAATTAATAAGTAAGTCAGATTTATTATCTACTTTAATAAAATCTAGCTCAGTAGTTATTCGTTTTTGATCAAATTCTAATTCGTTTTTAGTGTAGGTAACATCAATTTTGTATCGATGGTTGTAGTTATTTAGATATACTTGATTATTGGGGTGTATACTGTCCAAAAACAAGCCCATGTGTAACATTTGAAGTGAGTCTTTTGGGAATTTGGTATAATGTTTATAGACACAGAGTGATTTACTTTTTATAAACAGTAAATTGAATTCTAACTCCTCACTTGACATAACCTTTGGTAATACTCCTATTTTGACCCAAACCTTGCCTTCTGCTGCTTTTAAATTATTTTTTAATAATACCTTTTTCTTAACAGGTTGCACAATTACACCCTTATGTGCAAATGATTTATTAAATACATTTGGTCCATTACAGGTATATTGAGATCTTCTTAGTATATCTACCGCTATAGCATCGCAACTTTCCTCCATCATTTTTTGAAAATACTCCAAATCGGAAAAATGGAACATAATATCTCCATTTTCTATTTTAATGCCATAATCTACCTGTACTGGAATATTTCGTATAAGTTTTCGGCATTCTAAACACTTTTCCTCATTCATTTCAGTCAGTTTATAGGCATCTTTAGGCTGAGTTACACCATCTGGATGTTTGTATGGTTTATTTCCAATTACTTTTACGAGGTATACTTTTTTGCTAGGTTCATCCACTCCTAAAGCCAAACCAATATTGCTAAGGTCGTCATTACGAAGAGCTTTAAGTTGCTTTTCGTTTTCAAATAGACTTTTGATAAGTCCACCAGCTACCTCTTCGTAGGTTTCATATATTACCTTTCTGTTTTCTTTTTTAAGCAAAACATTTTTACCTACATAGGTAGTTGCTATTAATTGGGTTAATACACCGTAGTTACCATTAAAGCTATTTACACGGTCTTCAACAGTTGCCATCTTTTTGTTGTCTTGCGAGGGCGAACTGATCCCTTCTTTTACTAAGTATTTTACATGGTGGTCCGCAGCTAAATATAGTAGTTCATCTGGTTCTAAATTTCTCAGACGCATGGTATCTCTGATATAATTTAACTTTTTTAGAACCAACTCCTTTAGCAATTGTTGGTTGAGGTTACTAAATGCCACCTTACTATTAGCGTCCTGAGCAGTTAGAAGATGTAAGCCCCAAAAAGTAAAGGCAAGTAATAAAAATAATTTTTTGAAACTCATGTGATAGACCAATATAATAAAAGCCCGAATTTTGAAAACTAAAACTACGATATAAGTGGCAAAATTAAAAATATTACTTCAATATAAATCATTCGTTTAAACATTTGTAAAAGATTGAATTTATAAAAAATCTCATATTTTTAACAAAACATACATTAGTTATAAGAATGAAATAAAAGAAGTAAACAACATTATTCATTTTATTATCGTAGCAAGCAGTACTATCAAACATGAGCATGTTTAACAAAATTAAAAATTATTTTTTGAAAGATGTACTTTCGCAAGAGCTGGACACCATTGAATTGGCCAATGTAACGGTAGTTTTTTACGTGGTTATGCTAGCTTTAGCATTATTATTACCACTTCAATTATTATATCTTTTTTCCGGCAATTTTACACAGCTTTATATTGGAATACTTTCCTTATCGGTGTTTGGTTTTGCACTAGTTTTTATAAAAATAAAGCAAAAAATAGACCTTGTAGCTCATGGTATCATGGTTTTTAGCACATTTATATGCTGCCTAAATATTTTCATGTATCCTAATGCTGAATTTAGTAATGCTCTATTGTTATGTTGTAATATAATTTTTGCCTTTAATTTTTTTAAAAGAAAGACTGGTTTTGTTTATTCAAGTATACATCTTTTAGCACCAATAATATATTTGTTGGCCCTAGAAAATAAAGTTGATACATCCTTTATAACGCCAATAAATCAGCCAGTTGGTGAAAAAGTTGCAACAATAATTTTGCTTTTTACTATTTTATTGGTGATTATTAACCATTATCAAACGGCTCATAAAAATGCTGCAAAACGTTTAAATGCAGTGATAGATGACCTAAAAACCAGTGAAGATCAACGTAAAAAATCTCAGAAAATAGGCAAAATCGGAAATTGGTCGTATAACATTCAAACAAAACAAATAAATTTTGAGGAAGAAACTTGTGATATTTTAGGAATTGCTCCCACCAGCGACAGTCCGTTAGAGGCAATGTTATCTTGTTTAAATGAATCAGATAGGCAGTATTTAATACAGATATTGCAGTTGGATAAGTCCATTACTAAAATTGATTTTGAGCCGGAAATAACCAGAGCTGATGGTGACACCAGAACGGTGTCTATTTTTGGTGAGCCACAATATGACAAAACAGGTCAGCCAATACGGTATTTGGGTATCATTCAAGATATTACTGAAAGAAAAAAAATAGCAATTGAGCAAAAAAAATTACTTGATATAACGAGTTTTCAAAATAGCAAACTTAAAAATTTTGCATACATCGTATCTCATAATATTAGATCTCACTCTGCTAATATTACCTCCTTGGTAGATTTTTTAGAACATGTAAAATCGGAAGAAGAAAGAGTCAAAATTATGGATATGTTAAAAAGAACAGCCAATAATCTTGATGGCACATTACAAAACCTAAATAACATTATTACTATTACAGAAAACTATTCCAAACCTAAAGTTACCGTTATATTAAAAGATGAGGTGCAAAAAACGTTGGATGTGCTTTCTGGGGTTATATATCAGCATCAAATAGAAATAGCCATAAACGTTGCTGATCATATTTCAATACCTGTAATATCTTCGTATTGTGAGAGTATTTTACTTAATGTAATAAGTAATGCGATAAAATATAGAACTAACCAACGGCCTCCAAGAATTGAAATACATGCAGAATTAACGGAAGAATTTTGTGTTTTATCAATTAAAGATAATGGTAAAGGAATTGACCTCGCTAAACATGGAAGCAAGTTATTTGGAATGTATAAGACTTTTCATGAAAATGAGGATGCAAGAGGAATTGGTTTATTCATTACCAAAAACCACATTGAAGCCATGAAGGGTAAAATTGAGGTAGAAAGTGAGGTTAATGTAGGTACCACCTTTAAAATTTTCTTTAATTTATATGATTAATAAGGTTTTTATTATTGAGGATGATATCATTACTTCCTATATAATTAAGAAAATTGTTGAGGATAATCTTAAAAACATAACTATTGAGATTTTTGGTAATGGAAACATGGCTCTTGCTGCTTTGGAAGATAAAGCCTCTCTGCCAGATCTTATTTTGTTGGATATCAATATGCCTATTATGGATGGTTGGGAGTTTTTAGAGGCAATATCCTCCCACTCAATTCAAAAAACTATTCCGATTTATATCTTATCATCTTCAATTGACCCCGACGATTTAGAGAAAGCCAAAAATTTTGAAATCCTTCAAGGCTTTTGTTCCAAACCATTCTCAAAGGCTAAATTAGAGGATATTATTCTTAAATCGTTTAATTAACCACTATTTTGTACATTTTTACGCCAACACCTCTTGTGATTCGGTCATTTAGAAATATTTTATTTAACTTTGACCACATTTTATAGTCATGTTCTGGAGTAATGTAGCAAATATTGTAATCAGGTATCGACTTTTCCTCCTCATTTTTGTAGGTCTAGTTACAATTTGGATGGGTTATATTTCACGCTCTGTGGAGTTATCTTATGATTATTTACGCATTTTACCCGCAGATGATGATGAGCTTGCCTATTTCACAGATTTTAAAAAAACCTTTGGTGAAGATGGTAATCTTGTGGTTGTAGGCAGTGCCGACAAAAAAATATTTGAGCTAAAATACTTTAACCGTTATAAATCCTTAATAGACAGCCTTCAGGCGATTCCTGGTATCAATGAAGTTATTTCATTGCCCAAGTTGAAAACGATTAAGAAAAATCTAGTTGAAAAACGATTTGAACTGGTTACCATTTTTAACAAGCCAATAGAGTCCCAATCCTCTCTAGACACCCTTTTGCAGTACGCAAAAGATCAAAAAATGTATGATGGTCAGTTACTTAATGAGCAAACAGGTGCTTTATTAATGGCTGTGAGCATTAACAAAAATTATATAAACACTAGTATAAGGCAGGTTGCTGTTAACAGGATACTAAAACATTGTGAGCAATTTTCCAAAGAAACGGGTATAGTCTTGCATTATGCCGGCATTCCGTATATTCGATCTGTAATGAGCGAGCAGGTAGCTAATGAGCTTAAAATCTTCTTGCTGTTATCCTTTTTAATATCTGGAGTGATATTGTTTATCTTTTTTAGAAGCTGGGATGCGGTGGTAGTACCTTTAGCCTTGGTAGTTGTAGTGGTTATTTGGGTTTTTGGTACTTTATCCCTCTTCAACTATAAAATTACCATTCTAACTGGTCTTATTCCTTCATTAATAGTTATTACTGGTATCCCCAACTTTATATACCTTATCAATAAGTATCACCAAGAATTCATTATTCATAGAAATAAACTTAAGGCAATCGCGCAAATTATTAAATCAATTGGGGTGGTTACATTTATGGTAAATGCCACTACTGCCGTAGGTTTTTTGGTGTTGTGCAGCAGTAATGTCGCCCTGTTAAAAGAGTTTGGTATTATTGCCGGCCTCAACATCATGGTGGCATTTGTTATAAGCATTATTTTAATTCCCGCGGTACTTGTCTATTTGCCGGAGCCCAGTGATAAACAGTTAAAACATCTTAATAGCGAAGCACTTAATAAAATCATCAATTGGTCAATTGACCTTACCTTTAATAATAAAACCGCAGTTTATGTGGTCACAGGAATTATTGTTTTAATTTCCATATTTGGCATATTTAAGATTCAAACCATCTCTTTTATGGTGGATGATGTACCAGAGAAATTAACACTTAAGTCAGATTTACGATTTTTTGAAAAACATTTTAAGGGTATCATGCCGCTAGAGTTCGTTATTGATACGAAGAAAAAAGGCTCTTTGATGAATCTTAAAAACCTTCACAAAATTGAAGAATTTGAAAATTGGCTTAAAAATCTTCCGGAAGTATCAAATCCAGTTTCTATTAATACCTTTTTAAAGGGTTCAGCACAGGCGTTTTATGAAGGAGATCCCAGTTTTTACGAATTGCCGACTAATAATGATAAGGCAGCCATTTATAAGTATCTTAAAAAACAACAAGGCAATCAAAATTTGATCAGATCGTTTATCGATTCTACAGGACAAAAAATTAGAATTTCGTGTAAAGTGGCTGATGTTGGTTCCATTAAACTTGATTCTTTGGTTAATTATAAAATTAAGCCTAAAGCAGAAGAGATTTTTGGAAAAGCGAAATTTGATGTTAAACTTACTGGCACCACTCTACTATTTGTAAGAGGTAATAACATGCTTATCAATAGCTTAAACTCCAGTATAGCTCAATCAATACTTTTCAATGCAATTCTAATGGCCATGTTATTTGCATCATTCAGAATGATAATGATTACCCTTATCCAAAATTTTATTCCATTGATAATTACCGCAGCCATTATGGGATATTTTGGAATTCCCCTTAAACCAAGTACTTCTATTATTTTCAGTATTGTGTTTGGTATAACTGTGGATAATACCATTCACTTTTTGGCCAAATATAGGTACGAAATTTTTAACCATAAACTAAGTGTTAGGGATGCCTTAAGGGTAAGTATAATAGACGCAGGCCCAAGTATGATTTATACTTCCATCGTTTTGTTTTTTGGTTTTATCATTTTTGCTGCTTCTAATTTTGGAGGTACTATCGCACTGGGCATTCTTACTTCCATCACCCTTTTAACAGCATTGGCTACTAACTTCACAATTCTACCGGCATTACTTCTTAGTTTTGATAGAGGCCGTAAAGAAAAAGACTTTACTCAATTAATTGAACATTTTGAAGGATTCTATGTAGAAGAAGACGATGAAGATATAGATATTTCGAGGTTAGAAATTAAAAAGAACGATGTAGACCTCGATTGATAACCATGTCTTCCGATAAAATTCAATATAAATATAACAACGACCATTTAGTCGTTTCAGAACGCAATAAATATGGCTCAGGAGATTTGAAATCTCATGAGATGTTATTAAATATTGGCCCACAGCACCCTTCCACACATGGTGTACTTAGGCTGGAGGTTGTTACCGATGGCGAATATGTGGTAGATGTAGTGCCTCACCTTGGATATTTACATCGTTGCTTTGAAAAACACGCCGAAGCCTTGTCCTATAATCAGATTATTCCTTATGTAGATCGTATGGATTATGTGGCTTCCATGAATTCAGAGCATGCCTATGTAATGGGTGTAGAAAAAATTCTTGGAATAGACCAAGATATACCTAAAAGAATTGAATATATCAGAGTTTTAGTAGCGGAATTAAATCGTCTGGCCTCTCATTTTGTTGCCATTGGTACGTATGCCATGGATATCGGAGCATATACACCATTTTTATGGATGATGCGCGATAGAGAACATATTTTGAGGTTATTGGAGTGGACTTGTGGTGCAAGAATGCTTTATAACTATATTTGGGTGGGTGGGTTGTATTATGACCTACCTGTTGGGTTTGAAGAACGCTGTGCTGATTTTATTAAATATCTAAAACCCAAATTGATCGAACTACAGCAGCTAGTAGTAGATAACACAATATTTATTGCTCGCACGGCCAACATTGGTGTATTGTCCTTAGAAAAGGCTATTAACTACGGTTGTTCTGGACCAATTTTACGTGCATCAGGTCTTAAATTTGATTTGCGAAAAGTAGATGGATATTCTGTATATCCCGAGTTGGATTTTGAAGTTCCTGTCGGAAAAGGAACAGTTGGCAGCTTAGGAGACTGTTGGGAGAGAAATAACATTCGGGTATTGGAATGTTGGGAATCCGTAAAAATAATAGAGCAAGCACTTACTAGTTTAACTACAGTTCATAAAAGAACGAGAGACTTTGATCCACAAGCCTTAGTACCTAAAAAAATCCGTCCTAAAGCCATGGACTTTTATTCACGTTCTGAAAATCCTAAAGGTGAATTGGGCTTTTTCTTCCGTACTGACCCCGATGAAAGGTCAGACAAGCCATTTAGGCTTAAAGCCAGAGGCTGTAGTTTTGTAAATCTTTCCATATTGTCCGAACTCTCTAGGGGCATTATGTTGGCCGATTTAGTTGCTGTGATTGGTTCTTTAGATATGGTAATGGGTGAGGTAGACAGGTAGGTAACTATTTTTAAGATAAACGAATACTAGCGATAATTACCAAACAAATATAACATTTTTAGATACAACTCACCAAAAGGATCATTCAGTCAGCAAAGCCATCATTCCACCAACAACTTACCGGTAATAACCTCATTACCAACTTTGATCTGGTAGATGTACAAGCCAGCACTGTTGAACTCATTTCTGTTGAGTTGGAATTCGCTTTCGGTAGTTGTTTTGCTCAGTACGGACTGGCCTGTGAGGTCAAGGACTTGCAGGGTGGCGGAGGCAGAACTGTTATTTTTAAACTGAATGGCCGACCTACTGCTTAATGGATGCGGAATGATGATGCTTTTTGGGGCAAAGAGGTGATCTTCTATGGCTGTTACTTTACCGTTAGGGATGGTGGTGACCAAGTTGTTAAGGGTGGTATTGGTCACAACGGCTGGGTTATAATCAAAATA
>JAIYAU010000054.1 GCA_027488865.1 Cytophagaceae bacterium
CCTACCAAAACTGCGCAGGAGCAGGTTTTTTGTCAAGATGTGCGATACGATAACCGATTACAATCTCATGTGAACCACTGGAGTAGTTGGCCAGTTGAGAAGTGGTGTAGTCGTAAGAATAGCCAATATCATATTTTTGTTGTAATGTCATACCAATGATGCCCACAATAGCGTCCATGTTTCTCCAGCTTACTCCACCCCAAAACTTATCTTGCCATCTTATTTTACAGTTAAGGTCTAACGATGCGGGTGCAGGGGCAATGCCTTTGATCATGATACTCGGCACCAATGTCCAGTTGCTATCCAGTTTAATTCTATACCCTGCAGTAGCAAAGTAGTGACGGTTGAGTCGTGTGCTGGCGCTGGTACCATCGCTTGATACGTTTACCTTGTTATTAAAGATTTGAAGGGTGCTGGTACCCACATAAAAACGTTTGCCATACACCCAAAGTCCTAGGCTACCATCTGGCGAAATGGCCGATGATGCTTGATTAATGGTAGGGTCGTTATCTGCCGCAGGGAATAGTTCAGACCGCTTGGCTCTATATTGTTGTCCTCCTAAAAATGCTCCCAAGGATACGTTTATTTTGCTGCTCAAGGGCAAATGATACGCATAGCTTACGTAAAAATTGGTTTTATTAAGAGGGCCTGTGTTTTCTCCAGTGAGCATACCTCCCACACTGTGCCAAGCCAAGGGTTTTACGTCTTGATGGTCGGTGTGTCCCATGTGTTTACCGATAGGCGCGTGCCCTGTTAGGTAGTAACTTTTTGGGGCATCGTCCAAGCCTACCCATTGTGCCCTAAACCCAGCTTTGAGGTCTATATAATCTTCGGTGCCAGTTACAGCGGGGTTCAATACATATTGGTTTACCATGTACATACTGTATTGCCCTTGTTGCTGCGCCATGGCTGGAATGCCACTTATAAGCAAAATTAATGACCCTATTAATTGTATTCTTTTCATTCTTATTTAGTTTGTAGTTGAGTTAAACGATCAACTTTCAAAATATTACTTTATAATTTTTTATCTCAACAGCGTAACTGAGCCAGTATGCACGATGCCATTTTTAAGATCTAAGATGAAGTAGTAAGTAGCCACTGGCATATCTTGGCCATTGCGCGTACCATCCCATCCAATGCTGTAGTCGCCACCACGGAATTCGCGCAGCAAAGCACCCCATTTGTTGTAGATCTGAAGCGTGGCATTGGGGTAAAAGGACGAAAGATTCTGAATATTCCAAGCTTCTGTATCTAAAGGTCCTTCATTGTTTGGCGTAAATACGTTTGGAATAACAATTCCCAAATCAATGATCACCTTGGCGGTGTCTGAGGCGGCACAATAAGGCAAAGCTTTATGGTAGACCTGCAACTGCACAATATTAGTTAAGGTGCGTGGTTTGAAACTTGCATTATCACGGTCATCACTTTTATCTACGACCGAGCCACGTAATTCGGTCCATTGGTAAGCCAAGGTGTCGTTAGGCGCAGGTCCATTTTCGCTAGTGCTAATACCTGGTTCCAGATCAATAGAGCGGATATCTTTATTAAGCATCGGAACAATACCATAGGTACCTGCATCTACCGTTGGTGGCCCTAAAATTCTAATGACTTTGGTGATTACCAATGGCTGAACCAAACAAGGGCTATACAATTTGAGGGTAATGGTATCAAAGCCTGTACTCATGTATTTGATCACAATCTTATCATAGGTCAAAGGAGACTTAATGGTTTCGATGGTTTGTATACTATCTGTCCAACTCCATTCGTATCCACTCACGTTCACTACATCACCAAATTCTAAAGTGTCTGTATCAAAGAGACAAACGGTTTCTCGGAGGAGGATGGTGGCGGAACCATCAAGCGGTGGATAAACTATCACCTGAATGCTATCTTCCAAGTTAGTACAAGCACCCAAATCACCGATAGGTGATACCTTAACAAACAAGGTGTCTTTTGTACCGTACTGCACAGTGATGCTATCATTCACATCTTTTTTGTTTGCTATATAGGTGGTATTTGTATCAAAAACTTGTGACAATGACCATTTATAATCAACTGCTCCAAGAAGGGGAGTAACGGTATATATTTCCTTAGAACCTTCACATACTACTGAAGAACCATTTATTCCACCTACTTTATTTAGTTGATAAACTAATGTGGTATCATTTAATAATTGATTACCACATCCTTCTACAAAAACTGAGACTTTAATCGTAGAAACATCTCCTGTTAATTTATCATTTGGAATCTCAAATTTAACATCTCCTCCATTGGATAATACCTCTGTACCAGCATTTATGAGCGAATCTAATTTATTTGGTCTCCTATAAATCGTTACATAAGGGAAATAAGTAGCGTTTGTATCTGTGTCTACAACTGTTACCTCTCCATTTTGTCCCAGACAAACAGATGAACCTAAAGGGTTTAAATTAAGATTTGGAGCTTTATTTATTTTAAAAATCGCTTCTTCTGTGATTTTAACAGTTTTACAACCTGGAATAGAAGCAAATACTGATAGCGTATCCTTACCAACATTAAGATTGCCTCCATTTAATGAAATACTTCCTGCTGCTCCATTCACTAAACCAGCATTTAATAAAATGGTGTTATTGTACAAAGAATAGGTGGTTTTACTTTTTGCAGGTGCTACAGAAACAACGGCATCTTCATTAGAACAAATAATTGGATCATAGCTAACATTGGCCAATGTATCAGGTAAATCATTCACTTGAACACCAGCAGTATCCAGACCTCTTACAGCAGTACATCCCTTGGAGGTCGCCAACACAAAGTATTCATGAAAACCCTCTGTAGTAGGAGTAAGTGGTTCAAAAGTAATTGGCAAAGTGTTGGTGCTTCTGATACTATCTACCAGTGTTCCGTTATCGAACAATTCATACTTTACCTTGTCTTGTACAGGAAATAGATCAATTGAAATTGCATTTCCTAAACAGATCGTGTTATTCGAGGCCTCTAAATTTATAGCATCATTCGCCAATGGATTTACCACTACAGCTACTGATTTATTAAGTGTATCCGAAGAACAGCCAGCTATTTGCACCTGAACTTTATAGGTATAAAGTCCAGCTTTGTTGAGAATTTTGGTAAAAGAAACATCTCCTCCTGTACCCGCTGAGCTTGGTGATAACAGGGTGTCATTTTGTATAAAGGAATACGTATAACCAAGTTTGGTATCTTTAATGGTTAATTCCACTTGGCCTTTTTGGCAAATTTCGTTGCTTGCTGCCACCAAATCTAAGGTTACGTCTGGCGATTCGTTTATTACAAAAGCAACTTTATTTTTTAAACTATCTATCCCACAACCAGCCACTTGTGTTCTTACGGTAAGTGAGTAAGTGCCAGCTGTAGATAAAGTCAGTTTAATTGGCAAATCAGTTCCTGTACCTTTTTCCTCAAAACTTGCTGCAGTATTTCCGTTAAATACTGTGTAATTTACACCTAATCCACTGTTTTTAATAGTGACAATACCCAGTGTATTGCTATCCAAGGTACATATAGGGCCATTTTGAATTACCTCTAAATCTACATTCGGTTTTGGAGAAACGTAAATGGTAGCCGTGTCATCTAATAAAACTGCTTCACAACCAGCAATATTTGCGTTGACCTTGATAATATTTATTTGGGCCAAAGCTAAATTTGAACTTGGGATAATTAGATTTGGATTACCTGCACTTCCAATCGGGCTGGTATTTATTACAGCCTGATAGCTAACACCTGATTCGGCATTTACCACAGTTACTGAACCGTCAATTCCTTCACAAATTGGGCTGATGGCATTTATCTCCAACGCATTGTTTGGTAATTTATTAATAACAATGCTCGGTTTTGTATTTAATTCCCCTTTTGTACAACCAGCAATTTCGGTGGTAACTTTAAAATTAGTAGTGCCAACTGATAATCCGCTTAAGGTAAACACCAAATCAGAACCTGTTAATACTGGTGAATCCCCACCAGCCACAGGGGTGTCATCTGATTTAACAACGGTATAGTTAACATTTGATTGCGCATTTTTAACAGTTATTACAGGAGTGGAATTAGGCCCTACCGAACACAAAGGTCCATTTGCCGTTACCTCAAGTCCCACATCTGGGCCTTGATTCACTTTTAAGATGGTATTTGGCAAATCTAAGCTAGCACATCCACTTATACTTGCTTTTACCGTGAGAGTATAATCACCTGCTAAGCCTGGTGCTGTAATGTTAATGTTGAGATCGGCGTTTTTCCCAAGATCACTGCCTAATGAAGTCGTGCCATTAAATACTTCATAAAGTACACCCGTTTCTGCATTTGGGATGGTCACGGTAACGATAGAACCTGTACAAGCGGGACCGTTATTTATGGGAACCAAGGTGCCGTTAGGTGCTTTGTTCACTAGCACAACCAGAGAATTAACCATATCTAGCACACCGCAACCGCCTATACTGGCCTTGAAAGTATAGGTATGGGTGCCCACCGTAGGCGTACCCAAGTTGACGGTAGGATTTCCTGTGCCAATTTGTGATAAACCTTCAAATGCTGTATAAACTACCCCTGCTTCGGGGTTAGTTATAGTAGCAGTGCTCGCTGTGTTTTCGCAGATAGGGCTTGGTGCGGTAGGGAGCAATGTCAAATCGGGACTTTTATTGACCTCAATTGACAATGTTTTGCTCATATCCAACACGCCACAACCTGCTATATTCGCCGTGAACGTGTAGATATGTGACCCTACCGTAGGAGTACCTAGACCAATGGTAGGATTGCCAGTTCCTATTTGTGTACTTCCTTCAAATGCGCTGTAAGTCACACCTGGTTCTGCACCTGTAATTGTCGCGGTGCTTGTGGAATTTTCACATATAGGGCTTGGGGCCGATGGCGTCAATGTCAGGTCTGGCCTTTTATTTACAACTACAACAAGTGACTTAGTCATATCTTGAATACCACAACCACCAATGCTTGCCTTGAAAGTATAAGTATGGGTGCCTACAGCTGGTGTACCTAAGCTGATCGTTGGATTTCCAATGCCAATTTGTGTCGCACCTTCAAATACCGTATAAACTACCCCTACTTCGGCGTTGGTTATAGTAGCCGTGCTCGCAGTATTTTCGCAAATGGGGCTTGGTGCAGTTGGGGTAAGTGTAAGGTCGGGGCTTTTATTGATTATCACCCTTGCTGTATCCGTAATGGTTACCGTTGTACAAGTGCCGTTAGTGGCACTAACCTCCACGTTATAAGTACCAGTAGGCAAACCAGCATTCAGTGGTATAGTTAATGCTCCACCAGTACCTGGTACCAATGCGCTAATGGAAGTTGTGTTAGCGCTATTTATCACCTGATAATTAACACCAGTTTGGCTATTACTCACCTGAACACTTGCAGTAGAGGGCGAATTACAAAAAGTACCGCCAGTTGCTGTAAACGTGATCGTCGGAGGAGCTATCACCTTAATCAAAGCTGTATCACTTAAAGTTACCGTGGTACAAGCGTTAGCGGTTGTGGCTTTTACACCAATAATATTATTCCCAATTGTCAAACTTGCGCTTGGTATTGGTATTGGGAGTGCACCACCAGTTCCTATTATTGGCAAACCGACGTTCGTAGAGCCAATAAATGCTTGATAAGATATTCCACTTTGGGTATTAGCAATATTAATAGCAACCGACCCATTTTCGCAAATTAATTTTGGACTAGCTGTAACTGTTGGTGTTATAAGAGGCGTGGTGCAATTAGTAGCATAACAACCTGAAAATTCAGAGGTATTTAAGAAGGTATTGGTTGCGCCCTCATGTGCCAAGGCTGTATAATATTTTCCTGCCGTACCACCTGTCCAAGTGGCTTGTCCCGCAGTGGTGGTGAGTGAGGTGTCTAATACTGCACCTTGTAGTCTTGTGCCATTGGTTGGGCAACTGGCGCATGTTTCATCCACTTCATAAATATCGATAATGGTACCAGCGGGATAATTACCAGTGGTAGCCGTAATTACCAAATTGGTGGAAGTACCTGTTAATAAAGGAGTAGCAAAAGCGTTATTCCCGCCATTTAATACCACACCTCTTGAAGCATTACAAAGGAAAACGTTTTTACGAATTAAGTTCTTGGTCGAAGTTGCATCCATTATTTGGACACCATTGCCCGTATTGCTTCCAATGGTGTTAGCCTCGCCAGTATTTACCCCACCAATGATGTTATTGTCTGAATCCGTCCTTAAGTTAATTCCGTCACCTGTGTTGGGTTTGGCAGCTCTATTAATATCTACGCCAATAAAATTACCTTGAAAGGTATTAGAATCGGCGTTAACCATGTGGATTCCATCTGCTAAGTTACCAGAGATGTAATTCCCATCAGAAGCACCAGAACCTCCAATAATATTTCTGCTAGCACCTGCTGTGAAGGCAATACCATAAGATAAGTTGGGCAAAACCGAAACGACATCAGCTTGAAGTCCAATAATGTTATTTTTTATTTGAGTCACCTGAGTTCTTGTTCTGGAAACAGAACTAACATCCCCTATGAGCTCAATACCCATATTATTTCCAGAGATTAAATTTCCTTGGCCACTTAAACTACCACCTAAAAGCAAGTTATTTGGAGAATCTCTTATCCCAATTCCTGCACCTTCGTTTATGATATCACTTCTTACACCATTCCCAATTGCCACAGTACCAGTAGCATCCGTACCTAAATAATTACCATATATAAATGTATTGGTTGCCTTAGATCCATTATAATTAGAAGAAACATATATTCCGTAGGTGTTATTGGAACTTATATTTCTATCAGCAACGGTACTACCACCAATGGTAGTATTTGAGGCACCTTGAACAGAAATACCATCTTGTTTATTTCCTATTTTTGATGATCCATCCATACCTACCCCAACCCTATTTCCCACAACCAAGTTGGTAGATGAAGACCCATCTTTAATTAAGATACCGTGGCCTTTTAAAAATCCAATAGTTCCATAGTGATTAACTTGAGTAACAGCCGATCTAAAGCCATTTCCACCAACTACGTTATTTCTTATGGTATTATTCGAAGAACTATTTTCAATTTTAATCCCTCCATTCCAGTTACCAAGATCATTTGCGGTACTGAAAGTGGTGGTATTTCCAGAAATAGCAGTTCCTATGTAATTGTTTTCGATGGTTGAAGAGCGAACATTACTCCAAAAGATCCCTGCCATGTTTGTCCAATCGTAAGTGGTAGGCCCACTGGAGTTTGAAACATGGGTAATGTTGGTACCATTTGCGGAAATAATGTTTCTATCAGTAGCAGCACTGCCGCCAATAGTTACTCCTGTTGCATTTGAAATTTTAATACCTAGAGTTACGTTGGATAAAGGTTTAAAACCAGTAGAATCAAGACCTATTATATTTCCTTTAATGGAAAGACCATTATTACCACCAGCAGCAAAAATACCAACCCCGTAGTTTCCTGAAATTAAGTTTTGATTGATAGCAATATTAGTACCTGTTTGAATATTAATACCTCCATCCGTTTCAAGGTTAGTTGAGCCGTTGGGTCTGGCCAATGAGCCAGTAATATCTGTACCTATAAAGTTGTTTACTACAGAAAATCCGGTACCAACGTTTAATATTTTAATACCATTTTCGAGGGAATTAGATATAATATTGCGATTTGCCAATCCTGTACCACCGATGGTGAAATTGTTAATTGTGCCGTTGTTTATTAAGATGGCAGATTTATTGATCACATTGCCAGTAGCGGTAATGCCGTCATCAGCCAACCCAAACAAGACACCGCTGATCCTACCTGAACTTGCGGCATTAAGCTGAATACCATTCCCGCCTCTAATATTCCTTATTCTAGACAAAGTAATGTTTATTGCACTTCCCGCATCCACATAAATACCGTTTTTATCATTACCACTAATATTTTCAATGGTGGTTAAGGAGGTAGTTAAGGTACCCGTACCACGTTTTTCAATTCCATGCCCATTTGAAACAGCACTAATATTAACATTGTTAATTACGTTCGGTGTACCAGAACCAATATAAATACCATTAAAATTTGAACCATTTATTCTAGTAATTGTGGTATTTGAAATGTTAGAACTTCCGGCACCATCTTTTGCAATACCATGACCACCTGTTACATTTCTTATGATGGAATTATTACTAACCGTGAGATTTCCACCTCCTGCAATGTTGATACCGCTGTTTCCTGTGGTATCAATTACAGTGTTGGATACGTTTACATTCCCTGCGCCATTGGCGTTAATCCCATTTCCAGAAATGCGGGCTATGGTACTATTTGATAGTGTTAATGAAGGGCCACTTACAGAAATACCACTTCCATTGGTAATACTGCGAATGGTTAGATTGGATCCTGTTACACTTGCTCCACTATAAATGCTAATCCCTGTACCATTACAATTTAACACACGAATATTGTTAAAAGTAAAGGCAGTACCTGCACCTCCCATATTAAAAGCACTACCACCAATATTGGAGAAAGTTAAGTTTTGAAATATTAAGGTATTATTATTGCCAGATGCTTGGGCTGTTTGGTTAATAACAATAGCATTTGGAAAAGCTGCCCCATCTATGGTAATGTTGTTATTACCTTGCCAAAAATTCAGGCCATAATTAAATGTCCCTGCTACGGCAAATGTAATGACATGTGGCCCGATACCATCTGTATTCGCATTAGCTCTTTCAGTACAGTATTGCAAGGTTCCAGATGTACCAACACCTGTATTGCCGGCAGCTGCTGAGGTTACAGTATAATTAACTGCATTAATGGTGGTTAAAGTAATAAGAGAAACTATTAGAAATAATAATCTCTTAAAAGCTAATTGCTTTGTGTACATAATAGAGCAGTTGTTTGTATTTGAAGTAGTATTTTTAGCTTTTGGGTATAGTTTCTTTAAATCTTACATAGCTAGATAAAACTTTACACCTAAGCAACAATACAAAATTATACAATTATTTCCATATACAATACAAATTGCATGAAAAAACTAAACATTTTCAATAAATAATATAATTTAAACTGCAAATGTTTGGGGTCGTTAAGCTGGTACAAATGGATGTTTAGGTTTTAAATTACATTTGATCCGTCCTGTTTTAAACTTTCTATGATACAATAGTGCCGATGCTATTATTATTTTAGTTTACATTGTTCCACTTTTTTCCAAAGCTATATTAATATTTTTTAGACTTAGATTTTTTGTGATTAAAGTTTTTTTATTTGAACAAAAAATATTTTTCAACTACCGCTACCTATTAACTTCAATTTTCATCTTATGATTAATAATTACTCAACTTATTAACTTTTACACCTTCCCCAGAAAACATTCTCTTTAATCATGTGGCTTGTATCGGCCTTTGGTATGCTAATTTTGTTTTCTTTACAATACAATGGGTGTAGAGGTGCTTCAATACGTACGGTCTGAAAGTTTTGAGCTAACCATACCTACCCAAACATGGGCTTCAGGCATCTATTTGGTACAAACCTTGCTTGCAGATGGCAGTACGAAAAAACAGAAGGTGATAAAGATAAACAGATAATGGATGTACATCTGTTAATATAAAGCATAAAAATGCTGGTCTCAAATCCGTCATTTTTGTTATTCTTGTCGCTAAGTCTGCTCTATTTCTTTCTTAATTTAATTAGTAAAAAAACTTCAAATTGAATCAAGTTAACATTGGATAGTACAATTTATAAAAAGAAATGTGTACTTTTGTAGGCATATTCTACTTTAATATGGCTCAAATTGCTAGAACTGAGGCTGTGATTGATACACTTGAAGGCAGCATAAAGAAAATGCTGGATGCTTACAATGTGTTAAAATTAAAATATAAAAGCCTGGAAAATGAAAATGAGCAGCTAAAGTTAGCTTTGATGGACAGAAATGAAGAATTTAAAAATTTCCAAAATCAACAAAAAATAAGTAAAATTGTGACTTCTTTGGCAGAAGATACTCAAAAAACTTCAGAATTAAAATTGAAGATAAATGAGTATATCAGAGAAATTGACAAGTGCATCGCTTATTTAAGCGAAGCATGACGGGAAATGAATGGATGAATTAGCCATAAAAATAAAGATAGGTGATAGAGATTATCCTATGCGCATTAAAGCAGAGGAAGAGGAAATCATCAGGGCGGCGGGAAGAATGGTGAATGAACAAATGAAGGCTTATAAAGATTCATTTGGCATTAACGACAAACAGGATCTCTTGGCTATGGTTGCTTTTGATTGCCTTATTGAGAAAATACGTTCTGACGAAGAAACCAACAAAAAACAATTGGCCTTAACAGAACGAATTGAAGGAATAACAAAAAAAATCATCTCTTCTCTCGCATCTTAATTTTATAGTTTATCGAGTTTCCCACATTATTTTATTCTCTTCTGCCGTTTTTAAAAATATAGATAATTAAAAAACGGAATGGAAATTATTCTTTTATTAGTAATTGTAGCCACCGCATGTATAGGTGTAGGCATCGTAATTGGCAGGTATCTTTTGATACAAGTGTTTAAGAAATTAGAAACTGATGCACAAGACAAATCTCGATTGATTATAAAAGAAGCCGAACTAAAGGCTGAAAGTATTAGCAACGAGAAGTTTATGGAGTCTAAAGAACGGTACTTAAAAATGAAGTCCGAATTTGACGAAGACATGAACAGACGCAAAAATATTGTAATCACCAACGAGCAAAAAATAAAACAAAGAGAACAACAAATTGCCAAACAACTAGAACAAAATTCTAGAAGAGAGGCAGAACTAGATAGTTTAAAGGAGCAAACCCAAGCTCAAATAGAAATAATAAGCAAAAGAAAGGAAGATATTGAAAAAATTCATCAACAACAAGTGATGAAGTTAGAGAAAATAGCCAACCTTACTGCTAATGAGGCTCGCGAACAAATTATTGAAACGCTTAAAAGAGAGGCTCAGTCAAAAGCGTCTTCTTATGTAAAGGAGATAGTGGAAGAAGCCAAATTAACCGCAACAAAAGAGGCTAGAAAGGTAGTAATTCAAACCATACAAAGAACTGCCACCGAAACAGCTATTGAAAATTGTGTTTCGGTATTCAACCTTGAAAGTGACGATATTAAAGGAAAAATAATAGGTAGAGAAGGTCGTAACATTAGAGCTTTAGAAGCAGCCACGGGAGTTGAACTCATAGTAGATGACACTCCAGAAGCAATTATTATTTCTGGGTTTGATCCTGTAAGAAGGGAAATCGCTAGGTTATCTCTACATAGATTGGTTTCAGACGGAAGAATTCATCCTGCTAGAATCGAGGAAATAGTACAGAAAACCACAAAAAATATTGAAGAAGAGATTATTGAAATAGGAGAAAAAACTGCCATTGAATTAGGTGTGCACGGACTGCATCCTGAACTCATAAGAATGGTAGGTAGAATGCGTTTTAGATCATCTTATGCTCAAAATTTGCTGCATCACTCTAAAGAGGTTGCACGTATGTGTGGAGTAATGGCAGGTGAACTTGGCCTCAATGCCAAAGTAGCAAAAAGAGCAGGTTTACTTCACGATATTGGCAAGGTTAGCCCTGAAGAATCGGAACTTCCACATGCGCTATTAGGAATGGAACTTGCCAAAAAATACAAAGAAAATCCAGAAGTATGTAACGCCATTGGCGCGCATCACGATGAAATTGAGATGACTTCCGTTATTTCGCCAATTATACAAGTTTGTGATGCCATATCAGGTTCAAGGCCTGGTGCAAGAAGAGAAGTGATGGAGTCTTATATTAAAAGACTTAAAGATTTAGAAACGCTTGCCTTGTCCTTTGACGGGGTAAACAAATGTTACGCCATTCAAGCAGGTCGTGAGCTTAGGGTAGTAGTTGACTCTGAAAACGTAGGAGACGAAAAAGCTAGTATGTTATCTTTTGAAATTGCCCAAAAAATTGAAAAAGAAATGCAATACCCTGGTCAAATAAAAATAACAGTAATAAGAGAAATGAGGTCTGTAAACTTCGCTAAATAATAAGTAATTATTATAAAATAAGTAGTTGAAAATAGAAAAAATTGTAACTTTGTAAACTCAACCAAAAACAAATAAATTAATAATAGTTAAAATACAATGGGCAAAGGAGATATTAAATCAAAAAAAGGCAAAATTTGGAAAGGTTCTTTTGGCAACTCTCGTAGAAAAAGAGCTTTAAAAGTGGTAGTTGAAGCGGCAGCATCAGAGCAAAAAGTTTCTAAAGAAGCTAAAACTGCTTAATAAACAATATTCCCAAAGAACACCTTTGGTTTAAACTTTCAAAAATTTTATCAGATTTACAAGATTCGTATATTTGATTAAATTTTTGAAAGTTTTTTTATATACCTATTTCTAGGTTCTATTGGAAGGCGTCATTTGCCAAAAGCGCATTTAAGTATTACAAATAAACATTCAAAGTTTCAAACATAATACTTTAGTATTTTAATGCATTAATTTGGTTAATTTTTTAGATATAAAAAACATCACACCTCCAGCGATCATAGAGCTATAAACAAAAATCAGAAAAAAGTTTGATATCTCGCTATGCTTCGCGACTTCCTCCATATAACCAGAAATTGCACCTCCAATATAATTTGCAAGCGCCGAGGCCATAAACCAAATTCCCATCATAATTGAAACAAACTTGGTAGGTGAAAGCTTAGAAACAGCTGAAAGTCCAATTGGTGATAGGCATAATTCACCAATAGTATGCCAAAAATAAGCGCCTATAAGCCATAACACACTTATTTCGCCTTTTGATTGTAACTTACTTCCAACTACCAACATCACAAATCCAAGTGCTAATAGGAACAGTGCTAATGAAAACTTCAAAGGATTGCTAATATCCTTTTGGTGTGAACTCAATTTTTTCCATATTTCTGCCATTAGGGGTGCAAGAATTATGATTAAAAGGGCATTCACCGATTGAAAAACCGATGCTGGAATGACACCCCAAGGTGTTTCTCGATTTATATACTCGTAGGTAAATATGTTTAATGAAGAACCAGCTTGCTCAAAAGCAACCCAAAAGAAAATAGAAAAAAATGATAAAACAAAAATCACTGAAATTCTATCTTTATCCACTGAAGTAAGCAATAATTCCGCTCTTTCTGTTTTTTGTGAAGCACTTGGCTTGTGTCCGATATCACCAAGTAGATATCTGAAGGCGATAAAAGTGATTAACCCTAAACTCATACCAATACCCGCAGCACCAAAGCCATAGTGCCAACCCATTTTTTCACCAAGAAAACCACAAATTAATGAACCGAGAAATGCACCTAGGTTAATACCCATATAAAAAATTGTATATGCTGAGTCTTTAAGCTGGGCTTTCGGAGTGCCTTCAGGATATAATTTACCGACCATTGATGATATGTTTGGTTTAAAAAAACCATTTCCAATTATGAGCAAAACCAATCCTAAATAAAAAGTTGGTAAAGGTTCAAAAGCCAAAGCCAAATGCCCAAGTGCCATTAACAAGCCTCCAAGAATAACCGAAAACTGAGAACCAAAATAGCGATCTGCCAAGTACCCTCCTATTAATGGAGTCACATAAACTAGCCCTGTGTATATTCCATATAGTTGACCAGCATCCTGTTTACTCCAACCTAGGCCGCCTTCGTTACTAACTATATATAAAATGAGAAGGGCTCTCATGCCATAATAGCTAAAACGTTCCCACATTTCAGTAAAAAACAGAAGATATAGTACTTTAGGATGCTTTAGATTGAGTTCTAATTCATTCATAATTTATAAGTAGTATGTTATTTAAGGTTTAATACGCTCTTACACCTTTCCCCTCCATAAAAAATACAAAAGCTTTATTAACTACTTTAAATCCACCAGGAGTAGGATAGTTACCTGTAAAGTACCAATCACCGATATGATCTTGGCAGGTTTTATTAAGATTTTCAACTGTTTGGAAAACTACTTTAACCTCAGCTTTTATCCCTTTAGGCGTTATAATTTGTGCAATTTTATCCGATATTTGTTCGTCTGTAAATTGATCGTATAAAATCTTCACATAATTTTTTTCATGAGCTGTATCGGCTTCTAGACTTCTTTTACACTGTTCATATATTTCATCAAGAAGATTTTCCTTGCCAGTTTCTTTTAAAAGTGCAAGCATAGCCCTAAACGCCACAAACTCCTTCATTTTCGACATGTCAATCCCATAACAATCAGGATACCTGATTTGAGGAGCTGAAGACACAATTACTATCTTTTTGGGTTGATTTTTATCTAATATTTGTAAAATACTTTTCTCTAAGGTAGTACCTCGCACAATGGAATCATCCATCACAACCAAAGTATCTTCATTTTTCTTTATTACGTCACAGGTAGTATCATATACCATCGATACCATATCGTCTCGTTGGTTGTCATTGGTAATAAAGGTTCTAAGTTTGGCGTCCTTAATAACCATTTTTTCCATTCTTGGTTTGAGTGACAGCAATTTTTCCAAGGCTGGTTTAGAAAGTTTGCCCTCAGTTATTTGTTTTTTACGATAATCCATTAAATGCCCTTCGATACCATCCATCATGCCCATAAAGGCAATTTCTGCGGTGTTAGGAATATATGAAAAAACAGTATTTTCAAGGTCATAATCCACTGCGTCCAAAATTTGTTTTGTCAACATGGTACCTAGCATTTTTCTTTCTCTATAGATAGCTGGATCAGAGCCTCTTGAAAAATAAATACGTTCAAAGCTGCATGATTTCTTTTCTTGTTGTTCAATAAAAGGATATTCATCATAATCCCCATCTTTATTGATAATGAGGGCATGGCCAGGCTTTATCTCCTTAATATCCTCAAAATCAACACCAAACGCAATTTTGATAGCAGGACGCTCAGAGGCAACTACCACCACCTCGTCATCTGCATAATAATAGGCTGGTCTAATACCGTTGGGATCCCTCGCCACAAATGATGCTCCATACCCAGTCATCCCAGCCATGGCATAACCTCCATCAAAGTCTTTACAAGATCTTCTTAAAACACGTTGAAGGTCTAAAGTTTCCTCAATAAGATTGGATATTTCGTGGTTGGTATATTTTTCTTTAAATCTATTAAACAGGATTTGGTTTTCTTCATCCAAGAAATGGCCGATTTTCTCCATAACAGTCACTGTATCTGTCATTTCTTTTGGGGACTGACCAAGTTCTACTAGCCTTTCAAACAATTCATCATTATTGGTCATATTAAAATTACCCGCCAATACTAGATTTCTGCTCTTCCAGTTGTTTTGTCTTAAAAAAGGATGACAATTTTCGATTGAGTTGAGGCCATGTGTTCCATATCTTAGATGTCCCAAAAGCACCTCTCCCATAAACGCAATGTTTTGTTTGAGCCAATCAGCATCCTTAGCACTTTCTTTGTGTCCCTTTACACTTTTTTTGTATTTTTTATTGATTTTTTCAAAAATCTGATGAATAGCACTTGGTTCAATGGAACGATATCGGCTAATGTATCTATAGCCTGGTGGTGTGTCCATTTTAATAACAGCTACTCCAGCACCATCCTGCCCACGGTTTTGCTGTTTCTCCATCATCACATACAACTTTCCAAGACCGTAAAAAGGCGTGCCATACTTTTTGATATAATAGTTGAAATTTTTTCTCAACCTAATCATGGCAATACCACACTCATGCTTAATTACATCGCTCATACTATCAAAACCCGTTTAACTGTTGGATGAGGTGAACAAACTTGTCAAAAGAAAAGAAACCGATAATCAAAGGTAACACTATTATTATACAAAATAATTTGCCTTTTAATTCAAATATTACAAGCGTTTGGTTTTCAGTTGGTTTTAAAAATAAAAAATAAAGAGGCTTTAAATAAAAAAATAAAGAAATTACAGTATTAACAACAGCAACTAAAAAAAGTGCTAGAATGAGGTGATTGTTAGTATTTTGTGAGAATTCATAAAGCGATGTAAATAATAAAAATTTAGCAGAAAATCCTGATGTTGGTGGTAGTCCGACCAAAGATACCATAATGATTAATAACATTATACCTAATAGTGGCTGGCGTCTACCTAAGCCACTTAATTGTTTTAAATGAAACTCATCCTGCTTGCCAAACAATAATTCGCCCATAAAAAAAGCACCAAAATTCATGAAAAAATAAATCGATAAATAAAACAAAAAGGAGGTTGAAGAATAACTATTATGAGGCAGAATAGCTGCTAAAATAAAACCAGCTTGTGCAATGGATGAATAGGCCATCATTCTTTTAAAATTGTTTTGCCAAAGAGCTGAAAGATTGCCAACTAAAATAGATGCAATGGCTACAGCACTTAAAACGAATATCATAATAGATTGTAATACTGGGTTTATAACAAATACCTCGTAGATATTACATAATACAGCCAAGCCAGCAATTTTTGGTAATACTGAAAAATAGGCCACAATAGCCGTGGGAGCGCCTTCATAAACATCAGGTGCCCATATGTGAAATGGAAAAAGGGCTACCTTAAAAAACAAACCACCTAAAAACAAAGTAATAGAAAATACCAAGAAAAATGCTGGAGCTTGTGCAAGTTTATTTGCAAAATCTGTTTCATAAAAGTAAAAAGAACCTCCAAAACCATACATAAACGATATGCCATAAATCATTAGGCCTGTTGAAAACGCACCAAAAAGAAAATATTTTAAAGATGACTCGGCACCTTTTTTATTAAAACTAAAATGTGCTAAAATGTATGAACTAATTGAAACAATCTCCAGCCCTAAGATCAAACTCATAAAATGACTTGCCTCTACCATGATACAAGCACCTAAATAAGAGGCGATTATAAAACCTTGTACCTCTGGAATTGCTAGCTTAATAGAACGTTTGCTAATATTTATCCATACGAGGGTAAACAATGATACTAACCCCAATATTATTTTAATAAATATATAGCTGCGATTGATGTACAACATTTTATAAAAAAATGGTTGTAATGGAAGTGTTAAATGATATTGATTAATAACAAGCACAATGGCCGTAATAATACCAATAATTCCAAAGGCCAAAGGGATGGTTTTATTAATTTTTCCAAAAATCAAATCAACCAAAACATTCCCAATAAATATCCCAAATAGAAATATTTCAGGAATAATTAAGGCGATATTTTGAAATGGGTTTTCTAACATTTTTTAGGGTTACTCACTAATAAATACGATTGGGTTAACTATCGATTGATAATAAAATCAGCTAATAAGGCACAAGTTGGACTTACAATATTAAGAATCAAATGTGGGAATAAGCCAAACAAAATCATTAGGAAAACTAGTGGGAATAAAATAATTCTTTCTTGAAATGTTAAATCAGTTAATTTTTTGGACCATAAGCTGCCATTTTTCACCCAAAATTTCCCAAAAAACATTCTTTGTAGTGTCCAAAGGTAATAAGCAGCACTTAACAAAATACCAAATGTAGCACCCACCGCAAACCAACTAGATATAATTCCGTTATGAGAATGGGCTGCAAAAGCACCTAATAAAATTAATACCTCTCCAATGAACCCAGAAAACCCAGGAAGACCTAATGATGCAAAAAATGTAATTACCGTTAAGGTGGTATATATTGGCATTTTAGATGCTAGTCCCCTATAAGAATCAATATTTCTGTTATGCGTACGGTCATACACTACCCCTACCAATAGAAACAATGCCGCAGAAATAATACCATGGCTCACCATTTGAAAAACAGCTCCACTTATAGATTCTGCTGTGGCAGCAGCAATACCCAAAACTACAAATCCCATGTGGGAGATGGAAGAATACGCAATCATCTTCTTTAGGTCGTTCATTGCCAAGGCATTGTATGCTGCATAAATAATACTTATTACACCTAGTGTTGCTACCAACCAACCAAATTCAATGGCTTGATCAGGTAATATGGTATAAGCTACCCTTAACAATCCATAAGATCCTGTTTTTAACAGTAATGAGGCAAGAATAACCGATATAGGCGTAGAAGCTTCCACATGTGCATCGGGCAACCACGTATGTACAGGAAAGGAAGGCACCTTGACCAAAAAGCCAATGAGTAACAACAAAAACACGATTGCCCTGGCAGACAAACCCCATAAAACCGTTTCATTATCCCATGACAACCAAGTACCTTTTATGTAATTGCTTTTGTCAGATAATTGCAATATATCTAGTGTATGCACCAAAGCCTTTTTTGGAATTTTTTGTAATTGTAATTGATTTTGAACGTTTGCTATTAAGTCTGCACTTGTTTCGCCTGTTAAATTCATTTGTTCAGCTGTCTCTAATGGTTCTATTGCTGAAATTGATAGTCCAATCATTGCAATAAGAATAAAAATAGAACCTGCTAACGTGTAAAGAAAAAACTTAATCGCAGCGTATTCCCGTCTTGGACCACCCCACATCCCAATTAAAAAATACATGGGCAACAACATAAACTCAAAAAATAGAAAAAATAAAAACAAATCAAGCGCTAGAAAACAACCAATCACAGAGGCAGTTAATAATAGGTACAAACAAAAATATGCCTTCGCATTCTCTTTCACATTCCAACTGGCAACAACACCTATCATAAATATGAAAGTGCTCAATACTACTAAGGCCAAGTTAAGTCCATCTACACCTAAATAGTAGTCAATGGATAAATAACCTAGGGATTGCATGTTAATAGTAATCCAATCAAATTTTTCTACCAATTGAATTTTTGGATATGAAAAATCAAATCTGTTTATAACAATTAAAGAAAGTAAAAATTGTATGGAGGTGGAAACAAGGGTAATATTTTTATAAAAATTGCTTTGGTTATGTGGGAGGATTAAAATAAAGAAAATTGCCAAAAGTGGGGCAAAAACCAGCAAAGAAAGTATATCCATCAAACACCTTGAAATAAAAAAATCAAGCGTACAAATTTATTAATTAGTTTTAATAAAAATTGAATAAAATCAAATTTGTAAAAATTATCTCTTTAAGTTTTTAAACATTAAACGTGAGTAAATAATTACTACCGAATTTTTAGTATTAAAAGTGAAAATTACTATCATCGAAATTGGAATCAAATAAAAAAACTCGCAACTCGATGATAGTAAAGTATTTGTTAATCAATAATTTAAAAAATATAATACCTAAATCCTAAATTAAATAGTTGAGTTGCAGAGCTTGCGCCTAAATTAAAGGTAGAATTAGAGCTAGTTTTATTGCCATCTTTATCTTTATTGGTAGTGTTAACTAATCCCAACAAACCTATAGAACTTTCAATCCCAAATTTAGAATTGGGGAAAAACACCATCCCTGGCTTTAATTCAAGTCCAGCACCTATACTACTACCTTGCTTGTCTCCTTCAAATTTATTTTGAGACGAAGAAATAGGAATTGCTAATTGGCCAAAGAACCCAAACTTATCATCCAACATATAATAATATCTGGCAAAAGGGCTTATTCCAAATGTAGTTGAGGTTGTTTTCTCTAGGTCAGGATTTGCATCTTGATTGCTGGAATTACTTGAAGACCCAAAATTCAAGTCTATACCAAGTGCCAATTTATCATCTAAAAAATACCCACCTCCTACAAATAGGTTGCTTGTGCTAGACTTCGAAGTAAAATCACCATCCTTGTTTTTGTTGTTAGAGGAGTTAAATCCAATACCTGCACCTACTAAAATGCTTCCTTGTGACGTTTGAGCTTGGCTATTGATATACATTAACAATGCCACAGTTACTAAAAATACCTTTTTCATGATTAAAATTAATTATTTGGTTTAAAAACATAAAATTACAATCTACCATGTTAAATTACCTTATACATTTAACAATTAATTTAACATAATAACGGTTATACTATGTGTATTTAAACCGATGGTTAAAGGGCTTTACAATTTCATACCACAAAACATACTTTAATTCAAAAGGAATCACGACCTTTGTGGGCTTAATTGGCTTTGCCAGTACACATTTAATAATGAAGACAAAAGGACTTATAACCAATAAGGTAAATATAGTAACGTTAGGTTGTTCTAAAAATCTAGTCGATTCAGAAAATCTACTCACTCAACTGAAAGGAAATAACATAGATGCTACACATGAATCTGCTAGTGATGAGGCAAATATTGTAGTTATTAACACCTGTGGTTTTATTGATAACGCAAAGCAAGAATCCATAGACACGATTCTTAGATATGTAGATGCTAAAGTACAAGGCAATATCGATAAAGTTTATGTAACTGGATGTTTATCAGAAAGATACAGGAACGATCTTGAAAAGGAAATCCCAGAGGTAGATGCTTGGTTTGGAACAAGAGAGCTGCCTGCAATGTTAAAAAAAATGAAGGCTGATTATAAACATGAGCTTATTGGTGAACGACTTATCACTACACCTAATCATACTGCATACCTAAAAATTGCAGAAGGATGTGATAGACCTTGTTCATTTTGTGCTATACCCATCATGCGTGGCCATCATGTATCAAGACCTATTGAAGAGTTAGTAAAAGAGGCTAACTCATTAGCAAAGAGAGGAACAAAAGAGTTAGTACTTATTGCTCAAGATCTTACCTATTTTGGCATAGACCATGGCGGCAAAAGAACTTTGTCTGATTTGCTTAAAAATTTGTCTGACGTGGAGGGAATCGATTGGATTAGATTACAGTATGCTTATCCCGCGGGTTTCCCTATGGATATTCTTGACGTAATGGCTGAAAGGAATAATATTTGTAAATATTTGGATATGCCACTTCAACATGGATCCACTGAAATGCTCAAGAAAATGCGAAGAGGTATTACTCGTGAAAAAACCGAGGAGCTAATTCAAACTATTCGTGCAAAAGTGCCTAATATAGCTTTAAGAACTACGCTCATTGCTGGACATCCAGGTGAGCAGGAGGATGATTTCGAACAAATGGTCGATTTTGTGGAAAAAATGAGATTTGACAGATTAGGCGTGTTTACGTATTCACATGAAGATCAAACACATTCCTTCACCTTTGAAGACAATGTACCTGCTGAAATTAAACAAGAAAGAGCAGATACCATCATGGAAATTCAACAAGGGATAGCCATGGAACTAAACCAACAAAAAGTGGGCAATACTTATAAGGTTTTATTCGATCGAAAAGAAGGTGGATATTTTGTGGGCAGAACTGAATATGATTCACCAGAAGTGGATAACGAGGTGTTAGTACCTGCTGAAAACAACTATGTGAGACTAGGTGATTTTGCCGAAGTTAAAATATACAATGCCGAGGAATTTGACTTATACGGACATGTGTTAAACTAATCCTAAATTGAGAAAATTCACCAAATTATTCGCACTAGCAGTTTAAAACTTAACTAGCCAAATGATGAACAAAAACCTATTAAGCTATTTATTATTGTTTATTGCCTTTGTAAGTAGTTATGGACAAACTGACACTTCTATTTCCCGTTACATTTACTTGGGTGGAAGTATGTTGTCTTACAAAGGCGATTTATCATCAAGCTATGCTAAGTTTACCTCCGGTGTACAGCTTGGAATTAAATTTAACAAAAAACGTAGGCTAAATGGTAGTTTCCAGATTGGTATTGGGAAAGTGGTTGGGCAAAACTATAATTATCAAATTCCAGAAAATGCCACGGGTACACCAAGTAGCTACTTTGAATCAAGTATATTTTCCTTTAGCTATGATTTAATATTTAATTTGATTAGAAAGGAAAATATTAATGTATATGTATCTCAAGGAGTGGGTATAATGAGATTTAATACCAAGGATGAGTTTGGATCAAAATTGATCGACAAACTAAATACCCGAAGTAGAAATGAAACTTATAATAGCGTTACATTGATTTTACCAACTACCCTAGGCTTTATTTATCATTTTCCAAGAAACATCCATCTTGGACTAGGCTTGTCATGGTTAAGACCTAACACTGACTATGTAGACAATATTTCAAAATTAAGTATCAGCAGTACTAAAGATAATATTCTTGCCTTAAGAATGTCTATTTATATACCATTTAATCATTTTCCTGTTCAATTAAAACATCACCCAAAACAGCCAATAAAAAATGAAAGAACTATCATCATTAGTGAATAATAAATGGTTGATTGAAACTATAGGCTGGATAGCCGCAGCAGAAATTGTTTTGGCATATGCGTTAGTTTCATCTAACAAGGTATCTTCAACTTCACTTTTTTACCAATTGTTAAATTTTACGGGTGGCATACTTTTTGTAATTTATACAATCATCAATAAAGCCTATGCCTCGGCGTTTGTCAATGTGGTTTGGGTGTTAATTGCTATCATTTCTCTAATAACAATGTATTTTAAAAATAAAAACCGTTGATTTTTAAACCAAAATTTTGGAATAATTTCATATTTATCTAATTTCAAGATTATTAACAAAAACAAACAACATGATAAACCCATATAAGTTTTTAACATTCATTTTCTTAATAACTTTATTCACAGGTAACGCTCAGAATAATCCTCAAAAAGCAAAAAAACTTTTAAAAGAAGCCTTGGCTTACATCAAATCGGATGAGATTGATGGCGCGTTGCCCATATTAGAAGAGGCTTATGAAAACGAACAAAATAACCCTGAGTTAAACTATCAATTTGGTGTTGTTTTAGTAATGTTAAAACATGAAATAAGAGCTATTAAGCCGTTGGAATCAGCAAAAGCTGCTAACTATTCCAATCCTGATCTTGAATATTATTTAGGAGTTGCTTATCACGTCAATCATAAATTTGATAAAGCTGAAGCTTCACTTAACAAGTTTAAAGCCAACGCAGGAGAACCATCGGAGGAAACTAGCTTTAAAATTCAAGATGCTAATCGAAGAATAGAAATGTGTAAAAATGGCAAGGAACTAATTAAAACGCCAGAAAAGGTGATTATCAAAAACTTAGGGCCTAAAATTAACACTAAATATCCAGAGTATACGCCTGTAATCTCTGCAGATGAATACACCCTTTTGTTTATATCAAGACATGAAAACACCACCGGAGGACAAAAAGACAAAGACAATAACAACCACTTTATGGAAGATATTTACATATCTACCAAAGAGACGGATACCACTTGGTCGGCACCAAAGCATGTAAGTACTGCAATAAATACTGAAGATCATGAAGGTGTAGCGGGATTGTCACCCGATGGTCAAAAAATGTTTATTTATAAATCAGTTAAGAGTACACACAAATCAGGTGACCTGTATTACAGTTTACTAAAAGGTAATGAATGGTCAAAGCCCATAAGTATGGGCCCCAATGTTAACTCACCTGATTTTGAACCAAGTATTAGTGTTACCTCCGATGAAAAAATGATCTTCTTTACTAGTAACAGAAAAGGTGGATTTGGTGGTACTGACATTTATGTATCTAAACTGCTTCCAACTGGGGTATATGGTCCAGCCAGGAACTTGGGTTCTAAAATTAATACAAAATACGACGAGGATGCTCCCTTTATTCATGCCGATGGCAAAACATTATATTTTAGTTCACAAGGACACAATTCTATGGGAGGCTATGATATTTTTTATTGCACCATCAATCCAGAAACCGGAGATATTATTACCGAACCCTCCAATATTGGTTATCCAATAAACACTGCGGACGACGATATTTTCTTCGTTTGGTCAGCTGATGGAAAAAGAGCATATTTTTCTTCGGAGCGTGAAGGTGGCTATGGAGACAAAGACATTTATGTACTAGAAAGAGATCAATCAGATGCAAAATTAGTTGTTTTAAAAGGAGTTATATTAAGTAAAGAATCGGAAGAACCAATTGCTGGTAGTATTACTGTTGTGGATATTGCCACACAGCAAATTGTAGGTATTTACAATTCTAACTCTAGTTCGGGCAAATATACTGTTATATTACCTGCAGGTAAAAACTATGCGGTATCAGTTGAAGCTCCACATTATCTATTTTATTCTAAGAACATTGATATCCCACAGCTAAACGAATATCGTGAATTTAAGGACACAATTAAGTTAGAACCAATTAAAGTGGGTAGCTCAATTGTATTACGAAACGTATTTTTCGATTATAACAAGGCCTCGTTAAGGCCTGAGTCGGAGTCAGAGTTAGCACGAGTGGTGAAAATTATGAAACTTAATCCTACACTTAAAATTCAAATTGCTGGACACACCGACAGCGATGGTAACGACGATTACAATTTGAAATTATCTGAAAATAGATCTAAATCAGTAGTTGATTATTTAGTTACAAAAGGTGTCGCAATTACAAGATTAACAAATAAGGGTTTTGGTGAAACGGTACCAATTGCACCTAATGATACTCCTGAAAACAAGCAATTAAATAGAAGAACCGAATTTAAAATTATTAACGAATAATTTAGCTGCATTAATAGAAAAATTGGAATATTTGTGTACATTTGCACTCCAATTTGAAGGCGGGGTAGCTCAGATGGTTAGAGCACAGGATTCATAACCCTGAGGTCGGCAGTTCGATCCTGCTCCCCGCTACTAAAGCACCGCAACTATGTGGTGCTTTTTTGTTTCATTGGTACAAAATATAAATTATTTGGGTTTCAGTGAGGTCTTTACTACTTTTGAGACCTTATTTTTAAATAAAATATGACAGTAGCCATACAAGGAGGGGATGCTTCTTTTCATGATCTAGCCGCGAGAACTTATTTTCCACAGCTTACCAGTACTATAAAATGTGCCACATTTAAAGAAGTATTTGAGTCTTTGAGTAATGGCACTTCACAATATGCACTACTGGCCATCGAAAACACCATAGCTGGCAGTATACTAGGCAATTACACCTTATTACAAAACTATGGCTTTCCAATCATTGGCGAAATTAGGCTTAGGATAATTTTATGTTTAATGACCCTTCCTAAACAATCGCTGCAAGACCTTCATCTTGTAAAATCTCACTATATGGCATTGCTACAATGCAATGATTTTCTTGCCCAATACCCTCATATTAAGGTAGAAGAATATCACGATACGGCCGATAGTGCAAAGGATATTGCTGAAAATAAATTATTTGGTGAAGCAGCAATTGCAAGCAAATTCGCTGCCGAACTTTATAAATTGGATATTCTAGCAGAAAGTATAGAAACATTTAAAATGAATTTTACACGCTTTTTGGTTATTTCTAGCAATAAAAATCAACTAATAGAAAATCCTAACAAAGCGTCTCTTTCATTCGTTTTAAATAACCAACCAGGAAGTTTGAGCAAGGTGTTAAGTTTATTTGAGAAATATGGCATTAATCTTACAAAAATTCAATCCATCCCCCTTTTGGGTAGTTTGGACGATTACACTTTCTATATAGATTGTGATTGGATTGATTACGAAGCTTATAAAAGTAGTATTTTAAAAATAACCGAATTGGTTTCAACCATTCAAATTTTAGGAGAATATAAAAAAGGAGAGGTATTTTATAATTAAGGCTTAATAAATTCTCCATAAAAATAACAATATGATTATTTCTGTAGCTGAAAGACTTAAAAACGTAGAAGACTATTACTTTGTTAAAAAACTTGAAGAGATAGCAAAGCTGAATGCGGATGGAAAGCAGGTAATTAATTTTGGAATTGGAAGTCCTGACCTTGCACCCTCAGAAGAGACAATTGAAGAACTAGTTAGAGTTTCATCTCAAGCTACCTCACACGGTTATCAACCCTATAGAGGAATTCCCGAATTTAGAAATAAAGTAAGTGATTGGTATAAAACCACTTACAATGTTGATCTGAATCCGCAAAACGAAATCCTCCCTTTGATGGGTTCAAAAGAGGGAATACTTCATCTTTCCATGGCCTTTCTTAACCCTGGTGATAAAGTTTTGATACCAAATCCTGGTTATCCCACATATACTTCCAATTCAAAGTTAATTGGTGCTCAAATTTTATTTTATGACCTTAAAGAAGAAAATGGGTGGTTTCCATCTATTGAAGATTTGAAAAAAATGCCTTTGGAAGGTGTTAAATTAATGTGGCTTAATTATCCACATATGCCCACCGGCACGAGAGTTAATATTGATAAATTGAAGGAATTAGTTGATTTTGCCACAAAATTTCAAATTCTAATTTGTCATGATAACCCGTACAGTTTGGTTCTGAATGAAGAAAAACCTACTAGCATATTGTCCATACCTGGTGCCAAGGAAGTTGCTGTAGAGCTCAACTCTTTTAGCAAATCTTTTAATATGGCTGGTTGGAGAATTGGAATGATGGTTGGAAATGCCGATTATTTGGCCGCGGCCTTACGTGTTAAAAGTAATGTAGATTCTGGAATGTTTTTGGCACTACAAAAAGCAGCCATCAAAGCGTTGGACAATTCTGACCAATGGCATACCAAGCGTAACACTATCTACAAAAATAGACGAACGGTAGTTTATCAAATTTTAGATTATTTAGGATTTCAATACGACCGGCATCAAACTGGGCTTTTCGTATGGGCTAAGGCACCTGAAACTCTAAAGGATATTCCGGCGTATGTTGATAAAATACTTAATCAAGCCTATGTCTTTATAACACCAGGCGAAATTTTTGGTAGTAATGGAGCTAGATTTATACGTCTATCGCTTTGTGTTCCTGAAGAAAAAATGAAAGAAGCATTCGAAAGGCTTAAGAAATTCGGTGATTTTAATTAGTTTTAAGTTAAAACAACCTAGATACAATTAATGATTAATACCGACAAATTATATCACGCCTTTGGAGAATTATTGTATGCTATCAGCATGGCTGATGGTGACATTCAAAAGTCGGAAAAGGAAGCCATTATAAGAGCCTTAAAAGGTCATGACATGGTAAATGTTATTTTAAATTCTATCAATGACCAAGAAACAAGAAAAATTGGAGTTGATGAAGCATTTAGAAGCGCCTTAAACACCTTAAAATCGCATGGGCCTTTTGAGGAATACAATGACTTTTATGTCATTTTAAAAGAGGTGGCCAAATCATTTGAAGGGATAGAGTCTGGCGAATCAAGATTGCTAGAAATTTTTAACCACGAATTTTTGCATTAGTTTATTATAATTCAAAATATGATTTGTTGGTAATTATTGTAAAATTCATTGTTTTTTTGTAATATTATAAATAAGAATTTTTAAATTGCCGTGTATTTTTAATTAAATCTTAAATGAAACAAATAGCATCCTGTTTTGTATTTTTCATTTTATTGCCTTTGATGTGTATTGCACAAGAATCAACAGTAGTGAATGCATTTTTGTATCAACGAGAAGGAGAATTAGATAAAGCTAAAGTAGAAATTGACAAATCAAGTGTTAATGAAAAGACTATATCCTCTGCAAAGAATTTTTATTATCGTGGATTGATTTATGAAGAAATTTTAACTTCTCCAAAACAAGAGTATAGTTCTTTAAGTGATAGTGCGGGTATTGTAGCGTATAATTCATATAAAAAAGCCTTAGCCCTAGATAAACCAAATGGCCAGTGGGTAAAGTTAGCAACTCCAAGATTAAACAATCTTTGGAGTACGTTTATTAATGAAGGGATAAAACAATATACCGCCAGAAATTATAAAAATGCCAACAGTTTTTATGTATTAGCCCAAAATATCAAGCCTAGCGATACCTTAGCTTATGTTTATTCAAACTATGTTTCAGAAGCTATACAAGATAGTTTAATGATTTATTACAATTATACCAAGTTAAAAGGCAATGGCTACAAAAGCGTGAATATGTACTATTACCTATCATCCTATGCACGTTATCATGATAAGGATTTAGAAAAAGCCGCTTCCATTCTAGCGGAAGGACGCAAGGAATTCCCTTCCAACAAAGATTTATTGTTGGATGAAATGAATTTGTTTTTACAACAAGGCAAATTTGATCAAGCGAAGTTAAATATGGAAGCTGCGATAGAAAGAGAACCTACTAACTCGACATATTATTTTAATTTAGGTGCGCTTTACGACCAAAAAGGAGATTCTGAAAATGCGAAATCAAATTACAAGAAAGCCCTTGAAATTAATCCTAATGAATATGATGCATTGTACAATTTAGGAGCGATATCTTATAAAAAAGGTGGAGAATTGATAAAAATTAAAAACAATATGGATCAAAAACAATACGCTGCTGAAGGAAAAAAATATGAAGCAGATATTAAAGCTTTGTTTGAAGAGGCCATGAATTGTTTTGAAAAAATTTGGATCAAAAATAAAAGTGATGAATCCTTAAAACGTGTTTTAAAGGATATTTATACGCGATTAAACAATACTGAAAAGCTCAAGGCTATAGATATATACTAGTTTAATGATTTGTATTATTGAAAACTTGATTGAGCTACCTAAGAACTAGCTCAAATTACAGTGGGTGGATATACTATAAATGGAAGATAAAAATATAGATGCATTATTTCTCGTAGCAGTAGAAAAAGGTAATAAAATGCCTACACAAACTGCCGATAATATGCTAAGAGCTTATGCCTATTACAAACAAGCAACAGTAGGTGATTGTAACGATCCTATGCCTGATAGCATGAATATGGTAGCCACTTTTAAGTATAATTCTTGGCGCTCATTGTATGGTACTGACATGACTGAGGCAAAATTAAGGTATATTGAATTTATAAATTGGCTTGAAAAAGATGGAGAAAAATAAACTCCTCTAAAAATTGGCGCAATTATACCTCAGAAATAAAGCAATTCCCTTTGATTCATCATTGATTAATGTTGATTTGCCAGAGCTTTCTCCAATTGAATTGGCAGCAGTAGATTTTTGCAAACAATGGATGATGGGTCAACCATCTTTTGTGATATCAACCTCAGGATCCACAGGTGTGCCGAAATCAATTACCCTTGATAGGGAATGGATGCGACTTAGTGCACAAGAAACATGCAAATTTTTAAAACTTAAGAAAGGACAAACCACGGTGGTATGCTTGAACACAAGCTACATTGCGGGCAAAATGATGTTAGTTCGTGCTATGGAATGTGGGCTTAATGCCGTAATAGTAGAACCAAGTTCCAATCCTTTAACTACAAAAATTAATCAAGCTATAGACTTTTTGGCTGTGGTGCCCTTACAACTTCTACATATCCTGAACGATGAGGACACAACTTACAAACTTAATAAAATGAAGGCTGTGATCGTGGGAGGAGCACCAATTAATCAAGGACTTAGAGAAAAATGCAAATCTTTACGTGTGCCAGTTTATTTGACATTTGGTATGACGGAGACTGTGTCCCATATTGCATTACAACGAATAGATGGTAGTTATGCCGAAAATCATTTTACTGTATTACCTCATTTTACCATTCGCCAAGACCCCAGAGGGTGCCTAGAGATAAAATCCAAAATTACCTCTGACAAATGGCTTACAACCAATGACTTAATTGAAATGGTAAATGATAATCAATTTATTTGGATTGGTAGAATAGATCAGGTAATTAATTCTGGAGGAATCAAAATCCAAATAGAAAAAGTGGAAAGTCTGGCTGAGGCCATTTTATTAAAAAAAGGTTTAAACAATAGATTTATAATATCGTCAGTACCTGATGAGTTACTTGGTGAAAAAATAGTATTAGTAGTAGAAGGAGAAGGAGAAGAAACTGGCCTTAATAATGTAGATTTTGAGAATATGGACAAATTCGAACGTCCAAAATTGATAATTTACCTCAATAAATTTCCAGAAACATACACCTCAAAAATAGATAGACTTTCAATTAAAAATATTATTAGCTAATTTCACTTTTAATAAATAAAAAAATAACCCATGTATAAATCTATTCTTGCATTTTGTATTGTTTTTATGGTTATGATAGTTTCTTGCAACAAAACCACAAATGAACAGGATAACAATTCGAGCCAAGCCATTGATAGCTTAAAAATGAAGCTAACGGCCTTAAATGATAGCGTAGACCTAGCTTGGAAAGTAATTTCGGTGGCTGATAGTCAAAAATTTGCTGATTTAGATCGATTGTTAGACGAAGTGTCGTACACTAAAAAACCAGATGAAGCCAAACTCAATATATTAAGAGAAAAATTAAAATCACTGCAAGCCAATCAATTAACCCAAGAGACAATGTTAGTATCTGCGAATATAGATAATAACGATATTCTAGTAGATTCAATAGTAAGAGAAATTATATTGTTCGCTTCTACAACACCACGAGCAGAGGACTATCCACTTATAGCTGAACTAATAGATGATATAAATACTGCCAATAGTGCCGATGCAATGGTGGTAAATAGGGTTAAATATGATAAAATGGCGTTTATATTTAATGAATTTATAGAAAAAAATAAACAAGCATTAAACAGTTTGGCTGAAAAATTAAGAAAAACTAAGCCAACCTTTGCTGTAAATCCCCCACAAATGTAGCTGCTATTGCTGTTTTGAACCAAGAATTTTAAGAATAGGGCCTGGAAAGAGCCTATATTAATTATGTTAATTCCTTCTTAAATCTCTTTCCAATCACTAACTTTGACTTGATACTAAGAGTAAGATCAACGAATTGTGTAAAGTGTCGATTTTGGTATTACTTCTTCAAAAAGCAGAATAAAATCTAAGTTTATGAAAAATTTATTATTGGCAATTCTTTTTATTTCCTGTGTTAATAGTATATCATGTAAGGAGTTAGAAATAAAAGATTCTGTTGGAATAGTAAACATCAATGGCAAGCCTTTTCTTAGACACATGGTAACCCCAGGGGAAACTATCTATGGGATTTCGTCCAAATATAAGGTGGCCGTAACAGATTTGTTAGAAATTAATCCGCAATTAGAAAATGGCCTAAAGGTTGGCCAAGAAATAAGTATTCCTTATGACCCAAGACTAAACGTAACACAAATTAACAAACAAGAAGATGATGGTCGAACTTACCATTTAGTAGAAAATGGAGAAACGTTTTATAGTCTTGCCAAAAAATATAATATTTCGGTAGGTGAACTTTTAAAGCTAAATGATATTGAGCTAAAAGTAGGACAAAGGATAGTGATAAGTAACAAAAAAAATCTTAATGATTCAGAACAACCCAAAAACACGAGTCTTCCTACCAAAACCTCACAAGTAATTACAGAAATAGTTGACAATAAGATAGTTGTAAATAACGAGCCAGATGTAAAACCAGTAATTAAGTCACCTGATACGCTGAAAACACAACCTTATTTTAATACAACCAAACGAATTTTGGTAATACCCTTTGACCCATATTTGTACTTTTCCGATGCTGACGAAGAAATTGCTGTAATGTCGAAAATGGAACGTACCAAAGTTAGACAAGCATTTAGAAAAAGATTAAATGCCTTATTAGAACCTAGCGGCTACGAAACTATACATCTACTTGGAGGAAGAATAAAAGATTCGTTAACAGACCTAAACAAAGTATATAGCTCTGTATCTTATAGTTACCAAGATCTATTGTATAATCCCAATGCTCAAACTATGAGAACATCAAACGAAAGTGGACAGCTAAAGGAGGCCAATAAAGATAATACAACGCGTGTTGCAAATACCGACCCAATGAACACCTCAAGAGCAAGCTTAGCAAAAGATCAGAATAAGTATTTTGGAGTTAAAATAAAGGATCCCAACTTCTTTACCTATTTTAATACCAAATACAAAATAGATTACTACATTTTTGTAAATCAATTTGAGGTGAAAACAAATTATGAAACATGTTTAGATAGGGCTAGACAAAATTATGAGAGAAATTTTGTTACCCACTTCTCCATTTTTGAATCAAACGGTAATCAAATAGCTGGAAACAGGATTAAAATTAATTATGAATCTAATGAAAACAGAATTCAAAAAATACTTACGGACAACATGCAAAAAGTAGCCGATAAAATTATAGGAGAATTACCTTCACCTAAATAGTAACTAAAGGTGTATTTACAAGAATGAAATGATCGTCTTTTATGACAATTTGACACCAATAAGTTAAAGTTAATATTGGTTCAGGTAATAAATTAAACCAGACAATTTTAAGATAGATTAAAATCTATTCTCTATTAATTTTAATCGCCGTATATAGCAATTGACTCACTCCATTTATCTTGTTCTCCAGACAACCCAAAAATCTCAATAACCGCTACATAATATCCTATCGTGGCCTTTTCTCCATTAGAATTGGTACCGTCCCAAATATACACTCCCTCTTTACCTAGGAGTTCATTTTTAGCAATGTTCTTAATTTCACGACCTTTATAATCATAAATTATAATAGTTGCGGCGTATCCGCTTTTATCAAATTTATATTGGATTGTTGCAAAATCCTTCCTTCCGTCACCATTGGGAGTTATTATTTTGGGCTCAATTTCAATATTCTCTCTCATACCACTTATGTTGGTGGATTGAGAATTTAAATATCCTGGTGTGGCATAACCTACTATAGATGCAGCAGAATGCCAGCTATTTTTATCATTACTTGGTAAATTAAAATTTATTTTTTCTAATGAAACCCCTTCTACATCATCTAGCAAAGGATGGTGATAGTCTTGATCATAATAAAATGAATCTATAACTTGGGATTGATTATTTATTAACAAAACAGAATCTTTGTCATCAGTATACCCTGGAAGACTGGTCATTTCCACAAACGCAGAATCTACACTTTTAGGATAATTTTGTTTTATGTTTACAATATTATCAGTTAAAATTTTATAAGTTTTGGGCTTAATGATGTTGTTTTGTGTCGAAATCACTTTAAGAGATTCTAAGGTACCATCCTTTTTAAGTTTAGCTAAACTCCAATCTTTAATATTAATGTATCTATCTGATTGGTTATATATTTCTACAAAATCGTTTCCTCCTACTCTAGGATTGAACAAAATTTCATTAATAATAATATCTCCATTTAATCCCTTTTCGGGTAATACAAAAGTGCTCAACGCCAAGTCTGCAATGTTACCTATACAATCACGTTGATTGCTCGTAGTAACTGTGTAAATCACCTTTGGTACTAACGATTCATTTAAGGTCAATTTAATTGTATTAAATCTCGGCCCTTCACATTGTTTTAATATTATGTCAATTGAAGGGTTAAGGGTATAAGCTGCAGAAATTAAACTTAAACTATCTAGAATCTCCGAAAAAGTAACTTCTAGGGTAATGGAATCAATCGCAACTACATTATTAATGGTTGGTTTAATTAGATCAGGATTAAGTGCTTCAATTGAATTTTTTTGACCAGGTGTTCCTCCTTTTGGATTTATAGAAGCACTCCAGTTTGTTTCTTGTCCACAAATATTACTTTTATCCACTATTTCCAGTGACCATCCTCCATCCTTCTTGTTTTCATCGCCATACCATGAATCAAGATAATTTATGAAATGAATAATTGTTTTATTTGAATTTTTAATATAAACCAAATCACCTGTACTATTTAAACTAGGAAAACTTGGGATAGCAAACACCTTTCCAAAAGGAGTGAATAATTCCCCCTTGGTTGATGAACACACGATGGCATATTCTTGAGGTAAAAGAAAGGCACTACCTGAAAACTTGGCGGAGGTATTGCTTCCGTCTCCTATACTGCATCCATTGAGATCTATTACATGGTTGGTAGTGTTAAATATTTCAATATACTCCGCTTCTGGTAAACCTACTACAGGGTTTTCGTCTGCAAATATTTCTGTGATTATGATATCATATTTGTCAGGAAATTTACCATTACCAAAATTAGTGGTGGTATTAGATTTTATTAAGTTACCACTACAATCCCTTAAACTATCCAAAGTGACGGTATATAGAACTCCTGATTTTACTGAATCTATAACCAGCCCTATGCTAGAATTATATAATTTGTCAGTAATAAAAACAGATTTCACTTTTAGATTTTGGCTTAAACTATAATGGGTCAATGCCTCAATACTTATGCGATCCATAGGTTCATCAAAAACCACAAACAATGTATCTTTTTTGAGTGTGGTGGATAATATTCGCGGCGATGTAAGGTCAGGCAAGTTGCTATTTACTGAGTTTTGCGACCCCGGTGTACCACCTTCCGGATGAACACAGGCTTTCCAGTTGAGGCCACCTTGGCAATACAACGCCAAGTTAATCATTTCTAAGGCGTAACCACCGTCATTTTTATTAGGATCAGCGTACCAATCATCTAAATAAGATACTTGATGAACCACCCTGTTTTCTGAATTTTTTAATACAAGATTGTCCCCAGTAGAATTAAGGGAAGGAAATGAACTTAAAGCAAAAACTTTCCCAAATGATTTAAATAAACTAAGCTTAGTACTACTGCAAACTACAGCATATTCATTAGGCAATAACACTGCACCTGCTGGAAAACTAGCTACTGAAGATGTGCCATCAGTAAATGTGCACCCTTTGAGGTCAATAATTTGATTTGTACTATTATATATTTCAATGTATTCCGCCTCTGGTAAACCAATTACAGGATTTTCATCTGCAAATATTTCTGTAATTAACACGTCATGCAACTGTGGCTTTTTGCCGATTCCAATTGAAAAAGCTTTATCTCCATTTTGGATATTTCCACTACAATCTTGATGTCCTTTTACTGTTATTTCATACGTAATGCCATCTACCAATTGAGAAACTATCAACTTATACGACTGATTGGTAATTTTCAAAATTTCTGCAATGGAAATGGATTGGTTAAGTTGATAGTTAGATGGATTTTTTGCAATCAAGGAATCAACAGGTTCGTCAAAATTAACAATCAAAGTAGTGTTATTTTCCACCTGCACCTCCACTGGGGTAGGGCCAGTTACATCACCAACACTTGAAAAAACTGAATTCTTTTTGCTAGGCGTACCTCCCCTATTATTTTCTGATGCTTTCCAATTTAATTTCCCCCTACAAATTTGCGATGGACTTATTAATTCTAAACTAAAACCACCGTCTTTCTTGTCAACATCTTGGTACCAGTCGTCGGTATAATTGACTTGATTAATAATCTTGCCATTCTCATTTTTCAATATAATTTGATCTCCAGTATTGGTTAAACTTGGAAAAGAAACCACGCCAATGGCTGCTCCCAAAGTTGTAAATGAGGACACCGCCGTAGTGGTGGTTAATATTAAAAAACTGTCAGCAAGTAGGTTATAACTAGGTAGTGCGATATCACTGGTACCTTTACTTAACTTCCATCCAGTCAGATTTATTGGAAATTTACTAATATTGTACAATTCAATATATTCAAACTCAGGTAAGCCCACTCTAGGTGTAGGATCGGCCATTATCTCGTTTATTATGACACTGTTATCCCCAGGCACAAAATATGAAATCTTGATATTTTCTGTTAAGATTATATTTCCTGCAAGATCTGATATGCCCGACACCTTAAATTCATATTCATTACCACTTTCTAAAGGTGTACCAAAATCAAGAATCAGAGAGGTTGAGTCTGCTCCATATGACACTTTTGTTGGATTTCCTATACTTAGTCTCAATTCATAATTCAAGAGGTTAAGTGCATCATTTTTATTAACTTTTTCTGAAAATTTCAAACTCAATTGATTATTTTTAACCACAGTCAAATTGGAAACTGTGGGTTTTACTGTATCTTTTTCTATTTGAATGATTTTGAAGTCATCAAAATTATATAAATTAAATCTTGATGCAGTGGCATATTCACAATACAAACCAGCAAAAGCAGTAACAGCATGAGTTACGTCTTTTACAGACCCTTCTAAATTGTAAGTACCTGTGGCATTGGCATCAATATAAAAAGTCCAAACACCTGAAGAACTTCTATTTACCTTTATTTTGGCTTTAATATTACTTGCAAAATTAGTTTTACTTGTAAATAGTTTAGTAGAGGTGGTACCTGTTTGTTTATAAAAATCCATCGAATCAGCGTTGGTTTCACCAAATTGAATATAATATCCATTAAGTGGAGATTTTAAATCTTGTTGACTGGAGACAAGATAAACCCTTGCTAGGTTAGTACTTGTGGGATTAAATTTTAAATCAATTAAAAAAGTCCATTCTGTGCTATCTATAAATTCATTAGCAGTACTTAGAGCCAACTTTTGATTTGTAGCATTATTTCCTGCGCTTTGTAGTTGGCCAGCAACAACAGTAAAATTTGACAAATCTCCATTCCATGCTGGATTGGAGTTAAGATCGGCATCAGAAAAATCATCCAAAACTTGCGCGAAGCTTAAGTTAATCGCGATTAAAAAAATTAGAATGGATAGGGCCTTTTTCATGCCTTCAAATATAAGCTTGCCAATCAAAAAAAAAGTTGATTACAAAAATCTTAACAAAATGTTAATATTGGTGTAGCAATTAAAACCTACAATCTGATCAATCCAAGAAATCTTATTTTAAGTCCTTCGATTGAACAATAACAATAGACCAAAATCCTCTAAATAAAGGTTATAAGACGCTAAAAGTAAATTTTTGACAAGCTTACTGAGAAATAGTGAAGTAGTCCGTACTACTTAAAAATAGGATAAGAATTTTTAAACCCTAAAAACCAGTTTTAATAATTTATTTTCCTACCACCCTAAATTCTGTTCTTCGATTGAGTTGTCGCCCTTCTTCTGTAGCGTTAGAAGCCACCGGTTTTGTCAATCCAAGTCCTTTATAACTTAGTCGTGTTTGATTTATCCCCTTTCCTAACAGATAGTCCACCACAGCATGTGCCCTATTTTCCGATAACTTTTGATTATGCTCTGCTCCACCCCTGTTATCGGTATGGCCGTCGATTTCGATTTTTAAACTTGGATTTTCAGATAATAACTTAAATAAATTTTCAAGTTCCGATTCCGATTCTTTTCGGAGGGTAAATTTGTCATTATCAAAGAAAATATTATTCAGGACAATCACCATTCCAATTGATACTTTATTCATCACAATGTCTTTTTCAATAACTTGATAATCGCCACCTTGTGGAATATCAAAATTTACAGATTGAAACAAATACCCTTCAGCTTTGACAGTAATATTGTAATTATTACCAGATGGTAAGGTCACAAGAAATTTCCCAGTGGACTTATCTGAAACAAAACGCCCAATTTCTTGATTTAACTTATTGTCAATCATTATGATATCTGCATAAACAGGACCTCGTGTGAGTGAATCAATAATATGTCCTTTAAATAAAGTTAACTGATTGGTAGATAAAGGAATTTTTGGCTCTAGTACGATGGAGTTGGTAGGTTGTGTGCTGTTTGATAACCAAATTTCATCAGTGTTAAGAATCATCGGTTTCTCTGGGCCAAGCATAGTTACTACGTAAATATCTTCTTGGCCAAAACCACCATCTTGCGTCGAGGCGTAATAAGCCCTTCTCCCATTGGCATTTACTACAAAAAAAACATCATCATCTGGATGATTTATTGGATAACCCAAATTTTGTGGTTCTGACCATCGACCGTTTTCATAAACAGATTTAAAAACATCAAATCCTCCCATCGTGCTGTGGCCTCGAGAACTGAAGTAAATTGTTTTGCCGTCGGGATGGGCAAAAATACCTTCTTCATCAAAAGGTGTATTGATGGTAGCACCAAGGTTGGTTGGTACTCCCCATTTACCTTTTGGATCCTTTTTACTCATAAATATATCTAATCCGCCAAGTGAAAGGTCGCCCCTATCGCTAACAAAGTATAGTGTTTTTCCATCATAAGATAAACTTGCTGAAGTCTCTCGATAGTTGGTGCTTACATTTTTGTTTAACATATCTGGCTTGGTCCAAGCGCCATTTACAAAATCTGCCTCATATAAATCTCCTTGGTTTGTACCTCGGTAAATAAATATTGTTTTACCATCAGGACTGAGGCCACAAGTGGCATCGTGATTATCTGTATTAATGGGTGCACCCAAGTTTTTAGCAGTTTGCCATTTTCCGTTTTGGCGTGTGCTCATGTAGATATCTTCCAAAAAATGATTGTCAGTTTCATCCTTCGCACTTCCAAAGGAGTCGCTCCTCCTAGAAGTAAAAAAAATCATCGATTCGTCTGTGGTGATAGATGCACCATATTCAGGATAGGCCGTATTAACCAGCGGTCCTAAATTATCTACAAAAACCCTCAATGGATTTTTTTGAAATTCAATTCCATAATTGCACTCCTTTATTTTTTTGTCCAAAACAGGAGCTTCCTTAGGATATTCAGCTTTTGTAAGAAGTGCCTTCTCCTTTTGGTATTCTTCAATGGCTTTTATCCACTCTGCATTAAAATGATAAGCTTGTCCAAGAAAAAGATGTATTTTTTGACCAATGACGGGATTAAGCTCAAATGCTTTTTGTAAATAAGGCAGAGATTTCTTTTTATCCAATGTTCTACTAGCCAAATAACTTTTACCTATCAAAAAGTTAAGCTCAGCATTGTTAGGATTAAAACGATTTGCTATTTCAAATTTTTTAATCGCTTGTTCAAACTGACCATTTTTATAAAAATCTGTCCCATCGCTAAATGCTTCTTTTGCATCTTTAAATTCATCTTTTTTATCTTTGAAAAGGGACTTTTCAAAAGGAACATTTTGTGCAAATAATGAAATCGATAAATAAATGATTGGCAGTATAAGTTTCATAAAACGAGTTTATTCACAATCTTGGTTAATATAAATTTCAGCACTCTTAATACCTAACTCTCTTGCTTGACGCCAATCCTCACAAGCACCACTTTGGTCTCTAATCATCTGTTTGGCAATTCCTCGATTTAAAAACGCATAACCATAAGCTTTGTCAAGCTGAATGGCCAAGTTACAATCATCTACTGCCCCTTTGTAATCTTTTAACTTATATTTAGCTGCTGCACGATTGTTGTAAGCAAAACTGTAATTTGATTTAATCAATATGGTTTTGTCAAAATCTTTAATAGCCCCTATATAATCGCCATTATCAAATTTGGCACTACCCCTACCGTTGTAAATCAAATAATTATCAGGCTCCAAACTAGATGCTTGCGTATAGTCATCAATGGATTTATCATACTGCTTTAAATTAAAAAATACTGTCGCTCGATTTATAAAGGCCGAAACAAACGTGGCATCTAATTCAATGGCTTTAGAATAATCAGCCACAGCGCCTACTAAATCTCCTAACTTACGTTTTGTACTAGCCTTGTCGTGAAAGGCAACCATAAATTTAGGATCGGATATAGTAGCATTATTAAAATAATTAAGCGATTCGTTATAATCACCATTTTCGAAAGCAAACACTCCTAAATAATAATTGGCTTTTGCATTATTTGCATTAAAATTTAATACCTTTTTATAAGCAGCCTGGGCCTCAGTTTTATTATTTAAAACATATTTTAGATTGGCATACAATAAGGCGACTTGTTCATTTGATTCTTCATGTAAAAGAAATGAATCTAGGTCTAATACAGCATTGGTATAGTCTTTAAGTTCATAAAAAGCGGATGCCTTACTGTAAAGGAGTTTATAAAACTGAGGATTTAGTTTATAGGCTCTTTTAAATGCATCAATAGCGGTAGCATATTTTTTATCTGCCAAATTAGAAATTCCTGTATTGTATTCATTTTCAAAGGCTTGTTGCCTTTTAAAGATTACAATCTTTTTAGTTATTGAGTCAAGCTGGTCAAGAGTGGTTATAATACCATTCAACTGTAAGGAATCTTTTGAAATAAAAACTGGTGCAATTTCAGTTGATTGTATGGCTTGAGCATTCAGCCCAATTGACACCAACATTCCAATTATTAATAAGAATTTATTCATAAGAACCGTATAAATGGAGGTTTCAAGTTAAAGGATTATTTCAGCACATCAAAATGTTGGCATACTTTTTTAAACCAAGTTACTTTAATTATGATAAACTTCTAAAAACAAAAAGGCCTTAAATTGTCTTAAGGCCTTTAGAATTTAAGTAAATAATAGTCTTACTCCTACCGCTTTATAATCTTTTCAAACAAGTTATGTTCTTGATCAGATATTTGTAGTATATAGACTCCTTGAGAAAATTCTTTTCCTAAGGTCAAAGTATTAGATGACAGAACGGTACTTTCTTGAATCAACATCCCTTGAATATTAAATATTTTAACTACCAATTCTTTTTCTATTGGCGATAAAATCTTTAAAACGGACTCTCCTTCAAAAGGATTTGGCTGCACAACCACAGACAATTCAATTTCAGTTCTTACTCTTTCAACTTGACTATAACTATAGGAACCATCGTTGTTAACCAGTTTTAGTCGGTAATAATTATCATTAGATAATTGATTATCAATAAACTTGTATTGCCTTACCGTATTACCTTCTTGTCCAAGGGTAGTATAAAGCGGATAAAAGTCATTCCCATTCCTCGACTTTTCTATAACAAAATGGCTAAAATTCTCTTGACTGGAGGTTCCCCATATTAATTCCACTTCCTTGGCTTGTAAGGAAGCATTAAAATAAAGCAAATCGACTGGCAAAACGAGACAATTTTTTGGCACAAACACGGTATCTGTCAATTTGCAATTCGTATTGACGGGATGTGTTGCTGTAGCTGTGTATAAAATCCCAGCGTTTACGTTGTGGCTTGAAATAGGATTTTTTATACCAGCATTGGTTAACCCCGTACCAGGCGACCAACTAAAAATATATGCAGGAGGACTCACCACAGGGCAATTTACTCTAAAGGAGTTATTTAAGGTACGTGTACCTAATGAACTAGTAGTTGGTGGCTTATAACGAAATAATCCAAAGGTATCAGAAGCTAAAGTAGCCATATTTGTAAATGTCGCTTTCGGATTAGATGTTGATCCCAACCTTACACCTCCATCAAAGAAATCATTAAACGCAGTTCCTAATGGCACCGTTACCGTACCAGTAACGGTAATAACATCTCCGTCATTGATGTCAATAAAGGCAGTATTGGGGGCATTGCTAGAGGGCCATGAAAATGGCGAAAAATCCCAAGGATTATCCCTATCAGTGAGACTAGTATATGCTTCATACATATATAGCAAGCTCTGTGAATTTGCTTGTAACTCCATAGAAAAAGCTTTGTCCCAACTATTGAGAGCTAAAGAACCATAATTAACTTTTACTCGGCAAGCTGTTGGTCTTTGACTCACAATGTTGGCATTAAGCTGTGTGCCACAGTTACCAATTACTTTGGTAGCATCTAAACTTTCCTTAATTACTGTTATCGGAATAACCAAGGCATCTTTGGCATTTCTACAATTGGCATCTGCTTTTCTCCTTATCTCAATGGCATATTTACCATCACGTCTATTTGGAATGGTATATGATCCATTGTTAAATGCCACCTCTGTACTTCCAGAAAAACCCGGCCAAGGACTACTCCATGTAATAATAAAAGGCCCAACTTCTGTTGTATTGAAGTCTACTTTGATGTTGCCATCAGGCTGGCCAGTACAATTGTTTGAGGTGGGTATTAAGGCCATATTGATTACACAATTTCCACAAGGAGAATTTTGAGTAACTGTTATTTCACATTCGGGTTTTGAACAACATTTTACCGTCGCGTTATTTAATTCATTGGTGGCATTCCAACAAACCACAATAGAATAAACTCCTGTAGTTGTTGCGTCATAAGTGACATTCGTGGCACCTGGTATGGAAACACCATCTTTAAACCATTGGTAAGAAGTAGATGCTGTTGCGCCGTCTACCGATGCTAACAAAGTCACGGACTGCCCTGGGCAGATTTTGGTACTTCCTTGTGGTTTAATCACCGCGTAAGGTGCCCGACAATTAAGTTTGCAACCTGTACCGTTTATGGCGTACGTAACACTAAAACCTGGATCTTCTTTAGGAATATTAAGGGTGATTGCATCAATAACAGCACCCATTTCATACCTGTAAGAAATTGTACCATTTCCATCTGGATCCATTTTATCAAAAGCTGGTTTTACCGCGGCCTTAAAATTGGCCACATTTACCTCAGGATACATTCTTAAAAGCTGGTTGATGTAGCCAGAAACTGTATCCCATGAGATTTGAGAATCATAAAAAGAATAAAAATCCCAATCAGCAACATTTGGGCATTGGGTAGCACTGCATCTTGTTTTGGCGTAATTTTCGTTATTATCTAGAACAGCAGTGATAGAAGAAACGCGTTCTGCGTAATTTGAATTAGGACCTTGAAAATAAGCACCTGCCCAAAAAGAATTAGTTGACGAGCCAGCAGCTAAAGAATATGTTGGTAGGCCAACACTATTTGACGCATTTGGTCCTAAGTTATAAGCGATAGCCAATGCAGCTTCTACTCCATAAGGATCAGGTGAAGCGGCTTCCGCGGCAGCCAAATCTATATTATTTATTAATTGAGCTCTACGATAAATAGACATATCATAAAATGTCTTAGCCATAGTTGCAGTTGCGATATTTGAATTAAAGTAAGGATGATAAAACGATTCTGGCGTTTTAAATCTTTGAGGAAAATATGGTGCAGCTGTTTGGTAGCCAGCCAAGGTATTATGATAGGCTCCATCGTTTCCATTTTGTCCAACATGCCAACAATAACCAGCACCTCCACAGGTATTACTATTACAACCACGAGGATAAGTACAAGGTACTGGTACCGTACCACCTACTTCTACATCATAAATATTACTCGGAAGCTGTACGCCAGGATAAGCCGCAAAACCATTTTCCTGCACCATGGTGGCCGACCATTGGTTGATGCTCATAGCATCAGTACCAATTACATTTCTGAAATAATTCCAACCTACGGCTATCGCCAAAGCGTAAGAAGGTCTATTTTGTGGAATTATAAAATAAACAGGATCTGAAGTACCATAATGTGTAAAAAAACCTTGGCCAAGTTTTAATTCACTAGCACGTTTAAAACATGTGGTATCAAAATCTCCTTTAGTTGGAATGGAAGGACAACCCCATTGGCCTCCAGACGGAAGGGTTTGGCTTTGTAAATATTGTGATTGAACAATGCACAATATCGATATAAATATAAGATTTTTCATAAATTTATTAAACCAGTTTAATAACAAATCTAAATTAGGTATAATAAGACAATAATGTCAGATAACTGTAATATTTTAATGAAAAAATAGGATTTAATATAGACCAATTTCTTGAACTAAATTGCACAATATTATAAGAATTGAATACCCTTAAATAGTTTAAAAAGAATAATTGACTCTAATGGATAGCACAATAATACCAATTATAACAAAAGTGTTATTTAATTGTACTTTAATGTAATTACAAAATCAACAATAATTAGTTTGAACTAATAAATTGAAAAAGAAGTTAGTATAACATGAAGTTTATATCTCTGATATTGATTTTGAGTTTATTCTTTTGGTTTGTTAAACCAACTAAGACGTTTGCTATGATGGATGTTTGCAAAAAGTCTTGTTGCAAATCTTCAAAACCAAATAGTTCAGAGAAATCAGATAAAAATACTTGCTGCAACAAATTAACGTGCCATTGCTTTCAAATATATAGTGTTCACTTACAAGGCAATGAACTTCCTCTCACTAAATTCTTTTATCTTAATAGAGATAACCATTATTCCCTATATGATGAAGGTAAAATAATATCTTACTCATCAGATTGCTTTCAACCGCCAGAAGTAACAGATTATCAAATAGAATTTTATAAAAATATTTAATTTAAAAATTAAAAAATACTAAAATGAAAAAGATAATTTTAATCGGTTCTTCAATCATATTATTGACTGGTGTATTGTTGTTTGCAAACGCTCGTTCTAATCAAAAGCAAAATTGTTGCCAAAAAGGTGAGGCTTGCTGCGAGATAAAGAGCGGTTGTTGCACTAAATAGTTAATAAAAAGGCTGTCTAAATAGGCAGCCTTTTCTTTTTTACGTTAACTGTTGATACGAAAATTGTATCCAGTTTTTTATATTGCGATGTAAATTGTACCTGCCTCAACCTTAATTTCATAGGTACTAATGTGATAATCTTCACCACTTAAACATTGGCCTGTTTCTAAGGAAAATGTTTTTTTATGAAAAGGGCAAGCAACTTTTGGTTCACCAGCTTTATCGCCAATCATTCCCCTTGAGAGAATCATTTGTTGTTTATGTGGGCACATATTGTCTGTAGCATACCATTTGCCAGTTCTGGTAAAATTAAAAACAGCAATTTGTTTATCATCCACTTTCACACAAGTACCGCCATTTTCTGGCACGTCATTGATGGAACACACTTCTATCCAAGTATTTGTCATAATAATATTTTCTTATTTTTGCGAGTTTAGATTTAAAAACTGACTAACTGACCCAGTTAACCGGGAATTTCTGACCTCTTTCTACCTTAAACTCTATTGTAGGATCGGTTTCTTTAGAATTGGCAAAATGGGTAAATCTTTTCCTTAACTCTGGATTTTCCACTACTTCTTTCCACTCACACTTATAGGTGTTTATCATAAAATTCATCTCCTCTTCAAGTTGTTGAGCGATTCCAAGCGAGTCATTTACAACTACTTGTTTGAGGTAGTCTATTCCTCCTTCTAGTTTATTGAGCCATGTAGCAGTTCTTGTAAGTGGCTCCGCCGTTTTTATGTAAAACATTAAAAATCTATCCAAATATTGTATGCACGTTTCTTTGTCTATGTCGGTCGCAAGCAGCACGGCATGTTGAGGTTTAGAACCGCCATTGCCACATACAAATAAGTTCCAACCCTTCTCTGTAGCAATTATTCCAAAGTCCTTAGACTGAGCTTCAGCACATTCTCTTATACAACCTGACACCCCAGACTTAAATTTGTGAGGAGCTCTCAGACCTCTATACCTGTTTTCCAATTCAATAGCAAATCCCACTGAATCATGCAGACCATACCTGCACCAAGTGGAACCAACACAACTCTTTACGGTTCTTAAAGACTTACCGTAAGCATGCCCACTTTCAAAACCAGCCTTAACCAACTCTTCCCATATGTCGGGCAATTGGCTCACATGTGCCCCAAACATGTCTATCCGTTGACCACCAGTGATTTTGGTATATAAATTATATTTTTTAGCAACCTCCCCAATAACAATTAGTTTGTCTGGGGTAATTTCTCCACCTGGAATTCTTGGCACTACAGAATAACTACCACCTTTTTGCAAATTGGCCAAATACCTATCATTAGAATCTTGAATGGTATCTTGCTTGAGAATAAACTCGTTGTATATACTGGCAAGTATTGACGCAAGTGCAGGTTTGCAAATTTCACATCCATTTCCTTTGCCGTGTTTATCTAAAATTTGATTATAATTGGTTAAATTATTAACCTTGATTAAACTAAATAATTCTTGTCGTGTATAATCAAAATGTTCACAAATGGTGTTTCTAACCATTATTCCCATAGATTTTTTTGTTGCGGCAATAATATCCTTAACCATTGGTACACAACCACCACATCCCGATCCAGCTTTGCAACTAGCTTTTACTCCAACAAAGTCAATATCACTTGCATCTTTTACTATATCCACTATCAACCCTTTGCTTACAGCTTCGCAAGAACAAATAAGTGCATCGTCTGGCAAAGACTCAACACCAGAACCTTCTGCCGCTCCCTTACCACCTCTTGCGCCAAGCATGAGGTCTTCAGGATTAGGCGGTAAAACGATTTTGTTTTTGGTAGTTTGCAACAGCATGTTATAATTTTCAGCTTCACCAACCAAAATGCCACCAAAAAGGGTTTTTCCGTCCAACGAAATATTCATTCGTTTGTAAACGCCTTTTTGTTTGTCTTCGTAAATAATAGTTTGACATTCATTTTCAGTTCCAAAACAATCGCCAAAACTAGCCACATCTACCCCTAAGAGCTTAAGTTTGGTACTCATATCGTACGGAGCAAATTGCTTTTCTGCTCCAATAAGTTGATTTACAACCACATCGGCCATTTCGTAACCTGGTGCCACAAGTCCGTAAATCATATTTTTGTATAAGGCACATTCACCTATTGCGTAAATGTTGGAATCGGTAGTTTGCAACATATCATTTACCATAATTCCTCCTCTTGGTCCAACCGCTAAGCCAATTTTGGTTGCTAGTTCGTCCCTTGGTTTTATACCAGCAGAAATCACTAATAAATCAGCTTTTAACTCCGTACCATCTTTAAATAATAACCCTGTAACCGTTTCTTCTCCTTCGATTGAAGCAGTATTTTTATTTAAATGCACCTTTATCCCTAAATCCTCTATCTTATTCTTTAAAATCAAACCACCCGCTTCATCCAGTTGTCTTGGCATCAATCTAGGTGCAAATTCTACCACATGCGTCTCTAGACCCATGTCACTTACGGCTTTGGCAGCTTCAAGACCTAGAAGCCCCCCTCCTATCACTACACCAATTTTAGCTTTTTTACCATGAGCAATGGTCATATCCAAGTCTTCAATGGTTCTATAAACAAAAACACCATCCTTTTCAACCCCTGGTATTGGAGGAACAAACGCAGCTGAACCGGTGGCAAAAATCAAGACATCATAATTTGCTACAACTCCTTTTAAACTGGTAACAACTTTATGGTCGCGGTCAATGGAAATAATAGGATCTCCCAAAACCAATTTAATTCCATTTTCTGTATACCACGACAAAGGAGCCATCAATAGGTCCTCTGCTGAGGTTCCTGTGAAATAAGAACTTAAATGCACCCTATCATAGGCAGGTCTAATTTCTTCACCAAACACCAAAATCTCAAATTGCTTATCGGAATTTTTGGCTACCAATTTTTCACAAAACTTATATCCAACCATTCCGTTGCCAATCACAACTACCCTTCTTTTAAGTATATTTTTCATATTAGTTAATATTTATGCCATATTACTCAATTATACCACGCTTAAACCAATAATAATATATCAATTAACACCGATAAAGCGATATTATATAATTTTTTATAAAATTAAGTATTATATTTTATTTAAACAATAATATTAAGTATTTTTACGACAATAATTAAGTATATTTAACTATTATTAAATAATAGGGTATAAATCGAACCTACTATATTCTCTGCTATATATATAAGGTGTATTACTCATTATAATATGACCTAATTTGTATTAATTATTAATTTAAATTATCTACAAGCATGAAAACTATAACTACACCTTCAGTTACATTAGTTGGCGCTGGACCTGGCGATCCAGACTTAATTACCTTAAAAGGTTTAAAGGCCATTAAAAATGCTAACATAATTTTATATGACGCACTTTCCTCTATAGAACTACTCAATTATGCAAAAAGTGATTGTAAAAAACTATATGTAGGTAAAAGAAGGGGATGCAAATCAAACAAACAAGAAGTAATAAATGAACTATTAGTTTATTGCGCTTTTAAATATGGCAATGTTGTAAGACTTAAAGGAGGTGATCCTTTTGTGTTTGGCAGAGGCTATGAAGAACTCGCACATTTAGACAGACATGGAATAATTACTAACGTCATTCCTGGCATATCTAGCTGTATTTCAGTACCAGCGTCAATCGGAATACCATTAACATGCCGCAATGTAAATGAGAGCTTTTGGGTAACCACCGGCACACTATCAAATGGCGAAATCTCTAAAGACATAGCCTTGGCAGCCCAATCCAATGCTACTGTGGTAATATTAATGGGGTTAAATAAACTAAATGAAATTGTGGAAATATTTAGACAATACGGAAAATCCAATTTACCAGCTGCAGTTATTCAAAATGGCACCATGTCAAACCAAAAGCATGTAATTGGAACCGTAACAAATATTCTAACAAAATCAAAAGAAGCAAATTTATCTACTCCTGCAGTGATAATTATTGGCGAAGTTGTGAACTTAAAACCAAAGGAAATAGATCAAATTCTGAACTATCAAGCGCAACTATCTAGACAAACTGAAAACTTCAAAGAAACAAGTCAGATAAGTATAAATTAAAACACTATTGAAACAATATCTTATATTTTTTAATAATATAAGTATAAACAAAAGGTACTTTTTATAAAATAATTAATTAAAATAGAATTTTACCTTAAAATTTAACCTGTAAATATAACTATAAGTAAATTTTATTATAATATTCTAATAAAATGAAAAATATACTCATAAATATTTTGAGTATATATACTTATACAACTATATTGCATCATAATTTAATATAAAGTGATTACATTATTAAATTTTAGTCAAATTATAGTTTATTATTTAACACTCAATTATTATAAAATGTAATAAATATGAATAAAGGCTTTATAAATTATACTAATATAAAAAAGAAAGGAGGATAGATTAAAAACTTATTACACAAAAAATCCCGTCAAAGTTGGCGCTTTGAACGGGACGAAATGATTAGCAAACTTAAAAACTCATTATTCACTAATCTCTACAAAAGTCATGAAATTTAAACAGAAAGTAAAATTTGCCTTAATAATTGTAGTCGTTTCCTTTACTTGTATAAATGAAGCTTCTGCTCAGTTTGTTCCTGCACAACCCATGGTGCAGTTGCCTGGATTACCCTTATGGACTATTAACGCACAAGTCCGAACTCGTACAGAATTAAGACACGGATTAGCTAACCCTTATCCTAAAGTAACTGGTACTGAAGGCCCTCCAGCGTTTTTTACCTCACAAAGAACGAATATCAACTTTGGTTTTCGTTGGGATAAAATGAATTTTAACGCTGATGTGCGTGATGTTCGTGTTTGGGGTCAAGATGCATCAACTATTAGTAATGCTGATGGCGCCAAACTATTCTTACATCAAGCATGGGGCGAATTTGTATTAGGTACTACTGCTGATACAAATGCGCGATTTAAGTTCTTTGATAACTTTTCATTAAAAGTAGGTCGGCAAGAGCTGGTATATGATGACGTAAGACTGCTTGGCAACCTTGATTGGCTACAACAAGGCAGAAGACACGATGCTGCCATTTTTAAATTTCTTAAAAAAGGATATAATCTGGACTTGGGCCTTGCAATGAATCAAAATACCGATGCATTTAACACCAATGGCAATGCTTATACTTCGGGTAATGTGCCGAGTACTGTAAGGAGCTCGACAGGAACTTGGGTAATATTACCAAATGCGAATTTTATGCCACTTACTACAGCAAATGGATCCTCGATAAATGGCGCATTGTCGCCAAATAACCCTCCAAGTACCAACGGCATGAACCAAAATTACAAATTCATGCAATACTTTTATTTGACAAGAAAGTTTAACCAAACTAAAATATCTATTCTTGGCTTAAAAGATGATTTTTCCAAATCAAGGCTAGATTCAATAGATTATGGAACTTCTGGCAAAGTGTATGGAAGGAGATTTGATCAAGCAAATAGGGTCTACTCTAGATATACTATTGGCGGTCAAATATCTACTCAAGGTGGTAACGTAAGTTCCTTAAAATGGACCTTAAATGCAGGTGGTTATTTGCAATCCGGTAAAAGTAAAACTTTTGTTAGTGCAAAAAGTACCGAACAAAGAGACCTGAGTGCAAACCACCTCTTTATTTATGGTTTAGTTTCTAAAGGAAGATTTTCTGCAGGTCCTGGTTATGAAAGACTATCTGGAAATACCAACAACATAACCGTAAGCGCAACAGGCACGGCCGTATCCAGCACATTCAGCGGAACCGATCAAGCATTTGATCCATTGTACGGTACGCCACATAGATGGTGGGGATATATGGATTATTTTTACGTCGGTACAGGCGCACCTAGAGCAGGATTACAAGATCTTTATGTTCGATTGAAATATGACGCTAGGGATTTGTTTATTACCCTTGATGCACATCGTTTTTCTGCAGCAGATCAAATTAATCTTACCACACAAGGTGGAAATACCGAAAAAATGAATTCTTTATATGGTTATGAGGTGGATTTAGTTGCTAATTATCAGTTCAATAGATTTTGTAATCTAGAGGCAGGGGCTTCTGTTTTCTCTTCAACTAAAACCTTGGAAGCTTCTAAGCTTGGTACTGTCGGCAAGACAAATAGCCTAAATTATTGGTCCTATTTACAGCTTAACATCCGACCAGATTTCTTATTTCAAAAACCAATTCCTATTGCTAACTAATTGATTATTAACTAAAACTTAAATTCTAATTTTATGAAAAAGATTTTATCAATATTAACTAGTCATTGTCTAGGCGTAATAAGTTTAATCTTGGGTATATGCAGTGCTTCGGCCCAAGAACCAATTAAATTAGGTTTTATTCCTCTTACAGACTGTGCTCCTTTAGTAATTGCCAAAGAAATGGGCTTTTTTAAAAAATACGGTGTAAATGTAGTATTGAGCAAAGAAGCATCATGGGCCAATATTCGTGACAAAGTTTTAACAGGGGAACTTGACGGAGCTCATTGCCTCTTTAGTATGCCATTTTCGGTTAATACAGGTGTGGGAGGTAAAGAAGGTCAAGAAATGCGTATTGCCATGGTGCTTAACAACAACGGACAAGGCATAACACTTTCCAAAGAAGTTTGCGGTTCTATTGCCTACAAGCAATATAATAAGGTACCTGATGCAGTAAAGGCGATTCAAGCAAGAAAAGGTAAAATGACCTTTGCCATGACTTTCCCAGGTGGTACGCATGATATGTGGCTAAGGATATTTCTTGCAAACTCTAACATAGACCAAAAGAAAGTTAACATCATAACAATACCTCCTCCACAAATGGTGGCTAACATGAGAGCAGATAATATGGAAGGTTATTGTGTTGGTGAGCCTTGGAATGGTGTAGCTGCTGCTCAAAACGTGGGTTTTACCATGTGTGCAACCCAAGACATTTGGAAACACCACCCAGAAAAAGCATTAGTTGTTAACAAAGATTTTGCAGATACCAAAAAGGAAGACTTAAAAAAGGTAATGAAAGCCATTTTGGAAGCATGTCAATGGCTCGACAATATGGGAAATCGCACCAAAGCAGCCAATATGATTTCTGATGCTCGCTATGTAAATGCACGCGCACAATTACCAGCATTAGAAGCTAGGTTAAAAGGCAAGTCAGATCTTGGCTGTGACTTGGGTGTGGTCACTTATAAAGACGATTATATGACATTTTTTAAAAATGGTTTTGTAAACATGCCTCGTAAGTCACACGGAATATGGTTTATGACTCAATATGTTAGATTTGGATATTTGGATAAACTTCCGGCTAACATGGAAGCCATTGCTGATAAACTAATCTTGGATGAGTTATATGCTGAGGTCGCAAAGGAAATGAATATCCCATTACAAGATGACGATATGAAACCATTTACTTTGACCCTCGATAAAACACCATTTGATCCTAAAAATCCTGCAGAATTCTTAAAAACTTGTAAAAAATAGATTGATTGTTGCGTGTTGCTGAGCGAGTTGCAGATAGCTACTCGTTCAGTTTTTTGAGAAAATTATTAGAATTTTATTAATAGCGAAACCATAATTCACATGAAAACAACTGTAAAATCTCTTAAATGGATGTTATTAAAAATAAGTCCAATATTATATTTCCTAGGAAGTTTCTTCCTGTTGTGCCTAATATGGCAGGTTATTCATCTTCAAACAAAAGGTGATATTCCTGGACCTATTTCAACCTTTAAAATTTTTGAAGAATTATTTGTGCTAGAAGATCCCATGTACGATAATCCTGAAGATCCAGGGTATAAAGGTATTCTTATACAATTGATCAGCTCATTAGGGCGTGTCTTTTTAGGATTTGGCCTAGGTAGCTTGGTCGCTATCCCATTAGGTTTATTAATGGGTTCTAGTAAAGTAGGTCTTAATTTGATTAACCCAATTGTTCAAATACTTCGTCCAGTTTCGCCTTTGGCATGGTTTCCTTTGGGCATGATAGCAATGAAGTCTGCGGGTGGTGCCACGATTTTCATGATTTTTATTACTTGTTTATGGCCTACTTTAATTAACACGGCGTTTGGTGTATCATCAATTCCTCAAGATCATAAAAATGTAGGTAAAGCATTTGGTTTCTCACTATGGAAATATGTAACTAAAATAATGCTTCCATATACTCTACCACACATCTTCACAGGCCTTCGACTTAGCATTGGTGTAGCTTGGTTGGTAATTGTGGCAGGAGAAATGTTATCTGGTGGCTTAGGAATTGGCTTTTTTGTATGGGACAGTTATAATGCTGGTAGCCTTGAACGCGTTTTAACCGCCATCATTATCATTGGTTTGGTTGGATTATTCTTAGACAAGGCTTTTAACTATGTACAGAAAAAAGTTACCTTTTCTTAATTGAAATAGCACTTAACAACAAAGAATGTTAAAAAAATAAATAAATACACAATGGAAACAAAATCATATTTGGTAGATTCTGCAACCGAGTTTCACAAACTACCAGCAAGTACTAGTATAAACATAAATAACGTTACTGTATCTTTCGATACCCCAAAAGGCGAATTTATTGCTGTTAAGGACATAAATCTTACTATACAAAAAGGAGAGATTGTTTCATTAATTGGGCACTCTGGTTGTGGAAAATCTACACTCATGAATACCATCAGCGGCATGGTTTCTCCTTCCAAAGGTCAGGTTATTGCTAATAATAAAATTGTAACAGGCCCAGGACCGGACCGGGGAATTGTTTTTCAAAACTATTCGCTACTCCCTTGGCTATCAGTATATAAAAATATCTATGAAGCAGTTGATTCTGTACTTTCGGATAAAACACAATCAGAAAAAAGAACGATAGTTGAAGAACATTTAAAAATGGTGAATCTGTTTGAACACAAAGACAAGCTTCCGGGTCAATTGTCGGGTGGAATGAAACAACGCGTGGCTATCGCACGTGCATTTGCAATTAACCCTAGCATCTTACTACTTGATGAGCCATTTGGAGCACTTGATGCATTAACCAAGGCATCACTTCATATAGAATTACTCAAACTTTGGAATCTAGATAACAGAAATAAAACCATCGTTATGGTTACCCATGATATTGAAGAAGCAATTTTCTTATCAGACAAGGTAGTTGTTATGAATAACGGTCCTGCTGCTACCATTCGTGAAATTGTAGATGTTAATATTGAAAGACCAAGAAACAAAAAAGACATTGTACATGTGCCCGAATACATGAAAACACACGACAAATTGTTGGGATTATTGATGGATAAGTTTTCAATAGAAGACACTCATTAAATCCATTTAGTGGTTGTCTGGTAGGTAATCTTTCATAGTTCTTCGAATTTCTTAATCTAACTATAATTTGTGAAAGAAACTTTTAAATCCACCTGTTCCTATTGTGGTGTAGGCTGTGGTATTGTAGTACAAAAAGACCGTGACGGAAAACTAAAATTAGAGGGAGATAAGGACCACCCTGGGAGCAAAGGAATGCTTTGTTCAAAGGGTATGAACTTGCACTACACAGTACAAGACAAATCAGATAGGTTATTATTTCCTGAAATGCGTTGGGCAAAAAACATGCCTCTACAACGAGTTTCGTGGGATACGGCTTTGGATCGTGCAGCAGCCGTATTTAAAACGTTTATTGAAAAGTTTGGACCAGATTCTGTAGGATTTTATGTTTCTGGGCAATGCCTTACAGAAGAATATTATATTATTAACAAGCTTATTAAAGGATTCATTGGAAGCAATAACATTGATACCAACTCAAGATTATGCATGAGTTCGGCAGTGGTGGGATATAAAATGACTCTAGGCGAAGATGCTGTTCCTTTGAGTTATGACGACATCGAACTGGCTGATACCTTTTTTATTACTGGTGCTAACCCTGCATGGTGTCATCCAATTTTATTTAGAAGGATAGAAGCACATAAAGCGGCAAATCCTGAGGTTAAAATTATAGTGGTAGATCCCAGAAAAACACAAACAGCTGCAATGGCTGACTTGCATCTACAAATTAATCCAGGAACGGACGTAGAACTTTATAATGCCATTGGAAGAATCTTGATCGAAAGGGATATGGTGGATCAATCATTTGTAGACAATCATGCGGATGGATTTGAACAATACAAAATACAAGTACTAAAACATACCCTTAAGGAATCTGCAAAGATATGTGGTGTTAAAGCAGATGACATACGATGGGCAGCAGAATATATTGGTAGAGCTGAGGGATTTATAAGTATGTGGACGATGGGGCTTAACCAAAGTGTTATTGGGGTTAATAAAAATTTAGCTTTAATTAACCTTTCGTTAATAACAGGCAAAATAGGTAAACCTGGCAATGGACCTTTTTCACTAACAGGACAGCCAAATGCCATGGGTGGTAGAGAGGTAGGCGGATTGGCTAATTTATTACCAGCTCACCGAGATTTACTCAATCCCTTGCATCGTGAAGAAATTCAAGCATTTTGGGGCGGTACGACCATCGCCCCTAAGCCAGGTCTGACAGCAGTAGAAATGTTTGATGCATTAGCCGATGGTCGTATGAAAGCAATATGGGTGGTATGCACTAATCCCCTAGTGAGCCTACCTGATTCTCGAAAAGTGGAAGAAGCCTTAAAAAAGGCTAAATTTGTCGTCGTTCAAGATGTTTCCAATAAGTCTGATACACTTTTGTACGCCGATTTAGTATTACCCGCCGCCGCTTGGGCTGAAAAAGAAGGCACCATGACCAATTCAGACCGAAGAATTAGCCATTTGAGCAAAATTGTTGATGCCCCAGGTGAAGCTTTGCCAGATACTGTAATTATTCAAAAATTTGCTCAAAAAATGGGTTTTGGCAAGTATTTTGACTATCCAACCATTCAATCGGTATATGAAGAATATTGTAGGATAACCAAAGGTACTAACATCGATATCAGTGGATTGACCTATGATTATTTAAAACAAAAAGGCACCACACAATGGCCTTTCCCAGCAGGTGCTAACGAAGGCACCAAAAGATTGTTTACAGACCACCAATTTTATACTTCGAATAAAAAAGCGCAGATTCATCCAGTACCGCCTGACAACCAATCTGAAGACTTAGATGACAAATTTCCATTAATTTTAACTACTGGGCGCATTAGGGATCAATGGCATACCATGACCAAAACTGGCAAGGTCAACAAACTAAATCAACATATACCTCAGCCATTTCTTGAAATAAACCCTTTGGATGCGGAAGCAAGAGGTATAATAGAAGGCACCCCGTTATTGGTGACAGGCAGACGAGGTGAGGTACGAGTAAATGCAAAGGTAACAGCTGATATCAAACAAGGGGTGGTCTTTTTACCAATGCACTGGGGCAAAACGTTACAAAAAGATTTTAGTAGAGCTAACAACCTCACAAACAGTTTATTCGACCCAAAATCAAAGGAACCTGACTTTAAATTTGCAGCTGTTCAAGTAGAAAAATTCATTAAACCTGTCCAAAAAATTGTTATAATTGGTGCAGGTGCTGCCGCAGTTGGTTTTGTGAAAAGTTACCGTGAACTCAATCAAACCGACGAAATTCATATCTTTAGTAAAGAAATTTATCCATTTTATAATAGAGTAATGTTACCAGATTACTTAAGTGGGGAGCAATCATGGGAACAATTGATTAAGATAAAAAGTGAAGAATTTGTATCCCTTAAAATAGTAACCCATGCTGGGGTGAGCATTGAAAAAATTGACAAAAGTAAAAAGGAGGTAACAGACAGCACTGGACATATTGAAAAATATGATATTTTGCTACTGGGCATGGGAAGCAGAGCCAATAATCTCAAAGATATCCCAAAGGGGTTACCGGGTATTTTTAACATGAGAAGTCGCCAAGATGCGGATGCACTTAAAAATGTTGCCATACCAAATAGTCATGTTGTTATTGTCGGTGGTGGCCTTTTGGGTCTTGAACTAGCGGCGTCTTTAAGAGAAATAAATGTCGAAGTAACGGTTATTCAACGTATATCTCGACTTATGGATCGCCAGCTGGACGAAGTTGGAGCTGGCCTTCTGCATGAAGAGATGATCGACAGAGGTATAGAAATTTTATATAATGATGAAGTACAAGGATATACAGGCAAGGAACATCTAACTGGGCTTAAACTTAAGTCAGGCAGGTTGTTATCTTGTGTTGCAGTGGTATTTGCTATAGGCACCCAACCCAATGTAGAACTGGCACAAGCAAGTGGGTTAATCTGTAAACGTGGTGTGGTGGTAAACGATTATCTACAAACGTCTGATCCTGATATATTTGCAATGGGTGAACTAGCAGAGCATAAAGGCATCTTGTACGGTATTACCGCAGCTGCAGAACAACAAGCCCACACCATTGCACATTTTCTTAACGGAGACCTTTATAGTTTTTATAAAGGTTCGTTGTTTATGAATATCCTTAAAATGCCGGGGCTAAACTTATGCTCACTTGGCATGGTGGAAACTCCTCCTAATCCTGACTATGAGGAAGTTGTGTTCATTGATAAATCGAAACGCTTTTATAAAAAATGTATCATTCACCAAGACAAATTGGTTGGAGCCATTTTGATTGGTGACAAGTCGGAGTTTCAAGAATATAAAGAATTAATTCAAAATAAAATTGAACTAAGTGATAAACGTCTTGAACTATTAAGATCTGGGAAAAAGGCAGAAACAGTTTTAGGCAAATTGGTGTGTTCTTGTAATGGAGTGGGTAAAGGAAATATTGTTCAAAAAATAGAATCGGGTTGTGTCACTTTAAACGAATTGTGTAATAGTACTGGGGCGGGTATGGGCTGTGGCAGTTGCAAACCAGAAGTAAAAGAAATTTTAAACGGTTTTTTAGAAGCGACTAGGGTATCAGTTCCGAGCAAACTGACCCTAAAATTAATGTAATTATTAAGCATGAAATTTATTCCCATTAAAATCAACATACCTGGCGGAATATTATCTCCGGGATATTTTGCCCAAATTGCCTCTTTGGCTCAGAAACATAATATACAAAATGTTTATGTAGGTGAACGCCAAAACCTTATACTACAAACAGAGGAACTTACGGTTGAAAAGGTTTATAACGACCTTAAGTTAAATCAAATAGAATACACAACCCAACTACAAAATAATCCCAACATTGTAAGTTCCTATGCCGCTGCTACCATTTTTACCGCGGCCAATACCTGGCTTAAAGAAGGTGTTTATAAGGATATTTTGGAAGGATTTGACCATAAGCCAATTTTAAAAGTAAACATAGTTGATATCACCCAACCATTAATTCCTCTTTTTACGGGTAACCTAAACTTTCTAGCATCGGAAACTCCAAATTTTTGGTATTTATTCTTGGAACTACCACAATTTAAATCATTGCAGAAGTGGCCAACCTTGATCTTTTCGAATCATATTGACGAGCTGGTAAAAGAAATTGAACATGAATTTTTTGATAACTCTTTTAGTACTATAAATCAACTTTATGAAAGAGTAAGTCAAAAATATAAATTCATTACAAAAGACATTGAAAAAGAGGTAGTTCTGCCAAGATTACGATTTCCTATCTACGAAGGCATGAACAAAATGGGTGAAAAAAATTGGCTTGGTATTTATAGACGAAGTGCGTCCTTCAGCCCGTCTTTAATCATTGCCATTTGCCAACTTTGTGCTGATACAAAAGTGGGATTATTGTGCTTAACAACTTGGAAAAGCCTTTTAATAAAAGGTATCGAAGAAGAAGACCGCATCAAGTGGGAAATGCTTTTAGGCCAATTTGGAGTAAATATTAGGCATGCTGCCGTTGACCTTAATTGGCAATTACCTGATTTAGATGATAAAGCTGCAGAATTAAAATCAACTTTATCACTCGACTTTGACAAAAAGGACATAAGAACATATGGCCTGAGTTTTGCCCTCAAAACAAGTGATTTAGAAGTATCAGCCTCAGTACTTATTGAGGAAAAACCACTTCATTCAATATTTGGAAAAAGTCTTATAAATACTTATCGAATAAGTCACACACCTAATTTTCAGCCTAATAATCCTAACTTTGTTGTTTTTGAAGAGGATGTGGCCAAAAGTGACCTTGCCAAATATATACAACGCTTATGCCGAAAATATTACCAACAACTTCCAGAAAGCAGTTTGATAACTACCGAAAATTTACAAATTAATCAACTATCTACTAGCGAATTATCTTTGATTTCGAATAAAATTTATCAATGTAAACATTGCCTTACCATTTATGACTCGGCCCTAGGCGACGAAAGCCAACAAATTGAGCCAGAATCCAATTTTGATTCACTTGATAAATACAATTGTCCCACCTGTGATGCGGCTAAAGAAGAATTTGTATTAGTAGAAAAACCTATGATTGAATTTTAACATCTATTACGATGGTGAGTATTATTCAATTATAAATTTAAATGCATAATATCTACCGTTAGCTGAAACGTTTAAAATATAAACTCCTTTAGCATAGTCTTTTAAATCCATCTGGTATTTAAAGTTGCCCTCTACAATTGGTAATGTCAATTTATTTAATTGAGAACCTAACACACTTACAATTGAAAGGTCAATAATTCCATCGCCAATTGAAAATGCCTGTAATGTGCCCATATTGGCGGAATTAACCGTAAATTGTATATTATCCAGCGTATTAATCATCAATGACTTAGCAAGTGAAAAATCAGCTTCTCCTGAAAAATCCACTTGTTTTATTTTGTAATAAACAAATCCTGAAGTCTGTATATCATCTTGAAAGGAATAGTTTGATAAAGAACTTGTAGTTCCACGGCCATCTACTTGACCAATTACGAAAAAATGAATCCCGTCTGTACTTTTTAAGATTTCAAAATAATCATTATTTGTTTCGCTTATTGTTGACCAATTAATAACGGTTTTACCATGGTTGTCATAAAGGCTAAAGTTCATCAGCTCAATAGGTAATATTTCTGGTAAACAAACCTTCATAATAGTGGGTTGATCGGGTATAACTGAATTGACCCTTAATGTTTGAAATGCCCCAGCAGTAACTGGAAATGGCAATGAATGTACGCCACCACCAAACACTACGCAACCCGAACTTTGTAGTATATTAATTCCAGCAGTAGGATAATCATTGTCGGTGCCTCCAAAATAAGAACCAAAAAGTACATTTTGAGCCGTAGAATCAAATACAGTTAATAAAAAATCATCATTTCCACGGTAGGCATTTCCGTTATACATGTAGGCACTACCGGCTTGATTTACAGCAGAAAAGCTTACTGGATCCACCAAAAAGCTAGCCATGGAAGCAGTGCCTGAAGCCATACCAAAAACCATAAAAGGTTGGAGATTAGCAGATAATTTAACACCTCCATTTTTATGTATGGTGGTATAATCATTTCCTTTGCTATTATCGCTTCCATCTCCTCCTACAAAGGTGGAATATTTCACCGCACTTCCACTTGCATTAAACCTTACCAAAAAGCCTTCTCCTGCTACGTTTATGTTGTCCAATGCGTTTAAAAGTGGAAAATCAGTGGAGTTGGTTGTTCCCACAATTACAGACTCACTACTGCTTTGGATCAAGTCGATATCAGATCCACAGTCTCTAGCGCTACCACCAAAGTAGGTAAAGAATCCTAACGTTCCTAAGGATGTTAATTTAATTAAATAAGCATCATCTCCACCAGTAAGATTTGGCCTAAATGAACCCACCGTTCCTTGACCAGCAGAAGAAGTCATTCCTGTCACAAATACCTCACCAGCACCATTTACATCTATTCCTTTAGCAATATCATCACCAGTGCCCCCAATGTAAGAGCAATAGCCAAGTGTACCATTATTGTTAATTTTCAATACAAAACCATCATACCCTCCTTGTGCGGCACTTTTATAAGCTCCTCCCGTACCAAAACCGCTGGACGTTTGCGTCCTTCCTACGATATAGGCATTATCATTTTTATCCAAAGCTAAATCAATTGCCCAATCCATTTGTGATGCAGTACCTCCATATAACGTACTGTATAACATGTTATTACCAGCTCCATTTAGTTTTGCATAAAAAATATCATCGTTGCCATCATTACCTGTTTTTAAAGGTTGTATAGCCGTGGCTGTGGTAGGAAATGGTATAAGATCAACCCTTGATAGTGCCCAAGTATTAAAAGTACCAGAACCAACTACCGAGGTTATGTTTACCTCCAAGGTGGTGGCATTAACAAATTGAGTTATGGTCCCTGTTAAGGCATTTAACCCATTGTTTAACAATATAGTAGCACCAAATCCATAAGAAGCTATTGATGCAACATTTACATTCACGGTACCAGTGGCTACTGTTAAATTTGTTATGCTAGTTTCAAGAAAAGTATAAGCACCATAAGAAGCTGTGTGACCACTAACACAAATTTCTCCTGCGCTATTAATTAAGATTCCAGTACCCACCTCATTATTGCTGCCACCTAAATAAGAAATATAATCAATTGCCGTACCCGCACTATTTAATCTAAAAACATAAGCATCTGTACCACCATTGGCAGTTTTGTCATAACCGTTTGGAGAAGCGTTAATCGGAAATGAGTTGTTTGTCCAGCCTGTACCGTACACCCTACCGCTGTTATCAATGCAGGTTGCTTCCAAATAGCCATCATCAGAAGTAGCTGTTCCAATATAAGTTGACCAAGAAACAGTAAAAGGATCAATTACAAGTTCCTTTGATGGATCATATTTCCCTTGTATTTTAAATCCAATAGTTTTGGCCTCAATTTGATGATAAGTTACATTTACTGTTTTTTTAACACCATTAATTATTTGATAAGAATAAGGTGCTTTATCAATGAGAGTTCCCCATTTCACATCAATCTCCAGTTCTCCTTTTGAATTAATGTGTAGTTTATCCACTTGATCATATTCCATTTTGATATTAGAAACTTGCGCATGAGGCTTAAGAATATAATCATATTTTAGTTCACCACCCTTGTTGTAATATCTTAGATCGATTTTATTGTAGAGCTCTTGATACTCAATTTGTTCAAAACTAGCTACGTCGGTAATAAAATTTTCTGGATTATTTCCTTTTAAGAAATTAGTAACTGTTGTTTGTTTTGAAATACCAGAAATGTTTACATTGTTCCGACATTCTTTAAATGATATCGAAAAGCCTAAAGTTTCTCTTCGTTGCTGAGGAGATAAAAATTCGCGTACTCCATCATTATGCACAGCCTGAGCTTCTCTAAAAGCTAAGCGCTGAAACCCAAAACCAATACCCCTGGTACCAAAATAGGCGTTTCCACAAAAAGCCTTTGAATAAAATTTAACATCCCCTAGTTCGGGATAATTAAAATGTTGAAATCTCTCTAACTGACCTTTGTTTTCAGTAAATTTTATATTAGCTTTTAATAAATCTTTAAACCAAAGCTTTTTACCATGGCCGGCAGGTATTGTACTTTTTTCAGTTCTAACACCTATAGTTTTAGACTGATTAAAGGTAGAAAGGTTGGACAGGAAAGATTGTTGATATGGAAGATTAGCCTCCATTTGATTCACTTTCAGAATATTATCCTTAAATGAATTATTCTGCAAACTTGCCCTATCTATTTGTAAAGAAAAAGCAGAAATTAATAATAGAAATAGTAAACTTTGGCGTATAGCTGTTCTCATATTGTTGGTTTTACGCAAAATAAATGAAATTGTTTTGTAAAATCAATTTTGAAAATTTTTCATATATATATGATTTTGAATTAATTACAGTCAATCAAAAATTTTACAATCTCATTAAAAACGTATTAAATCTTAGTAAAATACAATATAAAAAATTAGACTACTTAATGCATACAGACAGATCAAATCGTTTTTCAAGTGTCATTTAGATGTAAGATATTGCATTCAAATTACAAGATTAAGCAGTTTAAACAAATGACTAGTTACCACTAAGCGAAAATCATAACCAAAGGTAAATCACTTATAAAAAATAAAACCCTAAAGTTAAAAACATAAGTTTGCTAAAAAATAAACATGATAGTGCAACAGGTTAAGTTTTAATAGATAAACAAAAAATTGTATTTTTTTTATAAAAAATAAAATAAAAAATTTAAGAAAGCCCTAAAATTAGAGCTTTCTTACAGTACACTCTTAAATATGTTCTTCTACCATAGCACCATGTCCTTTAAAAAAGCTTTGCGCTCTTTCTATTTCACTCACATCCCCTTCTACAAATACTAAAAATTTACCTTCCTTGATGTGCTCATGATAAAGCACAGCCACTTCTTTTTTCATTCCTTTTTCAATCAAAATAGCAACAAGACCGCCACCAATAATCCCAGCGTCAAGACCAGCAAATGCACCAATAAGGGCACCAGCACCAAATAAAAATCCAAGACCTGGTATGGCTATGATACTAGCACCTGTTAGTACCCCTAAGGCTGTACCTAATACGGCCCCAACACTAGCACCAGTTTCTTTTACACCCATTTTAGCTACTGTGTGCAAATGATCATCTACTATTTCAGCTTGACCTAAAATGGATATCTTTTTAACATCAAAACCCGTTTCTCCGAGTTTTTCAATAGCTTCTACCGCGTGTTGATGTGTATCGTAAATTCCTACAGTTGCTTTCATTGTTCAATTAAGTTTTGTTTTAGTGTAATATACCCTTTATTATTTCATGATGCTAAGTTCATGAAAATAAATAGTTTGTATAATGACAGCCATCATTTCAAATCATGATAATAATCATTTTATGAAACTTCTTTAACTACTCAAATCTTATGTCACATTGTGGCAATGCAGCTTTAATTCGTGCCTTTTCATCCGCACCTAACTGTGTATTTAAGGCAATAATTGTCTTTATTGACTTTAATTTACTAAGGTTCTTTGGTAAAGTCTTTAAGGGATTATCAGTTATTAAAAGTAATTCAAGTTTTGGTAACAAACATATTTCTTCTGGCAGCGTCGTGAGCTCATTCTTGGTCAAGATTAGGGATTTAAGATTTTTTAAATTTTTAATACTTGAAGGCAATGAGCTTAATTTATTATTTTCAAGGTTGATACTATTTAGCTTTGATAACTTACCTAGCGCAACTCCTAACTTTTCTATTTTATTATCACTAGCATTAAGTATCTCAAGCGATTGTAAGGTATAAAAACTAGGAGGAAGTTCAGTTAGGCCATTTTTATTCAGTTCAAAAGTCTTTAAATTTTTTAGTTTACCTATCTCCGATGGTAAGGCTACTAACTTATTGTATCCACAATTTAGATAGGTTAGTTTTGATAAATTACTAAGCGCATCTGGCAAACTTGTTAATTGATTTTTTTGTGTTTCTAGCCATTCTAAGGTAGAAACATTTTGAATAGCATTACTTAGGGTGGTAAGATTATTCTGACGCAGATACAGATACTTCAGCTTCTTAAATGAATATATTTCATCAGGTACATTTTTTAGTTTATTATCCCAAAGACTTAGGCGCTCCATATTAACCATTTCTTTAATACTAGGCGGAATAGAATCTAGACCTTTACCCCGAAGGTTAAGATAAACTACTTTGTCTTTATTGGCCAAGGCAGACTCCAAAGAATTAAACTCTTGAGCATAAATGGCGGATGTGATTAGTGAAACTAATAAAATTAACTTTTTCATAATGATTATTAAAATTTACAGCAATTTATTAAAAAAAACGGACGACAATAATGCCGTCCGTTTAAATTCAGTTTAATTCTTAAGCCCCTTCCAAGGGTTGGGACTGTATTATTTAACCAAAACCTTCTGGGTAGAAATACCAGCCGGGGTAGTTAATCTCACAATGTATAAACCAGAAGTATTTAAGCTAAATGTAGCTGTATTATCTCCTGCCAACAGTTCTTGTGCATTTGAAGCGTATACTACTTTACCAGCAGCATCTAACACTTCTACTTTAACAACACCAGCTGCTAAAAGATTAAATTTAATGTTTACCTGACCTTCAGTAGGGTTAGGATATATTACAAATTGACCAGCTGCTTCAATTGCCTCAGGCGCTATGCTTGTAACACCACCCAAGTTTTCTTTACGAGCAATTACCAAAGTAGTACTTTTGTTAAATACTATATCTTTGCTTGCAGCGTCTTTTAACACAGCGGTATTAGTACCAGCAGGCTCTTGCATAGAGATAAACATGAATTTGAAATCTGGAGAGAAAGTCATCCCAGTTGGCTCTGATCCTTCTGGTGTAGTTGCAAACAACTCAACTTTAGGATTATTTTGCGTATGATCAGGACGTACCATCCAAATGTGATCTTGGCTACCATCTTGTAAAACATACATGTTACCACGATCATCAAAAGTAAGGTTATCATTACCAGAACCCCAAGCTTCAGTAGTAGCAGCAGTTTTTGTAACAAAAGAATAGCTATCGCCACCTACAAAAGTTTCAAATTCCGATACACCATTAGCACCGTTGTCTTTAAATCTATATACACGGTTATTACCTTTTGCAGTGAAGTAGATTTTCTTATCTATTGAACCTATCTCCACATCTTCTATACCATTGAACTGTGTAGCACCTAGTGCTTTGGCCAAAGAATACGAAGTATTTCTATCAGATTGTGTAGTATTTGGAACTAACACCCATGTACCAGTAGATGTGGTCGCTTCTGTAGAAACTATTTGATTGTTATCAAGTTTCAAAGCATACAATTTACCAGCATACATGTTCATTTTTTGATCAGCTACAAATTTATAAATGTGTGCATCTCCAGCATCTTCACCCCAATACAAAGTGATAGAATCTTGTGCTACTACTACGTTTTCATGGCTAGCATTACCTACAGCCCATAGTTTTTGTGCTTTACCAGTACCATATTGAGGTATTTTATTGGTTTTAGGATCAATTTCAACTGCCCATCCAAAATCTCTGTATCCATCAACATTAGCATCTGCACTACCTCTTGTTTCTTCACAAGTGATCACAGTACCCCAAGGTGTAACAGTACCTGAACAGTTTCTTGTTGTTCCTTGAACTACGGTAAAGTCGATTCCTTGTGCAGAATCTACAGCCCACAACTTTGTAGTTGAGTTAAATGAAATATCTAACATAGAAACTGCACCTACCGCAGTCTCGTGATTGATAGACAAATGACCTTTGGTAGAGCTCGTCATATTATCAGGCACAAAACCAGTAAAGTCATTATTAGTACCCACAACACCTGTACCTTTATTATAAGTATAACCAGCTTGAACTAAATTTTGGGTGATGTGTGTTTCTGGTACATTCAATACTTGGTTTTTTGTAGAAGGAGCTACTGAAGTAAAACAACTAATGTGGGTATCGTTAGGACCAGTACAACCTCTAGCTACCGTTGGAGCAGCGGGAATATTTTTCAACTCAAGATCAAATGTAACATCAGAGCTAAATTGATCATCTTGATGAACTTCTACAGCTATCACGTTTAAGCCTTGAACGAAAACACTTTTAGCTACTTTATATGGATAGTAAGTAGTTTCACTTGCAGGGCCTCTACCAGAATAGGTTTTGTATGTAATTACAGAGTCTTTAGAAAAATTTACTCTTTTTACTTCTGTACCATTTATAAAAACTACCGCAGCATCATCCACACGCATATTCAACGCTACCGAATCAGCCGATAAATCAGCCAAGTTCACGATATTAAATTGCTTGCGGAAATACGTAGTTGGATATTTGTTATTGCTTTCATCACCAAAACTTAACAAAGTAGCAACAGGGTCGCCATAACCTAAAACACCAGGGCCATGTACCCAATTGCCAACTTCATAGTTTAGATTTTTCCAAGCAGTACCTAAGTCCTTCCCTTGATCAAAAGCACTCCATACAGAAGACTTAGTAATTGGGAAATTAGTAGCTTGAGGTTTTGGTAATTTACCAGAAATTTCAAAATCAAAAGAAAGATCTACCGCAGCAGCAGATGCACCATGTAGCTCAACAGCTATGCTGTTGGTATCATTAGACGTAAATGTATTTGGAATTACAAATCTAGTGTATCTTGCTACACCAGCACCACTTATTTCAGAAGAAGCTAAGGTAGCATAATTAACAGCACCATTTGGCATGTTTACTCTTTTTACTTCAGTTCCATTAATATAGAATACCGCACCGTCGTTAACGTGTGCAAAAACTACCAATGAATCAAACTGACCCAAGTCGTTTGCTGTGAAAGTATTTCTTAAGTAATAAGTAGTTCTTTTATTTAAGGTATCAAAGGCAGTACCAAGGCTAGATACTTTGTATCCTACTTTGGCATTACCAAAAGCCCAATTGGCATCATCAGCATATTTTTTTGCTGTCCAAGTAGTACCTGACAAGTCTGTTCCTGCATCGTTGTATTTCCAAGAAGCTCCTTTTTTAACTGGGAATGTACCTACTTGGTATTTTGGTTTTACAACTGCTACTGTTGGATCGTTGCCAAGACTTTCTATTACCAGGGTTGGTATTCTTGTAGTGTCTTGATGATCAATTAAAGCTCCGTCGTAAGATTCTACCTCTTTAATACCTGAGCCTGTGATGTAAAATGCTAATGCGTTGCCAGAAACCCAAGAGTTACTATTAATTTTTGGGGCAATCAAAGAGGTAAGATCAGCCGTTCTCTGTTTTACCCCTCTTTCAAGCAGAACAGTAAATGGAGCCATAGTAAACTGAATAGAATCCCTGCTTTTAATTCTTTTTGTAAGGGTAGAAATTTCAAGAGCAAAAGGAGAAGGATTTATGAGTGAATCTGTTTTCACGACAAGGTTTGACGGATTAAAATCTTTGGCAATGTCATCATTAGTGAATTGAATATAAGCGTTAAAAATAGGAGCACCCTTAGGTAGATTGATCTTATTAAAACGTAAACCTATCATTTGAGGATCCCTTGTACCACCAGCAGGGGAAGTTGTTCTTTCAAAACCAAGTTCTAAGTCAGTGCTATTAGAGTCCAACCAACCAACATTTCTAGAACTAGAAGCAGCTGTTCCCGCCAACCACTCTTCTAGGTCATCATATTTTTGTTTTATTCTGAATTCAAAAGACACAGGTACCAAATAATCAATTACCAATTGAGCTGGAATTGGTGCACCACCTTTGTCAAAAGCTTCAGCTACTCTTTTTCCTTCTTTACCTGTGATTACGAAGCCCATTGCATTACCTTTTGCCCAAGCTGCTTTATCTATTATCGCTTGTACTAGATTTTTCAAATTCGGGGTTCTTTGGTTAACACCATAGTCACCTTCTGCCCATGCAGGAATGTTTGCCCATACTACAGAATCGCCAACCAACGCACGTGTAGAGATTTTGTCGGTTAACGTGAACGTGCCAGGGTTTACATCATCGATACCTCTTATTGTTAAAGAAGTTGGTTCGATGTTTGGCTCATCTGCTTTAAATTGGATGTAAGCATTTGTAATAACAGCACCTTTTGGTAATGCAACATTTGTAAATCTCAAACCAATCAATTGTTTTGATGAAGCCGTTCCATAAGACTCAAAAGGCATTTCTAAGTCAGAACTTCCAACGTCAAAAGAGCCGTCTAGTCTTTCTTCATAATCATCTGTAGCAATGCTAATGCCCGCAGTTATTCTACTTTGAGCAATTGCTTGCGAAAAAACACCCACCAGCACCAGCAAGGCTGCCCAGTAAGTTTTTGGAGTTGTAAAAGTTTTAAAATTCATGATTTTCATGTTTTGGTTTAACTTCACAAAGCTAACGCTGCAATAAGATGGGAATATGTTCTGAATGTTACTAAAATGTTACCATAATAGGTCTTGTTTTAATAAATTGTTAATGTTTGAGAGGGGAATGAATTGAGAATTGATAGTTGAGAATGGTGGATATTGCAATCTAAAATGTAGAGTGTAGGAGTGCGGCAAATAGCCTCCTCTCAAGGGTTGTGGGCTTTATATTAGGGTCAGACGCCTGAGCGTCGATACTCCTTGTTGATTCTGAAAAAAACTTGGCGAAATACTTGATTGTATTATGTATTTTTATGAATTAAAAAGGCTAAGAAATGAGAAAATATATAGGGTGTTGCTTATTAGCGTGTATTTTATTAGCAGCTTGGGGTTGCTGTACCAGTAGTGAGTGTCCACCAACTCCAAAAGAAGAAGCACTCAAACTGACCTTAATTCTAAAAGACTATTCAAATGTAGTTATTATTGTATTGAAAGAAAGTATTATGGTTGATTCATTAAATATCAAGACAAACTATTTGTATGAATCCAATGGCTACTATGTAGATCTAGAAAGAAAATTATTAAAGGATGATTTACGAAATAAAACAATAGATAATTACAATTATTTGGTTTACCAAAATGGAATCTTACTCGACTCCGTAAAATCAATTAGTTGCGAATATGAGAAATACACTTACACATGCAACAAGTGTAAACTAACAAAGGAAAAAGCTCAAGAAAGTTACAAGGCTGTTAACATCAAAGTGGTTACCAAAAACAACATAATTATTAACGGAAATGAACTTAGGTATAACTAAAATATTTTTATTTATTCTCTTTACTACCTTTTCAACTATAGGTTTGTGTCAACAAGGTAGCTATGGTGCCTTTGGTTGGTGTCAAGGTGATAATAATGTAAACTGTCCTAATTGGCCACCTTCAATTGGTAATAACAAAAATGCCGCATTCTTATATTTTATGCCGTTATCTGGCGGCCGTTTTAAACAGTGTAACGGGACCCTTATCAGAAACCGAGGTGATGAAAATCATCAAAATCAATATTTTATTACGGCCAAACATTGTTTGGATGGCATAGATTTGAGTCAAAACTTCTATTTTGCCTTTAATTACCAAAGTCCAACTTGTGACGACAACAATGTTCCTAATGAATTTGATATCAATGGAACAAAAAGAACAGGCGTTAGATATAGATTTCAAAGTCCAATTGAGCTAATAGTTCAAAAGAATGAAACTGATATGGCCTTACTAAGAATAATTAATCCTATTCCACCACACTATAAAGTATATTACACAGGTTGGTCTTCCAACCTATTACAAGGTATTGAGTTTCCTTTTCATGATATCCACCACCCAAGGGGTGATATTAAGAATAGTTGATAATTTCAGCTTTATTGTTTTTCAAAACCACATATTAATAGATTCGATAAAATCAATTAGTTGTAATTATGATAAGGTTATTGAAAAATGCAATGAATGTTGGCTTAAAAAGGACATGATGCAAGAATATTATATTGCAAACGACATTAAAATTTTAACACGTAATAATGTATTTAAATATGGAAATCAAATTAGTTATAAATAGATTTTTTTTGGCTTTAAACAAACAAATCTATAAAATAGGTTAAGAAATGAGGAAATGTGTAATCATATCGATTTTGGCAATTACGGTGGGAGGCTGTTGTACAAAAAGACTATGTCCTGTTTATAACACTGAAGATCTAATTCTAATACAAATTAACACCCAATTGAGCGAGTATTTAAAAGTATATGCTTATGATAGCATTAAAAATTTATACGTAGATTCGATCCAATACGAGACTAAATATTACAAAAATGTACATTCGGCTTTTCTGAGAAAGGAAGATTTTAGACTTTTGAATGAAGCTGGTAATAATAGTTTCGCGCTTGATGATTTCAATTACATTATAAAGAGAACTTCTGGGTCAGATACAATTACTAGTATAGAATATAAAGTAAGAGCCAAGTCAGTTATATGTAATTCTTGTAACCTTAAAAAGGACGAAACGACAGTGATTGACGAACCATATGACGTTAAATTGATAATTAACAACAAAATTCAAACAAATGAAATTATTAATCTATAGTTCTTTTATTGTTATGTGTAAACAAAAACTTCTAAATACCAAAGGCCTAATGAACAGTTACAAATCACTAAGCAAATCTACTTCACTTTATTTCAAAGATTCTTCAATGGTTAATAGGAAATGGTGTTATTTTGTTGGTATAGACAAATATGAAAATCAACTTGATACATATTTATATTATTATTGGCAGAGTCTTTTAAGGGTAATTAAGGTTGTGAGAAGGGAGAAAGTAAATGGTATTATTACCTCAGATAGTGCCACTTTGGTCAACATTTAAAAAAAGTTATAAAAAGAACGATGTTGTTATTTTATTCTCTAGAAAGTTGACAGGTTTTTTAACACTTAAAATATACAAAACTAGGATAACAACAATAAATACACTTTAATAAAATGATGAATACAACGAGGTTAATACTTCTCCTTTTTGGCGAAGGGTTTATATAGATTGTATCATATACTTTATTTAAATATGCACATTATTCCATACCTTTTAAAATTTCTAAAATTCGATTTGTTGATTTTCCATCACCGTATGGATTTATGGCCCTCGCCATTTGTAAATATTCATCTTTGTTGGTGATTAATCTTGTGGTGTTTTCGACAATTTTTTGTTTTGATGAACCTACAAGTTTAGCAGTACCTGCTTCTATTCCTTCTGTTCTTTCCGTCACATTTCTAAGAACTAAAACGGGCACACCAAGACTAGGTGCTTCCTCTTGAATACCTCCACTATCTGATAAAACCAAATAAGACTTGCTTAGGATCCAAATCAGATGTGGGTATTGAAGTGGTTCAATTAATTTTATATTTTTGGCCATTAGCCTGCTTCTGGCTATGGTATTTATATTAGGATTCAAATGTACAGGAAATACTATTTCTATATCTTGATTTTCATTTGCAATTTGTAAAAGTGCCTCACATATTTCTTCGAAAGGTTGTCCAAAACTTTCTCTTCGATGGCATGTAACAAGAATTATTTTGTTAGAAAAATTAATTGAACTAAAGTAGTTCAAATATTCATTTTCCTTCTTTTTCACCTCATTTAAACCCATAAACAGTGCATCTACTACTGTATTACCTACTAGATGCACTTCTTGTTCCACTCCCTCTTTCTTTAGATTTAACACAGCCTGAGGTGTCGGTGCAAAATGAAAATCTGCAATATGAGTGGTCAAAACTCGGTTGATTTCTTCAGGCATTGGATTTTTTTTGTCATGACTTCTCAAGCCTGCTTCAACATGTGCCACTTTTACATTTTTGAGAAACGACACTAAGGAACCAGCCAAAACAGTAGAAGTATCGCCCTGAACAACTACGACATCTGCTTTAAAATCATTAAAAATTTCATCCAATTCCAATAATGCTCTTGCAATAAACTTAACAAGACTTTGATTGTGACTCATCAATTTTAGGTCATAATCTGGTACAATTTGAAAAAAATCCAACACTTGATTCAACATTTCATTATGTTGACCTGTATTACACACCTTTACCTTAAAATGTGAATCAGATTTGAATTTAAGAATCATAGGCGCAAGTTTGACTGCCTCAGGCCTTGTACCTAGTATAAAAAGAATGTTTTTCACTTGATTAAATAAACTATATTTAAGGATGTATCAATTCGCTGTTGGTAAATGGAATTTCCAAAATACAAATTAGTCATTTTTGCATCAAAAGAGCTTTTGAAAACGATTTCGTTATGTTGATTATATGTAGTTTTTATTATCTGAGCATTTTTGTAGTATTGGTTACTACTTGGAAGAATTTTATTGAAATTTAAATATCTAATGGGCAAAGACGCAACCATTGTAAATAAAACAAAAAAACCAAAGCCAATTGCAAGTTTTTTGTTATTTTGATAACAAAAATAAAGGGAGGAACCCATAAGAAATATGGCATAAGGAATTACAAAAATAGCATAAGATGGTTGAAACGAGAGGGTATGCCCAGATTTTATAGCAAAAAAAGTTGCAAAGGCTGTCTGTGTAAAAACCATAATTATCAATGAAACAACCTTTTGGGAACTGATAAAATTTAATTTTACGTAACTAAATAGATTAACCACTAGATAAAATGGAATTACTAAAAGAACAAATAATTCTCGAACTCTGAATCCCCAATTTTGAAATCTATTTCCAAAAATTTGTAACCAGATTTGAAACCAACCGGTTATAATATTTTGTAGTGTAGCAGGTTGGGCAAATGTACTTTTCCCTGATGCAACAATTGAAATGTATTCCTTGTTTTGACCAGCTAATACAACATAGCCTTCTAAGCCACCTACAAATAACCAACTACTAAATAAACCTAATGTGAGTATTCCTGAACTGATATATTTAATCCAAATTTGTTTATCTCGTGTATATACAACGAAAATAATCAAATGAGCTATAAAAATTGGAGCCGATAGGTAATGTGAAGTTAACGAGATAAATGTTGTGGTTGAATATAAGAGGTAATAATAAACTGATGCTTTTTCAAATACAATATGAAAAAAGTAATAACTACTTAAAAAACTAAAAAGTAAGGCCATGCTATAAACCCTAGTTTCTTGGCCAAAATGTACCAATAATGGATGAACAGCAAACATTAATGCAACAAGTAAAGACAAAGACCTGTTATTGAAGTAAGCATTTGAAAATTTGTAGGCAACAATAATTGAAATAACACTAAAAATTAATGAAAGAATTCTCGCATTAAAATCAGAATTTCCAAATAAGGATAGCCAAAAGTGTAGAACCACGTTATAAGCAATACTATTTCCATTATCAGATATTGTACTTTTTAAAACTCCATCGAGTGTATTCGTTTCAGAAAATTTTGAATTATTAAAAGTAGTTGGTAGTTCTACGTGGTTTTGTCCGTTTGCGATTAAAATGCTGATTTGCTCATCGTACCAAACACCATATTTATCAATATTGTATATCCGAGTTAAAAATCCTAAAATGATAATTAAAGTAAGCCATACGTTAAATTTCATTTGCCATTTTTATTTAAAATCAATCCTAAAGTTTCTTTAATAGTTTTTATAACGTTCATTTTGCTACCTCCTTTTTTCAAGTCATAGCGCAAAATAAATGGAAGCTCATGTATAATTGGATTTAGGCTTTTACTCTTGATTAATAATTCTGCCATACAACCAAATCCTTTTTGCTCTATTAATTTATCACCATATTTAGATAGCATTTTTCTTAAAAATGCAACATTATAGGCTCTATATCCACATGTAAAATCTCTAACTCCTTTCATTGGTGTTGTGATTTGAAACATAATGCTAGCTAACAAACTTAATGTTTTTCTGGTGAAAGTAAGCCCTAAAATTCTTGCGCCAGGTCTGTACCTCGAAGCTATTACAATATCTGATCCTTCATTTATTTGTAACATCATTCTATAAATTAAGGAAGGAGAATGGCTATCGTCTGCATCCATTGTAACCAAAATATCTTCGTCTTGCATATCCTCAAGGCAATATCTCAAGCCTTTATTCAGTGCATTTGCCAGACCAGCATTTGGTTGAATGTCTAAAACTGAATCAGCTTTTTCTCTTGCAATTTCTATGGTATTGTCTCTGCTACCATCATTTATAACAGTTACAGATACTTTAATAGGATAGTTTTGTTTAAAATTTTCAATTTTGTATAACAAAGAAGGTAGAGAAAGTTCTTCATTATATGCTGGAAGCATTATTTTTAATTTTTGCATTTTTCAATTTACAATGGATGAAATTAATTTGGTCTTGGATAATACTTAACTTTCAAATATATCTAATGTTAAGAGCATTTCAAAATCATTTCAAATTGCATTAATTAGAAATCAAAATCATCACAAAGAAACCCTAATAAAAATTGTTTCTATAAATACCAGATTACCTTAGCATACGTTCTGCCTAAGATTAAACTAGAATTGCAGGGAGCTTTAGGGGGTCTGTGTTTAGTATTAAACCATTATTCTTCTGTGAATATATCGTTCAGGTTGATTACTAACGCAGAGAGAGTTTTCACGGGTACCAGGTCTCCTTTTGCGAACTTGCCTTGAAATACGTATTTCTGGTTCTCTAGCAAAAAGACGTCCAGCACGTGGTTATATGGATCTACAATCCAATATTCTATTACGCCCGACTCTTCATAGATGGCAAACTTTTCATGAGTGTCTTTGTATGATGTGCTTGGGGATAGGATTTCTATGATCAAGTCTGGGGAGCCTATACAGCCTTTGTCGTCAAGCTTGTTGGGGTCGCAAATCACACATAAGTCTGGTTGTACTACAGTAGTGGTTGTCTGGTCGTTTTTAGTGTAAGTCAATCGTACATCAAAAGGGGCAGATCGTAGCTGACAGGGCTTTCCTTTTAAAAATGCATAAATCTCTCCATTTAAATTAACGGAAATTGCTTGATGCTTGTTGGCAGGGGCGGGACTCATTCTGTAAATTTTCCCTTTGATCAGCTCCACCATCTCGCTGAACTGCCAAGTAAGGTAGTCAGCATAGGTGTAACTTTTGTTCATGTCCAATTCATTGATGTCAGTAATCATGATTAGCTACTTATTATCGCGAGTTTACTTTATACAAAAATAAATAAATATTATCTGAATTAGGATTTTTTTTGATTTAAGTGATTTGGTTATTGTTTGGATAGCGTGGAATGGATAATGACAATGATTTAATTGTGTACAGAGAATTGTAAATCATTTTCATCAATCCAATCCTAAGAATAATAGTTGAGACAGAATAGAACTACGGTAACGACCAGGTAAAATGCCCAAGCGTCGGCACTCATTTTACTAAATGGAGGAACATTCAGTCTGACCCTAAGGGCGTGCTGAATGGGTCAGACACTGAAATGAACAAAGAGTAAAAACCAAATGCCTACATCCAACTAACTATAAAAAAACAATTTTCATCAGTTTCAGAAACATTTTGGCAGTGCTTACGGCCTTGTTTGACTGGATATTTAAAGGCCGTTTGTCGATAGCTTTTAATTCCGAAGGGAACTACATTTGTGAAAGTGAGGGGCTAGATGCTAGAAATATTGAGTAAACAATCAGAGTATGGCGTAAATTCTTTGTCAATTAATTAAAGGTTAGACAAAAACAAGGACAGTTGATAAAATAACCCATACTTAACTCCTTGCACCTATTATCGCAAAACAATCTTAGTAGTTCTATTTTCTGATTTTAGTATATAAATCCCCCTTGGAAGCAGGGAAACATCTATTTTGCCTTGACCTTCTGCCACTAACTTACCAGTTACATCATAAAGTTGAGCAAAGCTAGTGCTGTGTACCTCGCTTGTAGCTGGGTTAGGGTATACCGCTGATGGTGCATCGATAGTAGTTTGGTCTTCTAGTTCAGTAACATCGCAGTTGCCACTTAACCCTTGCCCTTGATCTTTGATTGTCCAGCCTTTGCTGACTAAGTTCGCCCGCGCTGCTGAGGCTGCGGCAGAGTACTTACTTCCACCCCCATCAAAAGACACTCCAGTTTGTACTGCTTGAGCCGCCCAACCATTCAGTATCTTATCATAAATTTCAGCACATAGGGTATCACCAAAAAACATGCCACTCATATTTGTTACTTTAGTAATGTTCCAAGTACCAATGGGCTGGTTAAAAGAAGTGGCATTACCAAACATAATACTCATGTCTGTAACATTAGCTGTATACCAATTGCCAATAGGCTGGTTAAACGAAGTGGCACCCCAAAACATATAACTCATATCTGTTACATTAGCAGTATTCCAAGTACCAATAGGCTGGTTAAAGGCGGTGGCACCATAAAACATAAAGTACATGTATTTTACCCTAGCCGTGTTCCAATTGCCGTTAGGCTGATTAAAATAATTAGCACCTGAAAACATACCACTCATATCGGTTACATTCGTGGTATTCCATGTACCAATGGGTTGATTAAAGTCTTCAGCATAATTAAACATACCACTCATATTTGTTACATTCTGTGTGTTCCATGTGCCAATGGGCTGATTAAAAGAAGAGGCATAACTAAACATATAACTCAGATCTGTTACACTTGAAGGCAGCATACCAGGCACTGAGGTTAAAAGAATAGCGCTATTAAATGCATAACTCAAGCTTGTTAGCCCCAGTCCATCCCAGCTAAGTACCTTGGTGAGGGTAGGTCCATGATATATAGTATAGCTGCCAAACTGGGTGAGTATGCCTGTGATGGTAACCGTTTTAACACCGATACTGGTGTATTTATGAGCTTTTGAGGTTGGAGTATTTACTGTTTCAATGGCCGAACTATCACCCCAATTTATACTAACATTGACCGTGCCGTATAGCGGTAGAACGATTTCGGTATTGGCAGTACTGATTTCATACTCCAGCACCATTTGGCCAAAGGTATTGATGCTCAAAAGCGCCAAGGCAAGCAAAAGAAGTGTTTTTTTCATTTGGTTAGGTATTTTAAATGACTAGGTTAAGGGATAGTCATTTGTTATCTAGTTGAAATAAAAATTTAAATATAAAAATAATGAAATAATTGTTTAGTGCAAATTATTCATTAGGAAAGAGAGCCATTTTAGTAGCATGGCTGACTTTTTGCCCTACCTTAAACTCAC
>JAIYAU010000052.1 GCA_027488865.1 Cytophagaceae bacterium
ATCACAAAAAGAATTGGTTATGAATTACTTGGAGTTTTAACCACCCCCTGCCCCCTCTTTGAAAAAAGGAGGGGAAATTCTTTCGCAACTTGAAAGGCCAATTCAAAAATCTTCCAACCATCAAAAAGAAAAAATCACTTTATACTTCCTCCTCATACTGCTTCATAGCACCCATCACCAAATATAATTCTTCCTTGGTCTGTAATTGAATAACTTGGTTAAAGCAGCTATGCTGGTTGACCTAGTAATATTGCCTTTTGGTATATTAATTATTGTGCTAAGTATATACAATTTTATTGCCAAAGCTAAAATTATCAATTTTGGTTGATGAAAATTAGTGTTTTATACATTTTATGTCTTTTAGCTGTGGTTTGCTGTAAGAGCAAGGGTATGATAACACTCGGGCAAGGAACGGAACTCAATATTCAAAGAATTGATACCATAGCTGTTGATCTAAGTACTGTATATGTGGATTCTCAGGTAGTAACACAACCAACCAGACTTCTTGTAGGAGGGTATCCACATCCAGCGGGATACCTTAGCTCAATAGCCTACTTTAAAATTGAACCAACGAATTTTGAAAGTGATGGGCGTCTTTTTGAATATGAAAAGACATTTCAGTATGATTCTTTGGTCTTAGAATTACCAAAAAATAGTTATTTCTATGGTGATTCTAGCAAACCTTTTGAATTATCTGTTCATTACTTAAAGAATTCATTTTACCCAAAAACTGGTAATAAATTTTACACAACCACTACTTTAGGTTTTTATGAAAATAAACTCGCCTCAGAAAAATTTATATTTGAAAGAAGCAATAGACAAGATTTTAGGCTTAGAATGTCAGATTCTCTAGGCCAATATTTGTTTGACTTAAACGCCAATAAGGACTATCGAATTAGTTCCATTTTAGATTTTCAAAATCTATTCAACGGACTTGCACTAGTGCCGAATTCTCAAAATCAATGTGTTTTGGGATTTTCTTTGCCAAGGATTTACCTCTATTATCACGATATTAACGAGCCTGAGACTTCATTAAGTTATGAATTTAAATGTGCTGATGCTTCTAGTTGTTTTAATGGTATTAGAACTTCAAAAATTAATAAAGGGTTTAATTCCTTAAAATACAACTATGAAACCCTAGAAAGTAAAGATTCTGATCATCTCGCTTGCCTATCTACAAATGGTGAGTATCTCCTACAATTTAAAATTCCAACTTTAGATGCTTTGAAGGAAAGATTTAATGACGTCATTATTTCTAAGGCTTATATAAAAATAAAGCCAAAAGCTGGTACTTACAATAGCTATTTTTATCTGCCTACCAACCTTAGGTTATTTGAATCTGATAATAATGAAAGGTTTCTTTCTATTAACTATGATTATACCTCAACCACGCAACAGGTAAATCCAACAGTAGACCTAGAATTTGCAGACAAAACTTTTTACCAATTTGAAATTACCGAATTTGTTGAGAGGGAGCTGAAGGATAAATCTTACAGCAAAAGGTCGCTGGTGCTTGGAGTTGGTGGAAACTCCAATGAAAGATGCGAATATCTTGTTGTTGGATCATCAAAAAATGATTTTAAAGTAGAATTAATAATATACGTCACAACATCTTTATAATGAACATGAATAAACTTATTATTTATTGCACCTTGGTAGTTACTTTTTTATATCTGGAAGGTTGTGAAAAAAAACCAGAAGACACAGAATTAAGTGGCGAATGGGAAAAACGGTCAGATTTTGATGGCGTTGCAAGGAGTAATGCGGTGTCTTTTAGTATTGGAAAAAACGGGTATGTGGGTACTGGATTTGACGGCTCTGATCGTTTAAATGATTTTTGGGAGTATAATTCTGAACTTAATTATTGGACTCAGAAAGCAGATTTTATTGGAGTGCCTAGAAATGAAGCAGTGGGCTTTTCCATAGGCCAAAAGGGATTTGTCGGAACTGGCTACGACGGTATCAATAGGCTTCAAGATTTTTATGAATTTTCGCCTGAGTTGAACTCATGGACAAAAAAGGCGGATTTTGGTGGTACGGCCAGGTATTCTGCTGTAGGCTTTTCTATTAATAATCTTGGTTACGTATGTACAGGTTTTGATGGTAACTACAAAAAGGATACTTGGGTGTATAATCCAACTAATGACAGCTGGTCTGTTGGGGTAGGTTTGGGAGGAGAAAAGAGAATGGATGCAGTAGCTTTTGTATTAAATGGTTTTGCTTATTTAGGCACAGGGATTAACAATGGCGTTTATACAACCGACTTTTGGCGATTTGATCCTACATCAAATACTTGGAAAGAAATGAAGAAAATATACGATGAAGATGATACTGATAGTGACGATTTACGACGATATGGAGCCGTGTCTTTTACTAGTAATGGATATGGATATATTTCTACAGGCTACTATGGTGCTGCTAGGAAAGATACATGGAAATATGATCCAGCTGGAAATGATTGGGAACAAGTAGAAGAATTAGATGGAGCTTCTCGTTATGATGGAGTTGGTTTAAGCATTGAAAACAAAGGGTATGTACTATTAGGCAGAAATGGAGGTACTAGGTATGATAATATGTTTCAATATGTACCTTAATCAAAATTTAAATTAAATGACAAACCTGTATAGCATAGTGGCTATTTTAATTGGAATAATCATACTTCCGATAGTTTTGATCCGGTGGAATGCTAGTTCCACAATCAAACCAAACAACCTTAACCTACCTTATAAGTATAACATTTTTAAAGACCAATCTAACTTTGGTTACGTTATCACTTTGAACAACAAAATTGTAATTAAACAAACACATATTCCAGCAATAAATGGTGTAAAACATTTTGAAAGTTATAAGCAAACTGAAGCATTTGCCTCCTTAGTGGTTTATAAACTAATGAATAAATTATCTCCTAGTATTTCTAAATTTGAGGTAGATAGTATTATAAAAATTAAAAATGACATTTAATTCTGCCAATCAATATTTCCTTTTGGGAATAAGGAAATTTAAAGTTTATTCAATTATTATTCATGTCTTGATATGGTTGTTTTTTCTGTCCATACCTCTAGCCTTGATTTCAAGTCATGAGATACCTTCTATAGTTTTACATTGGTTTATTATCCATTTTATACTATTAGTGATGCTATTTTATTTAAATTTTTATGTTTTTATACCACAATTTTTTTTCAAAGAAAAGTATTTGTCCTATGCTATTTCTATTTTAATTGTTGTAGTTGCAATAGTAGTTATCCGTTACCTTATTAGTCGTTTAAACATGGGCTTAACCCTACCTGATCCATTAATGTCATTCGAAAGAAGACCAGTAAATCCTATGATTAAAGATCTGCCACCAACTTTGTTGACGATCTTCATGACTCTAGGCTTGAGTACGAGTTTTGCACTGGCACAAGACTATATAAAAAAAGAAAGAATTAAGAAGGTCATAGAAAACCAAAGATTACATACTGAATTGCAATTTTTAAGGTATCAAGTTAGTCCTCATTTTTTCTTTAATACCCTTAATAGTTTGTATTCATTGTCTTTGATAAAATCTCCTAAAACTCCTGAATCAATTCTAAAGCTTTCAGATTTAATGCGTTATATGATTTATGAAGCAAATGCTGACTATGTGAGCCTAGAGAAAGAAGTCAACTATATACAAAGCTATATTGACTTGCAGCGATTACGAATAACTGATAATGTAAAACTTGAATTTGATGTTAAAGGTGATATTATTGGTCTTAAGATAGCCCCAATGATTTTAATAACTTTTATAGAGAATGCATTTAAGTTTGGAGTAGATGTTTCTTCAAAGTCAATCATTAAGATTAGTCTAGAATTACAAGGTAGCAAGCTAAATATGGTAGTTCAGAATAGTATATCCCAAAAACATGAAATCGGTTTAGATAAAAGCGGATCTGGACTTGGACTATCAAACACCACAAAAAGGCTTGCTTTAATCTATCCTGATAAGCATTCTCTTCAAATAAGTAAGCAAGAATTTATGCATTTTGTATATATTAATATTAATCTATCTTAGAATGAATTGTATTATTTTAGACGATGAGCCTTTAGCAACCAGAATTTTAGAAGACTATTGTAAAGAAATAAGTTACTTAAACGTAGTGGGTGTTTTTAATAATCCAATAGAAGCCATTAAAGCCATTGAGACCCAAACAATCGATTTAGTATTTTTAGACATCCACATGCCCTTTATTAATGGAACAGATTTACTAAGATCTTTAAACGTTAAGCCTTTAATAATTTTTACCACCGCATTCACTGACTATGCATTAGAAGGTTATGAATTAAATGTGATTGATTATTTGCTAAAACCAATACCATTTGAACGAATGATAAAAGCATGTAATAAAGCGTTAAAACAATACCAGCTATTGGCAAGTCATACTAATTCGAAACTAGGGTATAATGATTATATTTTTGTAAACGCCGACTACAAATCTATTAAAGTCAATATTAAAGACATTATTTATATTGAAGGTCTTAAGGACTATGTTAAAATATATACCTCAGAGCCTAGACCAATTCTAACCATAATGCGGCTTAAGAATCTTGAGTCAATTCTACCTTCTGATCATTTTTTAAGAGTACATAGGTCTTTTTTAATAAATTTTAACAGCGTTGATTTTATCAAAAAAGGTAGAATTGCCATTGGTGATAAAGAAATACCAATAGGGGAGATGTACGCTGAGACGGTTAAGTCTAAAATAGAATCAAGGAACTTTTAACCAATTAGGTTATTGAAATATACTGTTTGTCTAGCGAAAAGCGACATAGGTATATATCATTTTTTGATTATTTTCTCCAAGGTTATTTTTGATATATAATAAATACAATCCATGTCAAAAATGAAACAAAAACCACATTCTATTATCAAATCAGCAATTATAAACGATTTTGGATTAATTAGTAAAGATTAATTCAAAGGTCTAATGCTGATTGTATTGATTTTGAATAGTCTACAATTACCTCACAGTTAAATAAAGAAGTCTTAAAAATACTTAATACAATCAAGCTGATTTAGCTTGAAATATACTCATGCTTTAAATTTAAACAATTCTTATGGTCAAATTTAAAATTACCTATTTTTTACTACTATGTTCCTCAATCTTGTCATTAAAGCTATATGCTCAAAACAAGTTTACTGTTAGTGGTAAGGTAAAAGATTCCAAATCTGGAGAGGAGCTCATCGGTGCGGTGGTGATGATCGAAGAACTGAAAACAACCGCAGTGGCCACAAATGCATATGGCTTCTATTCACTTACCTTGCCAGAAGGGGAGTATTCAATTTATGTAAATTATTTTGGGTATCAAAAAAATGAATTTAAGGCCAAACTAAATCAAAATATTGTACATGACTTTGTTTTGGTGGAAGAGGTCACAGAACTTAAAGAAGTGGTGATCTCAACTAAAAAACAAGATGATAATATCACCAAAGCCCAAATGGGCGTTGAAAAGCTTGACATTAAAGAAATAAGTAAGATACCGGTACTTTTTGGTGAAAAAGATGTTTTAAAAACCCTCCAATTACTTCCTGGTATAAAGTCTGCTGGCGACGGCAATAGCGGTTATTATGTGCGAGGTGGGGGAGCAGACCAAAATTTGATATTACTTGATGAGGCACCTGTGTATAACGCATCTCATTTATTAGGTTTTTTCTCCACTTTTAACTCTGATGCCATAAAAGATGTAACCTTGTACAAAGGTGGAATGCCTTCTCCCTATGGTGGCAGATTGTCATCTGTTTTAGACATTAAAATGAACGAAGGCAATGATAAAAAATATGGTGTGAGTGGAGGAATTGGCCTTATTTCATCGAGGCTCTTATTTCAAGGGCCAATAGTAAAGGAAAAAGGATCATTTATGGTAGCAGCAAGAAGAACCTATGCTGATGCGTTCTTGAAATTATCGTCTGACGAATCTACAAGGAATAGCACTCTTTATTTTTATGATATTAATGCAAAAGGAAATTACAAAATAAATGAAAAAAACCGACTGTTTGTTTCTGGCTATTTCGGTCGCGATAAACTAGGAATAGGAGGTACTTTTGGTATTGATTGGGGAAACTCCACTGGTACAATTCGTTGGAATCGCTTATTGAGCCCTAAATGGTTTTCTAATACTACAGGTATTTTTAGCAATTATAGTTATAAAATTAATATCAATGCAAGTGGAAATGACTTCACCATATTTTCTCGCATACGAGACTATAATTTCAAACAAGAATTTGAATATTTTCCTAACCCCAGAAACAATATCAAAATTGGTTATAACACCATTTATCATAAGTTAACACCAGGGCAATCTACCGGTAGTAATTCTATTAATAATAGTGTATTACAAGATCGTTATAGTTGGGAAAATGGTGTTTACTTTTCTCATGATCTCAATGCCACAGAAAAATTAAATATTACCTATGGCTTAAGGATCAGTACATTTAGCGCCATTGGAAAAGGAAATTTTTATACCTATGATGGTAACGGTAAGGCTATTGATACAACTTATTACAATTCTGGAGAGTTTGTTAAAACTTATATAAATCCAGAGCCGAGGTTTTCAGGAAGTTATAAATTATCAAGCAAATCTTCTGTAAAAGCCTCTTATGCCCGAAATGCGCAATACCTACACTTGATTTCTAATTCCACGGCAAGTAGTCCAACTGATCTTTGGATTTCTAGCAGTGCGAATGTAAAACCTCAGTTGGCTGATCAGTATTCAGTAGGTTACTTCCGTAATTTTAAAGATAACCTCTTTGAATTTAGTACAGAGGCTTACTATAAAGATCTCCAAAACCAAATAGATTATAAGAATGGAGCCAACACACAAGCAAATGACAAGCTTGAAGGGGAATTGCTTTTCGGAAAAGGAAGAGCGTACGGTATTGAGTTTTTATTAAAAAAGAAAACTGGTAGATTTTCTGGCTGGATTGGGTACACTTTATCGCGAACCGAGAGAAAAATTGATAAAATCAATAATAACAACTGGTATGTTGCCAGGCAAGACCGCACCCATGATATTTCAATTGTTGGCTTATACGAATTAAACAAAAAATGGAGTTTGTCAGCAACGTTTGTTTACAATACTGGAAATGCAGTTACCTTTCCGAGTGGTAAATATAGAGTAGATGGAGATGTTCAATACGTCTATACAGAACGAAATGGTTATAGAATGCCAGCGTATCATCGTATGGATATTGGGGCTACTTGGCTAAGAAAGAAAACTGAAAGATTTGAATCAAGCTGGAATTTTTCAATTTATAATCTCTATGGACGAGAAAATGCCTACACCATTACTTTTAGAGAAAGTGAATCAGATCCAAATAAGACAGAGGCAGTCAGAACAGCACTTTTCAGGTTTGTTCCATCATTTTCATACAATTTCAAATTTTAATCTAATATGAAGCTCATTAAAAATTTCATTCTAATTTCTCTTGCTTCGTTGGTCTCATGTACCAAAGTAATTAATATTGACTTGAATAGTGCTGATCCTAAGGTTGTAATTGAAGGAGTTGTAACTGGTTTAAGCTCAAAGCAAACAGTAACAATAACTAAAACAGTTAATTTTAATGATAGTAATACCATGCCAGCTGTAAGCAGTGCCTTGGTAACCATAAGTGACAATACTGGACAGTTAGATACCTTAAAGGAGACCTCTTCTGGCGTATATACCACAGAAAATATTGCTGGAGTGTACGGAAGAACGTATATCCTGACTGTGATTGCAGAAGGTAAAACATTTACTGCTCAAAGTACAATGCCTTTTCCGGTTAATTTGGACAGCTTGTATATTTCAACAAATCAATTATTGGGAGGAATTACCTATTCGCCAAGCATTAGGTTTTATGAACCTGCGGGTAAAGGCGGTCGATATCGTTTTATTCGTTATTACAATGGTAAAAAGGAGAAGGGAACAACTGTTATCTCTGATGAGGGCGTGGATGGAATAATAATTGAAAGACCCATCACCTCACCTAGAGACAATGGAACAGAACTAAAAGTTGGAGACTTGGTGGAGGTGGACTTTCTATGTACCGATGACGCAGTCTATACCTACTTTAATAGTTTGCAACAAAACACCAGCGGCGATTCTGCAGCTCCAGATAATCCTGTTTCAAATATTAGTAATGGTGCATTAGGATATTTTAGTGCTCATACTGTTCAACGAAAAAGTACAATTATTAAATAGAATGGTTAAAATGTGGTTTCCTCAGACTCTATAAAAATGCCGTAGGTGGCGGTATTGGAATGCAAATTCGGAATAAAGTTACTGTCTTTGTTTTAGACCCAGAAGTGAACTTCGGGACTAGGTCGAATTCAGACTTAGACACTACAGAAAACTACTGAAAGAGGGGTTAATTCCATTACCATATCAAATGACCACCATAAGCTCTTTCCTTTATAATAAAAGGAAATTTAGTCACCATTTTAAAACTTCCAATCCTAAAAATCGTCATTCCGTGCTTTTTTAAAAAGGATTTTGAATATGTTTTGCAATCGTTGTTTGATAAATATTCTGTGGAGTCTTCTTTTTTAGATTCCACTTGAATTGTATCACTTTTTACAACAGGGTATTGTTCAGTTTTCAAAGAATCCTTCATAGATTGTGCTTCACTTTCTACAAAACTGAATGTAAAAAACGAAATAAAACTGGCTAATACAATTTTATAAACAGCTGCACCATAAACAGTATTTACATCTACATCAGCTTGCTCACTTGTAAAAATCCCACAAATAACTTCTGGATTTTGAATTTTATAGTTCAACAATTCAGTTTCAGAAAAATCCCTAAAATCAACTACATTTTTCTTGCATACTTTGCAATAGCTATTATTGCCGTCTAATTTCTTAAACTTCCAGAAAGGCTCATTGCAGACATATTTCATTTTAATTTCCATCAGTTTTTTTCATCTATTGACCCCTGAAAACTTTACTGGTAAAAAGCCTATTTCTGAATTTTATTTTTTTCGCTCGCTGGTCTTTAGCCCCACAACTTATTTTGAAGTATTATTCACTTACGGGGCGTCACCAACAAATTTTATCTAAACTTAACAAAAATCTACATAATGAACTAACATTCCAAATGTATCAAAGCCTGTTTTAAATTACATTGGACAGCAGGTTTAGGAACAAAATTCCCTCTTTGTTTTGGGTTCGGAAGTGAACTTCGGGACTAGGTCGAATTCAGACTTAGACACTTCAGAAAACCTGAAAGAGGGGTTAATTCCATTACCATATCAAATAACAACCATAAGCTCTTTCCTTTATAATAAAAGGAAATTTAGTCACCATTTTAAAACTTCCAATCCTAAAAATCGTCATTCCTTAAAATATACCAATCTTCATCTATTACTTTTATTATTTCTCTACTTGAATAATCTGAAGATAGTCCGTGTTTATGCTGATAAATCAATTCTTCATAGTCAAGAGGTAGCAATTGCCATGAAAATCTAACAGAGTTCCCTTCCTTTATCATCAAGCTTCCAGTAAAAGGATTAGTAACTTCTTGAATAGCTCTTTTTTGATTTAGAACTACAATTATTCTATTTGAAATATCTCTAATCTTAAAAGGAAATAGTCCGATAAAAAGCATAACCACCAAAAGAATGTATCCTAACTTTTTATGCTCTATAAAAAACGATGAGACAATAATTATTATGATTGAAATCCAAGGGGTAAAAAACGAAATCTTTTGTACTATTTCAATAATGCTATTCGGCAAGTTTGGAATTGGCAGGTATTCAATCATTCCAATAATGACAATTAGAAAATAGAGCAAATATACTTTCATGATAACTATCTTATTTAAATCATTACTTTTATTAAAATTAACTCCATTTGTTCCTTGTTTCCTTATTTATGTGTATTCCCTAAATGTAAAACAACTGTAGGTGTTCAAGCCTTTTTCAAGATTTTCCTTTTTTGGTCTTTAGCCCCACAACTCATTTTGAAGTATTATTCACTTACATGGCGTCACCAACAAATTTTATCTTAACTTAACAAAAATCCGCAAAATGAACCAACATTCAAAATGTATCAACAGCTAATTCAAACGATGTTGGAATGCCACTTTCGGAACTAAGTTCCTAAAATGTTTTGGGTACGGAAGTGAACTTCCGCACCTTAGGACTAGCCACCAACCTCGGAGGAGTAATCCATAATTATACTTTGCACCTTTATTGAAGATTTCGTTCAACAAAGGTTTCGTTTTGTTTTTCAAACAAGAAGAAACCTTTATTGTTATGTGCAGTTTTTATGAGCTAATCAAATTCGTTTCCAGAAAACTATTTTGTCTTCTCCATCTTTCCAAAAGTCCTTAATGGTCGCTATGTTTTTATAACCGATATTTTCATAAAAAACTCTTGCCCCTATTTGTGCATCATCTGTTGAAGTTTCAACTATTAATATTCTACCGTCACATTTTTTAAGAAATTGTTCGATATAATTCATCATTTCCCTTGCTATTCCCTGTCTTTGGAAATCTTTATTAACTCCAATTGCCAACACATTGTATGTTCCGTCAGTTAGTTTTTCGGGCACGCAATACCCAATAGCAACAGGTTTATCTTTCTCAATGCAAGTAAACCAAAGGTCTTGAGTTTCTGGATTGTTGAAGTAATCAGCAATCATCTCATCTAAATATTCAGATGGAAAGAGTTCGCTAGAATCAACAACTATTTTTAGGTGGTTTATGTCAGACTTTACCACAGGTCTTATTTTTTCAGTCATTGTCATCTATTTTAGAACTAATCACAAAGGTCTGAACTCGTTTTTTGTTAAACTTGTAAGTTTCTGCTATTGTATGCTTTTGAGGGTTTAACTCCTAACATGCTCTTAAAACTTTTACTAAAATGTGGTTGGTCATAAAATCCGCTTTTTATCAAAGCTGAAAATAAGTCGACCTTGCTGTCTAAATGAATTTTGATAGTTGACTTTAACTTAGACCAGATAAGATATTTTTTTAGTGAAATACCAATATTTGATTTGAAGAGGTGTGAAAGTCTGCTTTCAGAAAGGTTTGTAATTGCTCGAAGTGTTTTTATCATCAAATCATACTCCAAGTCATTTTGGTTTAAGTAGTCAATTGTCTCTGAAATACGGTAATCATAATCATGTAATGCTTGTCCGCTACGTATTTTTTGAACCAAATTATTTATTTGAATTACTTCCTTTTCAGGTTTTGATTGTAAATAATAGCCGTTACTTAAATCAACGTCAGCAAGGTTCATATGGTCAAAAACAAGTTTTTTGTGGTGTTCAATCATTATGATTTTTAGTTCACAATTTGTCGAAGAAAGTTTGTGTCTCTGATTTGCTGGTATAATTGCAAATTTCAAATTGTTATGAGCTTCGGTGTCTGTCCATAAAGTAAAGTCTCCGGTTTTTGCAATAATAATTTCAACTGTCGGGTGGCTATGAATTTCAGTCTCAAGGTCTTCAAATTCGAAAATGTAAAGTCCCTTGTTTGTATTAAATTCTTTTGCTTTCACCGTCCTTTACAATTATACACAACATTTGTACTTACGGAACAATTGTATAAATCAACCAAAACTTGAGTTTTCCGCTCCAATATAATAGATGTGAGAAATTTTTCAAAAACTAAAGCCACCGAGCGCTTTCAAGCTTAACCAATAATTTTACCATCGGCCATTTCAATAGTTCTATCACTTGCTTTGGCAAAGTCATTGTCATGCGTAACAGCGATAATGGTTTGTCCATTTTCGCTTGCCAATTGTTTAAAAATATCAAAAACAATTTGAGTGTTTTTAGAGTCCAAATTGCCAGTAGGTTCATCACACAGAATAATAGCTGGGTCGTTAATTAGTGCCCTTGCGATAGAAACCCGCTGTTGCTGTCCTCCACTTAGCTTGTTGGCCTGCTTATGGGCCTGGTCTTTTAATCCCAGTATTTCAAGCTTTTGATATGCCCTTTCTTCAATTTCTTGATGGCTTAGTTTATTGAGTTTTAATGCTGGGATCATTACATTTTTTAGACAGGTAAATTCGGGAAGTAAGTAATGAAATTGAAACACGAAGCCAATATATTCATTTCTTATTTGCGCCATCTTATTAGGAGACAAACCAGTAACTAGTTTATCGTTTAAAACTAGCTCTCCTTCGTACTTAGTATCCATAGTGCTAATGCAATAGAGCAAGGTGCTCTTTCCGCATCCGCTTTTTCCCATGAGTGTAAGGAACTCACCTTTATAGGCCACAAAAGATACTTCGTTCAGAGCTTTAAACGTAGCTGGATCGTAAAAATACTTTACAATGTTTTTTGCTTTGAGAATAGGGTCTTTGGTCATAGTTGTTGATTATTTTCTGAAAATACTAACAGGATCAACGTTAGCTGCATTTTTGGCAGGAAAGTACCCCGCACAAAGAATAATTATTATACCCAGAATAAAACTTTTCAGAAATAATGGAAACTCAAAATAAATCGGAAAATATCCAACAGGCCCACCCATATAGATATTAGAAACTATTCCTATAAGTCCAGCACCTAGAAGTAATCCCATGGCGGTACCAATTACTCCCATAATAAGTGCCTCTAACATAAATATTTTTATAACATCTGTTCCATTAAAGCCAATAGCTTTTAGGATAGCGATATCGTTTATTTTTTGATTGATGGTACTGCTTAATATGTTGTAGATACCAAAGGCCGCCACAATTAAAATGGTTAAAGAAATTGATCCCATCATGATGATACGTGTTTTGTCTGCACTTAAAAGTTCGGCGCTACTTATTTGCCAGTTTTCAACTTCGTAATCGGTATAACTGATCAGCATTTTTGCATAATCTTCAGCCTTATCAGGGTCTACTGTGTTTACATAAAGTGTAGTTACATAATCTGCACTTGTTTTTAGCATTTGTCTGCCAATACTTAAATTTACGAAGCAACGCCCTTCATCCATAGAAGGGTTGCCCATCCTAAAAATTCCAACAATTTTTAATACTTGTATAACCCCTTCATTTGATGATATGGTTAAGTTGTCACCCATTTGCAAACTCAGTTTTTTTGCCAATCCTTGGCCTATAATTACCCCTAATAAATTTTCTTTAAGAGAATTGGTGGACCCTGCTATCATATATTTGTTTGTATTGAACATTTTGGCGTATTCGTTCATATCTACACCAACGGCTGATCCTTTTAGTTCTGAACTTCCCCTACGAAAGTTTACAGAGTATTCCACTAATGATAAGGCATTGATAACAAATGGCTGATTTTTGATGGTTTGAAGTAATTGGTCCGGATTATATAGCTTTTTTGACAAATCTAAAATTTGTGAATTGTTAATAATATAGCTTGTTTTACTTGAATGAGGTATTATTGTACTACTGATTTTGTCTTTTACATATACTTTAATATGTGCGTTACTAACAAAGGTATTGTCTCTGGAGAATTTTGTAAATCCAGAACTTAAGGAGTTCATAAAAAGATATACACCTACACCAATTGCAACCCCAACAGCCGCAATAAATGTGGCAGTTTTTCTTGTAATGATATGGGTATAGGCAATTTCAATATTTACAGATTTTTTCATAGACGGATTAAGGTTCGGTTAAAATAACATCATCCTTGGTCAAACCATTTATTATTTCTACTATCTGATCACTAACCACTTTGGTAGTAATTTTGGTCCTTTCTTTTTTTCCTTTGATTTGAACTGTATTGTTAAAATCGACAAATTTTCTGGGAACGGTCAATGCATTCCTTGGATTATCTACAATAATATTGCATTGTAAGAGGGTGCCTACAATTTTAAATTTAAGTGGATCAATAAATTTAAGTTTGCAAATAAATGACCTAGTGGCATCATCAAATTGCGGTAATATTTCTAAAACCTCTGCCTTATAAGGAATATCTTTTTGGGTATTTAATTGTATATATGCATGTTGTCCTATTTTAAGTTTGTCGATATTGGACTCGTCAATATTAACATTAGCAAATAAATTATCTGGATCGCCTATGATTGCAATGTTATCACCCTTTTTTACAAAATCTCCCAGTTCTTTAAGTTTTTTATAAACCCTACCTTTGGTATAGGCTTTGATAGTATTTTTCGAGGCAATGGTTTCATAGATACTTTTGGATCCCTTTTGACTCAATAACTGCTGTTTAGTTTCTAACACTAGTTTTTTGTAGTTTTCTAATGCATTCTCATAATTAACTTTTGAGTCTTGGTAATTCAAATTAGAATTTTCATAGTCTACAAGTGCAAGACTATTACTTTCTAGTAATCGTTTGTTTCTCATGGCTTGTAAAGAATCTTGGGTTAGCCTTAATTTGGTTAATTTCATAGTGCCTTCTGCTTGCAATAGGATAGGTCCGCTTTTTTTTGAGTTATCAAGGGCTATATCAAACAACCGGCTTGCTGTTTCTAAATTAATTGGACTTTCACTATTTTCAATTTGGGCTAGTAGGTCTCCTTTCTTAATAATACTGCCTTCGTCAATATTTACATAAACAAGATAGCCGTCGGTTTGGGCCGTTACATGATAGGTACCTTCTGCTTCTAATGAGCCAGTTGCAAAAACGGTTTCTGTAATTGATTGTTCCACAGGCTTTGTTTCTATAACTTTTTTGCCACATCCGATTAGGAGTAATAGAACAAGGTGCACTTTTAAAATATGCTTCATGTTTTTTATTGTTGATTGTAGATTTCAATTTTTATTTGAGCAAGTTGAAGACTCGCCAGGCTTGCAATTAGGTTATATTCAGCATTAACAAGGTTGGTAAAGCTTGTAATCAACTTATCGATGGGTAATTGGCCTTCATTGTAAAGATTTGTATTGGTTTTGAAATTAGATTGTTGTAGTTCAAGTAGTTTTGCGTTGGTCTGAGTTTGAGAGTATTTTCTTTGCCAATTAATTTCTAGTTCTTTTTGTTCTAGGCCTTGATTTATCATAAACTCCTCAGCGCTTTTACGCATTCTTTGTGCATCTATTTTAGCTTTAAACAATTGTGTAATAGAATTCGAATTTGGTAAGCTGAAATTTATTTTAACACCTAAATAATTGTTATTAATCCATTTACCATTAAAAACTGTAAGTGTTTGATTGTATTGGTTCCATGCATTGCTAGCAATCAATGACAAAGTTGGCATTCTAGCCAATGTATTTTTTTGATAATTTAGTCTTGCGTAGGCTTCTTTTAAACTCCAAAGATTTTGTTCAATATCGTTATTGTAAACTTGAGGTTGTTTTCTGTCGATAATTAAGGTTGGTGTCTCTTCTATTTTAATTGAACTCTCTTGAGGTATATCGGTTAATTTTTTAAGAGATATATAGGTTTGATTAATTGAGTATTCAATTTGCCTCTGATTTTCTTGAACAGTAATTAAGTTATAATTGGCATCATTAACATCCTGATATTTGACTAAACCAGAGTTGTACTTTGCCATGGCTACTTGTAAGAGTGTATCGGCTGCCAATTTACTTTTTTTTGTAGCTAATAATTGACTGTTTAACTGAACTATTTCATAGTAGAATGCGGCTATTTGGGTCTTTAATTCCTTTTTAAGTACCTCTTTTTGAGTTTTTTGTATTTTTGAGTTTACTTTAGCCAATTGGTATGTTTTCCAACCTTCTTGGTTGATCAGTTTGATATCTGCTTGTTGTTGAGCATTAGTATTATATTGGGTACCAGTTTTAAGTTCAGTAGTTTGTCCAGGTTGGCCACCGGTAAATTCTGCAGGTAAAATACTGACGGGAAGTTTTATATTGTTAATAAAACTCATGGAAGTCTGTACTTGTGGATCAAACACTCCAATTATAGAAGTGTTTTGAGCTTTGTTAGCTTCAATGATATCAAAATTACTTTGTTGTAAATCGATACTATTTGTTTCGAAATAGTCTAATAGCTCATTGACATTAGTAAACTGTTTTTGGGCAGAAGCACTAAAAAATATAAATAGGAGTGCTATTATGGTTAATTGGCCATTCATCTTTTAATTGGTTGTACTCTGTTTAGAATTAAGATTTTGGATATAAATAATTTATTCATGGTTAGTTTTAGTTTGTCAGGATTTATGAATTCTAACCTTACCGAAGCTGTAAATTTGGTACCAGGAGGTGTTATTTCTCCAGTATAAGTATTGTGTTGTGCTTTCGTTAGTATTTTTAATACTACCTGGCCTTTTTGATCTTTACCATAAAAGAGTCCCTTCTGATCCTTAGTTATGGAAATTAGCCTGTCGGTCTTTAAAGAATCCTTCCATTGTCCAATAAGGTCAGTATCCGTTTGGGCGAACGACAAACAGGGTATAAAAGAATAAATTAACAGCTGAAGCCACCTCATACCAGATTGTGTTATTTTGCCACAATCTAGTAGGAGTGTTAAAATATTAAAATTGAAATGGACAAACCGGAGAATTCGCTAGACAGATCGTTAATACTATCCCTAAAATGAAAGAATCCTCATTTTTGATTTTAAATTAACCAACTTTAAAAAAAGTATTTAAAAAAAACTAATTATTGATTTTTTAAATTTTATTAGGTTGCAAAAACATATTTCTCAACATCACTTACAGTAATTTTATCACCACTAAGTATGATAAGTCGTTCAACAACATTACGCAGTTCTCTAATATTGCCACTCCAATCGTAGGTTTGTAGCTTATCTATAGCTTTTGAACCCCCTATCCGTAGACTTCCGAAGGGTGTCTACGGATTATACAATGACTGTAGAGTCTCCGACTCGGATTCCTGCAAGTGGTTTTTCCATTTCACCGACAATTCCCTAACTTTACCTCATGCCAACAGGAGGTTACCAGATTAGGGATCAACATGCTGCCAAGAGAACAAAGGGCTTCTGGTGCATGCTTGGTGCATCATGAGCAACCACTTGCATTTAATACTTTCCACCGATGGCACCCACACACTCTCAGATGTGCTACGCGATTTCAAGAAATATACCTCTTCAAGAATCATAACGGCGATAGAGGCCAACTAGAGGGAAAGCAGGAGGAACTGGATGTTGTGGATCTTCAGGAGTGCAGGGCAAAAGAACCAACGGAACGAAAAGAACCAGTTTTGGCAACAGGACAACCATCCCATAGAATGTTTCTCTCCAGAGGTGCTAGAGTCAAAGATGAAGTACTTGCACGAGAACCCATTGCGTGCAAGAATCGTAAGAAATGAATGGGAGTATGTTTATTCCAGTGCCATTGATTACTATTGCGATGGCAAGGGGCTACTGGAGCTAATGCATGTGTAAAGGCAGGAATCCGAGTCGGAGACTCTACAGTCATTGCTATAATCCGTAGACAACCTTCGGAAGTCTACGGATAGGGAGGTCTATAATGTAATTTAAAATCAATGCCATTGTCCAACTATAAAGCCAAATACTTAAAGCGAATTTCATTGGTTTAATCATTGAGTTAATTCCCAATACTTCAATTTTGTTGAAAAAACTATAAACAAAAAGGACAATGAAAATGATTAAATGAATAGAGCCAAGCCAAAACAAGACTTTATTTTTTAATAAATTTTGTTTCATTTTTCTAAAATTTAATGCCTGTCATTATACCAAAATTTGAACTTTTAAAATTTTTGTCTCCAATTCCTGTAACTTCTCCTGTTCGGCTGTTGGTTTCATATTCTACTCCAATAGTTAGCATTGTTTTTCCTTTGCCAATTGGAAAATCATAACCTAAGCCAAAAGCTAAACCGTTGCCAATGGCGAATTGGTGGTCAAAAGTTTTGGTTATAGTATTCCGATACTTTTGTGTAAATTGACTTATAAAAAAGTAGTCACCTTGTACATAAACCCCCTTTTTCGCATCTCGGTCAAAAGGGAAATATTTTAAAGAAACTGCCGAACCCCAATAGTTAAAAAACATTTCTTGTCCATTGTCGCCTTTTGATGGACCTGCACCCAAAGCCTTAAATTTTATCCCAAATAACATATTATTTATCGGCTTAAATTTATGAAAGGCAGCAAGAGTAAATAAGCCACCACCCGAACTAGAAAAATTACCTGCTTCATATTTTTCTTTTAACCCATTTCCAAAAATACTTACACCATATCCAGCCCGAAATTCGGCATTTGTAAAAGAAATATTTTCAGTTTTTGTTTGGGCAAAAAGTATATTTTGCCCAAACAGTAATACAATTATCAAAATTAAATGCTTCATATTTGTTTTTTATTTTCCGCCAAAGGTGTATCCAATAGCAATGTTAAAAATGATTGGACTGTTTGCAATTCCAATATTTGGTGCTTTTAGCGTTTCAGTTTTGTTGGTATTTTTATTTAAGTATGAAAACTCATCGTTTCTTAAAGTTGTACCTACATTTTGCCAATATCTAATGCTTGTGCTGGTGGTTATGCCTTGTAACAATTTATTATCACTGTTTTTAAATGGCATATAGCGGTAATACACTCCAATACCCAAAGTAAAAGTTTTGAAATCCTTGATTTTAGTGTTTTCATTTTGGACTTCGCCTTCATTATAAACTTCCCAACTGTGTAATTTAGGTTCAAAACGCACATCAAAAAATGATGTAAATCTGTAACCAATACCAAAGCCTGTTGATAAAGGTAAATGCAAAGCAACTTTTTGAGTTTTAAAATCGCCAACGGTTGGTGGGTCAAGTGAAACTCCGTGTGAATAATCAAAAATCATTCTTTTTGTGGTATAGTTTACTTCCACATTAAAACCTTTCAATGCAGTTGGTTGAATTGTGCCAAAAAGCAAACTAAATTTGTTGCTGTATAAAAGTTCTTTTTTATCTTTTGTTTGACCAAAAGAATTTGTGATGCTGAATGTAGCCAAGGCTACTAATATGATGAAATTCTTCATTTTTACTGTTTTTTAAAGATTAGAAATTAATACCGACTACTAAACCACCTTGAATAAAAGTATCAGGCTTACCTCCACGAGGACCAATGTTTACGGTGTTTTCTCCCTTAGCATTGCCAATAACACCAAATTGTGGAATTACATAAAGGCTACTTTTGGTTTTATTGGTTAAATTAAATTTGTAGCCTAAGTTACTCTCCCAAAAGATGGTTGATGTTTCATAGTCCTTGCCATCAATTAGGTTTTTTGTACCCCAAGCATAGCCAACGTTGGCTTTACCTTCAAGATGTAAGCCTTTCCAAAAATATTGGCGGTATCCTAAAATCAACATATACTCGTTGATTTTTTCTACAACATCGTGTTTTACATTTGGTCTGATGTACATACCAAATAGTAAGTCGCCTTTCATCTTACTTTCAGGTTTTGTAAGAGTTCTTGTCGCTTGAAGCCTTACAATATTAACGGTAGGCAAAAAGGGTTGCACAAGTTCAGTTTCAAGTCCCCATTTTTTAGGACTGTCTGAACTTGTTTGCGAAAATGCTTGACTACTCATAAGTAGAAGCAGTGCAGAGAAAATTTGAATTGATTTTGTCATTTTTACAATGTTTTTTAATTATTTAACAGTGCAAAGATGGGGGTAGTGGAAACCGTAAAACGTTGACTTGAATCAAGAAATCATTTTGATGTCAAAATTCTTTTTCTTATACGACTTAATGTTTCTGGTTTGATACCAAGATAGGAAGCGATATAATGTTGTGGTATTTGTTGAACAAGCTCTGGTCTTGTTTTTAGTAGATTTATATATCTCAATTCTGGTTCTTCGTTAGTTTTCATTTGGTTGAGTTGAGAAATAGATAAGTAAGCATTTTCAGCGAAAATTCTACCCACTTTTTCAAATATTGGCATTGAATCGTACAATTTATAAAGGTCTTCCTTTTTGAATTGAACTACTTCACTTTCTTCAAGTGCTTGCAAATTCTCTATTGTAGGTTTTCCTGTCAAAAAACTTGCATAGTCTGTATACCAACTGTCGCCAAAAAAGAACTGAATAGTGTTTTCTACTCCTTCAACATTATAAAAAAGTCGCATAATTCCATTGTTGACAAAAGTGATTTTGTTGCAGATCTTACCTTCTTGAAGTAAAAATTCCTTTTTCTTAAACAATTTCACTTCCAAAATACTTAAAAATGCTTTTTCTTCTGCTTCATTTAGTGAAGCTATTGATTTGATACTTTGAATTATTTTTGATGTCATTTATTTTAGCAATGTATTAGATAGGTCAAAAGTAAATATTTTTTGACGATAGTTTAGTTGACTGTCGATGTTTGTAGGGTGTCTTTTAGGGTTGCCGATAACTCTTAAATATACGCAAGTTTCGGATTCGTAAAAATGTACTCTTTACTTACTAATCCATTCAGAATCAACAACAATAAAAGAATGCGCAATCGCTAAGGCAATTGCGCAATATAAATTGCTGGCTTATTCCCCATATAGTCCGACTTCGTGACGCGGACTAGCTTGAGCAGCGTTTGCAACGCATTTTACTTCCTTCAATATTACCCAACCCCAACCAAATTTCCAATCCTTTTATCCCTTTTATTTTACCACCTAACCAGTCTCAGGCAACCAGTTGCAAATGTTACTTCTTTGTGTGAGTTTTTTGTGTGAATATTAAATCACTTGCATTTAACCTTATCAAGTCGTGTTGTAACAGCCAAGGTGGCCTACACGCTTGCTTTGCTTGGCGTCTCCATGGTGCGCCTTTCTTGGTATCAAGGCTTTCGTTGGTTTTTTGCCCAACGACGACTTTTGCCTTCTTCTGCGCTTGCTGAGTGTTAAAGGCTGCATCTGGTGTATTTCCCTCAAAATCTCTTCCCAACTGGCATATTTGGTCACTCTGGGTGGTACTGGCAAAGGGATGTGGATGCCCTTCAGAAAGTATTGTGTAGCCAACAG
>JAIYAU010000061.1 GCA_027488865.1 Cytophagaceae bacterium
CAATCCAGCATCCCTCCTCACGACAACTCCATAATTACAGCTTGCTCCGCTACCGAAGGTTACGTTCAACAGGGTTTCATCTCTTGTTTTGCAAACAAGACGAAACCTTAGTTGTTAGCGGTAGTTTTTATTTCTTCGTAAGTATCTCGTCTACTGTTATTTGTTGATTGTACTGAGTTAAAATTCGATTTAAATCATTTTTTATTCTTGTCCACCTGACTTCAGAACTCCAAACTTCTTCTATTTTCTTCACTTGTTTCTCGATATTTTTCAAGTCACTTGTCAAAATGAAATACTCGAATAGTGTAAAGTCCAAACAATTATAACTAATCATTAAGTCAGTCAAATCAGTAATGGACTTTATACTATCAAAATGGCGTAAAGTAATTTTTAAATCTTCTTTTAGCGTTTGTTTTAATTTATCTGAATTAGTATTTGAATCAATCGTATATCCATCCAATTTAGAATTTGTTATCTGGGAAATTCTCACTCGATAATGGCACTCATATTCTTTTGGTTCTTTTAATTCTATTTTATCAATTGTCTTGTCAATGTGGCTTGAATAAATACCGCAGTTAATATAAAATCTTGTCTGATCAGAAGCATTTCCTTGACTGTTTTGAAAGTTTATTACAAAAGTCAAGTCACCTAGTTTTTTGTAAAAAGTAAATGCTTTTTTACCATATCCATCGTCTTTGAGAAAAGGTTTAATAGTCTCAGCGATAATTTCATTTAATGTTTCTTTCGTTGTCAATTTTTGAATTTTTATTATTTCGTCTGTCTTTTCAGTTTGCTTAGTTAGCCAATTAAACAACTTCATATTCTCAGTTTCTTAGTTTGCGTTGGATTTTTTAAAATTACCGCTAACGATTGTGTTTACGCAATTGCATAAGTATCCGCTATATTCGCAATTGGCTTTTAATTTAATATTTAGATTTATTAATCAATTTTAGTGTTAATTTCTTACAAATCCAATTGATCCAAAGGCGAAACAATTTGGTCAAATCCTTTGGTGGTTGCATGAGCGTAAATTTCGGTGGTTTTATTTCTTGTATGAACTAATTGGTTTTGAATATATTTCAAATCGGTGGCATTTAGCGGTAAATCTCTGTTTAAAATACCTATTATTGGCAGATTTTAGCCTTCCTATTTTATTTTGTTATCGGTTGCGTAAATATCTCTATATGGGGCGATTTACGCAACTGGCCAATGATATAACCTTTACCACCAAACATTGGAGCAAAAAGGAGTGGCACCAGCAAGTCCAATCAACCCAACTCCGCCAATTCAGCCTTCAATCCCTGCACGCGCACTTCCAGAAGCTTGATTTCTCGTGCCAACATGGGAATATATGTAGTTTCTAGCAGTTCCATTTGTTTGAGCAGCCATTGCTGCTGGTGGCTGGCACTAATTTCATCTGATTGGTAGGTTTTTGCCAAAGTGGCGAGTTGGGTTTGGTAACAGCGTGCTGTTTTGTAAAGCTCCTCCAACTTGCGTTCGGCTAAAATCAGTTGATAACGATTTTCTTCTTGGCGTTTTTTTAATTTATCATCGTCCGCCAAGTACTTATTGATAAAATCCTTGGCTGGGGGCAATTGTTCGTCGTTTGGTTGGTTTTTAATGAGGGTGAGCAGCCAGAGGTGTTGGTCATGGGGCAAGGTGCGTTCTTTTCTTTCGGCCATAGCAAAAGTAGTTCGCTTAATGTCCAAATAGTTCGCCAACTCTGCTTGATTTAGGTAAAGTGCCAGCCGAAACTGTTCAATATAAGAGGTCATGGAGAAATTTTAAAATTGGGTTAGGAGAAAATAACAAATAAATTAAAGTCTATCTAGCTGATTTATAAACTTGTGGCATTTTTTAACGATCCGTTGATTTTTGCCACAACTTTGTGGCATTTTTTGTCGTAACGTTTTTTTTTGCCACAACTCTGGCCCAGCATATTCTCTGCCGCACTTTTGCTTGCATTTTAGGCTATGACGACATATTAGAATTTTTAAGTTTGCTAATAAATTGTAAATTTGGTCTTTAATGATCAGCTAACCAATTAAGTAATGAAAAATTTAGCAACTTTATTTTTATGTTTCCTTGGGTACTCCATTCAAGCTCAAAACTCTCTCATTGTTACTAGAAAAGATACGTTCGACTTCCAAACCCGAGGTCTAGATATGAGAGAGGCTTTTATCAATTCTTGTCAAGATGGAGATAAAATGGTGTTTCTGCAAAGTTATGAAGATGGAAATGCAGTTCGCCGTATTATGCCAGATGGAAGCTTGGATAATACATTTGGGAAAAAAGGAATAGTTTTATTACAAAAAGCAAATTGTCCAGATACCGCCACTTCTTATTGGGACATTGTCATGGATGCCAACCGTAACATTTATTTAGCTGGGAATAATGATAAAACGATTCTTGTTACAAAGCTAAAACCAAATGGTGCTGTGGATTTGACATTTGGAACAAACGGGATAAGAAAAGTAGCTGTTTTATCAGCGGCCATAGATTATAACAGTTTCCGCATGAAATTAAAACTTGATAGGAAAGGGCGGTTGCTTGTACTTGCTGATTACTTGGTATCGAATTATCCTGTTATAAAGGAAATGCAGCTATATCGTTTATCTACCAATGGTGTAATTGATCCCGCATTTGTACTTCCGATAAAAATCCACGAAAAGGTAAACCCATTGCGCACCGGTTTCTCTGATTTTGCTATAGATAGCAGCAACAATGTGATTGTGACTAGTTCTACAAATAAAAACAATCCTACACCTTTTGAAAGCTCAGATTACCTGTTCGCAGTAAAGATTAAAGAAAATGCAACTTTTGACAACACTTATGGTACCAACGGTATTGCCTATATGACAGTTGGCAAAAAAAACTACCCTCTATGTATTGTAATCGATTCACTTGACAACTGTTACATTTCTGGTAGCTATAAGGATATTAATGATTATACCCATGGCTCTGTTTATAAGCTAGACCAAACAGGTAAGCTTGTTAAGAGTTTTGGAAATCAAGGAGGAATTTATACCGATGATAATCCATGGCTTAAAAAAATCGCTATTTATAAAGGTAAGCTGTATGGATTTGCACACATCGTGGAAAGTATTAATCCTGTCATTACTAATTTGAATGTCCGAAGATGGTCACTTGACGGTGTAGCAGATCCTACATTCAATGGAACTGGTTCTTTCAAAGGGGTAAAAGTTGCTGATGCTACTGAGCTGGGTGTCATTTTTAAATCTGATCAGACAATTACTGTTGGTTCATTTGCCATTGATTATGGTTCTTATACTATTCTTTTGCATAACATTTCAAAAGATGGCTATGTAAATGCTTTTGGAACAAACGGAGTAGTTACAATAGATGACTATATTGATGGTGTAGATGAAGTAACCATGATCAAAGAAGATAATAATGGCAATCTGTTTCTGGGGGGAATTGTCAACAAACAAGGATCAAGTGACTACGGTATTGTAAAAGTCCTTTCGGCAGGCACGCTTGATAAAAGTTTTGGGAATTCCGGCAAAGTGGCATTAACTCTCGATCCTTATTTATACACTGTAGATATACCTTATGCGATGAATTGGAATACAGAAGGAAATATATATTTAGCAGGTGCTTCAGGTTATGGCTATTCTGCAATAAGTTTACAGCCTAACGGAAAGTTGAATACTAATTTCGGCTCATCTGGTAAAATAAAAATCAATCCAGATTCGTATGCATTAATCAATGATGCCATAATAGCTAATGATAAAATACTTTACGCTGGCTTTACACAAGGTAGCAAAACCGTTGGCCAGGATCTTACCTTGATAAGGTTAAAAAATAACGGTACGCTAGATAGTACTTTTAATGGGAAGGGAAGTGTTGTGATGCCAGGAAGTAAGAGTGAAAGTGCATATGGAGTGGTTTTAGATTCAGTAAACAACATGTATGTCTCTGCAACATTAGGAAGCTCATTGAATGTTAATATTTTTAAATTTAAAACCAATGGACAAATTGATTCTACTTTTGCTGTCAATGGGTTGTTTAGAAAGCCTATACCTACAATTACGAATGCGAGTTATAATATACCCACATCTCTGAAATTTTTAAAATCAGGTCATCTGTTGTCATTAAACATAGCAAAGGGATCATATTACAATGGGGATGACTTAATTAATTTCGAAAGATATATTTTGCTTAAAATGAATAAAACTGGTAAGGTTGATAGCGGTTTTGCTACAAATGGCTTTTATATAGTTCCAGATTTTGGTGCGACAAGTATTAAGGATATGTATGAGTACAAGGATGGAAGTGTTCTCATTACCATGCAGGGCAAATGCTCAACATTCATCTTGCGTTTATTACCTTCGGGCAAAGCGGATACTACTTTTGGCACAAATGGCGTACAGGAGTTCCCCGATGTTTATATCAATAAAATCGCCGCAAGGGGTACAAATGAATTATATTTAGCAGGAAGAGATAAATATAATTTCTTGATTATGCGTACAGGAATTACGGATGTTATTTCGGTTTTGTCAGACAATCTTGCTTATGAAGGCAAAGAGCCCTTCGAAATTAGAAATGACAAAATATTCTTTACTGCTAATGGTGAAGCTATTGTTTATGATTTCACAGGCAAAATAAGCTTCCAGCATAACGTTGTAGATAATAATGGCTTGGCAACATTGAACGAGGGGTATTATATTTTTAAATTCAAATCTAATGAAGGTAAATTATGGACTCGCAAAATAGCAGTCGTTAAACATTAAAAATGCTCGTAATGTATTGGTAATGGATAAAAGTTTTGATTTTAGTGCCCTTAACAGCACTCATTTGCCTTAAGGATCGATCAGCAAAAACTTAAATTACAACACCAATTTCCTACCTATGAAATACAATCCACAAATCCACCGCCGCAGGTCCATCCGATTAAAGGGATACGATTATGCACAGGCGGGTTTGTATTTTATAACGATATGCGTACAAAATCGGGCAAATTTGTTTGGGGAAATCGTCACCGTTGTGGTAGGGGCACCCCTCGTGGGTGCCCAAAACAATTCCGATGCCCAAAACAATTCGGATGCCCAAAACAATTCCGATTCCCAAAACAATTCCGATTCCCAAAACATTGCCGATGCCCAAAACAATTCCGATTCCCAAAACAATTCGGATTGTCAAAATGATGGGAATGCCCAAAATGATGATGGATTGCAAACAAATGGGCAGCCGTATGGGTACGCCTATAAGGATATGGTATTGAACGATGCGGGGCAGATGGTTCAAAACGAATGGTTGGCATTGCCGAAACGTTTCCCAAACATCGAATTGCACGAATATGTGGTGATGCCCAATCATTTTCACGGGATTTTGGAAATTGTGGATACGACGTTTGCCGAAAATGTTGGAAATTCCCAAAATGATGATGGGTTGCCAATATAAGGGCGGCCACAAGGGCACGCCCCAACGACACGCCCCAACGACAAAACGGTTGGCGATATGATGGACGCATTTAAATCAATCACCACCGTTGAATATATTCGTGGGGTGAAAAATTTGGGTTGGCCACCATTTGATGGCAAATTGTGGCAACGAAATTATTACGAACACATCATCCGCAACGAATCATCGTATCAAACCATTGCCGAATACATTGTCAATAATCCCGCCAAATGGCAGGAGGATAAATTTTATAAACAATTAGTTAAACAACAATAAAAATCATCAATTTCTTACGCGTTAAATTTATGGGGTATGTACATGAACACATTATAGAAGAACTGGATCCACAGCTTGGGTTGTTTTATCTGTCCATGAAGTGCCCGACGCAATTCTTACAAACTCAGACCTGTTATTAAAAATTCATAAAGAATTTGAAAAGGCTAAATCTAGAGAAACAGATCAAAAAACAATTTCATACCTACATGAAACCCAATTTGATTTATTTGACAAAAATGAAATTTTCAACAACAGCATTTTAGAAATCAGATTGCGTTGCTACATTGCTGAAAACAGATTATTGAGCTTAGAGTCTATGAAAAGAAATCAAACAAAACAATTGGATAGTACTTCAGCATCTTACTAGCCCTGTAACCCATGAAATACAATCCACAAATCCACCACCGCAGGTCCATCCGATTAAAGGGATACGATTATGCACAGGCGGGTTTTTACTAACCACCCCTGCCCCTCCTTGAAAAAAGGAGGGAAAGTTCTAGCACAACTTAAAATACCAAATTAAGTTTTCTTGTTTTCCAAACAAAATCCATCCACAAATCTCCAAAAAACTCTCATGGCTGCAATTTCCCCTCCTTTTTAAAGAGGGGCTAGGGGTGGTTGTCAATCTTTTCAAGGAGGAGCCAGAGGTGGTTGTCAATCTTTTCAATACTTTATTCTGTTATATTTACATTTTTAGTTTTTAAAATGAATAAAAAGTATGTCTGATTGGTTACAGCGAACGGAAGTTCTCATTGGTGAAGAAAAAATTAATCGTTTAAAATCGGCAAAGGTGCTTATAGTTGGTTTAGGTGGCGTTGGTTCCTTTGCTGCTGAATACATTGCTAGGGCTGGTGTGGGGCATTTGACTATCGTGGATGGCGACACCGTAGAAGCTACCAACAGAAACAGACAGCTACCTGCATTGATAAGTACAGAAAATTTATTTAAGGCCGAAATAATGGCCACAAGAATTTTAGACATAAACGCTGATGTTTCCTTGAATGTGATAAATGAATATATGACCGAGGATAGGCTAAACACCATACTTTCGGAAAAATATGACTACGTGGTTGATTGTATAGACACACTCGTACCAAAAATCGCTTTAATTAAAAATACTTTATATAGGCGATACAAACTTATCAGTAGCATGGGTGCCGGTGGTAAGACAGATCCATCCCAAATTAAAATAGCCGACATATCGGCTACCTATAACTGTGTTTTAGCGCAACAACTAAGAAAAGGACTTAAAAAAGATGGTGTATATGGTAAGTTTAAGGCGGTGTTCTCCAGCGAACTTCCAAGTAAATCAAGCATGAAACTTGTGGAAAATGGTAGAAATAAAAAATCGTTTTATGGTACCATTTCGTACATGCCTTCGCTGTTTGGAGGATTTTGTGCTTCTGTGGTTATCAGGGACTTAATTCAATAGCGTCTAAACACAAAAAAAGACCTGTCAGGTTTGAATAACAATATCAAAATATTCATGGCAATACAAACCAGACAGGTCTTTAAACAAATTCTAGATTGAAATTAATTCAATCAGCCAGCAAATTTCAATAATATATCTCCTCCTTAACTCTGCTAGTTTTATAACACAACTTCGACAAAGGTACCTCTAGAAAGTGCGTAAAAATCAGGTTTTATGGTAATTCTATCCCGCATAAAGGTTTTGTATTGTTCATCAAAGTTAGTTCTTGACAAAATCGTGTCGTTATAAACTTTTAACAATCCCATATTTAATTCGCATATTTCCCTAATAGGGTTATTAGGCTGAGAAAATGCCGTTATGTAATCGCACCATCCGTGATTTACCAAAAATGAATGAAACAAAGGATTTGCCTCCCTTTTAATCATATACCTCAAAGCGCAAATCTTAGCCATGCTGGCATCGTTGAAATCGTCAAATGTACAGGCTACCTCTCCCGCATTTATATTGAGTTTGCCCATCATGTCGATACAAGCATCCACTTTATTTACCACTTTTTGATACACCAGATTATAGTTTTCTCTATTAGCCAATTTTACAGAATTTTCGTTGGCTTCACCAGTTATAATTACTATGGCAGGCATGTGGCCAGTAACTCTATAAAAGGCATATCTCATTAGGTTAATACCACTTATATCTGGTTCTGAAAATGTACTGGATTGAGATATTCCTTTATTCCCTAGGTTGAAAACCCCGTCCCAATCAAAAACAAATGCTTTAATTTTTCTTAATTTTTCTACCATTACGTTGGTATCAATAAACATCTGAGCACCGCTATTAATAAAGTAGTCGATTATTTCATTACTGTTGGATAAATCTTGTATAAGTTTCATTTGACGGTTTAATTAAAAAATTAAGATTAAAGCTAAAACAATTTTAAGTAGCTAATATAAGCAAATTTAACCAAGATAAAAAGCAAAAAGGCATACAAGTTCTATTTGAAGTATATTTACAACAGATCTTTAAACCATAATTTTGCTTATTTACACAAATGGGGTGAAGAAATTAAAAACCAGTGCATTTCTGCCTTTGAAGCTTGTAAGTGAAGAAAAAATAATTGTTAAAAAATCAAACAAACTTCAAAGGACAGAAACCCTTTACTAGGATTACCAGGGCAATCTTTAATCTCAATAAATACTGTTCTCCTAAATAAAGATTATTTCAATTTATTAAATAATTGAACGAATGAAGAAGGAGAACGCTTTTTACAAGTTATACTTAGGGTTTAACTATATTACAAACTTAGGCATCTAATGTTAAGTCAATATTATGGCACAATTACTTTATTGTTTATGGTCTACCAAAGTAGGTCTTAATTAATGACCTCAATCGGTGATAGGGTGCAAATAGTGCGATCAAAGTAAAACAGGACATCCAAAAAAATATTTTAAATAAAATCATATTGGCTACATGAAAAAATACAAGAATAAGTATAAAATTAAAAACTCTTTTTTGCTGAAAAACCATAAAAATGGAAATTGCCTGAATGGTCATAATTAAAACCATGGCAAAAGGTGACAACATCGGAAGTTGTAAACTATAATCTAGCCACGAGGGCATCTTTTCATCAAAAGTTCTGTAACTAATAAAAGTTTGATAAAACAATGCCTTTTGATAGAGCCATGTGTATTCTACATTTTCAAAAAGTATTTTTTTTATCAAAACAATGATTTTAAAAAGGCCAGAACTTGAGTAAGGAAAAAGTAGACCCATTTGAAGAAAAGTAATGGCCAAGGAATTAAACTTTAGTGATTTGATTGGTAGCGGAATGGTTAAAAAAACCGCTAACAAAAATAGATGATTGTTATGAGCGCCAACTCCGTAACTATATTTATATAAGTTGATCCAAATAACACAAAGAAAAACTATTGTGTTACGAAAAACTGATCGTTGTTTGATTAAATTTATGAAGGACATTGCGATACTTAAAATTCCAATTGAAAAATAAAGGAGCAATGAAGGTGGAGAAGGCATAAAAATTCTAGAAAACCAATGGAGTGGCGCAAATAAGCTAATTGGCCGATTATCAAATTGTACAGCAGAAAATAACATGTACACAACCCATATAATGGTTAAAATATCAAGAATGAAGAGCCCTACACGTAAATTGGAGGTTCTTTGAAGTAATTGTATTTTGTTATAATTACTCTTGCCATAAAAATAGTTGACTACCCCATTCATACTTATGATGTCTACTAAAGTTTGACCACTGTTAACGTATCAAACAAAGAAGTATTGACGGTTAAGTTTCGTTGATCATAACACTCTAACACCAACTTATATTTCTCATAACCATTCGATATTTTTTGTGCCAAATACCTCATATTGACAATTTTTTCTCTTGTAATGGGAGGTTTGGCCTGAAAATTTATAGCATAAATTAGCTCTGTTTTACTCATGTTATCAGTGGGTTTCAAAGGAATTCTTGACCAACACTTTGCATTGTGATCGTAGCCATAAAACCGTAAATCTTCAGCGTAAAATTTATTCCCAAAAGGCATGGTATATAATTTCCAATTTGTAAAAGGGTAAAGCTCTCCCCTATTCAACTTGTTTACAAACAGTTCATTTAATACACTTGCGAGTATACTAACAGCTAATAGTATACCCATAACGTATAATTGAAATTGACCGATTTTAGTATTAAAACAAACTGGTTTGCCCGTCATCCTTTTTAATCTCCAAGTTTATGGTATCCCCAGGATTTAATACCTCTGGATTAACATCCTTTTCTATGTCATCTTCAACTTTATCGGCCAAGAGCTTTATTTTCGATACTTTATGTTGTGAAAGTCGGTTACCTTGGGCTTTCCATCCTTTTACATCTATAAGTACATCCAAATCAAAAGTTACCAAGTCCTTTTCTGCTTTAACTCCTTTTAAAAGCTCCACTTCAACTTGCGGAGTTTTAGATGTCGTAGCTACAATTAATGAAGAACCTTTAGTTTCTCCAATAAATAAATATTTCTTGTCGATTGCTACATTTTCAATTTTAAATCTTTTTACAAAATAATGTTGCGAAGCACCGTCTAAATGTATGGCCGATATAATAGTTTCGGGATTATACTTTTCTATAATTAGTACCTCATTTGGCTCATACCTATTGCTCAACTCAAAGGAAGTAAGTTCATAATTACCATTTTTATCAATCACTAAAATTTTATCATCAGCATAGTAATTACCTATGTACTTTCCTCTTTCTTCGGTATTTAATCTTCCCAAAATCTCATCATACCAGATTTTAAGCCCTCCAAGTGTAGATTTCCCTTTTTCTTTTAAAACCACTTTTTTGACAGGGTATTTGGTAAGAATATTACCTTGGGCAGTTCTACCTTTAACGTCAATTTCAGAAAAATCAAAATCGAATAGTTTTATTTTAGCAGTGCTGCTTGGAGTAAGCTGTATCGCGACCTTTTCAGCTTCTCCGTTGGGGTTGGCGGTAAACCACAACACTTTGCTGCCTTTGTTACCCATCGTTAGGTCGTATTCTTTGTCGCGGGTAACTGCGGTTACCTGAAATCGCTTTACCATGCTCCGACCAGTTTTACCATCGAGGTAAATAAGGTTGTAGACCATACGCTCATCGTTTTTCTTAAAAACGCCCGCATATAATATATCTTTCCCTACAAATACCTTGTCGGCTACTTTTACCACTTTGCATATACCTACACTGGTAAATACTATAATATCGTCTATATCTGAACATTCAGAAATATATTCATCCTTTTTAAGGCCATATCCAATAAATCCATCGGCACGGTTAACAAATAGTTTTTCATTTGCTGCTGCTACCGCTATGGCATTTACAGTGTCAAATGTGCGTAATTCTGTTTTTCGTTCTCTCCCTTTGCCATATTTTTTAAGCAAATTTTCATAATATTTAATAGAAAATTCTGTCAAATGGGCTAAGTCATAATCTACTTGGTCAATCTCTTCTTGATAACCACGCATTTTCTCATCAGCATCTGTCACGTCAAAACGTCTAATACTACTCAAAGGCTTGGCCATTACCTTTTTGTAATCTTCGTTTTCAATCTTTCTATAAAATTTTGAAAAATGGGGTGTATATAAGTCATTTAAAACTAAATAAGAGGCGTCATCATCTTCTGCACCTTCATATCTTGGATTTTTATACATTCCTTCCTCAATAAAAATCTTTAATAAAGAACTAAAGAAGATTTTTTCTTGTAAATCCGCTTTTTTTATTTCTAATTCTTGCCGCAGAAGGTCCTTGGTTTTTTCCGTACAAAGTTTTAATAACTCCGTAACACCAAGAAACCTTGGCTTGTCATCTACAATAATGCAAGTGTTGGGTGATATACTTACTTCACAATCAGTAAAAGCATATAATGCATCGATTGTGATATCAGGAGACACACCGGGTTGTAACTGTATTTCAATCTCTAGGTCTTTGGCGGTGTTATCAATTACCTTCTTGATTTTTATTTTGCCACTATCGTTGGCTTTTATTATGCTTTCAATTAAAGAGCCAGTGGTGGTAGAAAAAGGTATTTCGGTAATTAATAAAGTTTTTGTGTCTTTTTCTTTAATTTTTGCTCTTACACGTACTTTGCCACCACGTTGTCCGTCGTTGTAATTAGAAATATCTGCAAAACCACCTGTGATAAAATCTGGAAGTAAAACAAAACTTTCATTCTTAAGATGGGCGATTGAGGCCAAAATTAGTTCACAAAAATTATGTGGTAAAATTTTAGTCGAGAGACCAACTGCAATTCCTTCTACCCCTTGCGCCAATACCAATGGAAACTTCATGGGTAAAGTGGTGGGTTCTCTTTTCCTACCATCGTAAGATACTTGCCAAATGGTGGTATCTTCGTTAAATGCCACCTCCAAAGCAAATTTTGATAGCCTAGCTTCAATATACCTTGGTGCTGCTGCGCTGTCACCAGTGCGTACATCACCCCAGTTTCCTTGTGTTTCTATTAATAAATCCTTTTGACCCAAACCTACAATAGCATCACTAATGGAAGCATCTCCGTGCGGGTGGTATTGCATGGTAGAGCCGACAACATTTGCTACTTTATTAAATCGCCCGTCGTCCATTTCTTTCATGGCATGCAAAATACGACGTTGCACGGGCTTAAGGCCGTCTTCTAAGGCTGGCACCGCACGTTCCAAAATCACGTAGGATGCGTAGTCTAAAAACCAGTTTTCATACATGCCCGACACGGGAATTACCCCATGTAGGCCATCGTTGCTATTTTCACTATTTTCACTCACAAGTTATGGTGTTTGAAAGGGTTTGTATCTTGTATAAAAAAGCTTGACTATCGAGTTGCTTGTAACTAATAAAGCCTACAAAAGTAATAAGAAATTAAATACCTTACTGATTTTTCCAATATCACTTGAAGGTAGCGCACAAAAAAAGGAAGACCATTTAGCCTTCCTTTTAATAAAATGCAAATCAAAAATTATTTCACCACACTCAACTTAATCATATTGGTTGGGTTAGTCTCATCAATTGGCATTGAACCCGTATTTACAACTGTGTCGCCTTTTTTCAACAAACCTTTTTCTTTTAGAATATTAATAATTTCTTCAATGGTTTGGTCTGTAGTTTTGAAGTTATCATAATAAAACGCTTTAACACCCCAAGCCAGATTTAAAGTATTTACAAGAGATTTGTCACCAGTAAAGATATAAATATTAGCCTCTGGTCTATGGCTTGATGTTTTAAATGCTGTAAAACCAGATTTAGATGTTCCAATAATAGCTTTGGCATTGGTAAAACTCGCCAACTTGCATGCAGAAGCTATTACAGATTCGTTATGGAAAGTGTCCGATTCTGGATCTAAATCGTATTCTTGGTCAAAAATATCAGCATTATCTTCAATAGCTTTAATAGTTCTTACCATCGCTTGAACAGATTGAACTGGGTAGCTTCCTGATGCAGTTTCTGCACTAAGCATCACAGTATCGGCGCCATCCATTACTGCATTAGCTACGTCATTTACCTCTGCACGTGTTGGACGTGGGTTGGTAATCATACTTTCCATCATTTGTGTAGCTACTATTACTGGTTTTGCAGCAATGTTACACTTTCTGATCATCATTTTTTGTGCAACTGGCACATCCTCAAAATCAATCTCAACACCCAGATCACCACGAGCAATCATAAGTGCATCTGACTCTTCGATAATTCCATCAATATTAGCTAAAGCTTCAGGCTTCTCAATTTTTGAAATCACCTTAGTTGTTTTGCCTTTACTTTTAATAATACGTTTGATATCGATCATGTCTTGCACATTTCTTACAAAAGACAAAGCAATCCATTCTACATCATGTTCTAAACCAAACATCAAATCTTCTCTATCCTTTTCAGTAAGTGATGGCTCTGAAACAGCAGTATTAGGTAAATTAATACCTTTCTTGGATTTCAAAATCCCACCATATACTACTTCGCAAGTTATTTCTTCTCCTTCTGTTTTAAGAACTCTCAACTCAAGTTTACCATCATCAATTAATATGGCATCACCTTTTTTTACGTCGCGTGACATAAGTTTATATGAAGTAGAAATTTTTTGAGCAGTTCCAACTACCTTTTCAGTAGTAATTATAATTTTTTCACCTGCTACCAACTCAACCCCATTGTTTTCAACCTCACCTGTGCGGATTTTAGGCCCTTGTAAGTCTTGTAAAAGGCAAATGTTAGTGCCATATTTTTTATTGATATTACGAACATGATTAATCACTTGCAAATGACCTTCATGTGAGCCATGTGAAAAATTGAGTCTGAAAATATCTACTCCTGATTGCACCAATTCCCAGAGTTTTTCTTCAGTGTTACATGACGGCCCTACGGTTGCGATTACTTTAGTTCTTTTATTAACAATCGTGCTCATTATAGTTTGTTTTTAAAACTTGCTTTTAATCAATTATGAAGTTGTCTTTAGATTTAAGATTTTCAACATTTATACTTTCGACATATTGGATAACCTCCGTACTTTTAAGCTTCGAAAAAAAGTCATTTGTATCGATAGTATCAATTTCCCCTACCACCTGCAAAAAAAAATCATATTCTTTTAATTCAGGTACAAGAAAAGGCTTTTGTGTGTTTATTGACTCACAGGCCTTATTTTTCAAAAGCCTAAAAGTAGTATATTCTGACTCAAATAAAAAATTTGAAATCAAAATTTTGCCTTGTTTAACAAAATTATATTCCAAATCGGTTGATTTACTAAGGTCAATTCCCAAACAATGATTTAGGTACCAAGCCAATCTAAATTCCTTAACTGGACAAATTATTGCCGCCAATATAAAACTGTAGTCGTAATCAACGATTAGTTTTGTAATTTTCATTGGCAGAATTCTGTAAAACAAATTTAATAGCAATTGCAAACTTACATTTTTTGATGGATTTATACAATATCCTTAAAATCAACTTTAATTCTAGCTTGGGTTCAAAACCTTTTTTACTACTTTTGGTAACTGGTACGTATCTTAATTTTTTACCAATTTTTTAAATTTCTTTAAATTTTCTTATCATGAAAAAATTACTGTTAATGGCTAGCCTTGGGGCTTTATTGTCTTGCAAAAATAATACTGAAAGTTCATCCACAACAGATTCTACAAAAGTAGTAGCAACAGACTCTTCAGTGGCTAAACCGCTAACTTTAGCCCCACTATGGGAAACTGACACAGTTAGCTTAATTACCCCAGAAGCTGTACTTTTTGATTCGTTAAGAAATGTGGTTTATGTATCTTGTATAGGTGGTGTACCTCCAGAAAAACATGATGGCGATGGGTACATTGCTAAAATAACCACTGACGGAAAAATCACAGAAGCTAAATGGATTAAAGGCCTTGATGCTCCTAAAGGTTTAGGTTTGGTGGGTAATAAATTATATGTAACAGATATTGATAAAATTGTAGAAATAGATGTATCTACTGGCAAAATTTTAAAAAAATATACCATTGCTGGGGCAATATTTATGAATGATATTACAACTACTGCCAATGGCGATGTTTTTGCAAGTGATTCTTACGCAAATAAAATTATTAAACTTAGCAACGGTAAAGTTGAAGAATGGTACAAAAATGATAGCCTTGGCAACCCCAATGGATTGCTTGCACTAGGAGAAACTTTGTTTATGGTTACATTTGGCAAAGGAGAATTTTTTAAATTTAACTTAGCTGATAAAACTTTAACAAAAATAGCACCTGGTATAGCTGAAGGGGATGGAATCGTTCAAATTGATGGTGGTTTTATTACTTCGGGATGGGGTGGAATCATCAACTCAGTTACCGAAGACGGTAAAATAACCGAGATATTAAATACTAAAATCAACAAAGTTAATTCTGCTGATATTTGGTATATTAAAAGTTCTAAAACTTTGTTGGTGCCTACGTTCTTTAAAAACAAAGTTGTGGCTTACACACTAAACAATCAATAAAAGTTTGCAACAATGGGTATTATAGTCAAACCCAGTGTTTGAACTATAAATCCTCCAAGAGCAAAATTTACATCCTATTTATAAGGTTCATAAATTTTACTTTTGGAGGATTTAATTTTTTAGACCATTTGGGATACTATATTACTAATACAATACCCTGAATCGTATGGTTTCATTGATCTCCTTCATTTCTTTTTCGAGATCCTTGTCATGTACTTTATCAATGTCGGTAATCACGTACCCAATTGCCTCGTTTGTTTTAAGATACTGGCCCAAAATATTAATATTATATTTTGCAAGCATATTGTTGATTTTGGCCAAGATACCCGGCATATTGCCATGCACATGTATCAAACGATGGGCATTTTTAAACTCCGGCAACTGTATTTCAGGGAAATTAACACTTCCATAAGTACTTCCAGAGTTAATGTATTGAATTATTTTATTGGGTACAAATTGACCTATATTAAATTGCGCCTCTTCTGTACTTCCTCCGATGTGCGGGGTTAGAATTACATTTTTAAAACCCCTTAATGCAGATACAAATTCCTCATCATTCGTTTTAGGTTCATAAGGATAAACATCAAATGACGCTCCACGAATCTTTCCTGTTTTATAATATTTAGCAAATGCCTCTATATTAACTACATGCCCTCTAGCAAGGTTTAAGAAGATGACCCCATTTTTCATGGCTTCAAACTCACTTTCATCAATGAGGTTTTTATTACTAGCTCGTCCGTCTACATGCAATGATACAACATCGGCAAGTCCAAGAAGCTCATGAAGCGAACTGCATTTCTTAGCATTTCCTAAGGAGAGTTTTTCCACAGTATCATAATAGTAAACTTCCATGCCCAAGTTTTCAGCGATCACCGATAATTGGGTTCCAATATTGCCGTAGCCTACCAATCCCAGTTTTTTACCTCTGATTTCATGGCTATTCCCCGCCGATTTATCCCAAATGCCTTGATGCATTTTTTCGCTTTTATGAGGAATATTACGCATCAGCATGATAATCTGCCCAATAGCAAGCTCAACAACAGACCTAGTGTTACTGTAGGGAGCATTAAAAACCGCAATGCCACGTTGCTGACAGCCCTTTAGGTCAATTTGATTTGTTCCAATACAAAATGCACCAACCGCTAAGAGCTTATTAGCATTTTGCAATACTTTTTCGGTAACCATCGTTTTTGAACGAATACCAAGAATAGAAACATTTTTTATTTTTTCACAAAGTTCAGCTTCATCCAAAGCTCCTTTTACAAACTCAACATTATAACCTTCATGCTTAAAAAGTTTAATGGCCTCTGGGTGCACATTCTCGAGCAAAAGTACGTTTATCCTATTTTTAGGATAAGAAACAGCGGCTTGTAAGCCTGAATGATATAAAAATTCATCAATGTTAGGCGCAATATGGTCGGCCTTGGCCGTTACCGAATCTCTTGATATGTTTTCAGTGAAGGCATAAAATCTTGTAGCCTCCCCTTCTGCCTTAATTTCATAGTCGGTATATCCATCACCTATAACATAAATTTCGCCATCTAGTCCGAGCGCTTTTACCTTTTTGGCCTTACCCTTATTTTGGCAAAGTTCGTTGCTGGTATCAAAGCCCACAATAAAGCCTTCAGCATCATACACAAAGGTATTTGCCAAAATGTGATCGCGTCTTATTCCATAATCCACTACAATTGGTTCAATAAATTCTTTAAACCCGTTAGAAATAATGTAAATGTTATCGGTGTTGGACTCGAAGAAGGATTTATTTCTAATCACAGATTCCGAAACCAATCCTTTTAATTTTTCTACCAATATCGGCAAATGCGATTTATTGGCTTTTAATATATTAAGTCTTTTGGTTAATGACTCGATCAAAGAAAGCTTGCCTTCCATACCTAAGTCGGTGGTTTTTTTGATTTCTGCAAGGGCTTCTGCACGTTTCTCTGAAGGCACAGCTATTTCGCAAAGTACATCTAATGCCTCTACTTTGGTAAACGTACTATCAAAATCAAAAACAAAATACTTATTTACACCAGTATTATCCATGGTAATTTACAAATTTTTTTGAGGGCGCAAAGTTCTCTAAAAATTTACATAAATCATATTAAGTTTTTTACTTTCATGTAAATGCATTAGAATAATAAGAAGGTATAGAGCATGAGGATAATGGATAATTTATGAGAGAGCTGTTAGGAACCCATACCATTCTATGAACTAACCTTAAATAATTTTTGGTCAAGTTTATAAAACACTAGATTTATTAAAAAATCACATTAATTTAATATCTCTAATTCCTTTTAATTACCCTCCACTTACTTTTAACCTTACAAAATAACACTCCGTTGGTATCACAAATTCTTGTACACCGAAGCCTTCAGTGGCTGGAAAGGAAGAAAATAAGGTCATAACATTTCTTTTCATGTCTATTTCTTTTACGATGCCACAATGCCCCCAACCTGTATACCAAAACTGTACAAAATCACCCGCCACAACTTGTTCCAAGGTGTTAATAGCTTCTCCTTTATTTGCGCTGGTGAGGGCATAAAACACTCCTTTCGGCTCTTCGCGTTTTTGAACTCGAAGCACATGAATATTTTCGTCCACAATAATTCTTATCCTGTTTTTGTCTTCTTTGGTTAACGGTGTAAAATGTTCTAATACCTTAATTACCAATTCTGTGCAAACCGCATGCTCATATGTGGGTGATATTTTTTTCCCATGAAGCGTTACATAATCAACAATTTTTTCATTAAGTGATTGTGCGTAAATGGAGCTATAATTAGTTAAGATTAAGCCAATCAATAAGCTCCTACGTAGAGCAAACTGACGAAGACTTTCTAAATTTTTCGATATTTTTGCCATATTTAATTTTATAATAGTGAACCAGATTAATGATTATTTCTCCTTCCAAAAGGCTCTAACTTTCTTATAATCAATTAACTTTCTAAGCACCCTAAATTAAACGATTTTTTATACTTTTTATTATATTTGCAATAATAAATATAACAAATCCAATCTATGAAAACTATATTAACTTGCATTTCACTATGCCTAAGCATGGTATTGCCCATTTCTGCACAGCACAATGCCAGCTGGGGACAACCGCCCAACGGTTGGGACGATTTTTACCTAGGCCTTGTCAATGATTATAAAAACCTAAACACTGTAAACGAAACTGGCTATTGGCTGGACGTCATCAACAAAGCCAATAATCTTAGTACCTACCCCAGCGCAGACCCCATAAAAAAATCGGTTTTATATCAATACAAATACATAAACGCGGGCGTGGATACGGCTACCAATTGGAACAGCCAAAAAAGCCTCCCTCCTTTTGGCATGAATTTATTGCCCGGTATGCGCTACGATGCAGATCAAGTAGGCATGCGTTGTGCTTGGGTCATCTATATGATGCAGGAAGATGCAGGCGCCGTGGCTATCAAAAACAATATCAACAATGCGGTTTGGCTTAAAAATTATTTCCTCAATATAAAATATGTGGCAGAAACGGGTGCTGGCAGAAAGGAGATATTTATTTTAGAACCAGATGGGTTTGGGTACATCATTGAAAAGCTTTGGTATGGAGGCGTCGCTTCCACCAACATGGCTAGTGGGTTGTCGCCAGATGGCGTAGGCTTAAGCATGCCAGCGGCCATGTCCACCGTAGCGGCCGATCCTAATTATAGTTATTTGGCTGGGTTACCTAATGATTTTAGAGGGGTGGTGCAGGGGATAATTAAAACCATCAGAAAATATAATCCTCAGGCCTATTGTGGCGTTACTGCCAACTTATGGGGAGCTTGGGCGCCGTCTGTCATTAATACGCCTATCCCTACCAAAGCAGGACTAGTATGGTGGAGCAAAGCACAAATAGACGCAGCAGCAGATTACCAAAGTGCTTTTTATCAGAATCTGCTGAACTTGCCTACCTACGATAAAGGTGATTTTCTCATCCCAGAAAAGAATGGCTTTCCAGCCTATTTGGCAGCAGGTGGCCAGACCAATTGGATGTGGGGAGACCAGGAAATGGAAAATTATTTATACTTTTTCGAAAAACTTGGCAAAGCTGTTTGTTTGCCTTTGGTAGCTTGGCAGGTGAGCCTTGGCCAATCTAACAGAGCTGCTACTTTTGGCATTACCCTCACCAACCCACCTGCAACACCTTTTGTACCAGTCCCCAATAGTAGTCAAAGTTATGAAGATACCTATGTGCAATACATGTTTAACAATTTTACAAAATTTATAGATGCTGGTTTTATAGGCTTTTTAGGCGGAAGGGGCATGCCCACAGGCACAGAATATGCTTTACAATCTGGTTATGGAGACAAAGGTTTCTTTTTTAATGGCGCAAAAACTGTGATAGATCCAGGTAGGCCGTGGAATCTCAATCGTGGCGTGGCCTTGCCAAATCTTGGTGCTGATACCACCCTTTGCGGAACAGGAGGTACGATTGTGCTTAATCCTGGAAATATGGGTGCAGAACCAGTTTTATGGAGCACAGGAGCAACTTCTCCAACCATTTCAATTAGCACAGCAGGTACGTATTGGGTTCGTGTAGGAAACGCGCTATCCTGCCCTAGAACAGATACAATTAAGGTTTCCAATACCTTTTCCGTTGATTTGGGCTTAGATAAAAATCTTTGTGCCGCAGGATCGCTGCTGTTAGATGCTGGCCATAGCGGCACCAACGTTACCTATGTTTGGAAAAAGGATGGCGTCTTATTGCCTTTGGATATGGCTAAAACACTTTTGGTAAGTACACCTGGTGTATACAGGGTGGAGGTTACAGACCCAAGTTGCCCTCCGATGAAGTTTGACAACATTACCATAACTACCTCAGCATTAACCACAAATTCTGGTGTTTGTGTGGCCATGCCAGGTACAGCAACACTTACAACGTCCAACACCGGCGGCACTTATAGATGGTATGCCAATGCCACAGGTGGTGTAAGTTTGGCCACTGGCAACAGCTATACTACGCCATCCCTTAGCGCAGAAACAACCTACTATGTGGTTGACGAAGCTTTGTACAATACCACTATAATACCCAAAACAGCCAGCAACGGATTTACCAATTCGCCCACCAATGGCAATCCATTATCTACCACAGATGCGGATTGGCTTTATTTTGATGTACTCAAAGATGTACAACTTGTTTCACTTAACATGGAGGTGATTCTTTACTTTAGCGGTGGCACCAAATCAGTAACATTACAAATAAGTAATCCGAGCACAGGTTTTAGTTATAGCCAGGCTATCACCTATACCACTCCTCTTATTAGTGCGGGACCTACCATCACAGCAGCTAACCTTATCTTGCCCAGTGCTTTATCCTTACCCGCTGGCACTGGTTATAGAATTAGGCTCGAAGCAGTAGAAGCATTTGTTTATTACAAAGGCAATATCAATCAAACTGTACATCCAAAAATACACAGTGATTTAATAAGAACTACAAGCTATGGCTGTGCCCTTGGTTGTGCGGTTGCGGGAATGCCAGCACTATACAATTGGGTGGTAAAAGCCGCGAGTACTTGCGTACGAACACCCGTTTTGGTAAGAAATTGTGCGCCATTGCCAGTAGATTTTATTTGGATTAAAGCACATAAAGAAGCTAACCATGATTTAATAAGCTGGAAAACCGCCCAAAATTTCAATCCAAGTGAATATGCAGTAGAATATTCCACCGATGGTGAACAATTTGTACCCTTGATAAATGAGATTATCTATAAAAACAACGAGTTTCAAGCAAATATATTACGACCTCAGCTTGGTAAAATTTATTATAGAATACGACATATCGACCAATCAGGTATTGCAACTTTGAGTAAAGAAGTTTCGATAGTTCATGAGGCACTTGCTTACCAAATTTTTCCAAATCCATTCCAAAATCATCTGAAATGTACTCTACTGGCACCTGAAGGTGAATCAGGGCTGTATTTATTAAGTGATTTAAGTGGAAGGACAATAGAATCAGGTGTTTTGTTTGCTTCTCAACCAATTAATATAGGCCAATCACTTACGAAAGGATTATATATTATGCAATTAATTTCACATGAAACCATAGAACAAGTAAAGATAATAAAGGAATAACTAATTTGGTTGTTAACTATCAACCTATTAAATATACCCAAATTGCTAATTATCGGCTGTCAAATTTCATAAAAGGCATATCAAGTTTTCAACGCTACATTTTAGAAAGTTTGTAAAATGGGATTTTAAAGTACCAGCTAAGAATTTGATTAAATGGACAAAGAGTCATATAAAAGGTTAATGGTAGTGTCCGATTCATTGTATTTTATTATACAACATAACTAATCCATTCTGTACAACTGCTAATTGCAGTTTATATCAAACAAAATAAAATATATGAAAATCGTCGATTTTAAATATAATCTACTGAAAACGAATAAAGTTCCTAGCATTTATATTTAAAAACATGGAATTTTATTACAAAAACATGGATTTTGTTAACAAAAACTACGAATTTGTTAACGTATGAGGGTATTTTGTAAACAAATTCTACGATTTTGTTCTCCTAAACCATGTTTTTGTATTCATAAACTACAAATTTGCTTTCAAATTCCATGTTTTTGCTTTCGTTTTCCATGATTTTGATTTCACAATCCAGAATTTTGTTTTCTTAGTCTATGTTTTTGTTTTTACAATCCACAAAGTTGCTTTTGTTAACCATGTTTTTGCTTTCGTTTTCCACGTTGTTGCTTTCACAATCCACAAAGTTACTTTACAAAAGCAAAAACTGCTTAGAGTATAAAGAGCGTATCAACTAGATTGTGAAGTTTGTCTACTTAATGGTGTAAACTGGTTTTTTAGACATAGAATTTTTAATAAGAAAAAAATGTAAGTGAGCCGCTAGAAGTATAGGTAAATTAAAGTAAGATCTTTAACTAAAAAAAAATGGTGCGAGCTCAAAGCTTACACCATTAAAATCTATAAATCAGAATAATCATTCTGTAAAGCTGCCTATATTCACTTACTCCACTTTCACCCTAATCCCCTCTGAGTGACTGCTGAACTCGGGTGCGTACATACATTGGATGGTGGTGATGCCGTTGCTGAAATCGCCTTTTTGGCTTACGCGCAAGGGGTATTCAAACACATAAGTCCCTTTAGGTAAATAGCCCATAAAGAAGTTTGTGGCAGCATCGCGGGTGCTTTCATAATAATGCAACCCGTCTTGATATTTGTATTGGCTCAAAACGTTAGTGGGCTCAAACCCTGAAGCACGCATGTCTTTCATGTGAACGTACTCCATGTTTCGATCTACCCTTAATTCTATGCGTACTTTGAGCAAATCACCAGGCGTAAGCTTGGTTTTCTCCACAACGGGCGTAATCACTGGTCCTGTAGGCGTATTTTGCTGTAAGAAAAGCTCCTTCTTGAGTTTGAGTGGTGTTTCGGCAGGGGTAATTTTATCCAACTGCTCAAAATACTGCCAATAAAGTGCTCCCCAACTTACACCTTCGTCTTTCTTCTCCAGCGTTACCTTGCCCATGTTGTCGGTAATCTCTGCACCCGACCATGCCTTTTTGAAATACCCAGTACCTGCCTCTACCTGAACATCGTCCATCTTTTTAGGCTCTAGCTTGGTGTTGCCGATGGTAATTTCCACCATGTCGTCGGAAGCCAACCAATTAGTGCCTTGTAGCAAGAGGGCATAACAGGCCTCAGCCGTGGCTTTGGTTGTTTTCCATTGGGTCGTTTGTTTTTCTTTTATCAGCCATACTTTAAGATCATCTACTGCTTTGGTGTCTTTAGCCACTTCAGCAAACAACTCGATCATCAACGCTTGTGATTCGATCGGGGCTTCATACCAATAGTAGCCATAGTTCTCTTTCCAATACATGCCCATCTCTTCTGATACCAAGGCATGCTCGCGGATAGATTTGATAATGCTTTGTGGCACCGCTACCTCCCCATAGCGATGTTGGGCAATGGCCATCATACCTTGTGTATAGCGTCCAAAGCTCGTCCAATATTTTTTAGATTGCCCAAAGAAATAATCAAAAGCCTCTTTATGATTCTTTTTAATTTCAACGTCTTTAAAGAAACTGCGCATGTACAAATAATGGATGTGATTATGCCAAATATGTTGGTCACTTAGCTTGATGTCTCCCTTTTTAGCCAAGCGTTTTAATTCTTCATAATCCTCTACCATGCGGCGGTCGAGGTAAGCAATGGCTGAGGTTGTCATATTCCACACTTTAGCATTATCTCGCACATCCCTTATTCCTAAATGATCTAGATGGCCTAGCCCACAAGCGATGTGTTGTGTGATGTATCTATCCTCTGGCATGCCGTCAAACCAAGGCCAAGCGCCTCCGCCTTTTTGCATTTTTACCAATTTGTCTAAGGCACGATCAAGCTCAGAAGTCATTTTGTTCAAGTCAAACAAGACGGCCACTCTGCGTTTCGCTTCGCTTTCATCTTTGGCTTGGCGCACCCAAGGTGTTTCTTCCAACAAGATGTTTTTCAGTTCTTGGTTTTTTTCCAAGTTAGAAAGTAAAGCATCAGGCTGTTTTGTTTTCCAAATATCAAATACCCTTTTGATTTTAGGATCACTATTCACAATGTGTGAAGCGATGCTGTTGGCATAAAAGCGACTAAATGTCTGTTCTGCACATTCATAAGGATATTCCATGATGTATGGCAACGCTTGAATTGCATACCAAGCTGGTTGGGAGGTAAACTCCAGCGTCAAGCGATGGTTGCGCAAGGTGGTGGACTTATTGTTGGCCAGCTTATCCAACGTATAAGTCTTTGTCTGCTTACTGCGGATAGGCATCGGCATCGTTTCTGTTACCAACATGCGGTTGGTCAATACAGGGATGGCCATTTCCTCCCCGTCTGAGAAATTACCTGCCTTTGCCACTACACGGTAGGTGATGGCCTCAACTCCCTCTGGAATCATGAGGTTCCACTCTAACAAAGTGCTTTCTCCAGCTTTGGCCGTAAAATCACGTTCTCCAATGGTATTAAACTTGCCATGTACTGCCTCCATTATTTTTGGCGTGATTTCTTTCATGGTAAGTGCATCAAACAACAGCAAATCTGCTTTGCCATTTACCTCCTTGTCCGTCAAGTTCGTTACTTTCGTGGCAAAAGTGATTTTGTCATTTTCACGGAAGAAACGCGGTACGTTGGGCACTACCATGAGGTCTTTTTGGGTCACTAGTTCATTTTGAACCAAACCAAATTTCATGTCTTTGGTATGACTAAAGCCCAGCATTTTCCAGCGAGTTAGTGCTTCTGGTATGGTAAATTTGATTACGATATTTCCGCTTTCATCTGTTTGTAAAGCAGGATAAAAAAAGGCTGTTTCGTTGAAATTGGTACGTACTTTTACATCTTCAAAAGAAGTAGGTGCTTCTTCCTTGTTTTCTTCTGCCATTTCTCCGTCTTCGGCAGGTGCACTGGATGCGAAAGAATCCGCTTCTTCCTTCGAAAGTTCAGAACGAATAGCTCCCATACTTTGTAAAGCCATTTTTGGAGACGCCATTTTCTTGTCTTTTCTAGATTTATTTCCACCAGTTACTTGAACTTCGTCCATAGAAGCACCTTCCATACTAAAAGAAAGGTCATCTTCATACCAACTACGGTAATAGCCACCAAAACTGTAACCAAACCAATTGAGGTAGTCGTAGCTGCGCGAGCTGCCAGACGTATGGTTGTTCCAGCCATTGCTGACCAAGTTAAACTGGGTGGTTCCATAGCCGCCATTGCTTGTATTCCAATTTCTTACCCCATTATACTGTTGGTAAATGTTTAAAAACCAATTATGTGGCCTAAAAGCATCCAAAGAGGCATCGTACAAGGATGCTACCATTTCAGCCATTACTTTATCAGCAGTTTTACCTTTTATTTTTAGCTTCCACTCTTCCGCTTCACCTGGTTGGAGTTTATTGCGGAAAGTTTCAAAGGAAATGTCCAGTTCCTTGTTTGTATAGGGTACAGTTATAATTCGTGACTGAGTATAAGTTCTGTTTTCTTTCAAAAAAGTAAAAGAATAAGCGATGTTGCCCCTGTAACTTTCTTCAATAGGTATTTCAAATTTTTGTTGTTCATTTTTTAATTGCAACCATTTTCTTGATAAAAGTTTGCCTTCTTGCGAAATTTCATACAAAACATGAATATCATCGTAACCTGTTCCGAACACAAAAGCGGCCTTTTCGCCTGGTTCACCTGTTGACTTTAGATTACGCAACTTTTCTTCCTCAGGAAACGCTAATTGCTTCGAATCACTTTCAAATACTGTAAAACTTTTAACTTCACTTATGGAAGTTCCAAACTTGTCTTTAGTACTTATTTCGATTACATAACGTCCTTGTTTCCAGTTGACCAGTTTTTCCAACAGAAATTTTTTGGCTGTTGCGGTATTAAATTTCTTCTCAAAAACTTTCTCTGTTTTATCCCAGGTCGCTTCGTTCGTTTCGTCGGCGAATTCATCATAAGGAAACCACTTATCGTGATTTTCCTTTTGCATTATCTGCAAATCTGGTTTTTCCCAACGACGATCACGGAACACCCTGTTAGGAGTTTTTAAAGCAAAGATGCTGATGGTGCCTTCTGCTGGTTCAAATTCACCGCTGAGGTTGGTGGTAACGATGTCAAATTCACCCTTTTGGCTCCGTTGTAGCTCTTCTGGTAGGTTGGTGCTCACATTTAAGGCTACATAACCAACAGCCACTGATGTGTTTCCAGTTCTAGTTTCTCCATTTAAGTCTGTCACATCTGCATATACAGTGTAAGTAAACGTTGGTTGCGATTCTTTAGGCACAGTAAGGTCAGGGATGGCTTTAAACTTGATTTCAAAGTCCCCTTTTTCATTGGTTTTGCCCACTCCATTGATAACTTCCATGGCTGGAGAAGTTGGGTAATAACGGTATCTCCAATACCACCAATAAGGAAAACTTGCTTGCCTTACCACTCTAAATTTAACTTGGGCATTATCAATATTAGCACCAGAATAGGCTTTAGCAACTACTTTAGCCACCACCTCGTCCTCTAATCTAAAACTGCCTTTTATGGGGTCAAATTTTACTTCAAATTTGGGTCTTTTATATTCTTCCACGCTAATGTAGACTTCGTCATCATAATTGGCGCTAATTTTCATTTGTCCTAAAAGGCCTGCAGAAGGTGCGGTGAATGTGCCGTTGAATGTCCCAAACTCATTGGTAATAAAATCTTGCTCCGCAATAACCTGCTGGTTGACATCATAAAAAGCAACATGAACGGAAGATTTTGCCACCACTTCTGCATTTTTTCCATTGGAGACATATTGTAAGCCTTTGAAATAAATAGTTTGCCCTGGACGATAGATACTTCTATCTGTGAAAAGCTGAATTTTGATATTTTCATTAGGAGGCTGAACCGTGGTTTTAGGATTTTGATAAAATGAACGCGATCGGATGGCTTTATTACCAGAATAGAAATGGTCCTCGCCATATACAATATCAAGCACCAAAGTTCTATCTTCCTTGCTTGCGGGCACTTTGATATAACCTAGGTTATCAGAAACAAAAGTGCCAAGAAATTTATTCTTATTTTTGTAACTTGAATAATCATAATAACTTACGTTCACATCCATTTTAGCCTGGGCCAAGGGTTTGCCAGAAGTTCTGCTCAACAAATAAAACTCATGGTCGTTGGTGGAATCAGCTTTGTCAATTAAACTAATATCTGTAACCGTGGTAAGATCATAGGCTACCGCATGCTGGTTATAGCTAAATTCGGGATTGTCGGCGGTCATAATTACGTAATCGCCAAAAGGAAGCCCTTCTACGGGCAACTCAACACCATGTGATTGGTAATCACCGTCTGTAGGTAAGGTTTCGTTCCAAGACCTAAGGGGTGTTTTTTTGTTAAAATGGTCTACAAAAATTTCATAATAGGATTTATAATCATTATTTTTCTTATAATAACTGTCACTTTTTTCTTGTATTACCTCTAGTTCTTTGGCATTGGTACTAAAAACGCGGAGGTAAAGCTTATTTAGGTTTTTATAACTGCATTTTAGTTTAAAATAACGATTGGGAATATTTGTTTCCTCCGTTTGAAAAGAAAAGCTTTTTTCTAAAATGGTTGTTTTTAAACTTCTACAATCTTGTGCACCTTCTGAAGAAGGAAATTTGGTAATAGCTTTGTCACAAATCTCTACAGTTTTTTGCAGTTCCCATTTGTATTGTGCACTCTGGGTAGGTTTGTATTTAAGCCCCCTTTGATAATAAACTTGTGCGATAAAGTAACTTACCCGTGTACTTACTTGGTTTTCAGCTACTTTTTGTTCCAATTTTTGTAAGGCATCAAGATACAATGCCTCCTTGTTGGCTGCGGCTGATTGGCCATTTACAAAAGTTAAACGTGCAAGATCTAACTCAACCAAAGCTGCTGGTTCTTTGTCGTTTAAATGAAATTTGACCAAATCACGATAGATAGAAATGGCATAATACTTAAAGGCCAGTGAATCGCCAGTTTTAATTTCAATTTTAGAGAAGTTCTCGGCGTCAGAGAGATATTTTTCATCATTAAGCACAAATTGATCTGCTGGTCTGGCAAGTGTTGGCTCCTCAGAACTAAAAAAATCAATGGCACGATGGGCCACAAAATCATACAAAGTGGGGCGTAAATGTCTGGTATTGTATCCTTTGTGAATGAGTTCGTTATAAACCTCCAAAGGAGTATTCTGTAGCTTTTCTTTTTCAGCTAAGGCTTGAAGATGTTTAGAAGTGGTGATTTCTACTATTTTCCGCAGATCCCATGTACGAATATCGTCATTTTTATAGTTGATGGTTTGGCTTCTACTTCCAAATTCGTAGCGATTCATTTGGTAATATTGCCAGTAAATTTCAGCGATCATCGAACTCAAGATAGGCTTGGCAGGAAAACTAGCTTCCTTTTCATCCTTTTCCAGTTCCATTAGATTTTTTACAATCGCGTCCTCCTCTCGCCAAGACACCATTTTAAGGCGGTGAATAATTGCCTTGGCTAGTTGGTCGGCATTGTTTTGTTTTTTTGCGAGTTGGTATATTTTTTCAACTTCAACTAAAGCTGATTTTGGCAAACTTTTAAGCTGCAAAGAGTCGACCTTGGTCCATAATTTATAATATTCATTCATAGTTTTGGAGTTATTTATATTTTGTGAAAAAGACGATAAAGTGCCTACAAGGAGTATGGCCAAAATTAATTGTTTCATATATAAAGTACTGTTTTTATCAATTCTATGGATAGATGTTAAGAAGTTTAATTTTCCATAAATCTAACAGAATTACTTAAAAAATAAAAAGAGAATGAAGTTTGTGGGGTATGGGCAAGACCTTAAAGTCGTACTTTGTCTGAATTAGGATTGAGCTGATTTTTGGGATTGGAAATACTCATATGGATACTTAGGTAAGCTTTCGCAACAAGGCGATATTTTGTGGGTTAGAATTCTAGTCCTACAAAAATCTTAACATTTGATTCCACTATATTTACCACTTCTAATTCATCTTGGAACAACATCAAGTATAATTTCTTTTCATAGTAGATAAGAAATGGAGCGCCTCTGTATAATTCGAAGTGACTCAAACAATAGCAGTCACGTACTGATTGAAGTTTTATTTTGCCCTTAAAAAGACCAGGAACAGTAGTACGTTTGTATTTTACTAAATACAAATTGCTGTCTAAGTTAACAAACCAATCATTTGGATTTGTATTTTCGATCGGAGTACTCGATGGTTCGTAATTTTCAGAAAACCTATTCAAAAAAACATTTTGTACTGGAGTAGGAATCTCGCTAAACTTTACTATTTCATATTTTAGGCTATCAATATCTACACATTTATTTGAATAAATATACAAACCTGTTATTAACGCAATACCAAAAAAGAAATAAACAAAGTTTTTATTAAAATTATTCATAGGCAGGAGTTTTGGGTACGAAAATGAATTTCTGTACCGGAGGGAGCGAAAACAAATATTATATTTTGTATATAGAAGTTTATATCAGCTAAAGTTATATTTACTTTCTTTGTCATTGCGATTTTCATCCCAAACTGATTCTTTGGGATTAAAATTATAAAAAATGAGGTAGTCACGAACAATTTTAACTCTGGTGTTCTCAACGTTTGTTTTTCTACCAGCTTCAGGAAACTTAGCGACAAGCTAAGGTATTTCCTTAAACAACTTATTAAGTTTAATACTATATCTTTTTGATGAAGTTCGAACGATCCAATATTCTAAGATTTCCTTTCGTTCAATGTTTGCGCTTCTTGTCCAAATTACCTTTCTTTTAGCCATGATTCGATTTCAATGTTCGCTTCTTTTTCAGACAAAATATCAGATTGCGAATATTCATTTTTCGCTTTGGCGATTCTGTTTTTTTGGTTCACGTTCAACTCATATACCTCATTTTCTAACTCAAAATCTAAAAGTCTCTTTATTTCTTGAATGATCCTAATTTCCTTTAATTGACTTATTTTATTGATCAAATCTATTTTTAAATCCGAAGTACTCATACTTAATTCGTTTAATTCAAATATACTAAAATATTAGATCGAATGTAATTCAAAAGGGCTGTATTTTTCAAACAAATATATCTTATTAGTTCAATTATTCATTGTTAAAAATAGCAAGCTAAATATCAATCAAATTGTACTTTTCTCATATTTTTTCACCATAACCGCAGTTTTCATCTTCCGAGCATCTTCCGAGTATCATCCAAGAGTCTTCCATGCATCTTATAATTGGATATTTTTTAGGGAGTGGCTCGAACTAACAACTATTACCTTACTCGCATTACCTAGGTTTAATACAAGTATTCTCTTCTGCTTGAAACTTAAAATAAAATCTAACTTGGCACTTAATCTTTATAGGTACCAAGTTTGATTCTAAATAATTATTTAACGATTACAACTCCTTTGGTGGTGTTAATAAACGTGCCAGTAATTTTAACAAAATAATTGCCAGCATAAAGTAATCTTGTATCTAAAATGGAGGTGGTGGTACCTTGATTTATGGTCGATTGCATTAATAATTTTCCACTAAGATCAAGCAATTCAACTTTTAAGTTTTCGGTATTTAGGCCCACTATTTGTACGGCTATAAAATCACTCGAAGGGTTGGGGTATACATCTATTTTTGAAGCTCCTTTATCATCTTCTACACTCGTAACAGATGTGTACTTGGTGGTGGTTTCGGTTACACTTGTTACTTTGCTTCCTGTTACATTACCATAAAAGGTGGGTCCAATCACGTAGGGATAAACGGATGTGTTAAATTCGTTTACCGTGGCAAAATAACAATAGATGCCCGCTGGGTATTCTGGTGTTACGCAAAATCTACCATTGTGCTCATCCAAATAGTCAGGGGTGTTGGCAGTGGTGGCGGTATAAACATAGTCTTCTCTAAAATATCCATTAAAAAATGTTTGTTTTCCGTCGGTACTCACTGCATTTATGTTAGGGCCGTTAGTTCTTGTGGTGTTAGTACTTAAGGAGTAACTAGATTTCATTCTGGTAATACCTCCGGTACCATTTACATTTTTATATCCGTATGCTCCGTATATCGGAAATCCATCATAAGCGAAACCTATCAAAGGTGAATGTTTCGTAGCATCAATGGTGTATAAACCTTCTGAATTGTATGTATCACAAATGGAAGAATAAGAATTGGAGGTTTTGCTATCGTATTTAAAAGCGCTGGGGTTTTGGTGATGATGGTAGTTGGTGCCAGCTGGATGGCCTTTTGCACAATCAAAACCAAGTTTCTCGGCAGGAATGGCATCTCTGTTCCATGCAATAGTGCCGGAACATGTAGGATTTCCCGGGCCACCACATATTCGTTTATTGGTATTGTCCCAAGCAACACCATCTCGATAGTCAAACAGAGAAACGCCATTGATGAATATCCCACAATTGCCCGAGCTAGTTGCGGTTGGGGTACCCGTATTTTGAGTAGGTGATAAAGGCAATTTATAGATTGCGTTTTGGTTACCAGCAACGTTTGGATTTCCATCGCCAGTAAATATCCCTGTGGGATAAGCAGGTATTCCAGTGGTATTTATATAAACGGAAGTACTAGAATAGCGCACTTGCTGACAGTTTGCCAATACGGTCATTGTTTGGGCTGTACCTCCTGTAGCTGCCGTATAAAACTTACCAAATACCGAATTATTTTGCAACCAACTCGTTATGACCGGATTGGTTTGGGCCTTGCACAAGAGACTTAATAACGAGAGGGTAAAAACTAAAATGTTCTTGATCATTGCTTTACTGTTTTGTTTGTTTTTATAAGTGTTTAGAAGATACTATTTTAACAATCTTTCTTTGATATTAAAAAATATTCTTTTATTTCAAATTTTTTAATATCCGCTTATTAGTCGAGAAGCCTCTTAGGTTTGTATTGTATAGATGATAGTCGTAATTCAAAAATAAAACTTTGCGGGCTATCACTTGAGACCATTAGGTTTGCGTAATACTAATTCCTACGTTGAAAAATTTAATTGGTTTATGAAACAAGTAATTCTAGCTCAAATATCCACTTAGCTTATAACAAGGTAGTCGTATTATTTAGTCGACTCTGCAAAAACTTCTTTAGGGTAGGCGAAGCTAGTATTGTATAGAAATGACTTATCAGTAAGCGTAAAAAGGAAAGCCATGAGATCTACTTTTTCATTGGAAGTTAACTTAATGGGATTTTGAAGTTCTTTGGCCAAAGTGTTACTCTTTTTTATGCCTAAAGTGTAATGATTAAGTACTTGAGATAGCCTTTTAAATCTTCCATCATGCATATAAGGGTAAGAGAACTCAATATTACGAAGGGTAGGTACTTTAAACTTTAGTGAGTCTGAGGCAATCTTGGTTACTCCGAATCTTCCCAAATCCCTAAGCGAGGTGTCTATAGCCAAGCCATTATTACTGAAATTATTGTTGGTAAAAAGTGGTTCAGTATGGCATGATGCACAATTTTGTTGAAATAAAAGATAGCCATTTTTTTCTTGATCGGTAAATACCGACTGATCGCGCATCACACTATCGTATTTAGAATTGCTCGAAACCAAGGTAAGCATAAATTGAGAAATGGCTTTTAATGTATGTTCCCCAGTAATGATGGAATCGCCAAATGAGTTATAATACAATTTAGGGTATATTTTGGTTGCTTGTAATTTGGACACTACATGGATGATATTTTCGTCCATTTCTGCTATATTATGAATAGGGGCCAATGCTTGCATATCCAAATGATTAATGGCACCATCTCTCATAAAAAGTCGTTGCCAAGCCAAATTAATTAAACTTGGCGAATTGCGAATCCCTATTTTGTCATCGATACCATGGCTTAAAGCATGGTCTGAATGGGTAAATGCAGAAAATTGAGCGTGGCAGCTTGCACAAGAAATCGTATTATTTCTCGAAAGGATGGGATCATAAAATAAAGCCCTGCCCAATAAAATTTTAGGTGGCGACAAGGGATTCTTAGAAAAGTCATAAACTGGTTCTGGGAAATTTACAGGCACCACAAACAAGGCTTCTTTAACAAATCGATATGCACTAAGTACAACGCAAAATATGGCCAGGGTAACAATCTTCTTTTTCATTTATGGTAAACAGTAAAAGAATTTGCAATAATTTTTGAAAGCAAAACTCCTTCCGTGCTAGGAGACATAATGTGATTTGATTTTGCTAAATCAATGGATGTAATAATTTTACTAATATCTAATTGTAAACTCACTTTTGTTTTATTTTTCACTGGAAAGATTAAGGTTTGTAGGCCAACATAAGGCGACATATACCCTCCTAGGTGAAACTGAAATTCGTTGTTACGTGTATTGCAAAGCACACTTTGGCCTTCTAATTTAAAATTAATATAACCACTTTGCCAAGTCCAATACATGCCTTTTGTGGGGTCGAGATCATTACCCATTGCGCCTGATACATTTGTTGCGCTGTCAATGCCGATGTTAAATCTTAGTTCATCATATGACAACTTTGAATCACTAGCAATAGCGATTTGAAGAGAGGCAGCGTTGCTAAAATCCACTAAATGAAAACTATTTTTTTCTTCAAATACAATTTTGTGTCTTTTAAGGAATTGTATTTTTGATACATAAAATTTTAAGGTCGTGATTTGAACATCGTTAGAATCGTTGGCCAAAGTTAAAGTATCTGAAAAATTAAACCTAGTTGCCCCCTCTTTCACCACAAACTGCATCGTGTATAAATTTTGTGCCCAATCCTTGTTTGATAATATCAACAAACAAAATAGGATGCTATATTTTACTTTTTGTATCAAGGATGTTTTAGTGGTTATTTTTTGAAAAAAAATTCAGTAATTCAGACTTAAAACCATTTAATGCCTTTACTTGATCAGGCTTACCAAGTTTTTTATGTCCTTAAAGTGTTCTTAATTTACACCTTCAATCGCTACTTGTAAAATTCTAAGCTATTAAAGAAACCTTTGTTTTTAAGGTTTGATATATTCTAGCTATTACGCTTACTTTCAAACTTGGTTAATGGAATATTGTTTCTCCCATTCAAAGCACTATCCATTAATAGGGTTATTTAGTTGGTTTGGATTGCTTGAAAGTTATCCCTTTTAATGTTTTTAGCTTTTTGGGGTTTTAAAATGATTTAACAAGCAAGACATCGGTTATGAGTTTAAAGCAATATTTAATAACCAAAGGTTTTTTTACCTCTATCAGGCATTTAAAATATCCAACTAATCTTTAAAAAATGGTAAAAAAATTTCGTTTAGCTAAGTTAGTAGCGTTTATGATTATACTAGTTGTTAATTAAGAAACTGGCTGATAAGCTGAACAACCAAAATGGGCATTTTAACCAACTCATAAATTTCGCACAACTTTATAGTTATGTGGAGTGGGAATTGTATATTATAATCAGACCAAAGGATTTCCTTATGTGGTGTATGGTGATGTTACACCTCTTTCGGTTAGCTTTTTAGATCTACAAACCCAGTGGGATGAGGCAAGCCAATCGGTTATTATAATGTGGCATGTGCAGAATCAAATAAACAACAATTATTTTGAAATAATGAAGAGCGAAGATGGTATTAATTTCACCACCATCGGAAGTATAAACGGTATAGAAAATCGTTTTATTATCAAGGCTTATTCTTTTGTAGACCAAACATCAAATTCTTTGACTACCAATTACAAAATCAAACAAGTTGATTTAGACGGAAAAGAACATTATTCCTCCGATGTTCAATTGCAGTGATCTAAAAAGCAATCTATTGTTGTTTATCCAATTCCTAGCAAAGACACTTTCACCATAGTTGAGGATAATGAAAATGATGAGCTATTGATATTTAATGTAGACCTATAACACAACTGGGGTATATACACTCCTTTGGGAAGCACGCTTAAATCTAAATTATCCAATAATATTTGGGTTATTTGGATGTATTTTAAAGGGTCGAGCCAAACCTCGACCCTTTAAATGTGTTATAAAAGTGATAGACCAGTCATTTCTATTGGCTTGTCAATTCCCATTAATGCTAAAATAGTTGGAGCAATATCGCCTAATTTGCCATCCTTTAGTGGTTTATCATAGTTATTATCAACTAAAATACATGGCACAGGCTGGGTGGTATGTGCCGTGTTGGGTGTACCATCTTCATTAACCATACAATCAGAATTACCATGATCAGCAATTACTAAAGCTGTATAACCATTTGCTAATGCTGTAGTTACTACGGCCTCAGTGCATGAATCTACTGTTTCACAAGCTTTTACAGCAGCTTCAAAAATACCCGTATGACCTACCATATCAGCATTGGCAAAGTTAAGACAAATAAAATCCGCTGATTTTGACTGTAGTTCAGGGATAATGGCGTCTTTAATTTCATTTGCACTCATTTCTGGTTGTAAATCATAAGTGGCCACCTTAGGAGAAGCACACAATAATCGTTTTTCACCGTTAAACTCTGTTTCTCTGCCACCTGAGAAGAAAAACGTAACATGTGGATATTTTTCAGTTTCAGCAATTCTAATCTGATTTTTTCCAGCATTAGATACCACTTCACCTAATGTATTACTCAGGTTATCTTTATCAAAAATTACTTTTACGTCTTTAAAAGTGTCATCGTAATTAGTCATTGTAACATAATATAAACTAAGCGGTTTCATATTATATTCAGGAAATTCCTTTTGTGTTAGCGCCTGTGTAATTTCCCTTCCACGATCTGTTCTATAATTGTAACATAAAACCACATCTCCCTCTTGAATAGTTGTTAGAGGTTTTCCATGACCATTGTCTTTAATAATTGGCAATATAAATTCGTCTGTAATATTGGCAGCGTAAGACTTCTCTACTGCGTCAAAAATATCTGTAACCAATTCTCCCTCTCCATGTATTAACAAATCATATGCTTTTTTTACACGTTCCCATCGATTATCTCTATCCATGGAATAATACCTGCCAATTACTGATGCGATTTGCCCTCCTGTTTTATCCAATGTATTTTGCAAATCCTTTAAGTACCCGATGCCACCTTTGGGATCAGTATCCCTACCGTCTGTAAATGCATGCACAAATACATCATTCACCCCAGCTTCGTGTGCAATTTCACAAAGTGCCTTGAGGTGACTTATATGCGAATGAACGCCGCCATCAGAAACAAGCCCTATTAAATGGACCTTTTTATGGTTGGTTTTTGCATATTCAAAGGCCTCCATAATTGATTTTTCATGAGCAAGCGTTTTTTCTTCAACAGCTAAATTGATTCTCACTAAGTCTTGGTATACAACTCTACCAGCACCTAAGTTCATGTGTCCAACTTCTGAATTGCCCATTTGACCCAAGGGCAATCCAACAGCCAAACCAGAAGCCTCAAGCTTACTATGAGGGTATTTTTTATATAATGAATTAATAAATGGTGTTTTGGCTGCATCAATGGCCGAAACTTTAGGATTTTTAGCTATCCCCCAACCGTCCAATATTATAAGGATTACTTTCTTGTTCATTTGTGATTATTAAGTTTATAAATTTAGCAAATAAAAATATTCTGTCAAGTCTAATTATGAAAAGACTTACCTGCTTTGAGGGTATTCATTAAAAGTGAACAAATCGTTAATAAACCAACACCTCCAGGTACAGGTGTTATATAACTCGATTTAGAAGCTACTTCATCAAATTTTACATCACCAATGAGTTTAAAACCTGATTTTTTGCTTGAGTCTGGAATCCTATGAATCCCAACATCAATCACCACAGCACCTTCTTTTACCATGTCGGCGGTTACGAATTCTGGCTTTCCAATAGCAACTATTAAAATGTCAGCTGTTAGGGTAAATTCTTTAAGATTTTGTGTTTTACTATGGCAAATTGTAACTGTGCAATTGCCAGGATTTGTGTTTTTTGACATTAAAATACTCATTGGCGAACCAACAATGTTGCTTCTGCCCAACACAACACAGTGTTTGCCAGCAGTTTCAATCTTGTAGCGCTTCAGTAATTCCATTATCCCATTTGGAGTGGCTGACACAAAAGTAGGTAGACCAAGTGCCAGTTTCCCAACATTCATAGGATGGAATCCATCTACATCTTTATGAGGCGCAATAGCCAATGTAATTTTATGTTCATCAATATGTTTTGGCAAAGGCAATTGTACTATAAAACCATCAATAGAATCATCATTATTAAACTGCTCCACCTTTTCTAACAACTCATTTTCTGTAATATTAGCAGATAACCTTACCAAGGTAGATTCAAAACCTACTTGTGTACAGTGTTTTACTTTACTGGCTACATAGGTTTCGCTTGCGCCATCATTACCTACTAATATAGCTGCTAAATGCGGCACTCTTTGTCCAGCATTTTTCAATAGTTGTACTTCATGAGCAATTTCATGTAAAATCTCTTGTGAAATTAGCTTACCATCTAAAAGTTGCATTACGTAAGGTGTTATTGGAAAATGTCTTAAATAAAATTAAATTCACAAAAAAGCCTGCGTTAAGCAGGCTTTATTTTATTTGAGGTCAGAGAAATCGAATGTTTCTAAGAATTTGGTAGTAAACTTACCCGACTTAAAGGTAGGATCATCCATTAACTTTAGGTGAAAAGGTATAGTTGTTTTAACCCCTTCTATTACAAATTCTTGTAGCGCTCTTTTCATTCTTGCAATTCCCTCCTCCCTAGTTGGTGCTTTGATGATTAATTTAGCCACCATAGAATCGTAATTTGGGGGAATCGTGTAGCCAGAATAAGTATGAGTGTCTACCCTAACACCATTTCCACCCGGAAAATGTAAATTCGTTATTTTACCAGGACTAGGTCTAAACCCATTTCCAGCATCCTCAGCATTTATTCTTACTTCCATGGAATAACCCTGTGGAATCATATTACCAAAAGTAAGCGGCAAACCCGCAGCAACTTTAATTTGTTCCTTAATCAGGTCTATTCCAGTAACTTCTTCAGTAATAGGGTGTTCTACTTGAATACGGGTGTTCATTTCCATAAAATAAAACTCGCCGTGTTTATCTACTAGAAATTCAATTGTTCCTGCACCTTCATACTTTATTGATTTTGCACCAGCAATTGCCGCATCACCCATTCTTCTCCTCAATCGATCAGTCATTACAGGGGATGGGCTTTCTTCAACTAATTTTTGGTGGCGACGTTGCACTGAACAATCTCTTTCAGATAAGTGTACAACTTTCCCAAATTTGTCGCCCATTACTTGAATTTCAATATGTCTTGGCTCTTCTACAAATTTCTCTAGGTATAATTCATCATTTCCAAATGCAGCACCAGATTCTTGTTTCGCATCTTTCCATGCTTTCTCAAATTCACTTTCATTATTTACTATACGCATTCCTCGTCCTCCCCCGCCGGCAGTGGCTTTAAGTATAACAGGATATTTTATTTTGGTAGCAAGTTTTTTACCCTCTTCAATGCTTTTTAACAATCCATCAGAACCTGGAACTACTGGCACACCAGCCTTTTTCATAAATGCTTTGGCTGTTGATTTATCGCCCATAGAATTAATCATTTCAGCCGTGGGGCCAATAAATTTAATCCCATATTCTGCACAAATTCTTGAAAATTCTGCGTTTTCAGAAAGAAACCCGTAACCAGGATGAATAGCATCGGCATTGGTGATTTCCGCAGCAGCGATTATATTGGGAATACTTAAGTACGATTGGCTACTTTGTGGAGGGCCAATACACACAGCTTCATCAGCAAATTTAACATGTAAACTATCTTTGTCAGCAGTTGAATAAACGGCTACAGTTTTAATTTTCAACTCCTTGCATGCACGTATTACGCGCATCGCAATCTCTCCTCTATTTGCTATTAGTATTTTGTTAAACACCTTATTTATGTTTAATGCTATGAAATATTTAATGAAGATAGCCCTTTTAGTGGTAAAAAGGACTAGGTTTGGTTAATTAGACTCTACCAAAAACAAAGGCTGATCAAATTCTACCGGTGTAGCATTTTGAACCAATATTTTTACGATTCTACCTGAAATATCAGATTCAATTTCATTAAAGAGTTTCATAGCTTCTATGATACATACAGGTTGCCCTTTGGTAATATCGTCTCCAACATTTACTAATGCAGGAGAATCGGGGCTGCCAGAAGAGTAGAACGTACCAATCATCGGAGATTTGATTGTTATCAAATTATCAACAGCAGAATTAACGGTAGAAACTTCCACCTTAGGCACCTCCACTTTAGGTGTGTTTTGTACTTGTTGTACCAAAGGTTGAGCTACAGGTTGAGAAATGGCCACCTGATGAACTTGGGGAGCACTTACAAAACCTGCATGTTTTTTTACAGCGATTTTAAATTGCTCTGTTTCAATATTTACCTCTTCCAATCCTGATTGAGCAATAAAATCTAAAAGTTCTTGTATTTCTTTAGGTTTCATCTTTTCTATGTTTTAAAGTTATGTGATTTATTTTTTTAATCAATCACTATGTAATAATTAGTTTATTTTTATTTTGAATCATAAGACCACTTTAGATAAAGTGATCCCCAAGTAAATCCACCACCAAATGCAGCTAAAACCACATTATCGCCCTTTTTAAATTTTTTCTCAAAATCCCAAAAACAAAGTGGAATAGTGCCTGCGGTGGTGTTTCCGTACCTTTCGATATTCATCATTACCTTGTCCGCACTTAGACCCATTCTATCAGCAGTGGCGTCAATAATTCTTTTGTTTGCCTGGTGCGGCACTAGCCAAGCTATGTCATCACTTTTAAGGTGATTTTTCTCCATTATTTCAGCAGAAACGTCAGCCATATTGCTTACTGCATATTTGAATACTGTTGCACCTTCTTGAAAAGCATAATGCTCTCTATTATCAACAGTTTCATGACTTGCAGGTTTACGACTACCACCAGCCTTACAATTGAGGTATTGTAATCCTGATCCATCGGATTTAAGTATAAAATCTTGTATACCAGTCTCATCAATAGAAGGCTCCAACAGTACTGCAGCGGCGCCATCACCAAATATTATGCATGTTTTGCGATCAGAATAATCTATAATGGATGACATTTTATCTGCTCCAATTACAACCACCTTTTTGTATTTGCCTGATTCGATGAATTGGGCTCCAGTAGCAAGTGCGTATAAAAATCCAGAACAAGCAGCTTGCAGATCATAACTAAAAGCGTTTTTTGCACCTATCATATCTTGGACTATATTGGCCGTGGAAGGGAAAATATAATCTGGTGTAACTGTAGCTACCAAAATAAGATCAATTTCTTCTGGCTTCGTGTTTGTTTTTTGCAACAACTCCTCTACTGCAAATTTACACATGTGAGAAGTTCCTAATAATTCGCCTTCAAAGTCGCCTTTCCCTTTAAGAATTCTTCTTTCTTTTATTCCTGTGCGAGACGTAATCCACTCATCATTGGTTTCAACCAACTTGGATAATTCGTTATTATCTAAAACGTAATCAGGTACATATCCTCCTACACCAGTAATGGCTGCTCGTAATTTACTCATTCCTTCGGATTAATATGTTTAAGTGTATGCTTTCTTGATTTTCAGGGCAATTTCGGATTCTACCAACTGTTTCGCGAGATTCATCATGTTTTTGATGGCATAAGCATCTGATGAACCATGGCCGATTACAACATTTCCATTTACTCCTAAAATAGGGCTTCCACCCACATTTTGCCAATTAAAGAGCTCAATAAAATTATCTACAAAACCTTTTGCTTTTAATATTGGATAAAGAGATTCTGCCATCTTTAAAATGACATTTCCTACATATCCATCACAAATGATTACATCTGCTTTGTCGCTAAAAACGTCTCTTCCTTCTAGATTTCCAATAAAATTTATTTTTGAATTTAGTTTGATAAGTTGGTGGGCAGCTTGGGTTACTAATGTTCCTTTCTCTTCCTCTTCACCTAAACTCATTAGGCCAACCTTAGCTTTTTCAGTTCCAAAAATATAGTTGGCATATAAGGAACCCATTTCTGCAAACTGGGCTAACACATCTGGCTTGCATTCGGCATTAGCTCCTACATCGAATAAAATTCCGTACCTACCTGTTATTTTTGGAATAAATCCTGCAACCCCTGGTCTTATGATACCTTCAATCGCTTTTATTGTGAACATGGCGCCCACTAACATGGCACCAGTATTTCCAGCACTGCAAAATACATCAACAGCCTTGGTCATTAGAAGCTTATAACCAACCATGATACTCGAATTTGGCTTTGAGGATATAGCTTTGGTTGGATGCTCTCCCATAGAAATAGCATCTTCTGCATGAACTATCTCAAATGCATCAGCACTAGAGCCAACTTCTAGGAGTGTTTTAACTATGATCTCTTTATGACCAATTAAAATTATCTGTACGCCACTTGGAAGTTCAGATTTGGCAGCTAAGGCACCTTCCACTACCACTTTAGGCGCATAATCGCCGCCCATAGCATCTAGAGCTATCTTCATTTGAAAAATAAGGGTTAAGTATAGGCCTTAAAAAAACCTGCCGTGAAAGTAATTATTTTGTTTCAATACACAGCAGATTTTCTGTAAAATTTATACTAAAGCATCTTTTTCAAGTACCACTTTCCCTTTGTAATACAACCTACCTTCGTGCCAATGTGCTCTGTGATAGATATGAGGCTCTCCTGTAGCTTGGCATAATGCTAGTGTTTTAGGAACAGCTTTATAATGTGTTCTTCTTTTGTTTCTTCTTTGTTTCGAAATTCTCGACTTTGGATGCGCCATGGTTATAAACTAAATTTATGCTACTAATTTCTTCTTAATTTTAATAATTCCTTCCAACGAGGGTCAATATTGTCCTCAGTTGGCTCTTCATCAACCAAAGGTGATTCTCCAGATTTGTAGATTAACTCCACTTCACTATCATCGCCTGAATCATCTTTCCTAAATTTAGGGTGTAACTTCTTATAGGGAATTGTCACCGCAATAAGTTCATACAAAGGTTGTGATATGTTAATTACTAATGTTTCTTTTTTGATTATGTACAAATCGTCATCTAATTCTTTATCTTCTTCACCAAATTTGTATATAATTTTATCTTTAACCTCAATTGTATAATCGAATGGCTCAAGACAACGGTCACAAATCAATTCAACTTTCCCCGAGATAAAAAAATTAAAAAGAAGCATTTGCTCCGATTTAACAAGATCTACTCGTACTTGAAGCTTTCCCTTTTGTATCAAACTATTTTCGATACCCATAAAAAAGGAGTCATCTATTTCATAGTCGTAACTATAATGCTTGTTTTTAAGCTGATAGATTTCGATAACGAATTTGTTTTGCTCCTTCATCTGCCAAGTTATGGAAAATTGGCGTGCAAGTTACTAATATTTATTAACTCTAGAAACAATTTTAAAAATAAAATAGAAGTTTTTGATATCAGACTGGTCTAATGGTCAAAATTTAATACCGCAGCTATTAATTAGGTACAAAACTTAACTTTTTATGAAACTTTAGAGTTTTCCAAATTGTATTTCATTTACACGATTTTTATTTCTTTACCTTTGTATCAACTGATTTTACAAATTCACCAATTAATGCTCCGTTTTTTATTAGTATGTGTCATTTTTGCTAACGTAGTTTTAGCACAAACAAGTGTTTGGAGTTTACGTCGATGCATAGAACATGCCTCCAGCAATAATTTAAACATCAATAGGTCAATATTAAATAATGAATTGACCAACCAAAATAAAATTCAAAGCGTAGGGAATAGAATTCCGACTGTGACGGGTGCAGCTTCACAAAATATTAATTTTGGGAGATCGGTTGACCCGTTTTCCAACCAATTTGTACAACAGCAAATCACTAGCAATAACTTTTCTATAACTTCAAGCCTTATCTTATTTAATGGACTTCAAAACAATGCGTTAGTTGAACAAAATATTTTAAATTATGAAGCAGGAAAACTTGCAATTGAGAAAGCTAAAAATGACTTATATATCTCAATAGCAGGGATTTACCTACAAATATTGTTAAATATTGAACAAGAAAAGTCTGCTTTAGTTCAACGGTTGAACACCTCTGGGCAAATTGAAAGGGCTGATAAGTTATTAAAAGCAGGAGTATTTACGGAGGTTAATATTGCGCAGTTAAAAGCACAAGAGGCAAGCGACCAATTGAATGTTGTGAATATTCATAATCAATTAATTACAAGTAAGGTACAACTTTGCCAGCTATTGCAAATTGAGGTTGATACAGCACTTCAAATTGAAGCCTTAACACCTAAAGATTTAATAGTATCGCCGTTGGATAGTTTGAATATAAAAGAAATGTATGAAAAGGCTAAAAGTATATTACCTCAAATCAAAGAGGGGGATTTACGAATTACTGCAGCCTTTGCTGCCTACAGAGGTGCAAAAGGAAGTAGATTGCCTCGACTTACGCTTAATGGTGGAGTTACCTCGGTCTATTCAAGCCAAAACAAAGATTTTTTAACTAAAACTATTGTACCCTTTGGTAACCAGTTAGATAACAACCTTAGTCAGTTTGTTAATTTACAACTTTCTGTTCCTATTCTAACGGCGCGCACCATTAACACAAATATTGCGAGATCAAATATCAACTATAAAATAAGTGAACTCAATAAAGAAATTGCGGCAAATCAATTACGACAAGATATTGAAACCGCAATGGTTAATTATAGTAACAGTTTACAAAAATACACTGCACAAGGTGCACAATTGAAGAATAGGGTAATCTCCTATAATTTTGCCGAAAAAAGGTTAGAGGCAGGTACGATTAATTCTTATGACTATTTAAATGAAAAAAATCTACTTCTAAGGGCAGAATTAGATTTGCTCCAAGCAAAATACGAAACTATTTACAGAAAAAAGCTATTGGAATTTTACCAAGGTGTTTCTCTTTATTAAACACTAAAATGTTTTTATAACATGATTTCTCTTACCAATATTCACAAGTATTATTCGATAGCCAAAGATCGTTTGCACGTTTTAAAAGGTGTTAATTTAGAGATTGCCGATGGAGAGTTAGTTTCAATTATGGGAACTTCAGGGTCAGGCAAATCTACTTTGCTTAACATTATTGGCATTTTAGATGATTATGATAGGGGCGATTATTACCTTGACAAGGTCTTGGTTAAAAATTTATCTCAAACAAAAGCAGCACATTACAGGAACTTTTTTCTCGGTTTTGTTTTTCAATCTTTTAACCTTTTGAATTTTAAAACTGCTATGGAAAATGTAGCCTTGCCGCTATATTACCGTAATATTGCAAGAAAAGAAAGAAACAAATTGGCTTTGGAGTATTTAGATAAGGTAGGTTTGTTAGATCGTGCCAATCACTTGCCAAACGAGCTTTCTGGAGGTCAAAAACAAAGGGTGGCCATAGCTCGGGCATTAATAACATCACCTAAACTTATTTTGGCCGATGAGCCAACAGGCGCATTGGACACAAAAACATCTAAAGAAATCATGGACATTTTTAAAGATGTAAATAGCAAAGGGATGACGGTAGTAATTGTGACCCACGAGCCTGAAGTAGCAGCAAAAACTAACCGAATTATAAGAATAAGAGATGGTATTATTGAGAATTAGACCACCTCTTAGTTTCTAATTAAAAGCTATACTGCAAAACTTTCTCCACATCCACACGTACGTGATGCGTTAGGATTTATGAATTGAAATCCTTTTCCATTAAGACCATCAGAGAAATCTAAGGTTGTACCTAATAGATACAATAGACTTTTTTTGTCTACTAAGATTTTTACTCCTTTGTCTTCAAATACTTGATCAGCACTTTCAATTTTATCATCGAACGTAAGGTCGTACATTAATCCTGAGCACCCTCCTCCTTTTACCGAAACCCTAACGTTATGATTTTCACTAAGTCCGTCCTTAACTCTAAGGGATGCTACGTGTTCTTTCGCTTTATCTGATATTGTGATCATATTTGTTGTTAAAACTAATTCTATTAACCTTTAATTGGAATAAATAGTTTGCAAATATAAAAAAAGTGTAGCAATTCTATTACTACACTTTTTTTACACTCCAATTTGGTTGAAAAGATCCCTTAAAAAAATACAATATAGACGTGCAACTAATAAGAGGTTGTAATTGGTTATTTAGCACCTTCAACCATTAGATGCACATATTCATAAAAAGGTTGCCGTGGTGAAAATATATTTTTTAGTATTTATTATTTTTTAATATTTAAATACTTAAGAATATCATCATAAAGACCTGATTCGTTGGAATATAAAGCATAGTTGCGTGCGGTAACAAACCATTCTTTTGTAGAAGGATTTACCTTGGATGCTGCTTTTAACAAATCATTAGTTGTAATAAGCTCCACCTTTCCCGACTTAAAAGATGATTTTAATTTTTCTTCGATGGCTATATCAATTACGGCTGTAATATCGGCACCTGAAAAATCTTTAGCAACCTTGGCTATAGATTTATAATCAATGGTTTGAGTTGGTTTATCTTTCAACTGCACTTTCAAAATAGCCTCTCTACTTTCAGCATCTGGAGGTTGAACAAAAATTATTCTATCAAACCTACCAGGTCTTCTAAATGCCGAATCTAGGTGCCAAGGTGTGTTAGTAGCTCCTAAAATTAAAAGACCGTCATTGGATGATTCTACACCATCCAATTCGGCAAGAAATTGGTTTATTAAGTGCCGTCCGGCAGATTGTTTCATGTCTGATCGGCTGGCGCCTAGTGCATCGATCTCATCAAAAAAAAGTACACAAGGGCTATTCAATCTAGCAGACTCAAATATGTCATGTAGGTTTTTTTCACTACTTCCAATCCACATGTCCAATATATCACTTATTCCTACCGAAATAAATTTGGCATTTACTTGCCCAGCCGTAGCTCGTGCAATATGCGTTTTGCCGCAGCCAGGAGGACCATATAAAAGTATACCACCACCTGTTTTTTTACCATAGGCCTTAAAAAGTTCTGGATGATTAAGTGGTTGAATTATTTTAATGTCAATTTCTTCTTTCACGTTTTCCATTCCTCCTACGTCTGCAAATGATATTTTAGGACGTTCAATGGAAATGGCTAATTTTTCTAACTCATCAATAAAGTCCTCATTTTCTTGTTCTTTGTTATAACTTATATTTGTTAGCCGGAGTTCTGCATCTAAGGATTCATCTGATAGTTCAGGATTTATCTCTAAAAGTTTTTTGTAAACTTCAGCGGACTTGGCAATTGCATTTTCTTTTAATAAAAGTTTAGCATACAACAATAAAAAATCGGTGTCATTGTTCAATTCTTGTGCAATATCTTCTATGATGACCAGCGCAGTTGCATAATTTTGTTTGTGATAATAAATTTTTACCAATCCCCATTTTGCCTTTACATTTTCTTCGTTTTGGCTTAATACCTTCTTAAACTCCTCCTCTGCTTCCTCTAATTGATTCACGTCTAAGAGGCTATCGGCAAGATGTAGTCGAAGTGGAATATTTTCTGGAGATAAAGCTAGTGCTTCTTGTAATATTTTTATGGAGTCGCTATTCATAATACTAGAAAAATATACGGTTATTAGTTTGTAAAAATGTTAAATAATATGCGAGAAAGAAAATGATTTTGCACATTAACAAACCATTTGCGATTAAAATCATCTAATAACAATGAATGGTAATTAATTCTTATTAGAATGATTTATTTCAAAATTTCCTAAGGATGATAGTGTTTAAATTGTTTTCAAAACAACTTGTTCTATTATTCTTGGGAAGTGTTCATATTCAAGATTATGTACTTTTTCTGCAATCTTTTCCAAAGAATCTTCAGGAATGATTGAGCATTTGGCTTGAAAAAGTATTTCCCCTTCATCATAGTTTTCATTTACAAGATGAATGGTAATCCCAGTTTCCAATTCTCGATTATTTAAAACCGCAGCATGTACATGATTGCCATACATACCTTTTCCGCCATATTTAGGAAGCAAGGCTGGATGAATATTGATGATTTTATTTGGATATGCATTGATTAATTGGGTCGGGATAAGCCATAGAAAACCAGCCAAAATTATAAAATCTATCTTGTTTTGTCCTAAAGAATCGATAAAGGTAGAATTTTCATAAAAACCTTCTTTTGTAATTAACTGAACTTCAATACCGTACTTTACCAATCTTTGAAAAATAAAGGCTTTGGGATTGTTGCAATACACCGCTTTCACATTAACTTGACTGCTATTTTGAAAATACTTAATAATATTTTCGGCGTTGGAACCAGAGCCAGAAGCTATAATGGCAATATTTATCATTAAATTAAACTTAGTTATTTATGGCCAAAAGAACATGCTAAAAACTCCTCCAAGCATGATTAACTTACAAGCAAAACTTAGCTCCGAAAAGAGTTTTCGGGTATCGGCACGATAAACATAATAAGAAAACAAACCCATGCTAACAAACATAAAATAAGCTAGAATCTTTAAAAGTTGAATTTGATAATAAAAAGCGATTAAAAAGTGGAATGTTACAAGTATTATTGAAATAGAATAAACTATGTTTTTAGTATTTCTGATACCATAAACAATCGGCAAAGTACGGCATCCAAAACTTTCATCCCCTTTAATGTCTTCCATATCCTTAATTATTTCTCTTATTAAAGAAATTAGAAAAGAAAATATTGCATAAACACCTACTTGTTCATAACCCTTATGGTAATAAATAGATACCACTATGATCGCCATGCCTGTAAGAAACGAAATTGCCAGATTTCCCATTAAAGCTTTACGCTTCATGTCATTAGAATAGTACCATAGGATAAAGGAGGATACTAAAGTGATGGCACCAATTTTAAAACTAACTGCACAGGCAAGCAATACACTCAGAAAACTCAGTACAAAATGGAGTAACATAGCCTCTCTTCTTCTAATGATTCGGTCTATAACCATTCTCTTTGGTTTATTTACTGCATCTATTTTAACATCATAGTAATCGTTAATTATATATCCAGCAGCAGCCACCAAAAAAGTAGAAACCACCACCAAAAACAGTTTGGTATCTGTTAAATATTCATACCAATATTTTGATGGACCAATTAAAAATATCGCAACAGCGTATTGTGTAAAGCTGATTATCAATAGGTTAAAAACCCGAATTAACCTTAAGAAACCAACCAGAATCCAAGCGAGTTTTTTGCCTTTGTAATTAGCCATTTGCCCTATTATTTGTTATTGACCATTTGTTTTGAGATTTTAGAACAAGTTCTATAACTTCTCTTACTGCGCCATTACCACCATTTTTAGTAGAGATATAGTTACTAATATGTTTAATTTCTTCACTCGCGTCTGCTGGGCACGTTGCAACTCCACATAGTGTTAACACTTCAAAGTCGGGTAGGTCATCGCCCATATATAAAATATTTTTGAAGGCTAGGTTATGCTTTTTAACATAACTGTTAAGCACATCGACCTTATTTTTAACACCCAAAAATACATCCTTAATTCCTAAAAATTCTAGCCGTTTCCTTACACCTTCTTGAGCGCCACCGGAGATGATAGCTACTCTAAAACCTAATTGAAGTGCCTTTTCGATAGCATAACCGTCTTTGACCAAAAATGTGCGTACCTGCTCTCCTGACTCGTAACAAACCACCCTCCCATCGGTGAGTACTCCGTCCACATCAAAAATAAAAACTGATATTTCTGTTAGATCCAAAATTACATTATTTACAAACTTGTTTCAAGGTAAAAGGTAAGGACGACAAAACAAAGAAACAAAAGACCTTTTTTACAATCCGAGTTACTTTATCATTTTTGGTTTTTAAAAATGAACATCTAAAAAGCTATAATAGAGATACCAGTTGGTAAAACTGGATACATTTAAACTTAGAAATTATTAATATCGTCATTTTATTATATATAAAAATTTTAAGCTTCATACATAACTTCTATATTTGAATTGTGTTTATTAGTGTGATAGTTAAAAGTTGGTAATTATGTCTCAAGCAGATTGGAAAAAGGTAAAAGATTTTAAAGATATCATATATAGCAAATGGTCAGGAATTGCCAAAATAAGCATCAACAGACCACATGTGCATAATGCATTCACTCCATTAACAGTGTCGGAGCTTTCAGAAGCTATGGAACTTGCGCGACAAGATGCTGAAGTTGGCGTAGTCATTCTCACGGGCGAACCGCACCCAGAATGGGGCTGGAAGGCTTTCTGCTCTGGAGGAGATCAAAAGGTGCGTGGCAATGGTGGCTATGTAGGAGAAGATGGAGTACCTAGGTTGAATGTCCTTGATTTACAAATGCAAATCAGACGAATCCCAAAGCCTGTAATTGCCATGGTGGCTGGTTGGGCTATTGGTGGAGGACACGTACTTCATGTAGTTTGTGACCTATCTATAGCTGCTGACAATGCACGATTTGGACAAACAGGCCCAATTGTAGGTAGCTTCGACGGTGGTTTTGGTGCCTCCTATTTAGCAAGAATAGTTGGCCAAAAAAAGGCCAGAGAAATTTGGTTTTTGTGTGACCAATACGACGCTCAAGAGGCACTAGATATGGGACTAGTAAATAAAGTTGTACCACTTGATAAACTGGAAGAAGCAACAATTGAATGGTGCAAGAAAATTTTAGAGAAAAGTCCGATTGCATTAAGAATGCTAAAGTCTTCATTTAATGCTGAACTTGACGGACAAGCAGGGATTCAAGAACTTGCTGGCAATGCCACCTTATTATATTATCTATCTGAAGAAGGAAAGGAGGGTAAAAATGCTTTTGTAGAAAAACGTAAGCCCGATTGGAGTAAATTCCCTAAGTTTCCATAATCTATTGAATTTTTGTTAGTAATGCGGCTAATTAGGTATAAATGAAATAATCATGTTCTTTTTCTTGTCCAAAACACTGTTTTATTTTTTAATGCCGATCAGTTGGATTGTATCCTTGATGATTATATCGCTGATTTCTAACAAGCCTTTATTAAAAAAAAGAACCCTTATTGCTGCCATAACTTTGTTGATTGTATTTGGAAATGAATTTTTAATAAATAGTTGGGCGAATTTTTGGGAGATACAACCAACACCGTATGCTGAAATTACCAATACCTACGACTACGGTATAGTACTTACTGGTGTGGCAATGTATAAAAAACCAGATGATCGGGTTTATTTTAGTAAAGGCGCGGATCGGGTAACCCATGCAATTCAGCTATACAAACTTGGAATTATTAAAAGCGTATTAATAACTGGTGGGAAAGCGGGCGTAATAGAATATGGACCAGCAGAGGCAGATCAATTAAAAAAGGTTTTCTTGTTGGCAGGTGTGCCTGATTCAAATATTTTTATTGAAAATAAAGCTAAAAACACTTTCGAAAATGCCCAATATACTGCAAATATTTTAACCAAAATACAAAAATCACCCCATTCCAAGCCTTCTTTGCTCTTAATTACCTCTGCCTTTCATATGCGAAGGGCAATAGGATGTTTTGAAAAAGCTGGATTAAATGCGGATATGTTTCCAGTGGATTATTACGGACATGAGCCAATTTACAGTGATCTTTTTCCAATTCCTAAAGAAGGGCCATTTGCCAAGTGGAGCTTGTTTATTCATGAATTAATTGGTTTTGTTACTTACAAAATCTTGGGAAAGTGTTAAATCACTCATTTAAATTATAGGTATACTTCTAGGTTTTTAGTCAATATTAAGAAAATAAACCGGCGTTTTAACCGAGATTAATCAAAAGAAATTATAGAAAATGCAACTCTGAAAAAGTTCGAACAATTTAGTACGAAAAAAAAATTAACTTTTGGAAGGCTTAACTCCATAAAGGATTCTAGGGCTAAATGTTGTAAATGCCTTAACAAGAATCAAACAAAGGAGGCTGCTCTATTCTTGGCAGCCTCTTTTGCATTGTGGGTAAAATATACTAAATTTTTAACGCTTTAAATATTATTTGAATAGGCTTCTATTTTACTAAAGCTATTGCTGTTTTCTTTTTATTTTTCATGTTCAATTTGAGTCTTTCACTAAGCAAGTACATACACGGTACTAAAACTAGCGTAAGGAAAGTGGCAAATGACAACCCAAAGATAATGGTCCATGAAAGAGGCCCCCAGAACGCCACACTATCACCACCAAAATGTATATGTGGCTCAAAGCTTGTAAATAACCCAACGAAGTCAATATTAAAGCCAATGGCAAGTGGTATTAAACCTAAAATAGCAGCCATGGCTGTTAGTATTACAGGAGTTAACCTGATTTTACCAGCCATTAGAAGTGCTTCATAAAGCTCATGCCCCCTTTCTCTTAGCTCGTCAGTAAACTCCACAATCAGAATTCCGTTTTTCACCACAATACCTGCTAAACCAACTATGCCTATCCCTGTCATGATTATTACAAAGTCCATGTGGAAAATTGTGTAACCTAATAGCACCCCAATAACGCTAAAGAAAATCTCGGTTAGAATGATTATCGGCTTACTAATTGAATTAAACTGCGTTACCAAAATCGCAAAGATCATCAAAATTGAAAGCATCAAAGAAAATCCAAGATAATTGGAAGTTTCTGCTTGATCTTCTTGCTCTCCTCCCATTTTAATTTCATAACCATCCTTCATTTTAAAGTTTGGTATAGATGCGTTGATTTTTGCTACGATTTCATTGGCTGTATACCCAGTCAACACATTTGAATTAATAGTAACTACACGTTTTTGATTTTTACGTTTTATCGCGCCATAGGTATTGCTATATTTAATTTTAGCCACGGATGATACAGGGATTTGTCTAATCAAACCACCCATATTCATATCTCTAAAAGTAATATTCATGTTCATTACCTCATCAATTTTATTACGTTGATCTACTTGATATCTGATCATAATAGGATTTTCATCTTCACCATCACGATATTTAGTAGCCAACTCTTTACCAAATATGGCTGATCTTATTTCCATACCAATTTGACCTGTTGATATCCCTTCACGATTTGCTCGTTCGCGATCTATATCAATAACGATCTCTGGCTTCTTATCCACTAGATCGGATCTTAATTTTTCAATTCCCTCTATCTTTTGATTTTCGATGTACCTAATAAAATCGTTAGAGATTTCAATTAAGTCTTTAAATTCGTCACCACTTATCTCAATACTAATTGGTGGGCCAGTAGGAGGTCCTCCTTGCTCTTGATCTACCGTGATTTGAACACCAGGCATTGGAAGCGCATTAAAAGTAGCCCTAATTTTATCTAAATATTCCCTTGTAGACTCTCCGTGGCGTTTACCAAATTCAACAAATGCTACCGAAACTTTACCTTTATGTGGTTGTGGACTTCTATCAGGGTCACTTGGGTCAGTAACACCGATTGTCACGTTGGAAATAATTGACTCAACGATTTTGTTGCTATCGCCTACCACTTCAAACACTTTGTTTTCAACCACTTTGGTAATAGAGTCAGTTACCGCTTGATCTGTACCTACCGGCATTCCCACATATACATATACAAAGTTAGGATCTGCAATAGGGAAAAATAACACATTAGGTTTTGAAGCCCCAAAGATAAAAATTGAGCCAAAAAACAATACGACAGTACCAATTAACAACAAAATTGGATGGTTTTTCTGTAATGCCCAACGAAGTAAACCTTCATATTTGTGAGTAACAGCAGGCCAAATTTTTGTTTGGAATGTTTTGATGGCTGGTTCAAAAATATATTTGTTCACCCAAAGCATGATCATAAGGAATAACAAAAAGTTCCCCATACCTACCACACCAGCAAGATAGAAAATTAATGCCAAGGCGATGAAAACTATTGAAGCTATAATAATTCCTTTATTAGCGTCAAAAAATGATTTGCCTTTTTGTGCTTCGTCATGTCCCTCTTTTTTCATGAAAGACACTGCGAAAACTGGATTAATTATAAATGCTACGAATAAAGAGGCCAACAAAGTGATAATGATGGTAATAGGTAGAAAATACATGAACTTACCCACTATACCTGGCAAAAAAGTTAATGGTGCGAAAGGCGCCATAGTCGTAAGTGTACCCGCAAGCACAGGCACAAACACCTCTCCTGCCGCCTTTTTTGCAGCAGTTGCCACATCAATGTGTTCTTCATGATAAATACGATGGGTATTTTCGATAACCACAATCGCGTCATCAACCACAATACCTAGTGCAAATAAGAAGGCAAACAAAACGATCATGTTAAGAGAGAAATCGAACATTGGCAATGGAATGATCAAAAACGCTACGAACATTGACAATGGAACTGAAAGTCCAACAAAAAGAGCATTGGTAGTTCCCATAAAAAACATCAAAATCAAGGTAACTAACACAAAACCAATAATGATGGTGTTAATTAAGTCATTTAGGGTTACCCTTGTTTCTTTAGATTGATCCCCCGTAATTACAACTTTAAGATCTGAAGGATATTTACTTTTCTGTAAGTCCGTCATGATGGTTTGTACCTTGTCGGAAGCGGCAATAAGATTTTCTCCCGAGCGTTTTACTACGTTAAGGGTAATTACATTTTTTTTACCCAAACGTGCATAACTTTCCTTTTCTTCAAAATCGTATTTAACTTCTGCAATGTCCTTTAGATAAACTGGAGACCCGTTGGTGGAGGTAACTATAATATTTTTGATTTCGTCAGGAGTTTTAAATTCACCTTTAATACTCACGGTACGTTTCATTTCATCAACTTTAATTAAGCCTCCTGAAATGGTCCTATTTTCATAATCTAACGCATTTTCGATATCACGCATCGTTACCTGCGCAATATTCATTTTATACATATCAACATTGATTTGCATTTCTCTGTCTAGTGCACCTACCAGGTCTACACGGGTAATTTCACGCAAGCTTTCAATTTTATCTTTTGCGTCTTCAGCGTACTTTTTAAGTTTATCAAGGTCATAATCACCTGAAATATTTACATACATGATTGGCAAATCCGAAAAGTTCACCTCAGTTACCGTTGGTTCTGCAGTGAGGGTGGTAGGCAAATCCTTCCGAGCTTGATCCACACGATCTTTTACCCTTTGTTTGGCCGTTTCCACTTTTACATCAGGATTAAACTCTACTGTAATAACTGAATAATCTTGTAAAGACGTGCTGGTCATCTTTTTAACACCAGAGGCTGCCTTTATTTGTTTCTCTAGTTTTCTAGTAATAATGTTCTCCATATCTTCTGGTGAGGTACCAGCTTGAATGGTTTGAACATAAATTGTAGGAATTACAATATCAGGAAACTTCTCTTTAGGAAGTGAAATGTATGACAATATCCCAAAAAGAGTGATAATAATAGTAAGTATATAAATACTCGTCTTGTTGTCAATAGACCAACTGGTAGGCTTATATTCTTTGAACGGGTTCTTCATTTTATTTTAGATTTTAGATGATCTAATTATGTTTTTTATGATTTATTAAAGCGCAAAAATGGATAAAAGCAAGTTTTACTAACTTAACTACTTCGGCAAGAACATATATTTCACTTCTTGTATTTTTGTCTTACCTGTTCTTAAGTAACGAAGTTTTTAAAAATCCTTGTAAATTGAGGTAACCCCAATCTTTTTGATCTCCAAAATCAACTTTATGTTTTTAAAAGCTAATTTCCTGTCCATTAACCAAGTCAAGGTATCCAGCAGTAATAATTTTATCACCTTCTGCCAATCCTTCTGTTATTTCAGCCCTCGTACCATAACTTTTACCAACAGATACAGTTCTTCTAGTTGCTTTTGTGCCATCTACCACATACACAAATTGACCGTCTAATCCAGTTTGAATAATATTAACAGGAATTACTACGGCATTTTTATTAGCATAATCTCTTATTTTAATTTTAACAATCATGTTTGGTTTTACGCCACCTGGATTGCCATTAAGTTTACTTTCAATTGTAAAAGTGCGACTCATTGGGTTAATTATTTCTCCCACATTGGTGATCCTAGTATTTTGCGTTTTGTTAACATCCTCAAACAAAACTTCAATTTCATCCCCTTGATTTACTTTAGAAGAATAAGTTTCAGCTACTTCTGCGCTTACCTTAAGGCCACCATTATTATTTACTATTCTAAAAACTGGGCCGGGGCCTACACTTTCGCCTTCTCTGTAGATTAATTTATCCACAACACCATCTTGGGTGGCTGTTATGCGTGAATAACTTAATTGGGTTTGTAAACTAGCCAACTTTTTCTCTAAAGATTCTTTGTTATTTTTAGCCTGTAAATATTGTATTTCAGTACCGATTTTTTCGTCCCACAGGGCTTTTTGTTTTTCGTAAACAATATTTACCAATTCCATACTGGTTTTAAGTTCCGCAATTCCTCTTTCTACTTGTTCGGCATCAATTTGAGCAAGCAATTGGCCTCTTTTTACAAAATCACCTTCTTTTACATAAACTTTAGTAAGTTTTCCGCCCATTTGAGCACTTACAAGAATATTGTTATCCGATTCTACTTTGCCTTGAATGTCTAAATAATGGCTAAACAGATCCTTTTTGACCTCTGAAATACCTACTAAAACACCCTTTGTTTTTTTGGTGGTATCCTCTTTGGCTATTTCTTCCTCTAATTTGGAAATTTCAGATGCGAGTTGGGTTTGTTGGGTCTTTAGTGCCTGTAATTTGGCTTTTTTGTCCTGTCCCCCTTTGTCACCGCAAGAAACCAAAGCTGCGGCAGCTAGTAAGATTAAAAATACTTTTGTAATTGCTTTCATTGTTATTAAGTTTATGATTTTTAGAATGATTTATTTTAAATTTCCAAGTGCAAAATCTAAATCCACTTTACTGCTTAAGGTCTCATATAAGGCATTGTAGTAATTAATTTGAGCTTCTTTAAGTGCAGATTCTGCGGTGGTTAATTCAAGATTGCTTCCAACACCTTGTTTGTATTTTTTTTGTGAAATAAACACCACCTTTTCTGCGAGCTTCAAGTTTTCCTTTTGTGTTTGGAAGGATTTTACGTTGTTGTTAAAACTAATTTGCGCTTGTTGCGCTTGTAAGTCAATGGATTGCTTTAAGTTCTGAATTGAATTTTCCGTTTTTTGAATATTCAACTTGGCAGTTTGCAATTTATATGCTCTTTGAAAACCATCAAATACATTCATTTTAAATTGAAATCCTATATTCATATAGTCGATCCAATACCAATTAAAAGGTTCTAATTTATTAGAACCGGTATTAAAACCACCATTAGTAAAAAATACCAGAGAAGGTATTTTACTGTATTTTGAATTCTTATAATCTAACATATTAAGATTCTTCTGAGTTTGTAAAAGCAAAAACTCAGGCCTGGCATTAAAATCTACCTCAACCTTCTGAATTTCCGCTAAAGTAGTCGTCTCAAAATCCTTTAAACTTTGACTTAATGATAAAGAGGCATTTAAAGGCATTCCCATTTGATACTTCAATAACACTACACTTAATTCATATAGCTGGTCAAATTTCTGTTTTTCTATCAAAAGATTGTTACTTGCCACTTGTATTCTATCCACATCAATAGTTTCAACAAATCCATTTTTATTTAATGCTTTTGCTTCTCTCAAAGTTGAATCTAGCCTAGCGATATTGCTTATAAAAAGATTTTTACGATCTGAATTGACCAATACCATGAGGTAAGCCTTATTCACATTTTGAATTATTGTATTTTTAGAAACACTTTTACTTTTACGAGCCAAATCCACATACACCTTGGAGGCTTGCAATCCTATAATGTAGGAACTACTAAATAAAAGTTGGGTTGCTGTTGCGGTGGCTAAACCAGTATATTTTGCTCCAAAAGGTAAAGGAACAAGGTTTTTAGGATTAGCATTCTGATCCACAAAAGAGGCAGGTAAAAACTGTCTTTGAATCTGCAAGTTATCAATTACTGTACCTTCTAAATTTACCTGTGGCAAGCCAGAGGCTCTAATTTCACCCACTTTAGCCTTCGCAATTTCTTCATCCAAGGTGGCATTTGCCATGGTGCTGCTGTTTTGCAATGCGTAATCAATACACTGTTGTAGCGAATAATTAGCACTTTCTATCGGCTGAGCGGTTTGTGCTGAAACCGTCATGCCACAAAAAATGACAAGAATAAACGTGACTTTTAATACTTTCTTCATGTTTTAACAATTTAAAAATTTCAATCTATCTTAATTAAGTTATTCGTCATCAGCAGCCAATTGTAAGTAGCTGTTGTACAAGGCATGTCCTTTGAGGGTCATAATTCCATGTATAAAAAGTTGAAAAACTTGATAATGAACTTTTACATTATCAAATTTATCCACAGGAAAAACATCTGGATTAAATGGCATTACGGCCATTTCTATCCTTAATATTGAGTTAATCTCTACGTCAATATCTTTTCTAAAATATCCTTCTCGTTTTCCTCTGTTTAAACTGGCACTCAAATGAGTAACCATAAAATTCTTTTTAAAATTTGTAAATAAATTCCAAGCTTCAATATGATATTTCTTAAGATCATACAGGATGGAAGGATTGACATTACAAACATTGTTTTTCAAAAAATCAGAAATCATAAATGACTCTTTTATCACATTTTCTGCCTCTTCACTTATTCTTGTCATTTCGGCAAAATATTCATCCAACAAACTTTGTGTAAAAGATAACACTACAGCGTCTTTGTCCTTATAAAACTGATAAAGCGTTTTTTTTGAAATAGATAAATGACGCGCTATATCATCCATGGTTATGCTTTTTATGCCATATCTCTTAAAAAGTTCTTCTACTCCCTTTTTTATGTTTTCCTTTAACTCCACTTCCTTATGTTCGATTGACGTTACAAACCTAAGGAAACATTTTTAATAATGGAAACATTTTTTATATTTTTTGTTTCCGCTGTGTTATAAAAATTAAGATTGTCTAAAAGTTAAAGTTATCAAAATAAAACCCTTTAAATGATATATCCATCTTTCATTTCAATTTTTCTATCGGTCATGCTTGCAAGCTCTTCATTATGAGTAACAATCACAAAGGTTTGTTTAAATTCGTTTCTAAGTGCTAAGAATAAATGATGTAGTTCGTGTGCATTTTTAGAATCTAAATTTCCACTGGGTTCATCAGCAAAAATAATTAGTGGTTCATTTATTAATGCCCGTGCAATGGCCACTCGCTGCTGCTCTCCACCCGAAAGTTCTGAGGGTTTGTGTTCCAATCTATTAGAAAGTCCAAGCATTGTTAACAAGTCAGCCGCCCTTTTTTTTACATCTTTTTCTTTTTTATTAGATAAAAATCCTGGTATCGACACGTTTTCAAGTGCGGTGAATTCAGGTAATAAATTATGAAATTGAAAAATAAAGCCAATGTGCTTATTTCTAAAATGTGAAAGCTCTTTATCTTTTAATTTGGATAAATCTTGACCATTTAATAATACCTGACCTTGATCAGCTTTATCCAAGGTGCTTATGATATGTAACAATGTACTTTTCCCAGCACCACTAGCCCCAACGATAGAAACAATTTCGCTTTGATGTACAGAAAAATCAATTCCCTTTAATACATGTAAAGATTTATATGATTTATGTATATTTTTTGCCTCTAACATAGTGCTAATAAATAATTTCTAGTTCAAACTTCAAAGTTTTCGACTTGAATATTTTATGTTTATTTATTTTTCAATCTTTTGTTATAATTAATAAAATGACAGTCAGGTCTTTATAGAAGAATTAACAATTGCGGTCATTTTTTAATTTTAGAAATAAAAACCTTTTTTTATCTTTCGACTTCAATGTGGATTATTGAAGAGATTTTTAGATACTTTAGAAATAATCCATGAGGTGAAAACGATAAATCACTTACTTTTATGAATATTCACGAATACCAAGGAAAAGAAATTCTTAAAAAACACGGTGTTAAAATAGGCGAAGGAATAGCAGTAGATTCTCCTGAAGCCGCCGTGGAAGCTGCTCAAAAACTAACTGAACTTACTGGTGCTAAAATATGGGTAGTAAAAGCCCAAATTCATGCTGGTGGTCGTGGTAAAGGCAAAATTGTAGGAACAGATTACAGGGGTGTAATGGTAGCCAAAAGTCTTGATGAGGTAAAACTAAAGGCTTCTCAAATTTTAGGTGGTACGTTGGTAACTATCCAAACTGGCCCAGAAGGAAAAAAAGTAAATAAAATATTAGTAGCAGCTGACGTGTACTATCCTGGCACATCAGAACCTAAAGAGTACTATTTGAGTATTTTATTAGATAGAGGTACCGGACGTAACGTAATAGTGGCGAGTACGGAAGGTGGAATGGACATAGAGGAGGTAGCTGAGCATCATCCAGAAAAGATATTTAAAGAATGGGTTGATCCACAAGTGGGATTACAACCTTTTCAAGCTAGAAAAATTGCTTTTAAACTAGGTTTTGAAGGTGCTGCATTTAAAGACGCGGTTACTTTTATTACCAAATTGTACAAAGCGTATGTTGCAAGTGATGCGGCTATGATTGAGATTAATCCGATGCTTAAAACTTCTGATGATCAAATACTTGCTGTAGATGCTAAAGTTGCTTTAGATGATAATGCACTTTATCGTCAAGTTGAATTGGCTAACTACAGAGATATAACAGAAGAAGATCCTTTGGAAGTGGAAGCTGGCGAAAACCACCTTAATTATGTTAAACTTGATGGAAACGTAGGTTGCATGGTTAATGGTGCTGGTTTGGCCATGGCTACAATGGATGTAATTAAATTATCTGGTGGAGAACCCGCTAACTTTCTTGATGTAGGGGGTGGGGCTAATGCCAAAACGGTAGAAGCAGGCTTCCGCATTATTTTAAAAGATCCGAATGTAAAAGCAATTTTGATTAATATATTTGGTGGTATTGTTCGTTGTGATCGTGTGGCTAATGGAGTAGTAGAAGCTTACAAAGCCATTGGAGATATAAAAGTGCCGATAATTGTACGTCTTCAAGGAACAAATGCTGAAGAAGGTGCTAAAATTATTAATGAATCTGGATTAAAAGTAAAATCTGCAGTGGTGTTGAAAGACGCTGCTAAACTGGTAAACGAAGCTGTTTCAGGTTTATTGTAATCTTTACTTTAACAAAATAATAAACAGTTATTGGCGAAAGCTGATAACTGTTTTTTTATTACCTTTGCCTTCCTTTTTAAGCACCCGTAGTATAATGGATAGTATTTCAGATTCCGGTTCTGACGGTAGGGGTTCGAATCCCTTCGGGTGCACTTTGGTTCAAACGGAAACAAGACTTTTTACAAAACTTACTATTCTACAAAAAATGTTTTCTGAATCACCATTTACTTTAACTGGATTTATAATCTAACCTCTTCTATCTCGTATTTTTTCTAGCTCAATTGAATCCTCAATACATATATTACCATCGGCAGTTGTTCTAGAAAAGCCACGTAAATTGGTAGCAAACTCACCTACAATAATGTATTTAACTTCATGTTCATAGTTATAACAAACCCTCATCAAGATTAAAAATACGCAACAAAACCAGCCTAAGATGAAAATACCCCAATAACTTTAATCTATGGCTTAAACATGGACTATAAAAGTTAAATTTGAAGCCTAGTTTACCCAAATATATGATTATACCTATGCAATAAATCAAAACACAAGTGTATTTTGGACTGTTACCATTACAGCTGCTCCACTTGGTATTTCAACAAATTTTGTTTGTTCAAGAAATAACTTTTTGATAAAAGATACATATAGTCGTTCAAGGCACTAAAGAGAATTTGAAGCGCATCGTTATAATACTGCTCGTTAAAAAAGTATCGCCATTCTTTGGATAAATAATTATCGAAATTTTCTTGCATGACCTGTGTGATCTCTTCTTTTATCGTTTTGTTGCCAAGTAAATTCCTTATGTCTTCTTTAAAGGTTACTTCTAAATGGTATACATTTTCGAAATTTTTTATAATTCGATTATATGGTGTGTCAACATTAATAAAATCTGTTGCTTGTTGAAGCATGTTGTAAATTTCAATTTTTTGATCGTACGAATTATCTTCATTAAAAAGTTCAAGATATCTTTCCTTTAGTTCGTTTTCATTGCCTTTACCCTTAGCTTTTTGGTAGAAGTAACTATAAATTTCTATATCATGTCTTTTGATTTTATTCTTTAACCCTTCAATTTCCTTGGCCAAATTATTACTTAATTTTTCAGCACCATTTGACTTGTATTTATGCCCATCATAATCAAAGGAGTCTACTTTATATTGTTTATCTGCAATTTGGTTCAAAATATTCTTATCGCTTTCTAAAGAGTTAAGCTGTAATACTAACTCTAGTTTTTCTTTGCCAAAAAGACTTTCTATTGTTTCGCCACTATTAAATGTTAATGGCTGATTGAGATCAAAAGGAATTGGATTTTTATTGTCATAATATCCATTGTAAATTTTAGGGAAAACGTTTTTGTGAAATGTATCTAAATACTCTTCTTTAAATACATCAAAGGACAAATCATTTGCTTTATCCGTGAAATTTACAAATGAATATAATTTATTTGTTAAGGCAACCTCTGTCTTTTCAGGATTATTAAAAAGTAATTTGGCTGGATTATTGGCATTGGTTTCTTTTGATATATTAAGAGATTCTAATGCACTTATTCTTTCTTCAACACTAGGATGAGAGGCCCATTGGTCTTTAATGATAAGTTTAGATCTATTATATTTTTTTAAATCTAAGATAGAAACCAATGGCAGGTTATTTTTATAAGTTAGTTCGTCTTCGTAGGCTAAAAAGTTCATAACAAACTCCTGTTCCTTAAAAATATTGCCGCTTTTGAGATTCACAGAAACTTTGTTTCCGTAAAAATTTAAGGTAGAATTGTATGCGTGGTCGGCCAGATCCATTCTTAACAACGATTCTTTAAGTGGTAAATAACCCGCCACGTTTGCGGCTATTTCATCTGCATGAAACTCCATTTCTCGTGAGAGTGCCATATATCGCACATTGATAAACTCGTACATTGCTTTTAAAATCACCTGAATTCCTTCAATTATCTTAACGGCAATTAATACAAAAATCGAAAAATAGCCACTTAAGTTTGACCAATTTTGAATCATTTTCTCAAAGGAGGCATTGTCATATAACATATTAAAAATTACCTGATTGAGGTTATACACATAACTACCTACTTTCATGGTTCTTTGGGAGAAGTGGCCAAACTCGTGCGCCAAAATAGCCTTAAATTCTTGCTCCGTAATGGTATTCACTAACCCTATACCAATTTGTAGATTTTTACGAATGGGGAAAAACATACTCCAGAAACTAGAATCATAAAAGACACAAGCATTGACATCGCTGGATAAATATATTCGTTTTGGAAATTTTGTATCCACCTCATTTACTATGTCTGCTATGAACTTAAATAGCTTTGGCTCATCCTTTTCTGTTATCTCAATCAAATGGCTTCGATCAACTTTATGTTGTTTAAACAAAAATTTAATCAAAAAGATAAGGATAAAAAATCCAATACTTGCAAGACCTAAACCTAACGCAATGGTAATCCACATGGGTCTAATGGCAATAATTGCAAATCCACCAATTACAAAGGCGATGGTCAATATTACAGCAAAAGATAGTAATAACAAGTACACCAGCAGAAAAAGCACAATTGATAAAATTGCGTTTCTGGTCATCAATTTGAACGAACTCGATAATTTAACATCCATACATTATGATTGTTTTAAGTTAGGTTAATAAAAAATTGGTTAAGAATTTATTGAAAAATTAATAGTCTAAATTATTAAATCTAAAATAATGGATAAATATTTTTTTACAAAATTATTTGAAAAAATTATTCTAAACCCCTAACGTTAAGCATATGGTAGTTAAATGACAGCTAGGTTCTGCCATTTAACTATTTATATTGGAAATGAATGCATAGATTATATTTTATTTTCTACAATTGAGAATTTGATCAATTTTTAGAATATCATGTATTGGCCACTTTTTCACTCGCAAGTAAACCTCCAAGACAAAGTCGTTTTAGAAAAATTAGCCTTATAAAAAAAGTTCTACCTATCCTTTACGGGTAGGGTTAAGGAAGGTAATCTTACTTATTTTTGCAGTTAAACTAATGTTATATCCTATAATTAAATATTACGACATGAAAAAATTCTTCTTATTCTCTTCTACCTTATTATTGGCATCGATAGCTGGCTTATGCCAAACCAACCAAATCTTGGTAAGTTCTGATATTAATTTTGGTGATGTAGCGCTAGGCAGTACCAAAACCGATTATGTGATTGTACGGAATGTGAGCGGCTTTGCTTTAACTTATCAAATTGCCAACCTTTCTAATTTCATTCCACCCGCACAAAGCTCTCCTGAGTGTGGGAGTGTAGGGGCCAGTACTTTTTTTTCAACCACTGGTTCTTTTTCTGGTACTTTGCAGCCAGGGCAAAGAGACACCCTTAGGTTGACTTTTGCTCCGAAGGATTATCAAAGTAATAATTTTCAAGGATTTAATAATATTTGCAACCCAAAGTGTATCCAAATACCGAATTGCCAATCGGTGAATACCTCTGGCTTGGGCAGTTACACAGCTAATATGAGTATTACTCAAACGAACGGTTCTACTTTCACCAAAACCATTAGTATAGTTGGCAAAAGCGTGGCCGTTACTTCTAGTGACGATGCTTCTGTATCTAACAATACTTTAACACTACATCCCAACCCTGCGCAAGACCTAGTAAATGTAGGTTCATTAGATGCCAAATTAGTTCTTTACAACGCATTGGGAGATAGGGTATTGTCAACAACGATCATAAAAGGTCAGTTTTCTGTAGTAGGATTAACTTCTGGTATTTATACGGCTGAGATTTGTACTTTGGACGGTAAAAAATATTTTCAAAAATTGTTAAAAGAATAAATTGATTTTTATTTACCAAAGTAAATCTGTTAATATCAAAATCCCCAATAAGAGCAATCTTGTCGGGGATTTTTCTTCTATGGTTTATTTTATCAATGGTAACACAGTTTGTTGAACAGACTCATTTTTATAAATTAGGATACTACTTTTGAAGTTTGGGATGCGACTTTATTAGTTTAACATACAACATTTGAAGTTTAGGATGCCACTTTTATAAAATAGTATACCACTTTTGAAGTTTATGATACGACTTTTGAAGTTTGGGATGGTACATTTGAAGTTTAGGATGATACTTTTATAAAATAGGATGCTACTTTTGAGATTTGGGATGCTACTTCTATATTTTATGATGGTTAATACCAACTAAATTGTGGAAACAGGTATTTTACACGAACTGATAAATTTTGTTTTCCCTATCTGCGGCATAACTAAGTGCTGCAAAAATATCTTATTGGATCAATTCCTGAAAATCTAATAAGATTTTGGATTTTGGGCAAAAAAACGGGCAATTTTATTTGCCCGCTTAAATTAATATAATTTCAAATCTTAACACCACAACGTAGAATAATTTGCGTTTTGCGTGGCTTTCCTTCGTTCTAAATATTTACAGATTTAATGGAAATTGTATTTGCCGCGGTATTTAATCTATTTGTGGTTTCAACATTCCCAATAATTTCTATTATGTGCATGAGATCTGGTCCTGCGGCGTGGCCTGTTATGGCAACCCTTAAGGCTTGCATCACCTTACCAATTTTTATTCCCTTTTGTTCTAACAAGTGATGTAAAGTACTTTTAGCCTCTTCTGCTGAAACTGTACTTAGCTTAGACAACTCAATTGCAAAAGATTTAACTACTTCTACCGATTCTTCATTCCACTTATTGGCTACTACTTGCTCGTCATAACTGGAGGGTGCTTGAAAAAAATAAAGTGCTTCTTCGCCAAAATCTTTAGGGAAAGTAACTCTTTCCTTCATTAAGGCGCATATCTTTTCGGCTCTTTCTTGATCACAATCAATCCCTTTATGACGCAGCGAATCAATTAAGTAAGATGCTAATTCCTGATCTGATTTGCTTCTTAAGTATTGTTGATTAAACCATTTGGCCTTATGAATATCAAATTTGGTTCCTGATTTACCGATTCTTTCAATAGAGAATGCTTCAATAAGTTCTTGTAAACTAAATATTTCTTGTGCTGTACCTGGATTCCAACCTAAAAATGCCAAGAAGTTTACCAAGGCATCGGGCAGATAACCTTCCTCTTTAAAGCTTAATACTTGTTTGCCATTATCATCAATCCATTTAATGGGAAACACAGGAAAGCCATGTGTATCTGCATCGCGCTTACTTAATTTGCCGTTACCATCGGGTTTTAAAATAAGCGGAAGATGTGCAAACTGTGGCATGGCCTCTTCCCAGCCTAAAAATTTATATAATAAAACATGTAATGGTGCGGAAGGGAGCCACTCCTCTCCTCGTATCACATGGGAGATTCCCATCAAATAATCATCTACTACATTAGCAAGATGGTAGGTGGGCATTCCGTCAGATTTCATTAGAACCTTGTCATCTATGGCAGATGAATGTACCATCACCCAACCACGAATCATATCATTAAGCCTAATTTCGTCTTTACGAGGCACTTTTAATCTTATTACATACGGTTCTCCAGCAGCAAGTTTGGCATTAACTTCATCTTCTGGCAGCGTAAGACTATTCTTCATGGTATTTCTGGTAATAGAATTATAAGCTGGAGAAGCAACCTTAGCAGCTTCTAGTCTTTTTCTCATATCTTCCAATTCTTCAGAAGTATCAAAAGCGTAATAGGCGTTGCCTTCATTCACCAGCTTTTTAGCATATTCCATATACATAGGCTTTCTTTCACTTTGCCTGTATGGAGCATTCGGCCCTCCTTGCCAAGGATCTTCATCCAAGGTAATCCCCACCCATGCCAAGGTGTCTTTTATATAATCTTCCGCCCCTGATACAAAACGGGTTTGATCGGTGTCTTCAATTCTTAACAACATTTTGCCACCCATTTTTTTGGCAAATAAATAATTGTACAAAGCTGTACGCACTCCACCTATATGTAAAGCACCCGTTGGGCTAGGTGCAAACCGCACCCTTACTTCTCTATTCGACATATTATTATTTTTAAAAAAAACATCACATTCTATTTTTTAAGTGTCGATGTCTTAATGCTAGGTGCAAAATTAATAATTCTAGTCGAATAATAATTTTATCCTTTGCTTGATAATAAATTAACCACAAAATATGTTTGTGAGGTGTGAATATTTTATTAATTTTCACTATTATTTTTTCAAAACTTACTTTTTATGCCGGTTCGCATTACGAGAGATTCAGATGGAAACAATGGGGGAAATGATAATTTTCCAAACGACTCAGGAACAAGTGGCCGAGGTGGCGGTGGCAGGGGTGGAAATAATTTTATCATCTCCATTATAATTTGGTTATTCACCTTTGTGTTTAAATATCCCAAAATCGGGATTCCATTGATAATTGTTGGAATTGTAGGATGGTTTATTTTTGGTCGAGGAGAGAGTAGTAGCAATTCTTCAAGTTTTAGCACGGGTTGCTCCATGAATCAAGAAGTGTACGACAAAGCTGAAGTATTTGAACCATTGGCAGATAATACTTCAAATCCGCTGCCTGAAAGCTTCTCCTTAGAACAATATTGTCCACAAAGACTTAACCAGGGGCAACAAGGTTCTTGTGTGGGGTGGTCGAGTAGTTATGCGGCACGAACTATTTTACAAGCAGTGGCAACTGGGTCTAATCCCAATGATGTTCGATTTAGCCCTTCCTACCTATATAATAAAATTGCCTTGGAAGATTGCCAAGGCGCATACATTAAAGATGCTATGCAAACTCTTAATAATGAGGGTGTAGCCCCTTTTAACGAATTTGCCTATGATGAAAATACATGTACCACCAGACCATCAAGCCAAGTAAACCAGCTGGCAAGCAACTACAAAATAAAGGGTTATAATCGCCTCACCAAAGATGGGGATGACTACAAAGTAAATTTGTTGGCAGTAAAACAAAATATTGCTCAAAAAGCCCCAGTGGTAATTGGAATGGATGTGGGGGGAACATTTATGCAAATGCAAGGCCAAGATGTATGGTTACCATCACAAGAGGATTATAACAAAAATGGCTTTGGTGGGCACGCTATGTGTGTTGTTGGATATGATGATTATAAACAAGGTGGCGCATTTCAAATAATGAATTCTTGGGGCAGTGACTACGGTGACAAAGGCTTTGTGTGGGTTCGCTACAAAGATTTTGATTATTTTGTTAATGAAGCTTATGGATTATACCCCATGGGTAATTCCTCTCAAAAGCCAGAAGCATTAAAAGTAAATATTGCTTTGATTAATAATGATGGCAAACAACAAATCCCTTTAAAATATTCTGAAGCTGGGGTGTACACCACTAGTAATACATTGCCCGTGGGCACCAGATTTAAAATAAGTATTACCAATAATACCGACTGTTATGCTTATGTGATGGGTCAAGAAACGGATGGTAGTAATTATGTTCTATTTCCATATACCAAAAAACATAGTCCTTATTGTGGGGTAGTAGGTACAAGATTATTTCCCAAAGATTATTCATTAGAGTTGGACAATAAAGGTAACAAAGATTACATGGCTATTATAATAAGCCAATCGCCGCTTGACTACAACCTTATTAATACGAAAATTAATAAAATCAGTAATATTTCATACAAGCAAAAACTCTTTAATGCCTTAAATGGGTCAATAGAAACGAATTACATAGAAGATGAGCAAAATGGAATAAACCTAAAAACCACTATTGGCAACAGTAAACTGATGGTGGCGATAATAGAAATAAAAAAATAACAATTATTTAATTTTTAAACTTTAATATTTGATTTTTTTAGTCTAGTATAGCAGTATTATTTGTCAATTAACTTTAATTTCTTAACTACAATGAAAACCATTAAATTTTTATTTGCAAGCGCAATAATTGCCTCACTTACTTTTTCATGTAAAAATACTGAAGAAAAAAAAGGAGATGAAACAGGTGCAACTGACACAACTGCTGTGTCATATACTGCGGTTTTAGATAGTTCTTCTGTAAATTGGAAAGGAGACATGATCAAAATGTATTCTCACAATGGTAATGTAAAACTTACAGAAGGAACTTTTACGGTTAAAGGTGGTACTGTAACTGCTGGCTCGTTCACAGTAGATCTTAAGTCAATCAATCCTGTGGATAGCGCTTATTCTGCAGAACACAAAAAAGAAGATTTAATTAAGCATTTAGCTACAGCAGATTTTTTTGCAGTAGATTCTTTCCCAACTGCTACTTTTGTATTAAAATCAGTTGAAGGAAACACCGCCACCGGTGACCTTACTGTAAGAGGAAAAACAAACGAAGAAAAAGTTACAGATATCGTTGTAGCTACTTCAGAAACTGGTGCTACAGTAACTGGGAAATTAGTGTTTAATCGTCAAAAATATGGTGTTGCTTATAAGGCTACTATGAAAGACATGGTGTTATCTGACGATATCGCATTAGATATTACACTAGTTGGTAAAAAATAATTAATGTTGTTAAACTCAATAAATAGTGAAGCTCACTAGTTATTGAGTTATTTTAAAGAATCACCCTGATCATAATAATAAAAACTTATTATTTCGGTTGGGGTGTTTTTTTATTACTATGGAAAGTCAGTCCCTTTAACAACAGTAATAGCTACCTCCACAATGCATTAATATAGTGCCATAACACTATTCCAATAGTGACGGAAACGTTTAAAGAATGTTTAGTGCCAAACTGGGGAATTTCTATACTTGCGTCCACCAAATTCATAACCTCTTGTGATACACCAGATACCTCATTGCCAAACACAAAGGCTATTTTGTCTGGCTCATTGGGCATAAAATCTTGTAAATAAATTTTAGGTTGTGCTTGTTCGATAGCATAGACCTTATAACCATCCGTTTTGAGCCTTTTTACAACATTCTCCGATAATTCATGATATTCCCAAGTCACCGTTTCAGTAGCACCTAGGGCTGTTTTATTAATTTCTCTGTCGGGTGGAGTACCAGTAATGCCACATAAATATATTTTCTCTACCAAAAAGGCATCTGATGTTCTAAACGCTGCACCTACATTGTTTAGGCTTCTTACATTGTCTAAAATGATGGTTACTGGATTTTTTTCTACTTTCTTATAATCTTCTACCGCCAAACGATGTAGGTCGGACATGGACAACTTTTGCATACAAAACAGTTCTTAACAAATATATCGAACTATTTGTTAAGATATAAATAACTGAAGAAATTACACAAATAGAATTTATTTAATCTATATTAAAAGGTATTACGAATAATAAAATGAGAATTTGGTTTGGATTATTTCATAGAATAGTATATATTTAAATCTAAGTAAGCTAAAAAACCCAGTTAAATTTAAAACCTTGCCAATACCCATAAAACTAACAATAAAACCAAATAGTCATGAAAGTCCTAGATATAATTTGCATTATAGATGATGATGACATATACCAGTTCACAGTTCGAAAATTTTTGAGCAGTAAACACGTAGCCAAACGCTTACAATTTTTTGAAAATGGCCAAGAAGCCATTCAACACTTTAAAAAATTTGCCAATTCCGCAGACGAGCTTGCAGATGTAATACTATTGGATATTAATATGCCTATCATGGATGGATGGGGATTTTTAAAAGAATATTCTAAAATAAAGGTAGAACTTAGCAAACAAACAAATATTTTCATGGTGTCTTCCTCCATTGATGACGCTGACATAGCTCGAGCTAATCAAATAAGCGAATTATCAGGCTATTATGTAAAACCTATAAGTGAGGAACAATTGGTAAGTATTTTGGAAAACTTGGACGACTCGAATTAAGAAATTTTAATATAGTCCTCATTTATTTACGATTCCATTAGCCAATTATCAAAATTTGTTAAGTTTTTGGCACAAACTTTCTTGTCTAGGTAAAAAATTGCTAATATTATGTTGTGAAAATATTACTAATTGAGGATGAGGCTGATTTACAAAAAACAGTAGTAAAATTCCTTCATTCAGAGGGATATCTTTGTGAAACAGCGTCAAATTACGGAGACGCGGAAGAGAAGGTGAGTTTATATCAATATGATTGTATTTTGGTTGATATCACTTTACCCGGAGGAAATGGGCTGGACCTCATTCAAAAAACAAAAAAACTGTATCCTAAAACAGGCATTATTGTGGTTTCAGCCCGTGGTGCCATGGAAGATAAAGTAGCAGGTCTTGACCTTGGGGCAGATGATTATCTTGCTAAACCATTTCATTTACAGGAACTTAATGCTAGAATCAGGGCCATTATAAGAAGGCACTCCTTTGAAGGTAACCAAGCTTTAATTTTTGAAGAAATAAAGGTATTACCAGATTCTCGACAATTGTACATAAATGATAAAGAAGTCATTATGACAGGCAAAGAGTATGATATTTTATTGTTTTTTATCATCAATAAAGGCAAGGTGCTTTCCAAAGAGGCAATAGCTGAGCATGTATGGGGCGACTATGTAGATCAAGCAAATTCATTAGACTTTTTATATACACACATAAAAAATTTAAGAAAAAAAATGCTTGACAACCATGCAGGAGATTATATAAAATCAATCTATGGTATAGGATATAAATGGCAAATATGATTCAACTATCAGCAATCACCTCCCGATATTACCTAAGTTACTTTGCTTTAGTGCTTGTTGTTGGAGGGTTTGTAATGATTCATACCATCAAAGAATCCTTTTTCACCAACTTAGATCGTGTATTAGCTGAAGAAAAAAATGAAATTCATTTTAGTTTACGTGATAAGAAACTACCAAATAAGATAAAATTCAGCGAAAATGTGTTGATTGAGCAGATATCCGATGTTAAAGTACATCCAGACCGCTACAGCACCACCAAGGGTCATGATGTTTTAACCAATGAAACCATTGAATATCGTACGCTTGTCACTTATTTTGAACAGGACGCACACATTTACAAAATGTCTATTAGTCAAGAGGTATCGTCTTCATTGAAAAGAATATATAACAATTATCTATGGAACTTCCTTATTACCCTGTTGGTAATTCTTATAGGCTCGGTGCTTGTTAATAGATATATTAATAAGTTTGTGTGGTCACCATTTTATGCCTTACTGGTTCAAATCAAAAATTTTAATTTATCTGGCCAAGGCAGGGTAGATTTTGAGGAGACCAAAATAAAAGAATTTAAAGAATTAAACAGTAATATTGATTTACTCTTGAAAAGGGTAAAATCAGATTATCAAATTCAAAAAGAGTTTTTAGAAAATAGTTCACATGAGTTTAAAACACCACTTACCATTATCACCCAGCGATTAGATTTATTGATACAATCGGAAAATTTACATCAAACAGAGTTGGAACATATTCAAATTATATATGATGCAGCCAGAAAAATGAAATACCTTAACCAGCATTTAACCATCCTTTTCAAACTAGAAAACAAACATTACCACGAAAGGCAAGAAATAAACTTGTGGCAACGCACGTTGTATCATTTAGATCAATTTGAAATAAAATCTCATGAAAAAGGTCTAACAATTACGCGATTTTGTTCGATGCCCGATTTTATTATTCAATCTGATATTTATCTTTTTGATATTCTTATTTCAAATCTAATCTCGAACGCTATCAAGCATAACTTACTTGTAAACGGACAAATCAATATTCGATTTACAAATTATAAACTAGAAATTATTAACACAGGATATATCAGCACACGGAAGAAAGAAGAAATATTTGAGCGTTTTGCAAAGGTGGCTGATAATACGGTTTCTACAGGTTTAGGACTATCTATCGTAAAAAAAATTGTACAGTTTTATAACTGGGAAATAGATTATCAAGTATTTGAAAACTTGCACTGCTTTACCATCGATTTTAATCCCGAGTTGGTTCTTGCACTAGAGAATTATTGATTAAGTCTCGAATTTTTTTGGTCTTCCAAGTGCAGATCATGCATGATTTGGTGCAGAATTGGAGAAAGAAACACGGCGATGGTAGATAAAAATACTATACCACTAAATAATGCATAAATGGAGGAAAACAATTTACCCGCTACTGTTTGCATCACATTGACAGGCCCCATGCCAGTAAGAATCATGGATGCATTTAAAAGCGCATCTACGAGTGATAATTGGCCAAAATACTGATATCCAAACACACCTATTCCTAAAGAGGCCGAAATAATACCCATTGATAATGCACCACTTTTTAAAATCCTTAACTGAAACTTTGTAGCTTGTTTGTCTGCTTTAGTTTTTAATAATTTCATAAGTAATAACTATGCTGAATGATGCGCCATATCATACGGCGTGAGTTTGTGTGGACCTAAAAATAATCGTGAATAAATTCTAATAATTGCCAATCCGTCAATAATAAAACCTAACGACAATAAAAAAGCCAACAAGTACTGATGTGCATGCACGTGCACAAACATTAAATCTTCCCCTACAAATGTTGGACTGATAGGAAAACCCGAAACACCCAAACAAGCCAATAAAAATGCAAAAGCCAACTTTGGGTGTTTAAAGACATGCCCGTGATACTCATCAAGTTTGATAGCCCGTTCGTATTTATTAACTCTTAAGAGTATAAAGTACCCACCAATTCCAAAAACAAAAATTCCACTAAGGTAAATGTAGATTTGGTTGTAATTAAAATCATCATTAAAGGCCATGGCCATAGCCACCCAAAAGTGATTCATACAAATTAATATCCAGGCAAGCTCAGCCCGCCTGCGTGCTGCAAAAGATTTAAAAACCATTAAAAGGCCTATTATTGCAAATAAATACACCAAGTAAGGTTTAAATCCATTAGGAATTAACTGTTGATTATAAACAAAAAAGAGAGCAAAAAGGTACGTAGGTATAAAAAAAGTAATCACTCTAAAGATCGTAATATATTCTAGCTTACGACCAATCCATTTAAGTGGTCGCCAATATACATTAAAGACAAAAGTATCAAGATTCCATTCTTTCATACTGATGATGTATAGTGTATTCTCGATTTTTTTAGGCAATGAATCTTCAATCGTAAGCGGCCTTGGAACAAAATTGTAAAATTGCTGCCTTATAAGATAGCTCACGACTGAAGGAGATACTAACAATTGGTACGTCCGTAAAAAAGCGTTGCCTGCAAAGTGAAATAAGGCTACTGTATACCAACCTAAGGATATTTCTATAAAAATAAGCCCAATTTGGCAAATGGACGCATAGGCTATCTGGCTTTTGACCGAAGACTGGACCCGAGCAATCATACCTGTCACTAAACTGGTACTTAACCCTAAAAGTCCAATCATAATTCTTACTGAAGGCTGATGCTCCCATAACGGTGCAGTTCTTAACAATAAAAACACACCAATGTGCACTGATAAAGAACCATAAAAAATGGCACTGGATGGCGTGGGGCCTTCCATCGCACGGGGCAACCAAGAAGAAAAAGGAAGTTGTGCTGATTTTACCGCCGCAGCCGACAAAATCATCATACCTATAAATGCACCTGTAATGGTGTGTTTTTCAAGATATCCACTTAACAATAAATCATGGTGGAGTTTATAAAAAGTAATGTTTTCTTTCCAAAAATGATGTGCCATCCACATGGCTAAAATAATTCCAACATCGCCGAGTCTGTAGACTGAATAAACCTTCATGGCGTTTTTTACTGGTAGGTGACGCTCTCGATAGAAGGCAATCAAAAGAAACGAAGAAAGTCCTAATATTTCCCAACCTAAAAACAAGGTCTCAATATTGCCTGACATGATGGTAATATTATAACCTAAAAAGAAAAACATAATCGTATTAAAAAATCTTTTGTAGCCTTTTTCACGATGCATGTAATACCTGCTATAGATGGTTATCATAAACGTAATAAACCCACCTACCAAAAGATAAAATAGTGTTATAGTATCAAAAAAGAAGCAAATAAACATAGAGACATGCCCAGATTGATACAAAACGAATTCATCTGATTGTATAATGGGATGACCTTGCCACATCCATGCGGCTACGTATGCCAAGATTCCGGCTATCTGCAAGCCCACCAAGCCAAATGTTGATTTTGATATCCAACCTTCTTCTTTGTTAGGCAAAATCAAGGTGATGATAAAGCCCAAAAAAGGTATAATAGCAAACAAAGGTAATACTTGAGTTAAATTCATTAGGGAAAGGAATTACAGTGAAATTTTTAATTTTTTGCGATAAACAGGCATATTTCTCAAGCTGTGGCTATTTTCTATTACTTTAAACAAATCCTCGGCATGAGATATTTCTGTAATAGGCAAAGGTTTATAATCCTCAAATTGCCCCTGACGAAATAAATACAACGCTTTAGTTTCGGGATGTACGACTATCAAATGCATCCATTCATTTAAATAAACGGGATAAGTTGGTAAAGCTTGTAAAGTTTTAAGTACTATATCTGGAAAATGCTCTACAATTACCAATTGACGAACAGGATCATGTGTTTCAACCATTTGACTAGGCAGCCCTGGTCTCAAATCTCCATCAATTCCATTGGCTACGCCAAATAAACCCATCACATTATGTGGCAACTTTGTGCCTGCTCCTAGCTTATTATTATCTACCCTTGAAAAGTAATAACTTAAATTGATACCACCGCAAACAGGAGCAATTGGTCGCATTATTCCTACAAGTAATTTACCTTCCAAATCTTGTGCATAATCATAAGAATTAAGAAAAGCACGTCTATCCAAGAATAAATGTTTTGTAAGATCTCTTTTACCAATTACCGTAAGTGCATTGGTGGCGTGATCCAGCTCTGGCCTTGGCTCAAACAAGGACACGGACCGAGTCAATATTTGTTTATGAATAGATTTTGCACTTTGTTTAGTATTGATTGACTCAAACCTGCGAGATCTTTCTTTGGCATTTCTATCTAAAGCTTCTTCAAATGTTTTTAGATTTTTTTGATGTTGGCTTTTGTTTGATTGAGACAAATATCTTTCATCATAAAACAAAATTTCATCTCTAGTTGTATCATGCAACCCACCTAAAAACTGGGTATTGGCGGGTATTTTAATACCTTTCTCTTGAAGTAGTTCACGCACCTTTACATGATTGGCCATGTAGCTAAATGCCCGCGCATTTACAGACCCAGGCCTACAAGAGCAAGCTCCGCAATCCATCGTAGCATAAAAAGGATTGTTTACACTACTTGCTCCATGGCCAACAATATAAACAAGATTGGCAAAATTGTCTGTGAGGCCGATGCTTCGGAGCAAGCCTTCAACACGAGTGGCCATTTCTTCGATTTTAAATCCAATTTGCAAACCATGCGCTTCATCCTCCAAACCACGGTATTCTATGGAAAGGTTGGAAGTTTTTGCCATATGTTTAAATGATGAAGCTGTAGCCGGACCAATAGAAGGTCTAAAAATATCCAAAGCCAACTCAATGGCCGTCCAAAAACCTAAAGTTTGTGTAATAATCCAACCAGTGGACAAAGAAAAACTTCTTTTTGCAAAGTGAAGATCATTTTCATTTATTCCTGTTGTGCCACCTTCCTTAATTAAAAATTTTGGAGTAACCGGCGCTGGACAAAGTTTAGTAAGTGCTTTACCATGTTCTGGCTGAAAGTAAAATTCTACGTTAAAAAACCCTGGAGTGCCGTAGGTGATACAATGTGGATCAACATGTTCTAAATGATCTCGGAGTGAAATTTCTCTGTCATCAATACAAAAAAAGGCTTGAAAGCTTGTAGCAACAGTGTCTTCTTGTGGAGGTTCGTGTTGAATAGCCAAAAGCACCTCATCATATTGCGACCATTCAAAAGCCTCTTGCCATAAAGCACACACTTCAAAAAATTCATTATATTCGACCGGAGAGAAGATATCAATTGGTCTGCAATGATAAGAAGACCCTAGTGGTAGCCAGTTTTCGCCCAATTTACTATCTAAAATGTCGATTTCTAACAACAACTCCAAGATTATAAATTCTTTAAGGGTGATCTTTTTGCGATCCATTAGGGTTTCGGGTTTGTTTTCAATTACTGCCACCATGCCCGACCAACCCTGATGTGCAAACTGTTGATCGATCAGATACTCTTGGTACAAACTTTCTTCACCCACCAAAATGTCTAGTAAATCTATAATTCCTTTACCCTCAAATAGTAGCTTTACAGCTCTTTTGGTTCTAAAAAAACTCGAAAAGCTGTTATGTTCCATTTCTTTAATGGCCTCAATAAAGCCATTTTCCCACACTGGAAAATTCCAAATGGAAATTCCTTGATCTAAATAGCTACAGACTATTCTGAACAATGTAGGGTGCACCAATGCCTCTACATCAGATTTTTGAAATTGCCTCCAACTTTTCCTTAGTTTACCTACACGGGCAGATTTTATCGTGTAGTTTTCTTTGAACATCTTGTTCCTCCATTCAGCCGCATCGCTTCCTACTTTTTGAAGTAATATTTTTTCAATGACCTCTTCTTTTATTTTACCATCGTGGTAAAATTTTCTAAATTCATCTAACGATAAATAAGTCTTGTATCCAAAAATTTCTGTTGCTTGGTGCAGTGCTTCATGAAATTTTTCATTTTGAAACGCCTCGAGATTATTTTGAAATATAAAGTCTTTTAAAGGCGCTTGTGCTGGTAAATATTTTTTTATTTGTATTAAAGTTTCCTCTTCATTAAAAATCCTTCCTTCGTTTATTTCAGACGGGATAGATTGATTAGACATAGTCATAAGTATGTTATATTTTTAAGAATTATATAAAAATTTGGTATTGAGCTATTAAACAACTACTTCTTATGTCAGATTTGATGAGGCCATTTTCTTGCCTAAAGGTTGGCCTATTTTGCCAAGTAAGGGAAATCTTACTTTGATGCCCCTTGATGAGCCAGTTCATTCCCAATTCATAAACTGCTGCAGCTTTGCCAATCCTATCATAATGAGTAGCCAAAACAGATCCAAATGCCATTAATTGCGTTTGACTGAGCCACTGCTTAGGCATGAGATATCCCAATTGACTATAAAACACATTGCCACTTCCCATCATTGGATAAGCATTCCCTTGGCTGTTTGAAGCAAAATTTCCTTTATTAATACTACCATCAGCGGGATTCATAATGCCGTTATACCGCAGGTAATTTTTACCAAAATCATATCTAAAAAACCCTGCATAGGCAGAAAGCGCAGTCTCTTTGTCTTTATTAAGTGGAATATCTAGAAACGATTCTACCGCCAACAATAACATTTGTTGGTAGGTAGTGTCTTGTCCGCTTGTATGCCACATGGCCTTGGGCTGATAGATTGCACCTGCTGCAATATTAAAAATTCTTTTTTTGCCCAAATAAGTGCCAGTCATATAAGGTGTGGTGTGGGCCTCATGTTCCAAAAACTGATACATAATGTAGGTCTGGTATTGTTTGGAATGCTTCTTACCAGCAAAACTTGCATTAACACCAGCTGTAGGAGTTATGCCCGAAGTTCGATATACAAAAGGATCAGAATATGAGAAGCGATAATCAAACTTGCCCACTTGTCCTCGCGCATAAATACTTAGCTTTCTAGAAAATTCATCGGTTTGATCTACCGTGGCTTGCGCAAAAACGGGCACATCGAGCGTCATAATGGTACCAATACTAGGTTGGCTAAATCTTGACAAACCATTGGCTATGGTCAGCCCCCCTCCTATTTTTAACTCATTTCCTGTACTAAGCCTATATTCACACAAAGCATCATGAAAAAATGCACCTAATTTTCTATTTCCTGCGTTCTGGCTGAGAAAATTAAAATTATTCATTCCAAATTGAAAGTAAATAAATGAACGTGAGGTTATTTGTCCAAACATTTGTATTCTCGTTCTTCTTAAACCAATGTCCAAAGTTTGATCAGACTTTTCTCCATTAACCGTAGTTCCCGGATTACTTTCATTAAATCTTAACCAAGTTTGGTTTAAAAAAGTAGTTTGAAAATACAAACTACCGTCCTCGTTTAGATTAAATTTTATTGGTTTTGCCGACCCCATTGTTGGCTTAATAATTACTTGGATACTATCCTTTTGTGCCCAAAGTGGTCCTATTATTAAAACCAATAACTTCAATATATTTTTCATTTTACAAAATTAGTTATAATATTAAGCCTCCGAAGTTACGTATAAAGATGCATCCATAATAATCAATATGGCTTGAATGCGTTCCAATGCTACTTTTATTTCATAGTTGGTTAATAAATCGGCATTTGGCCTTACAAGCAACACCCCATCTTCTGCTTCAAGTAAGTAATCTTTGTTGTCTTCGAAGAAACGAATAAGTTCTGGTGTAAAGAATTTTCTTACTTCAAGCTCGTTTTGACCTTTTAATAAGAAATATTCTGAAAAATCTTGAAATCCAGCAAAATCTATGTCTTTACCTTCTGCAAGCAAGTTAGCTTCCTCTTCTATTTCCAATACGAAATTTGGTATCGGTAAATAAGTATTGATGAGGAAAATTGTCTTTTGTGTTTCAGAAGCTATTAATCCCTTAGTTTCCAATCCTGTAAAATCAACTATGCTAATGGTCTTAGCTCCATTTTGTCCAATTATAACAGATTCTACAATATTCATTTTTTTGTATAGATAGAACTTTGAAAACTTATCTCGTATTTCGTTTTTTCCATATTCTACGAACTTAAAGTTAAGTTCTTTGGCCAGTTTCGCTCTTTCGCTAAGTAATGGCAAATCACTTTGAGCATTCTTTTTGGAGTTCAATCGAAGCGCAGACAATCTGTGTTTTCCAATTTTGCCAAGGTGTATTTTGTTGTACTCAATTAGAGATCCTCCTTGAATATGCATTTCTTCTTCTAAATGTCTTAACTGTTCTATCGCTCCATGGCCGATGTAGGTTACCTTTTCTAAATCTAGTTTTATGTGCGATTTGGGTGGTAGTGAATAAATTAATTTTTGAAAAGAAATAAAATTTGAAAAAGTGAGTGAACCCAGCACTTGAATAGAATAGTCCTTATCTGCATACTTAGTGACCACAGTTTTGGCCTTGAAAATATTAGCAAATGAACCTGCCATGAAAATGTTGATTGCAAATTTTAATACAATGCCCGAGATGACCCCAATAAGCAAATCCTCCACGAGTGTAAATACAATGGTTACAATAAATACGGCTAACTGCTCAAGGCCAATTTTAGAAGTGTTAATAAAATGCCTTGGTGCAGCCAAGCGATATGCAACTCCCAAAAGTAAAGCCGCCAAAGCTGTTTTCGGAATCATTTCTAGAAATGGAGCAATCAAAAGTACCGCTAACAACAGCCAAACTCCATGGAAAAAATTAGACCACCTTGTTTTGGCTCCATTACTTACGTTAGCACTACTTCTGGCTACTTCTGATATCATAGGCAACCCTCCTAAAAACCCTGAAAATAAATTACCTATTCCTACTGCAATAATATCTTTGTTTGAGTTGGATTTACGGTGATATGGATCAAGACCATCAATAGCTTTAACCGTGAGCAAACTTTCAATGGAACCAATCAATGAAAACAATAAAACATATTGCACAAAAACAAATGTGTTTTTGAATCCTTCAAAACTAATGTTTTCTCCCCTTAAGCCCTGGCCAACTTGGTCTATAAAATTACCAATTTTGATCATGGCAAATCCTCTACTTCCTTGTAAACCAAACACCAACGCCAACGGAATGGCCAGAGCAAGTACTACTACAGGCACTGGCACAAGTTTAACATATTTGTTTTTGATGAATGGCATTCCAAACACAATTATTAGTGATAAGACACCTATCAAAGTGATTTGCCAATCTAAATGCGCGATACTTTGAGGAATATGTGACAACAAACCTAATGGACTCAGAGCTTTGCCTTGCTCATCTACCAACATTTTGCCAGGAATTCCTAATAAATTGTGAATTTGTTTGGAGAAAATAAGAATACCAATTGCAGCCAACATGCCATGAATGGCGGATGCGGGAAAAAAATCACTCATTTTACCAAGTTTAAAAATACCAAGTAATATCTGCAAAACCGAAGCCACCAAGATAGCGCCACAGGTCATTTTCCAGCCGAGAATAGGGTCATCGCTGAAAGCGACCACTGCAGCGCCGACAATAGGTGCTAAACCAGCAGCGGGCCCTTTGATGGTAAGCCTTGACCCTGAGAACAAACTCACCACCATACCACCAATTATGGCTGCTACCAAGCCAAATACTGGAGGAAATTTACTTTGGTCGGCGATACCAAGGCTTAAAGGCATGGCCAATAAAAATATCATAAACCCTGCAATTAAGTCACTCTTCCAGTTCTCTTTCAAACCTTCAATACCGTCTTTTGGCAATGTTTTTTCAGATTTCATGATTAATATTATGTTTTATCTACCGTTTTTTTGATGATTATATTGTAATATTCCATGGAAAATCTGGAGGAATTCTGTTTTTTACAAAAATTTACAATAAATTATTTCCGAAAATAAAAACTGGCAGAATCTCAAGGGTGAATATTTGAATTGGCCTTTTAGGTTTGACTAGAGTTAATAACCACTCCTAGCCCATCCTTAAACTGGCGGATAAGCAAGGCTATGAGAATAAATTTCAAGATTTAATTTTACTTTCGTACCAAAAAAAGGGCAGAAACACAATGTCAAAGGCGGCTAATTTTACTTTCCAAATAATTAATGACTTGTTCTGGGGGTGGGTATCCGCGATACAAATATCCAAAAAACTTTTGATGCTTCAAATCGGTAATAATCAAAAGGGCAAACGCGTCCGTATATAGCTGGTTCACAAAAACCTCCTCTAAATTTTCTCCCTCCAGAAATTCCAACAAGGCAATTGACGAGCTTTGAACAGGCCGCCCACCAGTGATTTTTATTTCATTACGAAGAGTCCAAAGGGATATAAAATCTTCCCTTTCCATTACAAACTTGCCAAATTTCTCCAAACATATAAGATTAATTATATTTGGAATTAACTTGTACAACCCTTCGTCTAGTTCTTTCAAATGACAAATTTTTATTGCACCTTTCTATAAGACGGTTGGTAACTAGGATATTAACTTTTATCCTTCAACATAGTTGGCATACAGAATATGGATAAAACCTCTTCTCATTACCACTTTCTTAATAATAAACGCCCCCCTGTAAATATTTTTTTACATAATCTTCTACGCCTTCTTCCAAAGAATGAAATGGCTTGTCGTAACCAATGGAAATCAATTTTTCCATTTTGGCTTCTGTAAAATATTGATATTTATCGCGGATGTCAATGGGTGTGTCAATAAAACTGATATTTTCTTCTACCTCCATCGCCTTAAAGGTGTTTTTGGCCAAGTCCAAAAATGTTCTTGCCTTACCACTTCCTAAGTTATAAATACCGCTGTTTCTGCGATGGTGCATTAAAAAATAACAAACCTCTATTAAATCTTTTACATAAATAAAATCACGCATTTGCCCACCATCGGTATAATCTGGATGGTGAGATCTAAAAAGCCTCATGCCTTTGGTAGCGGTAATCTGGTTAAAGGCGTGAAAAATAACGGAGGCCATTCTTCCTTTGTGGTATTCGTTGGGGCCGTACACGTTAAAAAACTTTAGACCAGCCCAAAAAAATGGTTTTTGGGTTTGTTGCAAAGCCCAAATATCAAAATCATTTTTAGAATCTCCGTAAGGGTTCAGCGGCTTCAGCTGTGGAATTTTAGCCTCATCGTCCTCGTAACCTTGCTCACCAAGGCCATAGGTAGCGGCTGAAGACGCATAAACCAAAGGAATTTGAAAATCTATACATTTTTGCCAAATCTGTTGCGAATATTGCACGTTGAGTTTGTCAAAAATCTCTTTATTAAACTCCGTGGTATCTGTGCGAGCACCAATGTGAAATATAAATTCTACAAATTGGTGATTTTTTTCTAACCATTCAAAAAACACATCACGCTCCACTCGCGCTTGTATTTTTTTACCCTCCAGATTTTTGTTTTTCTCTGGATTGTCAAATTTATCTACTGCTATTATATAGTTGAAGTTGCTTTCGTTTAATCTTCCAATCAAACAACTTCCTATAAAACCCGCTGCACCTGTTACTACTATCATTTATTATTCAATCTAACTACGACTCCAATTTCTTTTTTCTATATGCCCAAGCTATCAGCCCTATTCCTGCTATTACTAAAGGTATGCTTAAAATTTGACCCATGTTAAAGGACAAATTACTTTCAAAGGCTACTTGGTTTTCCTTTAAATATTCGTATAAAAATCTTAATCCGAAGCAGGTGACCATAAAAATTCCCAACAAACTTCCTTCTGGTGTTTTAACTTGTTGTTTCATATACAAAAAATACAGCCCACCAAAAAGCAACAAACAAGAAAACGCCTCATATAGCTGTGATGGATGCCTTGGTATGCCAAAAACGGGCATTTTTAAAATAGTTTTACCATCCTTGCTTTGGTCGATAGACAAAATACTTTGTGATGAGGTCAATATATGGTCATGACCTTCCTCTTCAGGGCCATCAAACAGCGCTTTTAAGCCAAATCTTGTTAGTTGATTTATCACTAGCGGATCAGTACTACTCTTAAGATAAATTAATAAGTCCATTTTTTCAACAACTTGGTTATCGATGGTGGTATCTTTACCAGCACTTTCAAAAGAAATTTTATCCAAGCCTTGAATATTATTTTGGGTAAAGAAATTTTCCATCCTGTCATAAGCGCTTCTGGTAAACACAAACCCCGATGGAGCATCAGTAGGTTTGCCAATTATTTCAGAGTTCATCAAATTACCCATTCTTATAAAACATCCTGAAAGTGCAACTACGATTACAAGTCGGTCAAGCAACCATAACATGGATTGGTCTGGATATTTGCGGGCATAAAACCAAATGGCTAAGATAATGGCAATGGCAGCACCATGGCTTGCGAGACCACCTTCCCAAATTTTAAGAATTTCTATCGGATTGTTTAGATAAATATCTGGTTCATAAAAAAGGCAATGACCCAGCCTTGCACCAATAACAGTTGCCAAAACCATCCAGATGGTAAGTTTCTCTACTAAAATAGGGTCTTTGCCTTCTAGTTTATAAACTTTAAAAATAATTTGTTGGCCTATAATAAAGCCTAGCGCAAATAAAAGTCCGTACCAACGAAGGGCAAATTTACCAAAAGTAAAAATCTCCGGAGCGGCATTCCAAATTATAAAATCGAACATAAGCTTAAAAATGACCTAAACATTGCCAAATTTCACCTTATTAATTGTAAAATGAAATTTTTTGACGTCAATATTTTATTTTTATTCTCGGGTCAAATAAGCCTAATAATATTTGGGTTAAATTAATAGTGGATTAAGCAAACAATTAATTTAATTAAAGTTTACGGAATAATTGAATTTTTTATTTTTGAGGTGTGTGACAAAAATCATCTGTTACACACTGCACAGCTAAATGCAAGGTGGTTGAGCCTAAAAATGTACAAGGAGGTATAGTATTAAACCAAATTCCCTCTCCATTTAACCAAAAACTTACCAATTACCTCTGGTGCTGGTGAACCGTTTTTCAATTAAACCTAATTTGGCGGTCTATACGAATATAAGCAGGGTTGGTAAGTATCCACTGATCGGCAGGTTGGCTAGTGCAAATAAATTTGGGCGTATCCCTAAAGGGCCGGGCTCTTCGCTATTACTCCTCGTTTTTCCCAACACACAATAGCCTCACACGCTGTGGGGTAGCCGCTTCGATCCCTTACGCATCCATCCCAACTACACATTATACAGTATTCAAGTCCTCCTTTTCTCATTTCATATATTTATGCTTATTTTTGTGTATCAACGATTTTTATCAATGGCACAAACGCACATCCGATTTGACTGGGCAATAAAAAAACTGCTCCGTCACAAATCTAACTTCGATATATTAGAAGGATTCCTCTCGGTGCTTTTGGAGGAAGATATTTTTATCCAAGAAATTTTAGAAAGCCAAAGCAACAAAGAAGATCAATTTGATAAAAGCAATGTTATTGACATTTTGGTAAAAAATACGCAGGGTGACCTCTTTTTGATAGAAGTGCAAAACGAAAAGGAGCACGACTATTTCCACCGCATGAATTACGGACAAGCCAAGGCCATCAGCGAAAGACTCGGCGCAGGAGATACTTATGACAAGGTGGTCAAGGTATATTCAATCAATATTGTCTACTTTGAGTTAGGGCATGGTGACGATTATGTGTACTTAGGTGAAACTCATTTCAAGGGTATCCACACTCATAATGAGCTGGAGCTTTCTAAAACTCAAAAGGAATTATATCATGTTCAATATCCACATGAGATATTCACTACCTACTACTTGCTGAAGGTCAACAACTTCAACGATATCGCCAAAGACCCATTAGATGAGTGGATCTATTTCTTGAAGAACAGCGAAATCAAGGACGAGTTTAAAGCCAAGGGCTTATCACAGGCAAAAGAAAAGATGCGGGTGGATAGCCTAAGCAATGAAGAACGAGCACTTTACGAAACCTACGTAAAAGCAGAACGCATTCGCCAAAGTGAGATTGACTCTGCCATAGAAGACGCTGTAGCTGAATTACAGTTAAAAGTGGAAGAAGAAAGAAAACTAAAAGAAGAAGCAAAAGCTAGGGAAGAGGAAGAAAGGAAACTAAAAGAAGAAGCAAAAGCCACCTTAAAAAAGATGATTCAGAGACTACAAAACAAAGGGTTTAGCTTGGAGGAAATAGCCCTAGACTTGGAAAAGTCGGTGGCTGAAATTGAAGCGATTATTGGCGGATAATGAATATCTGAAGATACAACTTCCAGACAAATGTTTTTTACACTGATTAAGAGTAAAACTGTCTGCACTCCTCTCTTTTGAAGGCCAGCCTTTGTGCAATTTTTCTTACAATAATTGCATTCCATTTTTAGCATCTGATAATTTGATACACATAGGTACAAAACAACTCCCTCTGGTGCGGAAGTTCACTTCCGTACCCAAAACGTAGTAGGAACTTTGTTCCAGAAGCCGCATAGCGATACAATTACCTCTATCAAATAAACATCACATCCAAAAGCCCCTTATGCCTGCTGCTGGCGCCGACGTCCGTCGGTGCCTTATTTTGTTACCGATCTAAATGTATGTCTAGAACCGAAGGCAAGTTGGCATAATTCCTTGCACTACTATATAACCAATCCTCTGGTTTTTCTCCCCGTGGCAGGTGTCCCCACCTGCCACTTTTCCCCACCTGACACTTTTAAATACCTAACGTTATTAGCTTCAAAGCAATTTAATTAATGTGCAAAATTGGTGGTGAAATATAATTATTAAGTTCGAATTAATATTTTTGCTCCTCAAATTACATGAATATGCAAACTAGTGTCAATAGGAATTCTCATATGTTACTGGATAAAGTGTATTTTTGGACAATAACCATTGTCGGTTGGAAACATCTACTAAAACAAGATAAATACAAAGAAATAATACTTGAGAGTTTGTATAATTTAGTGAGTAGGAAATTGATCAAAGTTTATGGTTTTGTCGTTATGCCAAATCATTTACATTTAATTTGGGAAATGTTATTGATGAATCAAAAAGAAATGCCCGACAGTAGCTTTACAAAATTCACAGCGCATTCATTTAAAAAAGATCTGTCAATAAATCATCCAAAGGTACTTGAGGTATTCAAATCAGATAAATACGATAGGCAATATCAGTTTTGGCAGCGGGATCCATTAGCAATAAAGATATTGGATAAAGATATGTTTATACAAAAACTCAATTATATTCATTTAAACCCACTCAATGTAAGATGGAACTTGGTTGCAAGACCAGAGGAGTATAAATGGTCAAGTGCTAATTATTATGAAACGGGGTTAGACGAGTTTAATATATTAACACATTTTATGGATAGATACTAAATTGACAAAACATGTATCAGGTCGGGATAGCCACGAGAGGAAAAGTGTCAGGTGAGGACACCTGCCACGGGGGGACTGCGGGAAAATTCAATTAATGAAATTATCTTATTATCTTTGATATCGAAAAAGCCTTCAAGTCATCATGATACTCGCCAATCCCATTTACGATTCGGTTTTTAAATATTTGCTAGAGGATAACGAAGTTGCCAAAATATTAATATCCAATATTTTAGACATCAAGATTGACAGCCTTCAGCTAGAACCTACAGAGCTTAATTTGCCCGTAGGCAAAAGAGATTTTACCGTTTTTAGAATAGATTTCAAGGCCACTATCACCCTCGAAAATAATGAAAAACATGTAGTATTGATTGAAATTCAAAAGGCAAAACTGGATTCGGATATTATGAGATTCCGAAAATACCTCGGCACCCAATATGCCAGCGACCAAAATAGTTATGCCGAAAAACCCAACAAAGCAATACCGATTTACACCATTTATTTTTTAGGTAAACCATTAAAATATTCTAAAAAATCGCCAATAATCAATGTAAACAGACACTATGTTGACAACTTTTCCAAAGAAATACTTACTGAAAAAGAGGAGTTTATAGAGTGCTTAACCCATAATTCAATTATTATTCAAATACCACTCTTTAAGCAATATAGAAGAAATAAAATAGAAAAATTGTTAGCGATATTCGAAGCTAGTACACGCCACGAGGTAGAAGTAGAAGAGCTTGAAGATGAAGATTTTCAGAAAGTTACTCGTAGACTCATCAAAGCTAATGCTGATGAAAAAATTCGCCAAGAAATGACCATCGAAGACGAAATATTGAGCGAATTAGACAACTTAGATAGAAAAATTGCTGATTTAGAAAAAAGCGAGTCGGAAGCAAAGGCTAGGGAAGAAGAAGCAAAAGCTACTCTAAAAAAGATGATTCAAAGGCTTCAAAGCAAAGGGTTTAGCTTGGAGGAAATAGCCTTGGATTTAGAAAAGACGGTGGCAGAAATTAAGGTGATTATTGGAGGATAATGAATATACCTCTGGTGCGGAACCCCTCTGGTGCGGAAGTTCACTTCCGTACCCAAAACGTAGTAGGAACTTTGTTCCGGAAGCTGCATAGCGATACAATTACCACTATCCAATAAACATCACATCCAATAGCGGAAGTTTACTTCCGTACCCTCTGGTGCCACCCTCTGGTGCGGAAGTTTACTTCCGTACCTAAAACGTTATAGGAACTTTGTTCCGGAAGCCGCATAGCGATACAATTACCACTATCCAATAAACATCACATCCAATAGCCCCTTATGCCCAGCATAGTTGCTGCTGGCGCCGACGGACGTCGGTGCCTCATTTTGTTACCAATCAAAATGTATGTCTAGAACCTAAGGCAAGTTGGCATAATTCCTTGCACTACTATATAACCAATCCTCTG
>JAIYAU010000035.1 GCA_027488865.1 Cytophagaceae bacterium
AGCATCTAGCGATTTGACCAAATCAATTCTACAAAGGATCAATTGGATTTGATATAAAATAATAATAAAATTGTATAATTAGTCTAAATATTAAATTGAATACAAATTGCGTCAATAGCGGATATTTACGCAATTGCGTAAACACAATCGTTAGCAGTAATTTTACCCCCAAAATCCATGACCTTTACTCAAATAGGCTTTGATTTTTATTTTTCCAAATATAGAATCGAAGATTCAGGACTTTACATTATTAGAACAAAGATACTTTCAACTAAAGAATCTTTTGTCAAGTTTGAAAATATCGGTTCAGAAGTAATTGAAGAAAAAGACAGAAAGTTCTTATGGCTAATTTGTTCAATTTTATTTTTGGCAATAGCAATTTATGTCTTTAGCAGACGAATAAATGGTCATAAAGTAAGTGAGACCGCTGAGATTTTTTATTTAAGTGTTAGTTTCTTATTTTGTTTAATCTATCAATTTAGCAGCAAGAACAAGTTAATTCTATTTAAAGATGAAAAAACGAATGGCATTGAATTCAATGGGTCAATATGGTACAAAAAAAGATTAGACCAATTTATAAAACACTTATTGAAATCGAGAGATAATTTTCTTAAAAACAACTATCCAGTAATTAAAGGACTTACTTTAAATGAAGTTGTAAACTGTATTGACTCTGAAATTAACCCCTTAGACGGTTTATTTCTAACAAACCTTACAAAACATTCCGTGGAAAGATTAATACTTAGAGGAGTTTATCAAGATGTAAAAAACTCACATGGTATTTGTAGTCTCACTACTGAGAAAAATGCCAGAAAGATTATAAACAACCATCAAGAAGAGCTCAAAATCGCAGGTAAGTATATTTTTATAAGCGAATTCGGAGATAATACTTATAAAGTTGGGCTAATTGGAAATACTTCTGATCCATACAAAATCATGGAGTATTCAGGAACAAATGGGGGGAATTATGACATAGAAACGGAAGACATTATTGAAAAACACAAAAAATGGGACAAGGAATTTGGTGCAAAAATTATCGGAATTGGGTTTGACTTTTGCGAATTTGAGATTTTGAATACAAACATTGATTACAAGAAATTAGCAAATGAAGTTTATGAGTTCTGCCCTGACACATTGGATCAAGGAGCAGAAACAATAGAGAATCTTGAAAATGAAATTAAGAAAACAGGGAGAATTTTTTTGTGGTGGGACTAGAAAAACTACTGCTAACAACTAAGGTTTTCCCCCGTGGCAGGTGTCTTCACCTGACACCATTTTTAGACACTTTCAAAAATAAATATTAATATTGAAACATAATAATTTAGGTAGAATTAATATTTTTAACCCTCAAATTACATGAATATGCAAACCAGTGTCAATAGAAATTCTGATATGTTATTGAGCGAAGTGTATTTTTGGACCATATCCTATGGCGCTAGGGCTTGTTTATTAAATCTAAATATTTAATTAAAAGCAAATTGCGCATGTTTACGCAATTTCGTAAACATAATCGTTATGTGCAACAATAGCAGACCGTAAAAACCACTTAACAAATAGACAAAATGAAAACATTAAATAAAATCAAACTTGCAAACTTGACGACTTGGACGATGGTAATCACCATTTCCTTTATCGCATTTTTTTTCATTGGGTTCGTTGTGACAAATACCTTCGACCTGAATGTATTTACAAGCCGAACATCAAATTTTATTTTTTCCTTTATTGGCTTCAGCTCAGTAATCGTCTTATGTTCTGCAATTTTAAATATCAGCCTTAATATCAGTCTCATCGCGGACAGTAAGACACAGGAACTTAAAGACAATGGGACAAGTTTTGTTACTAAGAAATTTCTATTCTATACATTAGGACTAGTTGTGATTATTGTATCGTTTTTATTCTTGGGGGACTTTCTAACTCGACAAAATGAGAAAAATAAATTAGTTTCAGAGGCCAATGACATAATTACTCGCTATCAAACTTCTATTGACAAAATTCCTTTAGCCCTTGCCGACACTTCTAAAATTGGCGACATTCCTGAAATTTTAAAATTTCTCTCTAATCAAAAACAAGAGTTTCCTTCCGTTGCTCTAATTACAAGCGACAAATACAATGGACAATTAACCTTTCTTGAAATTAATGAATACGACAATCAAGAGAACTTGAAAAAACCATTTTACAACAACTCATTTTACAAATGTCAAATTCACGACTGCGACTATTTAAATAATTACTTTACTGGACAGACTATTGAAAATCATTTCTGGACTGAAAAAAATGACTACAAACTTTACTTTCCATTTGACAGCAAAGGGAAAAAATATATACTACTCTTTACAAAATATGAGCGAAATGGAAAAATTGGTTCATACTGACAATAAAAGAATTGCAGCACATAATCGAGTAGAGTAAGGTGCTTCAAATAAGCACCTTAGCCCTCTCACACCACCGTACGTTCGGGTCTCGAATACAGCGGTTTCTCAAAACAAGGGATTCAAATCGGGGTTTACTGTTTGGTAATAGTCAAACATACTTTCGTAGCCTCGTTTTCTTAACCTTTCTAGGGTAACGGTGGTAGTCATTATCGGGCT
>JAIYAU010000031.1 GCA_027488865.1 Cytophagaceae bacterium
CTAGGAGAAACCTAGGGGAAACCTACAGGCCAGCGAGTAGAACGCCGATAGAAGCAGCATAGAACGCGGATAGAAGCAGCATGTATAGGTCATAGAAGCAACATAGAACGCGAGTAGAAACAACATAGAAACAAAGTAGAAAATTTGAAAAAATGAAACCAATTTATATATCGACGAACAAGCTATATTTTCGAAAGGGGGAATTGATGCCTTTCGGTCGGAGCTAACGGCATAGCCTTAGAAAGACAATTATTTTTTTCACATTTCTGGAACATTTTTCAGAACTTCCGTCATATTAGCAAAAGAACTTAAAAGCGTTTAAGATCTATGATAATCTGACCATTATAACCAATCTGATTACCAATTTATATTTTTAACTATTTTGAGTACAACAGAAGAATTAATTAAAGGGTGTATAAAAGGGCGAGCAGACGCACAAAGGCTGTTGTTTGCACGCTATGCACCTTTGATTAAGGGCACACTACTTCGTTATATCAAAGACAAAGAGCTGGCTGCCGATTTGCTTCAAGATAGTTTTATAAAAATATTTAACAACTTAAAAAAGTATAACTACGATGGTGTATTTGAAGGCTGGCTACGAAGAATCGCGGTAAACACGGCACTGGATGCACTTAATAAGCAAAAAAAACGAATAGACAACGAAGCATTACACGACAATTACGATGATTCAGAAGATACTATAGAAACAGATGAAGAAAGCTTGGTAGAATTAATGATGAAAGCGGGCTACGATAAACAAACCCTTGTGCAGATGCTGGAAAACTTACAAGAGAAGTATCGGATTGCTTTTAGCCTGTTCTACATCGATGAATTAAGTCATAAAGAAATAGCGGAGGCACTTGCAATTAATGAAGCTCAATCTAGAAAATGGGTTTTTAGGGCGAAGGAAATGGTAAAACAGCAAATGATGGATTACTTGGCACTTCGTGGTATGGCTAACAGCAACTTCAAATCAATTCCCAAATAGGATATACTTATGAAAGAAAATATAGGGAAAATATTTAAAGAGGGTCTTCAAGGTGAAGAGGCGTCGGTAAGCTTAGAAGAAATGGAGCTGATGAATCGCCTATTGCTAAAAAACAGCTTTTATCAGTTTAATCCATTCAATTTTAATGTGTTTTATGCTGCAGCCATTGTATCTGGTTTTTTGATCACCATGACCCTCGCTGGCCATTATATTTATACACAATCGCTTATTGCGAAGATAACAAAGCTAGAAGAACCCAAAGCACTAATAATTGAAAAAACAAATGAAATACAGGGAGAATATTCAGAAAAAGGGACTTTTCAACCAGTTCCTTCTCCCTCTTTGGTAAATTCTAGTGTTTCGAAGGAAATGAAGGAGGAGAATTTAGATGCTAAACAGAACAACACCTTTCTTAATGATTCCATAGCTACAGTAACCTTGATCGCCGATCAACCCATACAACCTCATTTACTTAAAGACAGTGCCAAAAAAGTATCGAATCCCTTGAAAAAAACCGTGGTGATTGTGAAAAAAGACACCATCTATCAAATGGATACCATTACAGAAAAGCCTTCAAAAAGAAGAAAAAAGTAGTATTTTTGAGGCCTAACAAAGCATTGTGATTTTGAGAATTCTATTCTTTATTTTTATCTTTTGTACATTTTTTTCTATTGCTCAATCGGATAGCAATACTGTTATTATTGATACTGTGTACCAGTACGAAGCACCCGTGGTAATAAAAAAAGAGATTTATTTGCCTTCTACCGATACAAATAGCCAAAAAAATTGGCTCGTAGGCCTTGGTATCGGACTAAGCCAGCAACTAAAATCACAGCCGAACGATAGCCTCACCTTAAAATGGGAAAGTGCTACTTTTATGGAAGTACTTTTAAAAAGAAGGTTTCGGCAAATTGAGCTAAGCTTAGGACTTTCTTTTTTTCAAGTGAAAACTAAAGCCATCCTTATACAACAGTATGATATTCAACGACAACGCATGGTACAAACTACCGATACGCTGGATGTTTATTATCAAATCGTGAATGGCACTAGTACCCCCGTATATGTGACGGAGCAAAAAACAATAACGGAAAGCTATAAAGAAACAAATGATACGCTGAAAACAACCTCGACCAGTATTCAATATTTGCAAATACCAATTAGGATTGCGTATCAATTGAAATGGAAAAGTTGGTATATGAGCCCTGGGCTGGGGTTGATGGCGAACATTCCTTTACAAAATAATGGATTTGTAAAAGAAATAGCAGAAAGCAAACCTAATATCGTTTGGTTTGGCTCCGTTCATTTGGCACTCGGAAAGAAACTAACCAATCGCTGGCAAACAGAACTGTGTTGGGAAACCAGCAAAAGCCTTTCTAATGTAACGGAATATAAGGGTATCAAAAACCAACAATGGATGAGTGCAAGCTTGAGAATTTTATATTCTTTTTAAGAAAGCTGGAACATTTCTACTATTTGAAGTCAAGTAGGTAGAAGAGGCATTACTAAAACTTAACTTAAAACCATTAAATATTAACACCATGAAAAGACTATTTTTAATCAGCAGTTTAGTATTGGCCTTTTGTGCCAACATTTTTGCGCAAGTAACAGGCAATGCTTATCTAGAAGGCGCCACCGACCACTCAGGCATCAAAGTGAAGTTTGAGGCCCAATCACCTACCGCACAGACGGATTCTACCTATACGCTATTGAACGGAAGCTATAGCATTAATTTGAAGGGGGGAGTGTACAAGGTGTTTTTTAGCAAAGATGAATTGAAAAGTGGTTATGAAAACAGTTCAAATGTTTTAATTCTAACAAATCAAAGCTTAAAAGATTTTATCCTACCCAACCTTATTGAAGTGTCAAGTCAAGCAAAAGGGAGATGGCTCAAGAAATATAGGTACAGAGTGGTTGGAGATGTTACTGTCAATGATGGGGATTCCTTAATTATCGAACCTGGGACTGTCGTTGAGTTTAATAGTTTTTTTGAACTAAATGTTCAAAAAAATGGAAAGATAATTGCTGTTGGCACGTTGCAAGACAGTATTATATTTACCTCGGCTAATAAAAATCCTACTAAAGGTGATTGGAATCAAATTTTAATACTTGGCAAAGGAATATTTCAATATTGCTGTATTGAATACCCCAATACTGGCATTTCTGGATTTGACATAAGTATCAAAAATTGTGAAATTAAAGATTTTCTTTACATCGGAATAGATGGAGGTTGGCTGACAATTATTGAGGAGAACTCAATTCATGATTTTGGAAGTCTCAATAATGGATTAGGTACAGGAATATATGTGAGTGCTGCAAAAAATCCAATAATGTGCAATCGAGTGTTTAACGGCCAAGGCAGGGAAATAAATGGTATTTCGATTTACTCTGGAGAAGTTTCCAATAATTTAATTTACAATATTAACTCTGAACTTGATGGAAATGGTATTATGACCAATTACAACGATGGAAATGGTATTATGAACTATTACAACGCAGAAATAAAAGAAAACATAATTACAAATTGTTACAATGGAATAAAATTTTGGAATTCAAGTTTACAAACCACCATTAAAAACAATATTCTATTTAAGAATAAAAATAACGGAGTTAGCGTGGACAATAATTTCTCGAATATTTTATCAAATAATATTTTTTATGGTAACAAAATTTCTGTTAAGACCAATAAGCTTACTAGTGCACCAGCTGATGCAATAAGCAATAATCTATTTGATGGAAGAGATATTTTTGCCAATCAACTAGGCATAGTTGGCTTTGGAACGATCGTTTCAAAAAACAATAATGGAGATGATATCGACACCTATTACAACCTATTCCAAGATCCACTTTTTGTAAACGATTCCACCCCCATCCTATTACCTAACTCTCCAGCCAAAAAAGCTGGCCTCAACGGTGAAGATATTGGTTTTGACATTACAGGTACTTGCTTGGAAAAATACTTTATCACCCGCAGAAACGTAGCGGACACCCTCTCCATCTCCGGTAGGGTACACCAAGGCATTAGCCTGTTAGGTGCTGGCTCGGTTATGGCCATAAACAAAACCACCAACACAAGTTATTACGGAGCAGTAAACGCCAATGGCACATTTAAAATAGATTCTATCCCTGCGGGTAATTACATACTCAAGGCCATTCCTACGAGTCCGCTTTCCAATAGCTATGCCAATACCTATTACCCCAACAAAACAGAAGAAAGTCAGGCGGTTACTTTGGCGTTGGCTGGTATCATCATCGATGTGGATATCTACCTCGCCCTCATCAATGGCATCGAAGACGGCACTATCAACGACTGGTCGGTGTCTCCCAATCCATTTACCGACCAACTGGTGATATCATCCACATCCCAAATCTCAATCTTGGACGCCATGGGAAATGTAGTCTACACAGGCACACCCACAGATAAACTAGACACAAGCAACTGGAAAGCTGGTTTTTATATTCTCAAAAATAAAACCAAAGCCCAAAAGCTGATCAAATATTAAGTAAATAAGTTTGAAGTGGTGCGGATTTCAAATCTGTACCACTTTAAATTTTGTTCTGTTGTTACAATTTTAGCCCCACATTCTGAAGTGTTCTTGCTGTGTATCACCTCCAAGGGGGCTGTATTTTCAGATATTCATCATCCTCCTATAATCACATTAATTTCAGCCATAAACTAATCACGAATACCTTAGATGCTAAGCCCTTTCACAATTGTAATCGAGATTGCTAATAATAAAAAAGCCGGGACAAGCCCGGCTAAAAAATGGTAAAGATTTAGGAAAAAATAATTGTTATTAAAAAGTGATACAAACCTACCATAATTTTCTATACTCACAAATGTATCTATGTTGCCTTTTTGTTAACCTTTTGTTAAATGGCCTTCATCTTGCCAGTAGCCACCAATAGCACATCAGCAGAGTTGAGTTTTTCTTTTAATCGGATTAAATTATCAAGTCTTATTATTCCAATCACATAGTTATAATCTTTGCCATAATACTTTTCGGTGATCTTTTCAAAATGGAAAAAAGTAAGATTCTTCTCATCAAAATATCTCAAATACACTTCTAATTCTACCGCTGTGGTATAGGTAAAGCGGTTAGGATTTAAGAATTTTTTATACTCGTATTTATAATCATACCGATTGGCTGAAATGTCTGAAATGATGGCCGAACCCGTAGGATGAGCTCCTGCGCCTTTGCCCATAAAAAACTGCCTGTCGGAGAAAGTGGCTTCTACGCTTACGGCATTGTCTTCATAGTCAACATAATAAAATCTTTTGTCAATAGGTATAAATTGAGGCAACACATACATGGTAATTCTGTCTTCTCCTACTTTACCTACAAAACACATGAGTTTTATCCGATATCCCTTTTCCTTGGCAAATTGTACATCAAAACTGGATAAATTTAATATACCGTGATTCAATACGTTTTCTGGTTTAATATACACCCCATAAGCATGGGCGGTTATGATACAAAGTTTATATAGGGCATCGTATCCAATCAAATCAAGTGCGTAATCGTTTTCTACAAATCCAAGGTCTTGGGCTTGTTTAAGGGCTATATCAAAATCTATGTTTTCATTAAATATTCTTGTAAGGATATAGTTACAAGATCCACTGAATATCCCACTTACCGAATGTAACAATTCATTATCATAATATTCTTCTAAATTTCTAATTATAGGAATACTACCACAACTCGAAGCCTCATATAGCAATGAAACATTATTTTCTTTTTGTATTTTTAATAGTTCCGCCCAATGTTCGGCAATCATTTTTTTATTGGCCGTAACTACGCTTTTGCCATTAAGCATAGCTGTAGAAACAATTTCAAAAGCTGCTTCTGCATCATCGATTACCTCTACAATTAAATTAATACTGTCGTCTTGTAGAAGGTCGTTGCGGTCGAAGGTAAAAAAGGAGGGTGCTAAATCCCTCTTTTTGTTTCGATCCTTAACACAAATCTTAACTACTTCTGCCAAGCCAGCATTGTTAGATAATATGTCGAATACACCATGGCCTACCACTCCATAGCCAAACATTCCAATTTTAATTGATTTACTCATGTTCTTTAATGGTTAGATAATGAACTATAAAACCTACGGATAATTTCGGCAATTGCCTTAAATTCTACCAAAAAGCCGTCATGGCCATAAAATGAATCAATTTCTGCATACTGCGCATTATCAATAATTTCTGCCAAATATTTTTGTTCTCGCACCGGAAAAAGATAGTCACTGCTAATACCTATAACCAAGGTCTTGGAAACTATTTTTGATAAGGCGTTTTTAATGCCTCCTCTCCCTCGTCCCACATGGTGCGAGTCCATTGCTTTGGTCAAGTAGAGGTATGCATGTGTATTGAATCTTTTTACAAGTTTTTCACCTTGGTGTATTTGATATGAACTCGCCTTATAATGTTCAGTTTTTTCTATATCGGAGTCAGACTGTGTGTTCCAATAGGCTTCATAGTTACGATACGACAACATGGCCACTGCCCGGGCTGCACGTAAACCATCTTGCCCTGCATCGGTGGCTTCAATGTTCCAAGTAGGGTCTGCCATTATAGCCATCCTTTGAGATTCATTAAAAGCGATTCCCCAAGGAGAATGTTGGGCATTAGTGGCCATTAATATAAGATTTTTGATCAAAAATGGATGTAAAATCGCCCATTCCATGGCTTGTTGCCCTCCAAGCGAACCACCAATACACGTGTGAATCTGATCTATTCCTAAATGAAGTCTTAATTTATCCAACGCTAATACCATATCTCTTATGGTAACAGTAGGAAAATCTAAAAAATACTGTTTTTTGGTGATAGGGTTAATTTCCAATGGGCCAGAAGAGCCATAACAAGAGCCTATCACATTTGCACAAATAATAAAATACTCTTTGGGATTAAATGTTTTTCCCTCGCCAATAAGTCCATCCCACCACTCAGCCACATTAGAGTTGGCTGTAAGTGCGTGGCATACCCATACAACATTATTCCTTTCGGCGTTAATTTTGCCCAAAGTGGTATAATGCAATTGAAATCCAGGTAGTTCTCCTGCTATTTCAAGTGGCAACGCATCATCGTATTTAAATAATTTACTTTCCAACAGTCTATTATGTTTCGTGATCTATTAGTATTGTATTAATACCAATGAGAAAGAACAAATATACAGAGGCTATTTGTTAATTTAAATTGATTTTGTGAATAATGAAAAATGGTATTGAAAGATAAAAGACATTACATGAGAAAATTGAGCAAAATACTCAAAAGCAGGAAGAAATCGAGTTATTCAAAAACAGAATGAAACTTAACCGCTTGTTGGGAGAGTTTTTTGAGAAAAAACAGCTGAAATTCATGCGAGGATTCTGTTTTCCTTTCAAAAGTCTCTATTTCTATTAATACAGCCTTTGTTTTTTGAAGGGTAATAATGGTATTTCTAAACGGTTCTTTGGTAAAAAACTCCTTCACATTCAAATAGGTTCCTGCTTCAATTTGAATGGTTTTGTTGTTAAAGTTGAGCGAAGTATTTTGAGGTAAGAAAACGATAAATTGACACACGTCCCCTACCAGTGAAATCGTCTGATTTTCCTTAAGTAAAATGGTTTTGCCAAGTTCTAGTAATTTTTGTTCTATATGAAAAAAGGAATTTTGCATTGATTATCTTGTATGAACCTCAGGTCTTTGTAGGTTCAAAGGCCTAGCTATTAAACTAGCTGTACAAAATTGGGTAAATTAAAAGGTAATTAAAATGATAATTGTCAATAACAAAAATGACGGGCTAGTCATACATTTGACTTATTTTTATTAACCTTTTTTCGTCAATAATGGTTATCGTACTTCCTTTGGTGCTCACAATATTATCCTCTTTTAACTCCGATAAAAAACGGATTACCGTTTCTTTAGCTGTGCCTACTATACTGGCTAAGTCTTCCCTTGATATAGATATAGAGAACAATTGCTCATCGGTGTTTTTGTAGGTGCGCATGAGGAGCAATAAGGCCTCTGCGAGTCGTTCACGTACTGGCTTAAGTGCTAATTTGGTAATCTTTTCTTCTGCTTCGCCCAGGGCTTTAGACAATAACGAAAATAAATCGGCGGTAACTTTGGAATTTTGAGATAACAAGGTGGTTAGTTCTGATTCGGGAATAAAACATACTTTGGTGTCTTCAAGGGCTATAGCGGAGGCAGAATATTTTTCTGAGGCCATTAACGCACGATAACCAAGCACATCTCCAGGCTTTACGAGCCGCACGATCTGCTCTTTTCCGTCACTATTTACTTTACTTATTTTTACTTTTCCTTCACTGATGCAATACAACCCAAACGGTCTGTTGCCTTCCATAAAAACATACTGCGATTTTTTAAAAAACAAATTGTTCTTATTGCAGTCCATGTGTGTAAGTTCTTCTTTATTACAGTTTTTGAATAAAGAGTCCTTATGCAGTTGGCAAACAGAGCAGCTAAGTGGTGCGTTTTTTATGGCCATAACGTATGTTTTCTTTATAGATTTGTACTTGATTATTAAACAAATGTACTAGGCAGCATCATTTTAAAAAATGATTTTTATCAGTTTCTAAAGGGTTGCAATTAGTGGTATTTGTAATAAATCGAATCTATTAAAATCTACTTACTCCAACCTGCCTGTAGTGTTGCCACGCTTCACATCAAAAGGTGTAGTTTTTCTTTTTTGGTCTGTATTTGGGATGTCTAACATACCAAACCCCTCGTTATTAATAGCTCCAATGCCGCTATTAAATATAAAATGATGTACTTCTGGTTCAGCAAATAGTGTAAATGGCAATGTGTAGCCCCTTACTTCATATTTGGCATCATTAATATATGTGTTGTACACACGAGCGATTTTCTTCTCTTCTTCCTTAATCTTACTTAAATACTCCGGGTCGGGCACTATCTGAAATCTAAAAAAATTTGCCATTTGCTCTGGGGTATACAGCCCTGTTCTATCCATGTTAATCATGGTAGCTTCATAGATTAGATCAGAGAAATCGTCAGAACCTGGCATTACGTATTTTTTAGGATCGTAATTTGGTTCTTTAGGATTGGTGATAACAATAGGCGAGATACACAAGTATTTCGAGCTATTGTCAGCAAATAACGGAATTTCCTCTAACTCAACACTTTCTGGTCGCACTCTTAAGGTGCCAATTTCTATTCTTTTGTAAGTAAATATTTTTTGAATTAAAAACTCAAGAAAATCGTCTTTAAGACTGGCGAAAACAATGGTGATTTTACTTGATAAAACATGCAGCCCTTCTTTGCCAACTTTTGTCTGTCCCTTTACACCCGAAAAGCTAAAATTTTTATAGCCAGCGTACTCTTCTTCAAGTACGGTCATTTCCTTAACAAGCCTTGAAATAATAAACTGATGATGAAATGGTATTGCCGATCCTATATTTTCAACCGAAAAAATTACTCTTGCCCTCACATTATTAATGTTTAAAAATTAACTAAAAATACCAACATGCACTGTAAAACTAGCAGCTTTACCCCTACTAGTATATAAACCCTTCCAACTAACAATAATTTTGATAATTGATTATGGTTTAGAACGTTTTAGGTTGATTTAAGTTTCATTTTGAATTAAATATATGTTATCAAAAACTAAGGAATTAGGTAAAAATTAGCAAATAAAAAGTGGCTGGTGCAAGTATGTGATTTTGCACCAGCTTAAAAGTTTTTACTTATTGAGTTCTATTTTCTCTATCCAATTATGAGGATCGGGAGCTAAGCCGAGCTTAATGTTTGTAAGTTCTACAGCAATTTCGTTCGAAAACTTACGACTTTCTATTGGCGGCAAATAATAATCGACTCCCTCATCTGCAATTTGAATTATATGTGATACAGTAGCAGCAGTACCAGCGCCAAAAGCCTCAGTTAATGCACCTGTTTTAATGGCTGCTACTAGTTCTTCCACACTTACTTTACGCTCTTCTACCTTCATACCTATGTCTTTAGCCAAGGTGATGATACTATCTCTGGTAATACCAGCCAAAATAGAATCTGACAAAGCTGGGGTGATAAGGACATTATCAATTACAAACATGAAGTTCATGGTACCCGCTTCCTCCACATATTTGTGTTCTTTACTGTCTGTCCATATTAGTTGATGATAACCCTTAGCCACAGCGTGTTTGGCAGGTAACAAAGAAGCAGCATAGTTAGCGGATGTTTTGGCGAAACCAAGGCCACCATTGCTTGCTCTTACATAATTTTTTTCAACCAATACCTTCACTGGTTCTGAATAATACGATCCTGAAGGTGATAAAATAATCATAAATCTATACGTGTCAGATGGCCTCACACGAATTTCTGCATCCAATGAAAACATAAAAGGTCTAATGTACATGGATGTACCCGCTCCTTTAGGAAACCACTGTTCGTCAATGGTTAACAAGGTTTTAAGCCCTTCCATAAATACTTCTTCTGGTACAGTTGGCATACAAACACGCTCCGCTGACTTGCTCATGCGCAATTGATTGGCCTTTGGTCTAAAAATTAGTATATCACCTTTTTCATTTTTAAAGGCTTTTAGTCCTTCAAAAATAGATTGGCCATAGTGAATGAATGAGGTGGCAGGATTTAAACTCAAATTTTGAAACGGGACGACTTGAGGATTGTGCCAAGCACCATCTACATAATCACAAGTAAACATGTGATCGGTGAATACTTTGCCAAATCCCAAATTGTTAAAATCCACTTCGTGGATACGAGTTTTGGCTACCTTTTCTATCTGTATAGATATCGCCTCTGTCATTGATAAATAATAATGGTGGTACACAAGAAAATTTTATTTCTAGTGTTTTTTTGCAAAATTACGTATATTATTAATAACAATGCGCTTGAAAATAGTAGATTTTAGCGGAAATTTAATTTTGAACTAAAATTTTTGGTTTTGAGGTCGCTTGTGAGATGGTTTAATATGAATAAGGACTAGAAAGTTAAATGTTTTGATGACCTTCGTGAATACTTCAGCATTTCTTCAATTGATTTGCAAACAAAACAAAAACTTAGCTATTAGGAGGGTTCTGTTTCTTTCAATTCAATCTTTCGTCCATCCAAATCCTCAATGATTGCTGTATATCCAAATTCTGATTTGGTAGGTTGAGAAATTATTTTCCAATTGCTTTCTGTAATCTTTGAGATTAATTCCTGCAATTGATTAATCTCGAATCCTAAACGTGTAGTATTGTCCGATTCAGTTTTTGATTTAGGTAATGGATAGATTTCAAATGTGGTATCATCTATTGTTCCTGCATAATGATAAGGTCCATTTGCATGTTTATGGTAATCAAATTTTAATCCAAGCAATTGGTATTGTTTGGCTAAATCATCGGGCTGTGAAGTTTTGATTACAAGCAAGTTTAACCTCATATTATCTCTTAATTTTATCTACCCCCGTGGCAGGTGTCCTCACCTGACACTTCCTTACTTTATCCGTACTGGTCTACCTGATACCTATTTTGTAAATTTAATATTTATTTATATTTCATTACTAGATTTTATTCCTTAATTAAATTATTTTTAAGCCAATCACTCCTGCTAGGAGGTTATAAACTCAATTTGATATACTTTCCATTTGAATTAACATAATAAATAAACTTATTTTTTGAACCTATGATTATATAATCAACAGGTTCAAAAAAGTCAACATCTTCTCCTGAAAAACTACTATAGTTTTCACAAAAAAATTCTAATTCTATATATGGAACAGAAAATATTTTATTACCACTATAACTCTCTATAGTAATAATCATAAAAACTTCTTTGGTCAAATCATAATCAACTAACTGATTCAATATTAAATCATAAACTGTAAACCCTTCTTCTCCTAACTCAACCATGTCCCACTTTAGAAGTGACTCAGGAATCATCTTACTTCCTAACAAATCTCCTATTTTAAAAATATCAACTTCATTAAAAAACTTTTCAAAGTTATAATTAAAGCCTATTATCCCATTTAAAATAGGTTTCATTTCTTCGAATGTAAGTGTAATTATATTATTCATTTTTATTATTCCTTACCCTAACCCTCTATCCGTAGACTTCCGAAGGGTGTCTACGGATTATACAATATACTGCTGGCGCCGACGTCCGTCGGTGCCTCAATTTCTTACCGATCAAAATGTATGTCTAGAACCGAAGGCAAGTTAGCATAATTTCTTGCTCTGCTGCATAACCAATCCTCTGGTTTTGATACAAAACC
>JAIYAU010000032.1 GCA_027488865.1 Cytophagaceae bacterium
TATTTTGATTATAACCCAGCCGTTGTGACCAATACCACCCTTAACAACTTGGTCACCACCATCCCTAACGGTAAAGTAACAGCCATAGAAGATCACCTCTTTGCCCCAAAAAGCATCATTATTCCTCACCCATTAAGCAGTAGGTCGGCTATTCAGTTTAAAAATAACAGTTCTAACTTAGCCACCCTGCAAGTCCTTGACCTCACAGGCCAGTCGGTATTGAGCAAAACAACCACTGAAAGCGAATTCCTCCTCAACAGAAATGAGTTCAACAGTGCTGGCTTGTACATCTACCAGATCAAAGTTGGTGATGATGTTATTACGGGTAAGTTGTTGGTAGAGTAATGTTTGAACAATTAAAAGCCCCTTCGCGAGTTGTGGGCTTTTGGTTTTATCATCTCAAACCCTTACTTTTGAGAAACTTAAAACTAATAATTCCTAATTTTTAATTTCTTCTTTATGAAAACCAGCCTAAAAACTCTCATTCTTTTAGTATTGGCTGTCCAAAGCTTATGTGCACAGGAAAGGTGGAAAAACTATACCAATAAGGATTATGTTACAGCTATTGCCATTGAAAGCGATAAAGTATGGATCGGATCACAGGGGGGTATACTACTGAGGGATACAAGTGGTAAAATTTTAGCCGAATACACAAAAGCGGACGGTTTGGCAAGTAATGGAATAACTTCTATTGCCATTGATGCCCAAGGCAACAAATGGTTTGGAACTGTGGGTAGTGGAGTATCCAAATTTGATGGCCGCACTTGGACTAACTATAATACTAGTAATTCTGGTTTAGTAAATAATACTATATTTTCTGTAGCCACTGATTCACAAGGCAACATATGGTTTGGGACTCGTGAAGGTCTTTGCAAATTTGACTACACCACTTGGACTACTTACACCATCTCTAATTCGGGTTTGGCATCTAATAACGTAAAATTCATTGCTATCGATGCCCAAGGCAATAAATGGTGTGCGACGGATAGAGGGGTATCCAAATTTGATGATAGCAATTGGATTACCTACAAGACAACTAATTCTGGCTTAAAAACAAACTTTATAAACAATATCGCCATTGATGCCCAAGGTAATAAATGGTTTGGAACAGGCACAGGAGTTTTCAAATTTGATGATAACATTTGGACTACCTTCACCACAACTAATTCTGGTTTACCTTCCAATAACATTTATTCCCTCGCCATTGATTCACAAGGCAATAAATGGTTTGGAACTGAACTCGAATTATCTAAATTTGATGGTATCAACTGGACTAAGTTCAATGAAGTAAAATCCGATTTGTCAAATGATTTTGTAAACGCTATAGCGATTGATTCACGCGGTAATAGGTGGTTTGGAACAAAGGCTGGTATATATAAAATGAAAGGTAGCATCTGGGTTGCTTATAACAGTACTAATTCTGGAATAGCTAATAACGGAGTACCTTCCATGGCTGTAGATTCGCTACGTAATAAATGGTTTGCAACTAATGGTGGTGGTTTATCTAAATTTGATGGCAATGTGTGGACAACTTACAATAAGACTAATTCAGGTTTAAAGGATAATAACTCAAGAACCATCTCTATTGACGCGCAAGGTAATAAGTGGATTGGTACTTATACTGGGTTATTTAAACTTGACAGTGGCACATGGACTGTTTACAATACTGCCAATTCGGGTTTGGCGAGTAATAACGTGGTTTCCGTTGCCATTGACGCACAAGGCAACAAATGGGTTGGGACATATGATGGAGGGATATCTAAATTTGATGGTAGCACATGGGTTACTTACAACTCCTCTAATTCGGGTTTGGCAAATAATTCGGTAAGCTACATTGCTATTGATGCTCAAGGAAATAAATGGTTTGGGACTTTGTATAGTGGTGTATCCAAATTTGATGGTAGTACTTGGACTACCTACAATACATCAAATTCGGGCTTGGCGGATAATGGGGTGCAATCCATAACCATTGATTCACAAGGAAACAAATGGTTTGGGACTCGTGGAGGGATTTGTAAATTTGACGGAGTCACTTGGACTACCTACAATACCACCAACTCAGGCTTGGCAGAAAATTCTATATGGGCCATTGCCATTGATTCACAAGGCAGCAATTGGTTTGGAACAAGTAATAATGGAGGAGTATCCAAATTTGATGGGAGCACTTGGGTCACCTATAATACTTCTAACTCAGGATTGGCGAGTAATTATGTGGTTTTCATCGACATTGATGCCCAAGGCAATAAATGGTTTGGGACCATTGGTGGCGGAGTTTCAGTCCTCCTCGAAGACAACCCATATGTCTACACCTACTCGAAAACCATCTCTGGTAAAGTATTCCTAGACAAAAACAAAAACAGTATAAAAGATACCAATGAACACTACCTATCCAACCAAAAGGTAAGCTTAAACCAAGGGAAACAAATCGCCTACACCAACACTCAAGGCGCATACACGCTGGAGGCCGATACGGGTAAGACCTACACACTCAGCTATGTCCCAGCAGGCAATTACAAACTAAGCAAAGACACAAGCTATACTTTTCGTCTAGGTTCAATCCCAATCAACTTGCCTGATTTTGCTGTTTATGCGCCAGATACTACAATCTACAAAAGCAATATTGTTACTTTAAGTGGAAGATGCAGCCAAGAAACTACCATATGGCTTACCTATAATAACTTCGGCACCACTCTAGACAACACAAAAATAGAAATCCAACTCGACAAGGATATTATTGTCAAAAGTTCATTCCCTGCGTACAATTCACTCAAAAACAACAAATTATACTTTACACTTGCCAACTTTCAGGCTGGCACTGACCGCCAAATCAAATTGAATGTGCAAAATCCAGACTTTACGCGTAGTGGTGATACACTCTTATACACCAGTAAATTAACCGCCAATGGAAAGGTATTTGCCGATACACTTAAAAGAAGGGTTACCTGTGCTTATGATCCCAACATCAAAGAAGTATCTCCTGCCCCGATAGGTGCTAAAAACTATACCTTGAAGAACAAACCATTAAACTATACCGTCCATTTCCAAAACACGGGCAACGACACAGCCTACCATGTCCTAATCAAAGATACCATCAGTAAATTCCTCGATTACAACTCCCTACAAATCACAGGAAGCAGTCACTCGTTAAGTACCACTTTGGACAGCACCTCTGGCTTGACCCAGTTTATGTTTAACAACATCATGTTGGCTGATAGCAATACCAACGAAAAAGCAAGCCACGGCTTTGTGAGCTATACCATCAAGCCCAAAGCCAACCTGCCCGAGGAAACGATGATCAAAAACACGGCCTACA
>JAIYAU010000048.1 GCA_027488865.1 Cytophagaceae bacterium
TTCTTACGACTACACCACTTCTCAACTGGCCAACTACTCCAGTGGTTCACATGAGATTGTAATCGGTTATCGTATCGCACATCTTGACAAAAAACCTGCTCCTGCGCAGTTTTGGTAGGTGTATTTCAAATAAGTGATATAAAAATTTTGGCAGAACTAGAATAACAACAGATATCTGATGACTGAGATCAGCCTATAAAAGTAAGGGCAATCCATGATTACACCAAATCACAAATTCAGAACCCAGTTTTTGATATTGAATTCGTTATCAATTGGAGCGATTTTCTTCTTGAGCCTAAACTTTGCTTTTTTAACACTATCAGTAGATATTCCCATCATGTTGGCTATTTCTTCATTTTTTAGTCTTAGCTTCAACAAAACAGTCAATCTTATATCCCCAGCACTTAGGTCTGGATATTGCTCTCTTAATTTGGTAAAAAACTGAGGAAAAACTAGTTCAAATTTATCTTTAAACTCCAACCAATCTTCGTTTGTTAGCAAATGTGATTTTGACAATTCATCCAGTGCTCTTACTTTATCAATGCTATCAGTAAATTCATTATCTGTGTAGTTAGCGTCATAAATTGGTGTATTTTCTTTACCTCTTGTTATCAACATTTGGGTGTATTCCTCTAATTTTTGTTTGTTAATAGCCAACTCATTTTCTATAAGTTCATTTTTTAATGTAGTTGCCTTCATTTCAGATTCCAACAATTTTTGTTGGGTGATTTGTAATTCTTTTTCTTTGCCTGTTTTGTATCGATAAGCCCCTAACAACCCCAAAAGAAACAAGGCGATTGCAGCTAGTGCCATAATGGTAACAACCAGCTTAAATTGAGCAATATTTCTCTCTCTATTCAGTTCGTCTATTCTTGATTTATTAAGGGATTCCAATACATTCAATTGCAGTTGAGTAACCTCATCTATTTTCTTTTTAGTTTTGAGAGAGCTATTTAGTTCAAAAAACTCAACATGAGTCAAATATGCTTGTTCAAACATACCTAATTCAAAATATGACTTTGAAATATCTTTCAAAGCCGCTCGCTTCTGGTCCTTATTATTAGACAGTTGAGCCAATTGAATTGCTTTTTGATACTGGACAATTGCTTTTTGATGTTGAGATTGTTTTCTAAACACATCACCCATGTTATTATAGGTAGTAATAGTTATATTGGTGTCATTGGCGCTTTTGGATAGTGCCATAGCTTTGACAAGAAGCTCAAATGCTGCTGAATAATTACCCAAATTTTCATAAGTGCTGGACTGATTATTATAAACTTGAACCAAAAGGGACGTATCTTTAATTTTAACAAAATATTTTTCCGCAAAATCAAAACCTGCAAATGCCTTATCGGTGTATCCAAAGTCTTCCAACAAATCCCCCCATTCTGTCAAGCACATGGCCATACCTAAAGAATCATTGGTTGTTTTGAAACTTTGGTATGACTTGCTATAATAGTCAAGCGCTTTTTCTTTATAATCAAAATAGTTATAACAATTGGCCAATAATAAGTACACCTCTCCAGATTGATTTGGTTTAGGAGTGGTTAAATCAAAATGGACTTCCAGCTTTAATAGATCGTTTAAGCCCTCTACATAATCTCCAATTTTGATTTTTGATTTAGTAATAATCAAAAGTGAATCCAGATTTTGTGCACTACTTGAATGTATTGCCCCGAATAATAGAAAAATCAAGGTAAATACCTTTCGAAATCTGTCCACCCTATTGTCCACCGTAATTGTCATGAGTGTAAATTTAAAGGTTTAATATTAAGGCAATGTTAATTAATCAATATCATATTGTTTTGTAAAGTTAAATTTATTATACATAAACCTCATTTACAGATATTTAACATTTGTACCCACAACTGTACCCTATAGGTATGTTTGTATTTATCCAATACTACCGAACTTTGCACAATCAAAAATACCAAATGCGCACGATTGTAATATTTTTTCTCTCATTATTTTTCATAAAAGCCAACGCTCAGATTGAAGGGTTGGTTACAGACGAAAAAACAAAAGAAACTCTGGTAGGTGCAGTGGTGCTTCTTACTGGATCGTCCGAGATTAGAGCCACATTGACAGGCCTTGATGGAAGTTTTATATTTAACCAAGTCGATACTGGATCCTATTCTATTGATATTACCTACGCTTCATACGACGATAAAAGTATTAATACTCATTATAATGGCTCGAAATTAAAGATTCAAATTGGATTAATTGATGCTTCAACCAAACTTTCTGAAGTTACAGTCATTGGTGTTAATTCTGGCGATCAAGATGCAGGAGCAAGATTGATGGAAAAAAAAGCGGACATGGTTATAAACGTTGTTTCTGCTAAAGCAATAGAGTTGTCTCCGGATTTAACAGTTGCCAACGTAGTGCAACGAGTATCAGGGATATCGATTGAACGAAACAGCAATGGCGATGGTCAACATGCAATATTGAGAGGAATGGACAAGCGATACAACTATACCATGGTGAATGGTGTGAAGATACCTAGCCCTGATAATAAGTATAGGTACGTACCATTAGATATTTTTCCATCAGATCTCTTACAAAGACTTGAAGTGTACAAATCACTCACTCCCAGCATGGAAGGTGACGCAGTGGGTGGCGCTGTAAACATGGAAATGAAAGATGCTCCTCAAAACTTTACCGTTACGACCAACCTAGCTGGAGGAGTAAATCAATTGTTTTTGGATAATAGTTTTATGAGGTATGATAAAAGTGCAGTTAATAGATACTCTCCATATGAATTAAATGATGAAGGATATAATGCTAAGGTGAGTGATTTCAATACTGGATTAGTAACATATACCAAAAGAAATTCTGCCCCAAATTTGATTGGAGGGGTATCTGCAGGAGGTAGAATTTTGAAAAATAGGTTAGGAATTATTACTGCCTTTAGTTTTCAAAACACCTTTAGGGGAAGTATAAGCGAATTTTTTGATTTCGCAAATGTAGGTACTGATATCGTTCCTACACTCACCGAGGCTAGAAATAGGCGGTATTTTGAACAACAAACTAGATCGGGGATACATTTAAAGATGGATTACCAATTGCATAAGAAACATATCATAAAGTTGTATTTGGCTTATATAAAGCTAGATAACTTTCAAACAAGAGATACCAGATCTTTGCAAATGTCATTTGGTTATAATCCATCCATTGGAGAGGCCAACCTAGCCTTCAACACTAGATCAAGAAGCACCGAGCAAACAATACTTACACCAACCTTGATGGGTGAGCATCAATTAATGAAAAGACTTACGCTTAAATGGTCAGCTGTTTATGGTAGTGCAGCCAATAGACAACCGGAAAACACCACTATAAATTTTTTAGGAAAGCAAGAAAATTTTATAGATAGGAAAACCTTTGTAAATGAAATGACCAGAAGATGGGAAAGAAATAGAGATAATGACCTAGCCATTTACACACATTTGAGTTACAATACCATTATTTCTACTTATTCATCAGTATTTTCCACTGGTTTTTTATATAGAACAAAGGACCGATACAATTTTTACAACAACTACAGATTTGTTCCAACCAATCCAAATGCTGTTTATGGCGTTAATTATGTAAACAATGAAGATATTTCATGGTCATTGGTAAACCCTAGAGGTGCTGTAGCTACTGCTTTAGCTTATGAATCTGATGAAAAAATTCTTGCCTCTTATATCCAAAACAAAACAGAGTTTAATAAACTACATGTAATATTTGGTGCAAGATTAGAGTCTACCAACCAAGGTTATGCACTTACTTATGAAACTACTGAGGGTCGCCAAAAATACATTGACATTTTGCCAAGTATACAAGCTAAATATGCTTTAACAAATAAAACCAATCTCAGAACATCATATTTCAGATCGATCAATAGACCAGGATTTTTTGAAATTGTACCATATTTAATTGTTAATGAAGACTATCAAGAGAGAGGTAACCCTAATCTAAAAAGAGCTAAGGTTAACAATTATGATATTCGTTTTGAATATTTTCCAAAACCCTCAGAGCAGTTTATGTTTGGCTTTTTTTACAAGAACCTGAAGGATCCTATAGAATACACGATACAAATCGACGAACGCAGAGGTCAAGATCAATTTTTAGGTCCGGGTAATTTTGGTATTGCCAGAAATTTGGGTATTGAGCTAGACTACATTAAATATTTTAGGTTGTTTGGTATAAAAACCAATTACACCTATACCAACTCAAGTATAACTACTCAAAAGTCAAAAAGAATAACAGATTTCAATGGAAACTTCGTGATGACGCAAGTTGACCAGACAAGGCCATTGTACGGACAAGCCGACCATGTTGCGAACTTAGCTTTTATGTTCAAACATCCAAAGGGTATTGACATTCAACTAGCATTTAACTATACAGGAAAAAGAATTCAAACTGTTTCCCAATTTGTAGACGCAGATTTATGGCAACTTCCCGTTTTTTTAGCTGATTTTTCAGCTGAGATTAAACTATACAAGCAATGGCACTTCTTCGCAAAAGCAAACAATTTGCTTAACTCTCCAATGATTATATATGCCAATGGTATCAATCAAACAAACTCAAATGTTCCAAATCAAGAAATTGAAATTTCTGGTGTTCAAAGGTTTATAGATGGCTTACTTGGCGTATCATCCAATAACAAAACGTTAATTCAAAAAGATTTCTATGGTCCTTCTTATTTGATGGGGATTAGATACAGATTTTCTAAAGACTAAATATATCTTAATTCTTAAATTTAAATTAAAACAAAAATGAAAATGAAAATCAATTACCTTTTAGCAGGAACTGCCTTATTTGCAGGCTTAATGCTGACAAATTGCAACAAAAAAGACGAGAAACCAAAAAGAGTACAAAAAAGTGTTTCTGGTACTATCACTGACAGCGTTTGGACTGCAGGATCTGAAATAATCATCAACAATCACATCACATTGCCCGCAGGAAAAAATCTTAGAATAGAAGAAGGCGTAACAGTTTTGTTCTCAGACACGCTGATTAAACCTGAATTCATCGTAAAAGGCAACTTATATGTAAACGGTACAGAATCTAATCCGGTTAGGTTCACCATACCTGAGGCCATGCAAGTTGGTAGAACTTGGGGACAAGGATGGGGCGGAATACTACCTGATCCAACTACTTGTACTGAAATCGTAATCAACTATGCTGAAATAGCTTATACAGGTGCTACTACCACTGAGGAGTCTCCATCTGTAAAAGAGAAACTTTACAAAGCTGAGGCTGGTGAAAACGTGCCTGCAATTTGGTTTGGCAATGAAAATGGTAAATTGGTTGTGATGAATTCAACTTTCCACAACCTTAAAGAAGATGGATTATACATTGATGCAGGACAAGTAATTGTATCTAACAATTTGTTTTATACCACTGGACATACAGGTGCTGATGCAGTAAATACTAAATCAGGTACAAAAGCCGACGTTTGTTACAATATTATGTTTAGTCCTAACACAAACTCCGTTAAAACTTCTAACGGCGGTGGAAAATCACAAGCTGATATTAGAATTTACAACAACACAATGGTTAATTCTGGTTGGAGAAGGCCTACCATTAAAGGTGGTCTAATTTGGCTTGAAGATGGTATAATAGTTCATGCATTTAATAACTTGTTCGTTAACAATCGTTTTGGTATTAAGAGAGATACAAAAAAACCTGAAAACGAAAATACCACTACAGGTAATAACTTGTATTATGGTCACGACTCAATTACCGTTGCTCAATTTCAACCTGGAAAAGAGATTTTAGATGGTACAGATGACTTAAGAGGTACTACGGCTGGTTCAAACGATCCTAAGTTTGTTTCTTTTACTCTGTCCACCGATAAAAATAGCTATACTTTTGACAAAGCTTGGGACTTCCGTATTAAATCGGACTCTCCAGCTATTAACAAAGGTAAAACTACTGCGCCTTCTCATTACAGTACAACAGGCCTAATGCTTGATGGTAAATTATATAAATCACCTGCTCCTGCCAGTTATATTGGGGCAAAAGGAACTAATTAATAAATTATCAACACAAATGGCCATCCAACATTGATGGATGGCCATTACTAAAATTGCAAAAATGAAATTAAGAATCACAGTTGTCCTTATCCTTACCACATTTACAATCGTCTTAGCACAACAAAAAACAAACAACCCTAGCAAAAGCTTAAATATACCCCAAGACGACGTACTCAATTTTTATGTAATTGGCGATTGGGGTCGATATGGAGGACATCACCAAGCTGAGGTAGCTACTCAAATGGATAAATACGCTGCTCAGTTTGACCCTGAATTTATTATATCCACAGGAGACAATTTTTACACAAATGGTGTTGCCAGCACCCAAGACCCTCAATGGAATTTATCTTTTGAAAGTATTTACAACAAAGGTGGTATTACTTGTTTGTGGTATCCAATACTAGGGAATCACGATTATCTTGGCAACCCACAGGCACAGATTGACTATTCCAAAATCAGTCGCAAATGGAGCATGCCAGATAGGTATTATACCAATGTTCAAAAAATTGATAAAAACACAACCGCAAGGTTTGTATATATTGATACTAATCCTTTTGTAGAACGCTATCATAAAGCCAATAAATATTCTGATTTGGCACTACAAGATACTGCCAAACAATGGAAATGGATTGATAGTGTACTGGCTAACAGTAAAGAAGATTGGAAAATTGTTGTTGGGCATCATCCTGTATATTCATCTAGCAAAAAACACGGTGGACAACCTGAACTACAAAAAAAACTAATCCCTCTATTAGAAAAATATGGTGTTCAAATGTATTTCTGCGGCCATGATCATGATCTTCAATATCAAAAACCTGAGGGATCCAAAGTTGATTATATCGTTTCGGGTGCTGGTTCTGAAACAAGAGATATGGGAATCGATAAAAACACCATATTTGCCAAGGACATTTCAGGTTATGTAGCAGTAAGTCTTACAAATAACAAAGCTATTTTGTACTTTATCGATTATAAGGGCAATGTAATATACAATTTTACTAGGGTAAAATAAGGTTTATTTATTTGAGATTGAACTAATAGTGCATGTAGCTTTAGGCAATGCACTATTTATGGATTCGGTTCAAAATTATCTTCAATACAGCTCATGTTTATGTTAAAATACTAAACGTAACATAATTTTTCCCTACGGACGCGCAATGAGCCTCTGATATTAGCGTGGGTTACTGAAACGTCTAATTAAATGTTAATTTATGCAGTTTGTATTTTTAAAGATTGTTAAATCAAATAATATCTAACAAAGATTTCACTTTAGGAATAATTTTGGAAGTAAACCCTTCTGCAAATTGTACCCCTGCCAACCTACCAAGTTCTTGATGTCTTGAAGTAATGTTATCGTTAAACAATTTACTTGAAATATATGTGCCAGGCTCGTTGCTGTTAGGATTATAAAATTGGCTTTGGTAGGCCATTATAGACTTTACTTTTCTCTCCCAGTAAGGGGTTATATCAACAATTAAATCGGGCTTAATAAATCTATCTTGAATATAATTAAAAACTGCTTTTGGTCTCCATGGGTCTTGTGGAAGATCTAAATCTAGCGTTTCTATTTTCCTAAGACCAGCCAAAAAACACGCTTCTTGTACAAGTAAACAAGCGTTCCCATGGTCTGGATGCCGGTCTTCAAGTGCATTTGTAAGAATAACCTCTGGCTGATATTTTCTTATTGCATAAATCACCTTTAACTGAAATTCCCTACTATTATTTATAAACCCATCTGGAAGCCGCAAATTTTCACGATAAGATATGCCCATTATGGCAGAAGCAGCCGCAGACTCTTGATAACGTAATGGTACATTACCTCTTGTTCCCAATTCGCCTTCAGTAAGATCTACGATTCCTACCTTATGTCCCAAAGCGATATGATGCATGAGTGTACCACTACATGACAACTCAACGTCATCGGGGTGTGCACCAAATGCCAATACCTCAAGTTTGTAATCAGGCATATCCATCCTATCTAATCCTTAGTTTTCTACCAATACGAAGTTTGGTTTTGGAAGAAATTCCATTTAATCTGCATAATCTAGTGACTGTCACTCCATATCTTCTAGCAAGTTTGCCAAGACTATCTCCACTTCTGATGGTGTGAAAATAAGCTAAACGAGCTTGTTTTTGATAATTAAAATTTTTGTCGGTGATTAAGCAAGTTCTAAACCTAAGTTGGCAGTTACTAAAATCATAAAAGAACTTTGGATCGATAGGATTACCTGCATAACGTAATTCAAAGTGTAAGTGTGGCCCAGTGCTTCTTCCTGTGCTGCCACCATACCCAATTAATTCGCCGGCTTTTACATAAGTTCCCGTCACCACAGCTGCTCTTGTCATGTGGCCATACACTGTTTCTAAGCCATTGTAATGTCTTAATACCACATAATTTCCATATCCACCTCTATCCCAACCCTTTATTCTGACAACTCCATCAAAAGCAGCAAAAATAGAATCACCTATATTTAACGCAAGATCTATACCATAATGCCAACGAACACGCCTAAAACCAAAATCAGAGGTCATTCGGCAAGTACTTAATGGTTTGGCCCAATTTCGACCAATTAAGGTATCGTATAATACAATCGGAACGGAGTCTATAGTGGTGCCGTCCACACGGTACGGATTTACAGTACGAGAATCCCAAATAGAATAGTATTCAGCAATTTTTACCCACATCGAATCGAACCTAACTTGCTCTTCAACTTCCACTATACTTAGTTCTCCATCGTTTATGGTAGAGGTATCCTCGGCCATTAATGGCAGTTCTTTTCTAGGTGAAAAATCTTCAGGAATATCAAAATCTACCTCCTTGTTATAATCGTTCTCCATTTCCTCCCCCTTATTATCATCTTCGTGCAAATAATTTGTATCAGGAGTAACGTACTGGATATCTGGAGTTTTTATTTTTAAGAAGTCTTTGGGATTTTTTGTTGGTGTTTGTGCTACTGCCCACAGCTGCATAAACATAACCAAAATAATATAATAAACTTTCATCTTACACATTCAACAGCGCTTATTCGATAGATTTATTTTTGAAATAAACCACAAAAATAAGCTTTATTGATTAAAAATTTGAAATTAATTTTGCACTCAGCAATATTAAGCTCTAAAGTTAACATTAATAACTTTTGTATTGGGAACAATACCTAAAAATTATAAACAAAAAGGATTAATGATTTGATGGAATGTTCAATTAACCAACGAGTTATATATTGAATTTAAACTAATCGTTAAAAAAAGGAATAAAATCATCAAGAGAACAAGCAATTACATATAATAGTAATTATCTTGCTGTTAAAAAAATTCCTTTAAAGCAGAAATTACATTTTGAGGTGCTGGAGTGGGTTTCATGGTGGTGGCATCTACAAATACCAAGGTGGTTTCACTCACGTTTAAAAGTTGATTTTGTTCATTATATATTTCATAGTCAAATGTGAACCTAACATTTGGGAGGGTTTTAATAACCACCACAATAGTTAATAGATCATCGTATTTAGCTGGTCGTATAAATTTTGTTTTATACTCTAAAACAGGCATCATTACTCCCATTTCTTCCAATGCTTTGTAGCTTATACCAAATGATCTTATTGTTTCCACCCGCGCCACCTCAAGATAAGTGGCATAATTACCATAATATACGTAACCCATTTGGTCGGTTTCTGCATATCTTACCCTAATCTCAACTTTATTGGTATACATTTAAAATCAGTTTATCAACGATAATATTCAATATCAACTAATTATACTTGAATTTTATCTAATATTTCGTTCATCAAGTTCATCTCTATATGATTTGGCATATTTGAGATGCTCCTCATAAGTAGTTGCAAAGGCGTGATAACCAGGTTTGTCGAAATCTGCGCAAAAGAAAAAGTAATTATGTTTTTCATAATTTAATACTGCATCTATCGACGCGATGGTTGGTAAATTTATGGGGCCAGGAGGCAGACCTTTATATTTATATGTGTTATAAGGAGAGTCAGTTTCTAAATGACCATGAAGAATTCTTTTTATTTCAAAATCGCCCAAAGCAAATTTTACCGTAGGATCAGCTTGTAACTTTTGTCCTTTCCAAAAGCGATTAAGATAAACACCTGCTATCCTTGGCTTTTCGTCGTCTTTGAGTGTTTCTGCTTCCACAATTGAGGCCACAATAATAACCTGAGTTAGAGTTAGATTTATATTTTTTGCTTTATCAACTCTTTCTGCGCTCCAAAATAAATTATATTCTAATTTCATCTTTTTCAGTAGGTCAATAGTAGATATATCCCAATATACTTCATAAGTATTTGGAATAAAGATGGACAAAATAGTTTCATTATTATAACCAAAGGCTTTGCAAATAGAATCACTGTCAAGGACTTCCAATATTTCTTGACTAGACAAGGCAAGTTTATTACTAATTTTATTGGCCAAATCTTCTTTTAGCCTAACGTTATTAATCGCCAGTTTTACTGGAGTTTGTCGACCTTTAACCAACATCTTGAGTATTTTAAAATTAGGTGAATTTCCGGGAATTACATACCTGCCAGCAATTACCTTATCCTGATATCCCATTAACTTTGCTAAGAATTGAAATGAAAGTTCGTCATGAATGACTTTTTTCATTTTTAAGCTATCCAACACGGCTTTATAGTCCATGTTTTTATAAATATATAAGGTAGTTGATTCCTTATTTACTTGAAGATTAGGCGTAAACATGATTTGGTAGCCATAAAAAGAAACCATTGCAAATACAATAGAAACAAATATGAGCAAACCAGCTTTAAAATTAATTGATTTCATTGATGGGCAAACATTGGGTGAATTCAATTGCTAAACTAATATTTCTTTTTCAAATATTAATAAAAAGTAGCAGCAAATAGGCAAAAAGCCTTTCAAATTAAATTCATGTAAATATAAAATAGGCCAACCGATATTGGTTGGCCTGTTTTATTAAAGTGCTGGTATTCTAAGCACTTGACCTGGATAAATTAAATCTGGATCGGTAAGCATTGGCTTATTAGCTTCAAAAATAACTGGATATTTCATTGGATCTCCATAAACCACTTTCGCAATTTTAGACAAGCTATCCCCTTTTACTACAGTGTGATAAGTTGCGGGTTCTTCTACACTAGCTTCTACCTCTAAATTGTTTTCTACTTTTTCTACATTTTCTACGTTACCAACTGCAATTGCAATTTTTTCAGCATCTTCGTGGGTTGCTACCTTCCCATTAAGCACAACAGTAAATGCTCTTACTTTTATTTCTAAAGCCAAATAAGGCAAATTGTGGCTTTTTACGTGTTGAAGTAATTTTGAAGCTCTTAATGCTTCTTTTTTTTCAACCTCCACTACTTGTTTTTCTTCTTCGTGATTAAAAAGCTTGTGTCCAGCGTCTTTTACAAAGTCTATAATATTCATCTGTTAAAAAATTAATTGTTTGAATTTTAAATATATAATAAATTAACCAAAAGTATATTAACTAAATGTTAACAATTCATACCAAGCTACTTTTGCTTAGTTTAAATAATTATTACTTATTTGTTCATTAATTAATAAAATTTTACCAATCGTAAATGGTATATTAATATATGATTTACCCATTTAATAAGTTTTTGACCATTACAATTATTGTCATCACATCAGCTTGTTATGCACAATTGCCTTATAGTGTGGCATTTGAACGATGCAGAACAGACCCTTTACTATTAAGTAGTCATTTAGCATTTCAAGTGAGAGAGGTTGTAAGTGGCAATGTTACTTATGATTGGAATGGAAATAAAAACATGGTGCCTGCTAGTACTTTAAAGCTGATTACAACTGCTTCAGCAGTTGGTATATTAGGTGCTGATTTTAAATTTGAAACTCAACTAGCTTACACTGGCACTATTGACTCCATATCTGGTACTTTAAATGGGAATCTATACCTCCTTGGCAATGGTGACCCTACGTGGGGCTCTTTTAGATATAAAACCTTACCACAGTTTTTTGATTCAATACTGGTAAGTCAAATTAAGAAGTTAAAAATAAAAAAGATAAACGGGGCAATTGTCGTGGATGCTTCGGCATTTGATCAAAATCCAATCCCCGACTATTACTCTTGGTCAGACATGGGAAACTATTATGGAACAGGGGCTTATGCGCTTAATGTTCATGAAAATCTTTATTATCTCGATTTACAACCCAATGGAGTAAATGATAGCACAGTAGTGCTTGGTACTCGACCGAGTTTATCACTTGATTTTGCCAATAAAATAAAAACTGGGCAAATTGGTTCAGGGGATAATGCGTTTATATATGGCGGGCCGTTTGACAATTTTCGATACTTACAAGGTACGATTCCGGCTGGCAAGTCGATATTTACCATTAAAGGTGCCTTGCCCAATCCGCCACTTTATATGGCCAACTATATTCATCAATTAATTATTAATCAGCAGGTTAAGATAGATAAAATGCCATTCGTCACTTACGAACCAATTACTCAGAAGAAAAATATTATATATCAATTTTATTCACCATCGTTAAAAGAAATTATTACCCAAACGAATCACAAAAGTATAAACCTATATGCAGAGGCCTTGCTGAAGACTATTGGTTATAGGGTATATAGATTAGGTACGATTAACAATGGTGTAAAAGCAATAAAAGCATATTGGGGCAAAAAAAATGTTGATTTTAATAATGTCAACCTTTATGATGGGAGCGGATTATCTCCTGCCAATGGAATAAGTGCACGTGTTTTTACCAATATGATCCATAAAATGTATAATGACAAAAAATTTAATATATTTTTTGAAAGTTTGCCTGTGGCAGCTCAATCTGGGACATTGTCTAATTTATGCAAAGGTACCCTAGCAAGTAACAACTTACGGGCAAAAAGTGGAAACATTAATAACGTAACGGCATACACAGGGTATGTTAAAAATAAGGCAGGAGTGTTACTTTGTTTTAGTATTATAGCCAACCAATATTCTTGTGATAATAGCTATGTTATTAAACAATTTGAGAAGGTGCTAAACGCCTTAGCAGAATAAAAAAAAAGGTGATCTAAATACAGCTCACCCTTCTTTATTTCAACATATTAAACAACTGTTAGTTAGCCACTTCTGACAAGAATTTAATTCTCATCAGTCTTAAATCTTCTTCAGAATATTCTGTACCAAACTCTTTTAGCGCAGCTTCAATGGTATCGTTCTCAGCATTCATATAATAATCATAAATGTCATTTTGGCGTTCAGCATCAAGCATTTGGTCTATGTAATAATCCAAATTTAGTTTTGTACCTGAAAAACAAATATGCTCTATTTCTGTAATGAGCTCTTCAGGCGCGATGTCTTTAGACTCACATATTTCTTCCAAATCAACCTTGCGGTCAATCTGCTGAATGATATAAACTTTAAGTTTTGATTTGTTGGCATTTGATTTTACTACTACATCTGAGGCAGTAATAATGTCGTTTTCTTTGACATACTTTGCAATAAGGTCAATGAAAGGCTTGCCAAATTTTTGAGCTTTACCCACTCCTACCCCATTTATGCGCATTAAATCATCCTCTTTGGTAGGATAAGTTGTTGCCATTTCTTCAAGTGAAGGATCTTGAAAAATAGCATATGGGGGAATTTCTTTTTCTTTGGCTATTTTTTTTCTTAAAGCCTTTAATTGGTTAAAGAGCTCATCATCATAAGCCTTAGCGCCACCTGCTGGCTCTTTTTCTTCAAAACTATCTTCCTTTTCTGTATAATCATGGTCTTTGGATAACGTAACAGGAAAAGGTTTTTTAATAAAATCCAAACCTTTTTGGGTGATATGGATAATACCAAAATTGTCGATATCCTTTTCCAAAAACTCCATAACCAAGGCCTGCCTGAATACAGAATTCCAAAAATCTTCGTTATTCTCGTCGCCTTCTCCAAAAATGTCTAACTCATCATGACTATAACTTTCTACATATTCGTTCATTTCACCTCTGATCACATCAATCAGGTGGCTTATTCCAAATCTTTGTTCAGTTTGCACTACTGCTTTTAGTGCTAAAAGTACTTCTTCCATTCCTTCAAATTTTTCTTTGGGTTTTATACAGTTGTCACAAAATCCACAATCTTTTTCCAAATGCTCTCCAAAATAATGTAAAAGTTGTTTTCTTCTACACACAGAAGACTCAGCATAGGCCGTCATCTCCATAAGCAAGTGTTTTGCATTGTCCCTTTCGGTTACGGATTTGTCTTTGTTAAATTTTTCAAGTTTTACAATATCCTCATGGCTATAAAACATTATACAATTGCCTTCTAGCCCATCACGACCACCACGACCTGTTTCTTGGTAATATCCCTCAATAGACTTTGGTGCATCATAATGTATTACAAACCTTACGTCTGGTTTATCAATACCCATTCCAAACGCAATTGTGGCCACCACCACTTTCACATCTTCATTTAAAAATGCGTCTTGGTTGGCAATTCTCACATGAGAATCTAGGCCAGCATGATAAGGAATGGCCTTTACGCCATTAACTCGGAGCAAATCTGCAATTTCTTCTACTTTTTTCCTACTCAAACAGTATATGATTCCAGCTTTTCCAGCATTTTCTTTTACATATCTTATTAACTGCTTGTCAACATTGACTTTAGGACGAACTTCGTAATATAGATTTTTTCTATTAAATGAAGTTTTGTATAATTTCGACTCCTCCATTTGGAGGTTTTTCATTATATCTTGTTGTACTTTAGGGGTTGCAGTAGCTGTTAGAGCCACTATTGGTATTTTCTCCCCAAGTTTTTCAATGATTGATTTTATCTTTCTATACTCTGGTCTAAAATCATGCCCCCATTCAGAAATACAATGTGCCTCATCTATTGCTACAAAATTAACCTTCACCTTTTGTAGAAATTCTATATTTTCTTCTTTGGTGAGAGATTCTGGTGCTACATATAATAGCTTAACCTTTCCCTCAAGTGTTTCCTTTTTTACTTTGTTAATCTCTGCCTTATTTAAAGTTGAATTTAAAAAATAAGCATTGATGCCAAAGGCATTCATTTGATCTACTTGATTTTTCATTAAGGCAATAAGTGGCGAAATCACTAGGGCTGTACCTTCGCGCATGAGCGCAGGAAGCTGATAACAAAGAGATTTGCCCGCACCTGTTGGCATGATTACGAAGGTATTATTACCTTCCATAATATTGTTTATGATTTCTTCTTGAATACCCCTGAAGTTATCGAAACCAAAAATTTCTTTTAACCTAATTTTTAAATCTGAATCTTGTTCCGTTACCATTTTAATATTTTCGTCCAATTAATTTGGATTAAAATAATTTTAATCCAGCTCTCCCATCATTTATTATTAAAGATGCCGTCTAGGTTCTACTTTTGACCGCCAATAAAAATATCATTTTTGAATTACAATATGAAGTTAGAACTATTCATGAAAATAATTTGTGATTTTTTTTATTATTTCGATACTATGTAAGAAAAAACCTTATTATTTGATAATTTTGAAGTTCAATTACTCTTATTAATTTTTTTGTAATGATAAATAATTACGTTGTTATAATGGCAGGTGGTATTGGGAGCAGGTTTTGGCCTTTTAGTAGGACCAAGTACCCTAAACAATTCCATGATATGCTTGGCACTGGAAAAACCTTACTACAACATACTGCGGAAAGATTTAAAAATATTTGTCCAACTGAGAATATTTTAGTTGTCACCAATAAGATTTATAAGGATTTAGTACTTCAACAACTTCCCTATATTAAAGAAGAACACCTATTGTTAGAACCCATAGGTAAAAATACAGCTCCTTGCATAGCCTATGCTTGTTATAAAATAGCTCAAAAAAATCCTCTGGCCAACATAGTAGTAGCTCCTTCAGACCACATTATATTAAACGAATATGATTTTGAAAAAATAACATTAGCAGCCTTAGAACGAACTGCTAAAGACAATGTTTTACTTACTTTAGGAATAAGGCCCTCAAGACCCGACACTGGATACGGGTATATTCAATATGATGATTTTTGGGAAGGACAAATTAAAAAAGTAAAAACCTTTACAGAAAAGCCCCACCTAGAACTTGCACAAAAATTTTTAGAAAGTGGAGAGTTTTTGTGGAATGCGGGTATTTTTATTTGGTCTGTGGCTACCATATTGAAAAGCTTTAGAGAACTATCGCCAGAAATGGCAGACATTTTTGAAGAAGGTACACATTATTATTATGGAGCGGAAGAATTTGATTTTTTAAAAAAGGCCTATGGTGAATGTAAAAATATTTCGATTGATTATGCCATTTTAGAAAAGGCGTCCAACGTATTTGTGATCCCTGCTGACTTTGGTTGGTCTGACCTAGGAACATGGAAATCACTTCATGAAATATCTTATAAGGACGAAAACAACAATGTAATAGGTGGAAATGTAATAGCCCATGAAACCCAAAATTGCATTGTAAAAACAAGTGAAGGCAAACTTATTGTAGTTCAAGGACTTGATGGGTATATTGTAGCCAACTTTGAGGACGCACTAATCATTTGTAAAATGGACGAAGAACAAAGGGTAAAGGATTTTGTGTCAGAAATAAAATCAACATTCGAGGGAAAATTTATATAACTTTTTAATAGATATTTTAGGTGTTTTGGTATAACTTCGGGATCAGCTGTTGGATTATTGTTTTAAGAATAGTGTCCCCTTTTAACACTAAAGCAAATAAAATGCTGGCTGGGAGAAAAGCTGGCCTAAAGCCATTTATTCAAGACTTTGCTCAAAACGACTTGCCAGTTGTTTGGTTTCATTGTGCTTCGTTAGGTGAGTTTGAACTTAGCAGACCAATTATTGAACTGTATAGAAAAGAATACGGTAACGCTATAAAAATTTTAATTACATTTTATTCCCCTTCAGGTTACGAAGTTAGAAAAGACTATTCCCTAGCCGATTTTGTTCATTACTTGCCATTTGATCAACCCAAATTGATCCATGAGTTGGTTACTATTGTTAAACCAGCGTTGGTATTTTTTGCAAAATATGATTTTTGGATTCATTTAATTTCAAATCTACATCAACTACATGTGCCGATGGTGGCTTTTTCCTGTAGTTTTAGGAAAAATCAATTCTATTTCAAAAAATCGGGTCAGTTTTATCTTAATGTTCTTAAAAAAATCGATCATTTTTTTGTAATAGATACCAATTCAGAAACTTTATTAAAAACATTTGGAATTGTCCAAGTGACATCCGCAGGAGATACCCGATTTGACAAGGTACTCGCTACTTCCAAAACCAGGGAATCCAACGAAATTGCAGCTACTTTCAAAGATGATTGTTTGCTATTTATTGCAGGAAGTGTTTGGCCTGAAGATATAGATATTTTGTTGCCACTATTTAATAATCCCAATTTTGAAGCTAAAGTGATACTAGCACCTCATGAGATTAATCAAAAGGAAATCAATAAATTAACCAAGAAATTCAAAAGAACACCTTTATTATATTCTCAAGCTACAAACGCTTGTTTGCCTTGTCATGATGTATTGATAATCGATAACGTGGGATTGTTGGCTTCTTTGTATCAATATGCTGATGTTGCGTATGTAGGTGGTGCTTTTAAACAAGGGCTACATAATATTTTAGAACCGGCCGTATTTGGTATTCCTATCGTATTTGGACCAAACATTGAAAACTTTGTTGAAGCAAAAGCTTTGGTAACCTTAAATGGTAGCTTTTCTGTAAAAAATACCAATGAGCTGCAACATGTATACTTTAATTCTCTCGTCGATCCCATTAAAAGAAGAGAGTTTGGAAAAGCCTGTGACCAATATGTTGCTGATAATGTTGGTGCGGCACATAGAATATTTGACTTTACTTACCACCGACTAGCTCCACAACAACTTAAAAACTAACAGACTTGCGAGGACTTATAATAAAAACCACAGGATCATTTTATGAAGTTCTTTCTCAAGACAATGGTCAACTTTATACAGCAACATTAAGAGGTAAACTTAAAATAAGTGGCTTAAAAGTAACCAACCCTATCGCAGTAGGAGATTTTGTTCATTTTGAGGAAGATCCTAAAAACCATGAAAAAGGTGTAATTTATGAAATTGCAGCCAGAACGAATTATATAATCAGAAATTCCACGCACAAAACAGCCCACGGCCATATAATTGCAGCTAACATTGATCAAGCAGTGTTGGTAGCAACACTTGTGCAGCCGCGAACTTCTCTTGGATTTATTGATAGATTTTTGGTAACTGCTGAGGCTTTTAGAATTCCTGTTATCATTGTATTAAATAAAAGCGACGTATATGATGAAGACATGGAAAAATATGCGCAGGCCTTAGAAAACATGTATGCAAACATTGGATATCCCCTACTCCACACTTCAGTTGTTAATGAAAAAGGAATTGACACACTTAAATCTACATTAAAAGGTAAAAAAACGTTATTTAGCGGACACTCTGGAGTAGGCAAATCCTCCTTGCTTAACTTGATAAGTCCAGGTCTTGGGCAAAAAACTCAGGAGGTATCTAATTTTGCGCAAAAAGGAGTACATACCACCACTTTTGCCGAAATGTTTAGATTGCCAGAAGATACCTATATTATAGATACACCAGGAATAAAGGAATTGGGAATTAACGAAATTGCCTCTGAAGAGCTGTCACATTATTTTCCAGAAATGCGTGCACTACTAAATCAATGTAAATTTAACAATTGTTTACATGTGAACGAACCACAATGTATGGTTAGAACAGCCGTAGAACAGTCGAGAATTCCACTTTCAAGGTATAACAGCTATTTAAGTATGTTAGAAAACGAAGACAATCGAAGGTAAATGAATAATTGAATTATTGATAGTGGATAATTGGTAATTGCCTTAATCAATTTAAAGCATAAGTACATATATTTGTAGCAGTCAAAAGCATTTGTAAAGAATGTATTCTAAGTCAATATATCCACTGGAACTATCCAAGGAGGCACTAGATGAATATTTAATAAAGGGATGGTTTAGAATGGGTCAAAGCCTTTTTACCACCAATTTTCTTATTTTTAATGGTCAATTATACAGTGTAGCATGGTTAAGGGTTGGTTTAAGTCGTTTTAAGGAGGATAAAAAATTAGCGAAACTAAAAAAACTTAATAAAAATTTTAGGGTTGAAATTAAACCTGCCAATCTCACAACTTCACATGAGCTGCTTTTTGAAGATTATAAAAAGCACGTCGACTTTGAAGCTTCTGATTCCTTGCATCATCTTTTATTTCATTATAAAACATACAACATTTTTGATACATATCAGGTCGATTTATATGATAATGACCTATTAATTGCCTGTGGAATCTTTGATATTGGACAAAAAACCGCACAAGGCATTACTAGCTTTTACAACCACAACTACAAAAAAAACAGTTTAGGTAAATACCTCATTTGCCTCAAAATGGAATATTGTGCAAATATTGGGTTGGATTATTTTTATCCAGGTTATTTTGTTCCCGGTTATGAACCGTTTGACTATAAACTTGAACTTGGTCGCGACTCATTAGAATTTTTCTTATTCAGAAGCGGCACTTGGGAGCCTATTGAATACTTTAACATTAGAGAAACTACTATTCAAACTATTTGGAGCAAACTTACTCGTGCACAAGAGGTATTGGCTAGAGCAAATTGTACAGTAGCTTTAATGTATTATCCTTATTTTAGTTTTAATCTGATTGAGGAGATGTATCAAAACAATTTGGTGGATATCCCAATGTTTTTAAAAATTAGCAATCTAAACCACCCTGTAGATCAGATTTTAGTTTATCAATTGGCAAGTCAAACATTTCAATTAGTTACCTACAAGGCTATTTTGAATTTTGATCATATAGAACCAGTAATTCATAATTTTAATAAAGAAGTTATAGTAATTGACAAGATACTGTTAGGCTCTACTGAACTCCAACAAATAGTTGACTACCTTACCAATCAACAAAAAAATAGTATAGTTGAACAGTTGTAGATACTAAAGTGCAATAATTTTACTCAACATATTGAGAAAATCACATTTTAAGTATTTTTTGGTTTTAGAGTTTCTAAATAATGTTAATTTACACAAAATAATAACCTATTTTACGCAAATAGGAATTTAAGCCTTAATTAACAATGGGTTATGGGTTTAAAAATCAACCTATAATTGTACTAATTAAAATCGGCAGTTCGCGATTTTTAATTAATACACTTTATTCCTACCAGAAGACTTCAAATTAAATGCACGGCTTATATTAAAACCAAAGCTTATATCACCTTCGTTCCAAAGGCTATTTGATTTTATGTTTTCCGCAATAAACTCCTTTTCGATTATACCTTGGGCATTGGTAAAAAACAATTGAAAAAGATGGCCTCCAGTTTCTATATCAAAGCCGACAGAAAAACAGTTGGCATACTCATCGGCGGTTTTGCCCGGGAGGAGATAAAAATACTCCGCATTAATACTGGTTCTTTTGGTTATTTTTAATCTACCAGCAGCGCCACCAGCAAATACATCGTTTTGGTCTTGAGGTGTTTCCACAAGGTTACGATGGATAATTGTGGGCATAAGTTGTAGTGAAAGTTTTGAACTGAACTTTCGAGCTATTATTGCTTGATATACATAGGCCAATCGACCTACAAAATAGTCATTTATGGCTTTATCACTTTCTCTTCTTGTTTTGACAGATGCATCAAAATACAACACCACCGACACTGGCATGGCTTTGTACCCTGTTGACTGTCTTAAAAGTTTGTATTTAAGCGATAAATCCACATTTTTATCTGGCTTTCCTGTTCTACCTATTCCTACTTGAAGTTTATCGGTAATACCATATTCAAAGCCTAATTTAACGTTGGCTCCATTGTCAAGTCCTAGAAAATTATTATACCCTTCGTTTAACTTACCAAAGCGATGCAACACCAAAAACGTTAAATTATTTTTGCTATTGGTTTCTACAGTTTGCGAATTTATAACCCTAACACCCTTAAATGTACTAGTAACCAATTCGTTAGTCTTTTTTATAGTTTGTGCACTATCTAAAAAATTTAATAAATCTTCTTGGGCAAGGGTTATATTAATGGTAGAAATTATAAAGAAAATAAGTCCAAAAAATCTCATTGGTGGTAGTAATTGGTAGAAAAATTATTTAGTCAATTTGTTGTAAATCATGTCAACAGAAACTTCAATCTCCTCGGCAATTTTTGCGAATACAATTTTAGGAATTTGTATGTTATAGTCGATTAACTTTATTTTAAATTTTGATAATATTTTGATGTTATCAGTTTTTAATTCTAGCGTACCTTTAAACTTAACTTTTTTGGCTACATTATGAATGAACAGCTCGCCTTCTGCCTCCACCTCGTTGACACCATCTTGTCCAAAATTTACAGATTCGATATTTACTATTTTACCTTTGAAGGTAGCTTTAGGGTATTTGTCAGATTCTAGATAGTTTTCATTAAAATGTTCCTGCATTAGTTTTTTGTCAAATTTGAAATCTTTGATAAACAACGAAAATGCTATATCGCCAGTTTGAATATTTAAAACACTAGAAACTAGATTATTATCTGCTTCAATGTCTTCAACTGGGGTACTTGAGAAAAACGAAATATGACCAGTATTGGTGAAGTATTTAGTATTGTCAAGCTTAAAAGAAGACAATGTTATCAAAAGAATTGCCCAGATTATGTAAAATGGTTTCATGTAATGTTGTTTTATGGTAAATTAATTTTCAGGCGAACCGTTATCCACCCAAGCCTTTATTTTATTAATATCACAGTTAGATAATTTGTTCCCTCTTGGTGGCATAGCGTGGTACGGAAATGGTAAATGTGCTACATTGCCATAAAGATAACCATTTGAAGCAAAAACTTTTAATGTATTATAGTCTTCTAAAATTATTCCGCCACTGTTGTCGTTGGTGTTGGTTCCGTGGCATGAGTAGCAATTGGTTTGTAGGATAGGTTTTATGTGGTTGTTATACGATACCGCATTGGTATCACAAACTGGAAATTTAGTTTCTACATTACTATACTCACAACCTACCATAAAGGTAATAACACCTACAAAGACAAAAAGCTTATTATTCAAAAAGTTCATATTTACTACCTAAGCTATGTTTGCAAATTTTTTTAACTCGTCCAATGGAATATGGCCATCAATATTGTCACCATAATGTGCCTTTACCACCACAAAATTCTCATCAATTAAAAAATCAGCAGGAATTAAATTTTGAGAAGTTTCATTATCATTAGGGGGCAAATTCAAAGATTTGACGTCATTTCTAGCTTGTTTTATGTCCGCTTTAAATAATGTATTGATACTTTTAAGTATCGAACTTTCAACACCATATTTTTTATAAACGGTTAAAGTAGGATCGCCAATAAGTGGCCATGGAGAAATACCTTGGTGAAAAATACTTTGAGTTAGCTTTTGATTGGAACTTTCAAACAAAAATACAAGCTGCGTACCACTATTTTGAAGCGCCAAGTTATTGCCCATTATCTGATGTACACGTCTGTTGCAAAATGGACAGCTCACATTACGATAAAAACTTACAATTATCTTTTTGCCTTTATGGTCAGACAATCTAAATTCACGGTTATAAATGTCAGTCGCTGAAAAATCTGGAGCAACCATTCCTGCTTTAATCTTCATACCATCTAGGTTTTTGTTATAAAAGCAAAAGTTAAAGAAAAAATAGCTCAAACAACCAATTATTCGTTTAAAATCATTTTTAATTTATGTAGCGCAGCTTGGTTGTTCGATTCAAATATGGTTCTTTTGAGACTTTCCTTCTCTCTTGTGGTAAGATGCCAGCTTAGTGAAGCACGTTCCGATTTTTGAAGTTTTTCGATATATTCTGGATTTAAGTTTTTGTCTTTAATAAGTTGCCAATATTTAGGTTTGGGAAGATATTGAAAATCAACCACATCAAGATCTCCCTTAAACCAAGTTTTAGCATAATCTACGATGTTGTCGTTATTAATATCTTGAAGAAAATCCCAACTGTTGTACAAGCTACCAATGGGAGTAAATGCCTTCTGCATAATACTTTGCCCTTCTGTTTTTTCTATTTCAAGTTCTTTTTGCGAATCTCTAATAGATATAAATACTACGCCTGAGGTATTGTTTGCTATCCAATCTTTAAACACATACAAAAATCGAACAGCATCTGTAAAACCAAAATTATCAGCAAGACCAGCATCCATAATTTCCATCGTTGGGCTACTAGGCAACGACACATTGGGTGTAATATATGGAAAAGTAGCACTCATACGTAATGCGCTTAAAAAAGCCAAGTCATCAGCGCCTTGGTCTTTGTAAAAACGCATAAACTCAATACCCTTTAATCGTTGGTTGTTAAGACTTTTTTTACTTTGAAGTGATGCGGTGCACATGTAGGACATATTTTGTGCAGAAATAATGAGCTTACGCCCATCATTAATAATGGTTGGCGACAAGATAAGCATCGGTATTTGTGCCATCTGCTCAGCCTGTTTGTAGTCTTTCACTTTTTTCCACAGGCAGCCACCTGCATTCTTATTGAGCTGTGTTTCAAAAGCATAGCCTCTATCCTTGGAGTACTCATTGTTTGCAAACGTAAACTTTTGAGTACGTAAAAACATATCATTGACTACAAATGTAAACAGCACGGGATTAAGCACATCCTTAGAAATGTTATAAAATTTATCTTCTGAATAGATGTCTGTATTAGCTCCTTGGAGTTTTTGCAAATAATATTCTCTAAAAAAACTAGCGCCAACCATACCACCCGAAGCACCTGTGATTAATGAGGTATGTTTAAAAAGCGCCCCATGGGTAGAGCTATCAATTACCTGCAACGTGCGCATGACCCACACCGCTGCACGTTGGCCTCCCCCACTAGTGCACACAAAAATCATTTTAGGTTTTTTTTCTACGGGAAATTTGGCCCGCCAATTATTTAAAGTTATCAGTGTGGAATCAAAATCTTTAATGTAGTTTTCATCGCTACATAATGCATTGATTCTGTTTAATGAATAATTGGCTGGTGTGCTGTTGTATTGCAACCCAAAGGCCTTATAGGTAGTATCAAAAAGTTGATTTTTAACAAAAGTGTTCACAATTACCAACAATGCAATAGTGCCCGTAATGGCCCATCCTCTTAACCAATAGGATAAAAACCCAGTAATCATGATAAATATTGAAAACAGAATCATGGCACTGGCTGCCGCAGGTATTTGAAAATAAGGCAGATCTTTAAAAAGACCCAAAACCAAAATACTTACCAACCCTATTATTTGAATAATAGCTGCATTTAAATGGTTTTGATCAAATACCTTGGAAATAAATTCTTTGTCATACACGACTGTTTTGTTGATGTGTATAAACTTAAAAGGAAAATCGAAATAAGAATCTACTCTGTTTTTTTTCTTAAATGGATTCACCTTAAATTGCCTCATTACATTTACCTTATTCATCTGTTTTTTGGTAATGGAGGTATCAATATTGTTAGCCAATACCTTAAAAATATCTTTGTTGGTATAATTAAAATAGAGGTAGATAATCACATGTATGCCAATATAAGCTGAAGCAAAGCCAATGGCCTCTAATATCACCACTTGAGTTTCTTGAAAACCACTACTCACTTGGAAATTATAGAAATAACCCAAATAGACTATTAAAAATAGCAAGGGAATAATACTATTGTTGATTACAAATTTGCCAAAAGGTCGGCGAAGGGTGCCTAAAAATGAAAACCGGGCACTATCAAGGATGTAGTTCGTGATTTGAAAAGACATAGAAAACGCCCCAAATGAAGCCCCTAAAATGATGAGGCTCACCACGTTTACCTTGTCTAAATATTCAGGATCTAAGAACAGATAAGGTATACCAAATAAACGGCCAAAGGACTTGGTAACAAACCCGAATAAAAGCATCCAAATCAATAACATGACTTGGTTTTTTTTAAAATTATTTATTAGTAGTTGAACTGGAAATGAAAAATAAAATGCGTCAAACCCCGTTTTGAAGGTACTCACAACTTTCTCATAAATATTCTTTATTTTTTCCAATTTATAGTACTGATTGATTAGATAAACCTAACAGCAAATACGAATAATACTATTTATTGTTGTGGAAAACTAAAATAATATTAACAACAGAAAGCTAGAAACGTCCTAAAAATTTACCTGATTCCAAGCTTCTTCTACGCCAACGGTAGGCAATTGACAGGTATTGTTATAACATACATAAATGGCCGTGTTTTCTCCCATTTTTGTGCGATTTTGTAATAAGGCCAGTTCACTTTTTGTGGCTGTTCCAGTTATGATCTTATTTGGATAATACTTTTGATCCAATTGATGTCTATATGCTTGCGCTTGCTCTCCTACAATGGCAAACTCAACGGTAGGATGCAATTTATAGGTGAATAAACTTGCCCAATTCGCTAAGTAATAAATTTCAGTATGGAGCGGCTTTACCATATAAGAAACCATCCGTTCGGCCAGATCGAGGTAGGATTGGTTGTTGGTAATTTTACCTAAATGAAACAAATTGTTGGCCATTATAGAATTGGATGCTGGAATTACATTATCAAAAATTTCTTTCTTTCTGGCAATTAATGTTTCGGAATTGGCATCGGTGTAATAAAAAAGTCCTTCTTCTAAATCATAAAAGGAAAGAATACAATAGTCACTAAGTTTGATGGCTTCAGTTAACCACTTTTCATCAAAATTAGCTTGATACAATGAAATAAACCCCTCAATCACAGCAGCATAATCCTCTAAATAGCCAATAATGGAAGCTTTTCCATTTTTGTAGTTTCTGTGGAGAATATTATCTACGATTAAACTATTGACAATAAAGTTGGCACAATCCACAGCGAACCTTAAGAATTTTTGTTCATTAAAAACCCTGTAAGCATCGGCAAGCCCCTTCACGGTAAGGCCATTCCATCCAGCTAATATTTTGTCATCTAAACCAGGTCTAATGCGCTCATTTCTTTTGTTTAACAAAGCGGTTTGAGAACTACTTATAATTTGCTCAGCATCAATGAGGTTAATACCAAAATCTTCTGCTATTACTTGAAGCGATTTATCTCTATAAAGTATATTGTTGTAATGTTCCCAATTACCCCCATCCGTAATGTTATAATAAGCCGCAAACAAAGGATAATGATCGTGTAAAATCGTTTTTAACTCTTCAGCACTCCATACATAAAATTTACCTTCTTCTCCCTCGCTATCTGCGTCCAACGCACTATAAAATCCACCTTCAGGCGCAAGTAATTCTCGCTCCAAAAAGTCTATCGTTTGATATATTGTGTCCTTATAAAGGTCTTTTTGTGTTAATTGAAAAGCTTCTGTGTAAAGGGATATGAGTTGTCCATTGTCATAAAGCATTTTTTCAAAATGTGGTAAAAACCACTCCTTATCCGTGGAATATCTGGCAAATCCACCACCGATTTGGTCATAAATACCCCCTAGTGCCATTTTATCAAGGGTAAGCAACACGTGGTCTAACACGTCTGCTTTTTTAGAAACAAAATAGTACTTTAGCAAAAACGAATACACACAAGGCATTGGAAACTTGGGGGCGCGATTTTGACCACCAAAATCAGCATCTACTTCATTTAATACCTTGTCAATACTAGCGTTAAGTACTTCCAACCTAAAATTATTTGAAGGTTGCAGTTGGTATTTATCAATCTCTGATCGATTGATGGAGTTTACAAAACCTTCAGCCGAGTTTTCTATATCTTCTCGATGGTCGTAAAAAGCATCTGCTATATTTAGTAGTAGTTTGGCCCAGTTTTGTGGTGGAAAATAGGTACCTCCATAAAATGGTTTTGCTTGTGGCGTGAGTATCACATTTAATGGCCAGCCACCCTGAAGCCCCATGGCTTGAACGGCCTCCATATAAATTTGATCCACATCTGGTCGTTCTTCCCTATCTACTTTAATGCAGACATAATATTGATTCATGATGGCTGCAATGTTCTCATCTTCAAATGATTCTTTCTCCATCACATGGCACCAATGGCATGCAGAATAACCAATACTTACAATGATGGGTTTATCTTCTTTAATGGCTACTGCTAAAGATTCTTGATTCCATGGACGCCAATTCACTGGATTGTGTGCGTGTTGTAATAAATAGGGGCTTGTTTCTTCTGAAAGTAGATTTGCCATAAAAAATTAAAAAATAAACCAAAAACTAATTATAAATACTCACCCAACTCACCAGAGAACTAAAACGAAAGTTTTTTCACTAAATCAACAATTTTAGAAACCTCTCTCTCTTCGTATCCCATTCTTTTGGCAATACTTACGCACAAATCATATTCCTTCTTGTGCAACTTGCCATTGATCATGGCTACATAAACCGCATTTTCTATTTGTTCTTCACACTCTTCGGCTGTAGTGGGAATTTGAAAACTTAAATCAGAGGCACTGTCAAGCACGCGTTGGGTGGCTATGTTATCAATTCCCAACTCTTGCGCTTTTTCTTTTAAAAATTCTGCTTCGTCCTTATCTAAAAATCCATCAGAAAAGGCTACCGCTACTAAATTTTCAAAGTGCGCTAGCTTAATTTGTCTCTTTTGGGCATCTGCCATATCTAAAAATGATTTAGTTATGGTTTTTAACGCAATTATTCTCTCTTAGTTACCAATTTTACAAATTCTACTCTTTTTTTATTCGGATATTTTAACATTTGTACTTATCCATTCAAGTAATTCATTCGTTTTTTTAACACCTGCCTTTTTCATTATTAACCGCTTTTGGTTAGCTACAGATTTTTCTGTAATTAATAACAAATCAGCTATTTGCTCATTACTTCTACCTTTGCAGATATATTTTATAATCTGCATCTCCACTTCATCAAATATTTTATTCGCACCACTTCTTGCACCTAAATCGCTATACATGTTCATACATAGAAATTAAAAACATTATTTACTTTATAAATCGCTCCTTAACAACTCGGTAAATAAACTAAGTAATATTGAATTTTCAAAGAATTATTAAGAACCAATCTAAACTATATTTACAACAGTTTGTGATTACACAAGTTTATCCAATATTTGGTTTTATTTTATAAATTTCCACATTTAATTAACATAAATCTTTAGGCTTTGAGAATCATAGTAATATTTACCTTATTGGTTGGTTGCATCCATCATCTAATTGCACAAAATAGGCATCCTTTAATCATAGGCACATATACCAAAGGTATAAGTGAAGGTGTTTATGTATATGATTTTGATTCGAAGTCAGGCAATTCTTATTTCAAAAGCAAAATAAAGTGCAATAATCCTTCTTTTGTGGCCATAAGTAGCCATAATAAATGGGTTTTTGTGGTAGAAGAAGAAAACGATAACCCGCAAGTGGCAAGTTATGCCTTTGATAACGCCACGGGCAGTTTAAAACTGATCAATAAACAACCAACCCTCGGTGCACATCCATGTTATGTAAGTGTAGATAAAACTAACAAATGGGTATTTGTGGGTAACTATACTGGTGGCAGTGTAAGTTGTTTTGGAGTGGATGATAACGGCCGTTTGCAACCTGCTACGCAGACCCTTCAACACAAAGGAAGTAGTGCCAACACAAAAAGACAAGAGGCAGCCCATGTGCATGGTGCATTTATTGCTCCTAGTGAAAAATTGTTGTTTGTTCCTGATTTGGGCATAGACCAATTAAAAATCTATTCGATTGACAAATTAAATGTGAAACAACCCTTAAGTATTTCAGATTCTGTAAAAGTAAATCCTGGTAGTGGCCCTAGGCACTTAGCGTTTCATCCTAATGGTAAATATTTGTATTTGTTACTTGAACTTACTGCTGAAATCGAAGTATTTGAATTTGTAAATGAACAACTTATCTCCAAACAAAAAATATCGCTGTTGCCTGTAGGCTATAAAGGCTCTTATAGTGGTGCAGACATTCATACCTCCACAGATGGTAAATTTTTATATGCTACCAACAGAGGAGACGCCAATCACATAATATCATACAACATCAACGAAACTAACGGCCTACTAAGCAAAATTGATATACAATCAACAGGAGGGCTTATTCCAAGAAATTTCACAATGGATCCTTCAGGAAATTTTTTACTGGTGGCAAATCAAGAAAGTAGCGAAATTATCGTTTTTAAAAGAAATCAAAAAACAGGCTTATTAAAAAAAACCAAGAAGAAAATAAGCGTTGGCCATCCCGTTTGTTTGGTGTTTGCTGAATAGTGAATTTGCTGCTGAATTGAGAATGGTGAATGGTGAATGGTTCTCCTCCTCCATGGCCAGCCCTTCTTTTTTGTTCGCAGTGTCCGCTCATTTTGTCTGTCCGCTATTTTAAATAGATTTCGTCTCTCACGTAAGTGTTATTAAGCCAAAAACATTGCTTGGTGTATTCTGTGGCGTTAGTCAATCCGTCTCTTGTCGGTAAAGGATATGTGTCGGCCGCATTTGAAGCATGAGGTCTAACATGAGAAACTGAATTGAATTTCTTGTTTGGAAAGTTTGTAAGTCGAATGCCTTTTCTGATTTCCTTAACAATCTGACCATTAGCAACAATGTCTTTCGTTTTTGCCCAAACTTTCTCCGCTTCCATAATATCGGAATATGGCATATTCCAGAATTTTACTTTTCTCAAAACCAATTGTTTATTCTCAAACTGAAAGAATACAAAGAGGAATTTATGCTCCAAAATGTCCTTGAAATCCGAGTCGTCCCATTCTTCGTTTACAATTTCCTCGTACTTGAAATTTGGGAAAGAAATGTCCTCTTTGGGAAGATTGTTTTCTTTGAGTCGAACTGTTTTAACTATGATTTCAGCCTTTTCAAACTCTTCAATTTCTTTGTTGAGTTCGATGCCTAAAATTGCTTTTGTGAGACTTGCATAAAAGCTTTTCGCTTTCGTATTCAATTCAACACCGGTCAAAGCAAGGATCTGCTCAATTGTCTTGCCGTAATAAGGCTTGAACTTTGAAATTACAACATCTTCAATCGTCTGTATTTTCGCAATGGCAACTGACGAAATTAGTTTGCCATAAATTCCAGTCGGTTCGTTTGCTATTGAAGCAATGATGTGGTTTACATAGCCTTGCTTTAATGAATATGCTCTTTGTTTTGCAGGAATGTCACTGTTAGGTTGTGCTCGTAAATTTCCTCCTTTTCCACCTTTGGTGCATGCTCCTAAGTAAAAAGTGTCGCCTTCTGAAAGTTCGTGGGCTTTACCGTTCTCAATCTTTTGTTTAATGATTTGCCAGTCCTTTTTGATGATTTCCAAATCTGTGTTTGGGAAATTCCACTCGTCTACCAGTTTGATTAAATAGTCAAGTATATTATAACCAGTTTGATGTAGATAAAAAACCAAAAGAATATTGGCATTCTTTTTCCAAAACGAACTTGTCTCAAATTCCTGATTTACAACTTCCAAATAGTTGATGATGTTGAGAACCAACCGCTCCTTGGAGCGGAATTCATTGGTCTGTAATTGTTTTAGAGGAGTGGATTTTAATTCTAGTCCTGCAATTGCAAAATCGGGTTCTGATTCAGAATTGGGTTCATACAGAAAGTAATATTTCTCAAGAATCTGACCAAAGTTTCCCTTTCCTGAATAATCGTGTTCGAGAATGGTTTCATCACAAGCTTCTCGTAACGTTTTGCCTTTGAGTAGTTTGGCGAATTCCAGTATTGAGTTCTTGTCGTTAGGATTGTATGGCAACTTCATTTGCGATTTTTTGGTTTAATGCAATTCCAATTTTTTCAATTACTCCTACGACTAAGGCATTTCCCATAAAGAAAGCTCTCTTTGTGTCGGAAACTCCGTCAAGCTTGGTATGGTCGTCAGGGAACATATTTAATCTCTCAAGTTCGACTGGCGATAATCTTCTATAGCCTTTTGAAGTTTGAATTACGTGTTTAAATCTTGAAGGCGATTTTCCTCCTTCACCAGTTATGATGGTTCTTGATGGCTTGTCTAATGGGTCAGGAAATATCATACCTCCCTCGCTATAATTGTACTCAAAACCATCTGCGTTTTTACGCATTTCCTTTTTAGGGCCTTTCAAATAGGTCCACTTGTCAAGTTCCGTCTCGTTTATATAGAAATCTTGGGTTACTTCTCCATTTTGCACCAAATCCCGAAGCACAGTGAAGCTACCATCATAATTAGGTTGAGTTTTTAAAGTTGTAACAGTGCCATTAATCATGATTCCACTGTTCTCAAACAAACCAGTCGTTCCGTTTTTATTAAAGTTTTCGGAAATAGAAACGATGTCACCTTTTAGTTTAAATTCTGTTGGAAACAACGTGTTGTCGGTAGTTACAGGCAAACCTTCCGCTAAAGTTCCTTCTTTCAAAATCCATTCTTTCGGGGATACTTCGTTGAGTGATTCATAAATTGAAGTGCCTTTTAGGTAGGCAAGAATGAATATTCTTCTTCGTCTTTGAGGCATTCCAAAGTCTGCCGCGTTAATTACTCGCCATTCAACTGCATAGCCTAATTCATTTAAGCTTTGTAAAATAATCGCAAAGTCTCGTCCTCGTTGCCCTGATGGAGAAATCAGAAGTCTGTCAACATTTTCGAGAAAAAGGTATTTGGGTTTATTCTTTTTGGCAGAAAGAATTTTTTCGATACTCCACCACAAAACGCCTTTTTTACCAATCAGTCCTTTGGAGTTTTTCAATGTTGTTGCCACTGAATAATCTTGGCAAGGAAAGCCCCCAACCAACAAATCATGGTCAGGAATTTGAGTTACATCTTCAACAACGTCTGAAATGTTTTCATTGCTGTGGCCTTTCTTACCAAAACGATTTTCGTAAACCAGCGAGGCATGTTGTGTTTTGGTGGACGGTTCCCATTGGTTGCTCCAAACAATTTCATAAGGAGATTTCAAATCTTTTTTATAACCTGATGATGCAGATTTTCCGTTCCAGCCTTCAAGTCCAAGCCTAAAGCCTCCTACACCAGCGAACAATTCTATTACTTTAATCTTACTTGCCATTGCTCACAGTTTTTAGGTATTTCACTTTGTCCTCGGCAACTTTCAAAACATTCAAATCAGCATCTTCATCCAATATTTTGTAAGCGATTTGATCACTTAAAAAGTCGTTTAATAATGATTGTTTGTCAACCTTAAAGAATTCTGCAACTTGGTGGATAATCTGTTTTGTTGGTTGTCTTTCGTTTCGCTCAATCTTCGCAAGCAATGAAGTGTCGATGCCGATTTCCTCAGACACTGATTTCAGTGTCAAGCCGCTTTTCTCCCTCAAATTTCTCAGGTGTTCTCCGAACGATTCTGTTTTTTTAATTGTCTCCATTGGACTTTATTTGTCCAAATATAATTAATGGACAAATAAAGTCCAAAAAGTAGTTTGTAAAAATTTGTTTTAACTCTCGGTACTGTTTTATCGTCCTTTCCCATTATTGAAGTTTGCAAACATAAATCCCGCTAGGGTTGCACCTAACGGTTTGGTATTGCAGAAGGCGGGGATTTTTAGCACAAAAGTTCAATAGAATTACCAAAGTTGAACCTTGCACAAATGTCCAATCGAAGCCGTTCAGCCCCGCTTTTGGCAATACCTTATTGGCGGTTCGTTTTTATTTTATCTTTATGTTGTCAAAACTCCATTTAGGTATAGCAAAGTTCGTTACAATTTTTTCGTGTCGTTTGTCAATTTCAATTTTTCCCCATTTATCAGGTTTTTTGTCTTTATCAGTAAAGTCAACGATTTCTGCTTGTTGCTTCAAAAGTGGATTTGATTTGTAAGAAATAAGTTTTTCTAAAAACGGCTTGTTTCCAATAGATGCGTTATGTGAACCCGAAATAAGCATTAGATTCCCCAAACAGTTTAATTCTTTCTCTGCAAAGCCTTCAGGATATTTGTTGTTTTCATCAACGTCATATCCTGTTGCTATTGGTTCGCCATTAGTTGGATTTTGTGGTGAGATGTGTTCAATTTGTTCGCTTTCTATAGCACCGTTTCCAATACTGTAACCTTTATTTTGTATAGACTCTTCATATTTCCAAAGCAAATAATGTAAAATGGGATTTTCATACATATATCCGTTCAAAAATTCTTTCGTTCTATTGTCGCCCCAATAGTAAGCATCATTCAATTTTGTTTTGAAATGAGTTTTCAATTTGTCAAGGTCGCCACTATAAGCTAATAAAATTTCATTTAATCTACTAATGAAGTCTGCACGACTGCTGATTAGTGTGTAACGAAAAACAACAACTTCTAAAATGTTGTAAAGGGTATTCAAATAATCTTCATTGTAGTTGTAATATTTATAGCCTTTGATAACAAAAGGATATACAAATGCTGGAATAGATAACTCTCGTAAATCTTGTAAATACGGCAACTTTGAGTTTTCCATTTTTTTGATGTTGGAAAAAGAAGTGTGCAATTCGGTTACAAAATCTTTAATCCATTTTACTTTGTCTTTCTCGGGTGAACTTTTAAAAACTTCTTTTATGTCGTCTATTGTTCTGTATGGGTATCCTTTAATAAATGCGTTGCAATGATAAATTAGGACACTGTCTTCATTTATTTTCAAATCGTTTATGATAAGATAAATCAACTTAAATACGCTTGCAACAAATTCAATGTTTGTTTCAGTTTCTTCTTCTGGACTGTAAACATACATTTGATACATAAAGTAAGATTTGATTTTTTCCATATTGGTCAAATCTTTCCCACGATTGTTTTGCAGTTCAAACATTAAAGCGGAATCTTTTTTGCCACTTAATTCAATACAAGTAAGTTCAGTTGATTCTAATTTTTCAAAAATCTTTAATAAATCTGCGGTTGTTAGTTTGTTAAGTTCTGTCGTAAAGTGTTTTTTACTGCTCTCAATTCTTTTTTGTGATGGTGTAGCGGTTTCAAATTTTGATTTTCCTTCAATAATTAAAGTATCAAAACAAGCTCTATCATATTCAACTGGTCGTAGTTTGATGTTTCCGCCATTTTTTAAATAAATCTTTTCTTTTGAATCAAAGTCGATTTTAGTATCAATCTCTTCGTTTGTTTCACTACGTTTTTTCAAAACATCAAGTAACGCACGAATAAAAATTGTCAGTGTAGTTAGTCGTTGTTGCCCGTCAATTATTTCGTATTGAATGTCTTTTTTGACAATTTCAAGTAATAAATTTCCGTAGAAGTAGTTATTGTCGCCAACAATTTGTTCTTGCAAGTCGGTTAAAAATATATTCCATTGGTCTTTGTCCCATGAGTATGCCCGTTGGTAAACTGGAATTATGAAATGTTTTTGTGAACTGTCAAAAAGTCCAAGAACTGTTGTTGGTCTAAATTGCATATTTCTGTAGTTTATTAAATTTTGGTTTTGTGGATTGTCCTAAAATGACCGCCAACTCTTAAATATACACAAGTTTCGAATTCGTAAAAATGTACTCTTTACTTACTAATTCATTCAAAATCAATAACAATGAAAGAATGCGTAATCGCTAATGCAATTGCGCAATATAAATTGCTGGCTTATTCCCACTGTCCGCCTTCGTAATGTGGATTAGCAAGAGCAGCGAGAGCAGTATTTGCAACGCCCTCTCCACACCTCCTACCCCCCTCCAATCCTAACCCGTATAAACTATACTTTATTTAAAATAGATGATTCCGTTGAATTAAAGCTTTTAATCTTCATAGAAATCACCTTAATCACAAAAATCACAGTTCAGACACCCAATATTACCCAACCCTTACCACAAATCCAACCTTTTATCCCTTTTATTTTACCACCTAACCTTTCAAAGGATACGGCTGCAA
>JAIYAU010000004.1 GCA_027488865.1 Cytophagaceae bacterium
GAACCTTTTTTTTTTTTTTTTTACTTTGAAAGGTCAGTAGTACTTATTTGTGCCCACAACGAAGAAGGTACTTTCGGTTTTGTTTTGAATCAACCAACAGAAATGACTTTAAACGAAGTATTGGAAGATGAAACCTTGCCACCTCTTCCAGTCTATCTAGGCGGACCAGTAGAGCAAAATACACTACATTTTCTCCATAAAGCTGGTGAAAAAATATCAGCGGCAGTACAAATAGATGAAAATATTTGCTGGAGTGGAGATTTTGACCAGGTGAAACAACTTATTAAAGATGGAGCTATTCAACCTAGTGAAATTAAGTTTTTTGTGGGGTATTCTGGCTGGGAAAATGGCCAATTATCAAAAGAATTAAATGAAAATACATGGATTATGAGTAAATTTGAGCCGGATTTTATATTTAATCCTGATAGCCAAAATATGTGGAAAGAGGGCATGAAAAAACTAGGAGGTAAATATAAAATCATGGCCAACTACCCTGTTGATCCAAGATTAAATTGATTTTTTTTGGTAAATTAATTATATTTAGCCCAAATATTGACCAAACTCACTTATACAACCAATAAGATATTTGGATAGTATCTACAAATGTTAAATATTTGCTTGATTTTTAATAAAAGCTACGATTAAATTGTTTTACGCATGAGACTTATTTGGGCAATTCAGTACTCCAACGAAGCTAACAGTGATAGCACCCTGTTGGATAGCAACGAATTGAATTTAAACGCTGACCATGACCTGGTGGCTGATGAGGCCGTGGAGGAAATTAACTACAACACTTTCTCTAAACAGGATCTTATTATAGCTATTAAAAAAAATACTGTTGGTCTTAATCCCATGTCGGCTTATAGCGAAGCCAAAAAGATAAAAGCATGCTTTGAGGTAATTGTAGACTCAGAAAAAAGCATGGCCCTCGACAAATTCTTAGCAGAAGGTGGTGAAGAAGATAGCTTTGATTACAAGGACATTGATGAGGAAGAGTTTGATAAGATATTTAAAACGTTAAAAGATAACAATTCTAAACATTTTAACGAACTTAACGCGCAGAAAGACAGTAATCTAAAGCGTAAAAATGAGTTGTTAGACGCACTACGCGAATTGGTAACAGGTGAAGAAACAAATACAAGCATTGTTAAGTTAAAAGAAATTCAAGAGAGTTGGAAAAAAACAGGTTCCGTTCCTTCCGAACATGCTAAAACTCTCTCTGCCAATTACAGCGCCTTGTTGGATAGATTTTATGATAATCGTTCAATTTTCTTTGAACTGAAGGAATTAGACAGACGAAAAAATCTAGAAATCAAAAAAGATCTTTGTGAAAAGGCAGAAAAATTAGTAGATAATACATCTGTTAATCAGGCACTTAAAGAACTTAACGAATTACATCAAGAGTTTAAAAACATTGGTCCAGTACCCAAAGATGCACAAGAGGAGTTATGGCAACGTTTTAAAGCTGCTTCTGATAAAATTTATGAAAATAAAAAGGCTTATTTAGATTCACTTAATCAACAATATGAAGAAAATCTGGCCAAGAAAAATGAGTTAATAGCCAAACTAGAAGAATTTAGTTCATTTAATGCCGATAAACTTGAGTTGTGGAACAAAAAAGCTGATGAACTTATTGTGCTAAGAGAAGCTTGGAATAAAATAGGTTTTGTTTCAAAAGAGAAATCAAAAGATATTAATAAAACGTTTTGGGCAATATTTAAACAGTTTTTTAATAATAAAAGAAATTTTTACAAACAAATTGAACAAATAAGGGCAGACAATCTAGCCTTGAAAGTGCAATTATGTGAGCAGGTTGAAAAAATAGTTGAGCAAGGCGATTCATCAGAAAAATATGCAGATGAGATTAAATCTTTTCAAAGAAAATGGAAAGAAATTGGCCCGGTTCCCTCGAAAAAAAGTAATGAAATATTTGAAAGATTTAAAAAATCTTGCGATGCCTTTTTCGATCAGAAGCGCCAACAATCTAATGTGGTAGAAAAAGAATATGAAGAAAATCTTAAACGTAAAATAGAAATTTGTGAATCACTTGAAAGCTATTCAGGCGATGAGTTGCTAAAACTTCAAGATATTATGATTCAGTGGGAGGGGATAGGTTTTGTTCCTAAAAAGGAAATAAATACCATCAAAACGAGGTTTTCACAGGCGATTGAAGCTCACCTAGATAAATTTTGTAAAACTGATGAACAAAAGAATAAGTTGAAACTAACTTATCAAATAGCCTTGTTTAAAGATTCTCCAGATGCTAAAAATAAATTTCAAAAGAAAGAAAAGGCAGTAAGAGCTAAAGTTCAAGAGTTGGAAAATAATATTTCCCTTTGGAGAAACAATTTGGAGTTTTTTGGCAAGTCTAAAAATGCACAACAATTAAGAGATGAGTTTGATGTAAAAATTGTGGAAGCAAATAAAGAAATTGCGGTTTTAAAGGATCAATTAAAAATACTAAAAAATTCACATTAAGATTTTGGATTTTAATTTGAACTCCATATCTTTGCAGTCCCAAATAATTAAAGCCTCTATAGCTCAGCAGGTAGAGCAACTGACTTGTAATCAGTAGGTCGTTGGTTCGATTCCGACTGGGGGCTCAACAAAAGGAAACAGAAATGTTTCCTTTTTTGTTTTCAAATCTAATATCAGTAGCTTATTATCTTCGCACAATACTACTAACCCACAAATAAATATTTTTTGTTTTAATCATATACAAATATTCGTGAACTGTTTTTGAAATCAATTCCAAGTCTTGTCATATTCAATTAGCAAGTATTTATAAAATAGTTACGAATGTGGTATTTAATTCCTTAAAATGAGTCATTAATAAATAATATCAATTTTTTTAGTGAAACAATAAGAAATTTGCTTTGTATTTTACATCAAAATTTTATATTTGCAAACCGTTTTAAAATTTTAATATTATGTACTGGACACTTGAATTAGCTTCCTATTTGGAAGATGCACCATGGCCTGCCACTAAAGACGAATTGATAGACTTTGCAGTACGTTCAGGAGCGCCTATGGAGGTAGTAGAGAATTTACAAGAGCTTGAAGATGACGGACAGCCTTATGAAAATATTGAAGAAATTTGGCCTGATTACCCAAGCAAAGATGACTTCTTTTTTAATGAAGATGAATATTAATTGAAATAAATATATTATTTGCTTAGTAAGAGTGACCTAATTAAAGTCCTAAGGAATATTATCACCTTAGGATTTTTTGTAGATTTTTTATCAAGAATTATCTAAGTAGTTTTTTACTAAATCAGAAATAAATTTCATGACTATCAAAACAACTTTACCTATTTTAGTTTTTATTTTTTTCGTGGCGTGTAAGCCATTTAAGATGGTGGAAATAAGTAGTATTGATTATGTAAATGTGGATAAGATTGATAATGGGAATGTTAAACTTAATGTAGGGGTTAAACTCAATAACCCTAATAATTACGCCATCAAAATAAAGGGTGCTGAATTAAATGCAAATATTAACGAGTCCGTAATTACTAAGATATCAAATGTATCTAAAATAAAAATTGCTGGAAATACGCACGAAACACAGCGGATTGAACTAAATATTAGCAGTTCACAACTTACTTCGCTCATCCCAATCCTTATGATGCGTGGTAAGGTTAAATTGTTAATTAAAGGTTATATTAAGGGTAAGGTAGGTATTATTGGTAAAAAGATTCCGATTGATTTTAAGGAAGATATCAATATGAAAGATTTATCAGGGATTGGATTTTAGTTAAACCTTAGCGAGGTAAATTTTATGTAAATTAAGTTTTCATTGTTAATTGCGCAATCCTTAGCTATTTTTGCAACAATGAAAGGTTATTTTAAAGATATTTTTGATACCTACAAGTCACTAAAGATAGGGATGTCCCTAACGCTAAAACATTTAGTAGCTGCTCGTAATCCGCATAAACCGTTAGCGATAAATAATAAAGAATATTTTCAGCAAAGTGAAGGAATTGTGACCTTAGAATATCCGTACGAGGCTATTCCCGTGCCTGAAAATGGACGATATAGGTTATATAATGAAATGGATGATTGCATAGTATGTGATAAATGTGCTAAAATTTGTCCGGTTAATTGTATTGATATTGAGCCTATTAAAGCTACTGATGACATTGGCCTTACCTCAGATGGCACCATGAAAAGATTGTATGCGGCTAAGTTTGATATAGACATGGCCAAATGTTGCTTCTGCGGGTTATGTACAACGGTTTGCCCTACGGAATGTCTTACAATGACCTCAACCTACGATTTTAGTGAGTGGGATGTACGAGCCATGAATTATGAATTTTCTAATCTTTCCAAGGAAGAGGCTGAGGAGAAAAGAAGGTTGTTAGAAGAAAAAAATCGACAAAAAGAACTCTCAAAAAACGAAATATCTAAGCCTGAAGACTCCCAAAACGCTTCTAAAGTGGTGGCTAAGCCTATTTTTAAACCAGTAATTAAAAAGAGTACGGAATAATAAATGAATGTCGCGATAGTGTTAATTCCGCTGATGCTGCTAATTCTCTCATCGGCAATATGTATGGTGTTTTTGAAAAATCTGTTACACTCGGCTTTAATGTTGATCATCAGCTTATTACTTATAGCTGTTTTATATGTTTTTTTGTTTGCTGATTTTTTGGCAGTTTCTCAGATATTGATTTATGCTGGAGGAATTTTGGTTATAATTTTATTTGGGATAATGCTTACACAACAAATAGGAGTAGTTAGCTATGCAGTGATTAATTCCAACAAGTGGTATGGTATAATTTCTTGTAGTACACTTTTTTTAGTGATGGGATATTATATTTTGCAATTAGAGTTAGGTGCACCAGTTGCTACCAATCCAATCGGTTCCACTATTCAACCGATTGGTAAATCCTTGCTTACTACTTATTTATTGCCGTTTGAGTTGGTTACAATTTTACTTACTGTTGCCTTGATAGGCGCAGCGTTAATAGCTAATAAGGTTAAAAGATAATAGCCATCATGATAATAGAACTAAAACTTTATTTGTTAATAGGAGCGGCACTTTTTTGTTTGGGCATTTTGGCCGTTATAATTAAAAGAAATGCTATTATGACACTAATGGGCATTGAATTAATATTTAATGCCGCTAACGTAAATCTGGTGGCATTTAGCCGGTTTGACCAAAATTTTATTCAAGGTCAAATGGTTGCACTTTTTATCATTATTATAGCGGCGTGTGAAACAGCTGTTGGATTAGCTCTAATAATGCAAATTTATAATTATTTTAAAACCATTGAACTTGACAAAATAAATGAATTAAAAGATAATTAACTGTAAGTTATAACTTAACAGTTGTGATACCTTCTCCTCCGTTATTATGACTGTCATCCTCAATCGATTTTATTTCTTTATAAGTTCTTAATACATTTTTTGCTGTTGTTTTTATGGTACCATTTCCACGTCCATGGTGAATTCTGAACTCTTTAATACCCAACAACAAGGCATCGTCTATTTGTTGTGTGAGCAATACCATCACCTCATCTTTCATTTTACCTCGTAAATCCAAATCAAATTTAAAATTCATTAACTTGTCTTTGGTATCCAGCGTAGTTTTTACTTCCTCAGGGTAGTCAATATCAGGTACATGATTGTCAATTCTTTCTACACGATTTTTTTTAACAGTGGTTTTAAGCAAGCCAAAAATGACCTCCAAATCGCTTCCCTTAAATCCAACTACTTCACCTATAGCACTTTGCCCAGCTATTTTCACAAAGTCACCAACTTTAAAATCCATAGTTATTTGCTAGTTTCAATTTTTGAAGCCTTATCAAACATTTTCAACGCTTTAATGTAAATTTCATCATTCTCATTAATAATTGGGAAAAATCCTTCGTTTTTCCAAATGCTTCTTGCTATAAATGCCTTCATATTATTTTTTATCATGCTTTTTGACCTGTTAAATTGTGAAGCATTATACTTTACATCCGATTTTTTGCCTAAATCAATTAATTCATTGAGCATTTTATCTGTTACCTCAAATTTATTTTTAAACTCCACAAAGGACATTTTTTCTAATACAGCTTTGTTTTCATTTGCGTAGTTAAGCGTGTATTCTCTAAGTACACTTTTGTTGTAAAGTTCAGAGAGATAAGAGGTATAACTAGTAGTGTCTCTAGGTACAAAAATATCGGGCATTATACCACCTCCGCCATAAACAATTCTGCCCTTGGTAGTTTTATATTTAAGTGAGTCATTAAATTTAATGCTATCCGCTGAGAAAAATTCACCATGTTTATATCGTTTCACAATGTCCATGTCGTAATCTTCTGAGGCAGTGTAAGGCTTTTGGATACTTCTACCACTAGGGGTATAATATCTTGATATGGTGAGTCTTAGTTCGCCGCCCTCATTGAGTTGTATTGGCATTTGAACAAGACCTTTGCCAAAGGTGCGGCGACCAACAATTATTCCTCTGTCGTTGTCTTGAATAGCTCCTGCTAAAATTTCAGAAGCGGAGGCGCTACCTTCATTTACTAAAACAACCACCGCACCATTTTCAAAATCTCCACTTTTATATGCATTAAATTTTTGGTCGTACCTTGAATCTTTTCCGTTGGTGTACACAATTAGTTTGTTTTCCCCAAGTAATTCATCTGCAATGTCGGTGGCACGTTCCAGATAACCACCAGGATTATCTCTTAAGTCTATCATGAGTTTTGTTGCTCCTTGAGTTCTTAAACTTACCAGTGCTTTTTTAAATTCTTGATGGGTATTTGCCGCAAATCTACTTATTTTAATATACCCTGTTTTAGAATCAATCATATAGGCCACATCTACAGAGTAAGTAGGTATTTTATCTCTTGTGATGGTATAGTTCAAAACATCCTTAGCACCTTTTCTCCAAATGCTTACTTTAACTTTTGTTCCTTTAGGACCTCTTAATTTACTAAATACAAATTGTGTACTTACTTCTTTACCAGTAGCTACGGCATTATCTATTTTTAAAATTTTATCTCCAGATTTTAATCCAATTGCTTCTGAAGGACCTCCACTAATAGGAGTTACTACATAAATAGTATCTTTTATTATTTGAAACTCAATACCAATTCCTTCAAAATCTCCCTCAAGTTGGCTTTTTGCTATCTGTAAATCTTTAGCAGGAATATATACGGAATGCGGATCGAGTTTTTCCAACATTTTAGATATTGCCTCTTCTATTAAATCTTCGGTGTTTACCGTATCAACATAATCTCTATCAATATAAGTTAAAATTTCCCTAAATCGTGATACGTTTTTGTTGATGTCATTGGTCTTGTTATCCTTACTAAACATATTAGCTCCTATAAAAATACCACCAGCTACTGCTAGGCCAACGATGAGAGGGAGTCTAATTTGCCAACCTTTGTTATTAATAACTTCTTTTTGAGTAACATTTGAAGAAGTTGACGAATGCTTATTTTCCGTTTCCAATAGAGAATTGAAGTTTTAAAAATTGTAATTAAGCAAATTTATTGATTTTAAGAAAAATTACAATTTTTGGATTGCTATTCTTTTTTATTTCTCGTATAAAAAAATGTAAATTGTGCTAAAATGTTTTTTTGATAAATAAATATTATCAATAACAGATAGATTTAATTATTGTTTTCAGGTATTCCATTTTCAAATTTCCAATTTTATGGTTAAATTCTTCCTGCCCAAGATGAGATTTTTTTTAAGTATAACAATTCTTTTTTCTACGTTGGGTATTCACACTACATACGCTCAAATATGCCTTGGGGGTCGACTTGGTTTTAATATGACTAGGATAGTAACAGATAGAAATACCCTTGGAACTACATCAATTAAACCTGGTGCGCAAATAGGAGGGGTAATAAATTATGCTTGGAAGACTGGGGTGTCGTTTCAAGGAGAACTGCTATTTTCAACGAAGGGATATAAGGCTAGTAAAGAAAGTTTTAATGCAAGTTATATTGAGTTACCAGCTTTAATTAAAATCGAAATACCTATAAAAAAACCAATTGTGCCCTTTATAAATTTTGGCTCATATGTGGCTTACCAAGCAAGTTCAAAAATTGTATATAATGATACTATCACGGAGAGTTTAAACAAAACTACATTTAACAAAGATAAATTAAACAAACTGGAGTTTGGTATGTGCCTAGGAGCAGGTGTAAACTATCCTTTGAAGAAAGGCGTTATTATAGCAGAAATTAGATATACCTTTGGTCTAACTAATGTGAGCAAATCTACTGGTTTGGATAGAAATAGGGTAATAGGCTTATATTTTACCTATTTATTACCCATCACAAAAAAGAAAGAGGAATTAAACTTGCAACAGGAATAGGTTCGTAGGGTACGAAATATTACTTAAAAATAATCCTTGTGGTGAAACTGCCATTCCTGCTTTGCATCTATCTTGAGCTAGAATAATTGATTCAAACTCTTCTATGGATAATTTTTTATAGCCAACTTCAAGCAAAGTACCAACAATTGCTCTAACCATTCCACGTAAAAATCGGTTTGCTGTAATATGAAATATCATTCTTTGACCATCATTTCTCCAGATTGCTTCTGTTATTTGGCATTCAAAATTAGCCACATCAGTATGAACCTTGCTAAAACTAGTAAAATTGGTATGATGGAGTAATTTTTGTGATGCCTCATTCATAAGGACATAATCTAGTGGTCTTGAATTAAACAAACCCAAATCGTGATAGAATGGATTTGGTTTTGGATAGAGGTGATATTCATAAGAGCGACTAAGAGCATCAAATCGCGCATGGGCATCTGGCAATACTTGGTAAATCTGATTACATACGACGTCGTTTGGCAAAATAGCATTTAGACCAATTATATGTTTGGTAGCCAGAGCAATGTCTGTATCAATATGTACCATTTGCATTTGGGCGTGCACACCTGCATCAGTGCGCCCACTACCAAGTGTTTCTACTTTATGCCTTAACAATATTTCTAGGGCGTTATTTAGAACTTCCTGAACACTAGATGCATTAGGCTGAATTTGCCAACCATGATAGGCAGTACCTTTATATGAAATATCTAAAAAATAACGCAATCTAATTCTGTGTACACTTTCTAATGTACTTCTTTAACCATTATTCTACCACCATTTCCTCCATAATCTACCCAAGCGTTAGATGCAATGCCAGTATTTGTTTTGGCCCAAACACTAACTGTGTGTGATCCAGCGTCTAATCTAGGGAACATAACAACAATATTTCCTGGAACAGTTGGACTAGCTTGAATTGAAGTATATCCAGTACCGAATGTAGTAGGAAGCCCGTCAACCCTTAGCTCAAAATATATAATATTAGCAGTACCATAATTTCCAATGGACAAATTACTTGTTAAAACCAACTCAATTTGAGTATCGGTATATTTTTTGTCAAATTTTAAATCGCCTACTACTTGTGCATAGGTAGTAGAAACATTGCCCAATGATGTTGCATCTAGTTTACTAAGTTGTGTGTATTTTGTTCCTTTTCGCCATTCCGAAACGCCTTGGGCATCAGTCACTAAGATATTACCTTGCGCTTGAGAACCGTTTTTTAGCCTGAATTGAGCGTCTGCCCTTAATGTATCACCAACTATATGTAATTTAGCACTAGGTTTTGCTAAGCCAATACCTACTTGACCCGTAGGTAATAAAATCAATTGTTTTGGGTCATTTGCACCAGCGTATATCCAAAATGGATGTCCAGTGCTTATTGTACCGATCGATCCACCTGTAATACCCAGAGGAGAAGAAGTATTTGTTGCAATGGTGACCGTGCCATTTGTATGTGCGAAACCAAAGCCATTTGCGTCTGTAACTGCTAGTGAAAGAGGATAAGTTGGGTCAATCCCTATTCCAACATATCCATTTCCTTTAATTCTCATTTTTTCAGAGTTTCCAACAATAAAAGGTAACTCAATATTTGTAATTGTTCCAATTTTTGATTCTGCAGTTAAGGTATTTCCTCCTAATGCCCATCCAGAACCATTACCTGCAGATGACCCTCCCAGTGGTCTCCATCCAATTCCATTATGAAAAAAGTGTTTTGAGGAATCTGTATTGTAGACAATTAAACCTCGTTCTGCTGAAGAAATTGTTGTAATTGTGCTCATCTGGGCGTTATTAATTTTAGGTAGTATAACCCCTTGTATTCCATTTGCTTCGAGGTGAAGTACTGCTCTGGCACTAGGGAAGTTAGTTCCGATGCCTACGTTATTTTGAGCGTATCCTATTGATAAAACAAATAGGTTGACTAGGCTATACAATAAAATTTTTGAAGAATCCATAGGAGCAATTTTGTCTTGTTAGATCGAATTAAATTTTATTTTTGAAATTTTTCACTTAATGAATTACGTATTTAATTGAAAATGGTTTGATTTAAAGATGTTTAGAAATTTTTAAAGCAATTTCTGAAAATTCCTCTTTGCTTAACTTAAGTTTGGGTCTTGAAAAATCCATGTCGTGCATAGATTGAAGAGGAATAAGATGAACATGAGCATGAGGCACTTCAAGCCCAATTACTGCTGTGCCTACCCTAAGACAAGGAATTGCTTGTGAAATAGCAACCGCGATTTTTTTGCTAAACAAAGCCATTTTAGCTAAAATCTCATCTTCTAAATCATAATAATAGTCTACTTCGATTTTAGGTATTACTAGGGTGTGCCCTTTTACCAAAGGATTAATATCTAGAAAAGCCAAAAAATGTTCATTTTCTGTTACTTTATAACAAGGTATGTCTCCATTAATTATTTTAGTAAAAATGCTTGCCATCTTGACTTTAGAATGATTTATCTTGTTATATCTAGAATTTCAAATTTAACTAAGCCTGCAGGTGCCATTATTTCGGCAAACTCACCAACTTTTTTACCTAATAGGCCTTTACCAATTGGTGATTTGATAGAAATTCTTCCTGCTTTTAGATCTGCTTCTTCTTCGGCCACCAAGGTGTATATTACTTCTAATTTATTTGCAGAGTTTTTAATTTTTACTTTCGACAATATAGAAACTATTGAATGGTCAATATTGGTTTCATCAATTACCCTGGCAGTAGAAACTACTTCTTCTAATTTGGATATTTTCAATTCTAACAATCCTTGTGCATCTTTTGCAGCGTCGTATTCAGCATTTTCACTTAAGTCTCCCTTATCTCTGGCCTCAGCAATTTGTTTGGCCATTTCAGTACGACCTTTGGTTTTTAATTCTTGTAATTCGTCCTTCAGTCTCTTTAGCCCTTCTTCAGTATAATATGTAAACTTACTCATCTTAAATTGTTCCTATTTTTGCTTAGTATATAATAAAAAAAGAACGGCTTTCCACGGAGAGCCGTTCTAATAACACAAAGTTAACTATAATCAATAAAATTACAAAATTCTTTAATTGACTATCATTTTAAATTTCTAAACGTATAATGAAAATGGCTAATACTCATCGTATCCGCCTGACCCAAAAGAGCCTTCATCGTCGTTATAATCATCAGAATCTTCTTTGCTGCCCCATTCGTCGTCTTCCGATCCGAATTCGTCGTCATCAGAACTCCATTTGTCAGTGCCAAATTCATCATCCTCACCTTCGAATTTGTCATACTTTTCTTCAAATTCAGACCTGAAGCTCATTTCTTCTTCTTCAAGTTCTAAATCCTTAGCAATTTGTTCCGTAAGTCCTGTTCTTTTAAGGGCTTCACCTCTAGTAATGCCCGCATCTAATAGGGTTTTGAAGGCATCAAAATTCGCATAAAGATTTTCGTCGCTAAATTCTAAGTCTTCATCAATAGGCTCTTTCATGTCAATAGTTATAATTTTGTTATTTTTAATACTTTCCACGAGTTCATTGGCAAATTTAATAAACTCCAATAAATCTTATTACTAATGCTGTCACTTTTTTTTATGCTTCTTTATAAACAAATGGTTTTGTATTAGTTGTATAAATTTTTACAAAAAGAATGGATTTTAGAAACCAAAACGTCATTAATTTTAGCATATGACTCAAAGGACCACCCTGCAACATGTGGTGTTAACAAAACTTGAGGTAGTTCTTTTAATTCATTAAAAGTTTTTAGTTGATTATTGTCTAAAGAATTAATTTTTTCGTTTTCCAGTACATCTAATGCTGCACTATAAATTTTTCCAGTTTTTAATAAATCCACCAAGTCTTGAAGGACCACAATTTCACCACGGGCCGCATTTACAAAATGAATTTTTTTCTGGAATTTGGAAAGATAGTCTTTATTGACCATTTGATAATTGCGGTCTGTTAAAGGTATGTGTAAACTAAAAACCTCCGCTTTTTCAAAAATTTCGTCCATGGTTGTTTGTCTTGCAAAGTCAAAACGATTGGGTCTTGCAACTAGGTCATAATATAGCACTTTACAGTCAAAACCTATTAAACGTTGAGCAAATGCGCTTCCCATGTTACCGTATCCTACAATCCCTACTGTTTTGCCCATGAGTTCAAGACCTCTATTACCTTCTCTATCCCAAACTAAGTTTCTTACTTGAGCATCAGCTTCTTTTATTTTGTTGAAAATACATAAAATCATACCCAAAACATGCTCTGCTACTGCATCTTTATTAGCTTCTGGGGCGTTAAAGAGGGATACACCATTATTTTTAGCTTCATTTTCATCTATTAGGTCCATACCTGCTCCAGCCCTTGCGATAAACTTTAACTTTTTAGCACAGCTAAAAAAGTCTTTTTCCATTCGCATTTTACTTCTTACAATTATACCATCATAGTTTGCAATTATTTCCATCACTTCCGATGGATTGATGCTTGGACGATAATCATGTTGAATTCCAATGTTTTCTAATAATGGAATAATAGATTCATGCATTTCATCGATAATCAAACATTTAATTTTATGATTCATTCGGAGTAATTGGTGTTAAATTCTAAAGTTTGTAGCAAGTTTTATAATTAAATTTCTATTGGGTTCAGCAAAAGCATAAGCTCCATATCTATAGTATAAACTAATTCCTAGCCCTGTTTTTAGTCCAAAACTATGTATCTCAATTAAATTCCCCAACGTGATACCAGATTCAAAAAAACCTTTTTCCATTGTTTTAAATTGAATAAACTCGTGTTTGTTTTTGTTGTTAAGGGCACCGTAACCAATATTTTGCGAAAGTTCTAAGGAAGGTCTAAATCGTTTAAACTTGTTCAATTTTCCAAGAAAAATAGTGTAAAATAAAGAAGTGTACTGATTAGAAACAAATTCATTAAAGGCCATTGTTTCAAAAGAGTTGTGAATAACTGCATAAAAATTTCTAAAACTACCTTTACTGTTATATAATTTCATGTAAGGTAAATTCCCTTCGGCATATCCACCAACAACTTGTATGATATGTCTACCATAACCTAAAATTTTTCGGTCATAGGAAATTTTTATATCTATCTTGGTATAGTTAAAATCTCCGAATGTGGAGAATATTCCTTTATAATATTGGAGTTGTACTACCGGAAATTTGGTACTTAATACTACCTTTTTATCCTCATATTTAATACATTTTTCTCCAAAGGCATATCTAAATCCAGCACCAAGTTCGTTAAATTTATAAAATGAACGGTTATTGGATTCATAAAAATAGGTATATTGAGGATTAAGATTTTCTATTTGATATGATACAAATGTTTTTAGATATTTAATTGGTGTCCATGTGGTTATCAAATTATATTTTTCAGTGTAATCCATTCTTGGTATTCTATATTGGCGTAGAGGCTCACTACTATATTGAAGTTTATCAAAAATAAATTCGGTATAACCAGGTTCAAATAGTTCTTTTTGTGCAAGCGTTTTTAGTTGTAAATCAGTTTTTTTATTTATGACCCAAATGGTGTTTAGCCCATATTTTTCTAAATTATCCTTAAGACCATAGCCGTAGTATCCACCAAAGCCATATTTTTTTTTTTTTTTTTCGTTAGTTTCCAAGCCTAAACCTAAACGCAAGCCTTCAAAATCGTTATAATTCAACAGTTTATTAAGCCTAAGATTAACATACCTAATTGGAACTAAACCACTATAGATGCGGCTACCAACGTTAATAACCTTGTCAACTTTCTTAAAATTTCCTAAATTTTGAAAGAAAGATATTGTGTTTTTGTCAATATTATTGAACTGTTCTTGCCTATTGGTATTCCAAATTGAATCTGATTTGTAGTCAGATGAATCTTGATATTCTACCAAACAATCATCAAAACTACTTTTAGTAATGCTTGGAAGTTCATGAAAATTATAAATATAACTTTTAAATGTGGCTAAAAGTCTAATTTTGTGGTTGGTAGTTTCTTTGGTTAATAGACTTGTAGTTGTAATTACAGGAAATCTTATTTCAGTTTTACCAACTGCTTCATATTTTTGTGCTACTTCAATTTTGGATTTTTGAGGGCCAATAGGTGCCACTTGAAAGTATTGAACGGATAAATTTTTACTATTCACATATAATAATCCTTGAAGACCTTCAAAAAATGTGCGTTTATTAGGTGTAAATTTAATTACAACTAATGTCTGAGATTGTTCTTGAATCGTATCAATAATTTTATAATCGTATCTTTTTAAGCCTCTGTTAGACAATGGGCTAACGTGTAAATGGTTTGCTATATTTAATTGAGTATTATACACTGATAAAAACTGAAGGCCAGAATTTATATTAAACAAGGCTGTGTTTTCAAGTCCAGTAACCCTTGTAGCAAATACAGTTTCTTTTTGGTTGGTTTTATTTTCAAATAGTTTTTCTGAAAGAGATTCCATTAAAAAGAAATGGTGTTGGCCTCCTTCCCAATGAATTCTCTTTTTTGAAAATTTCTTTATTATGTTGTTGAGAATTTGTGTGGTAGTTTGCTGTTCATCGGTATCTATTTGAAATTTATTATAAGTGGAGTAGGAGTGAGGCTGGTTATAATTTCCTTGTTTGGCTTCAATTACCTTTTTTATCAAGCTATCACTTACAATATCTCTTACTTCTTTATCTTGATTAAATAATAATGGAAACAATCTGATTTCTAGCTCTTTGGTTATTGTGGAGTCAATAACCATTATGAGTGGTAGCTCGGGATAATGCTTGAATTTTAATTTTTTAATATGAGCATTGGGAATTAAAAATTCTCCATTAATATCGGAAAGATAATTAATACTATCATTAACCTGAATAGATGTAAAAGGAATTGGCTTTTTTGAAAAAAAATCAACCGTTCTTCCCTTGACTATGGTTCCTTGTGCAAAGTTAAATAAGGGTAAAAAGATTAGAAAAAATTTACCTAAATTATTCAAGGTACAAATTAATTGATAGGTTTAATGTCAAAAGCTAAACCTAGTATAATTACCAGTTTACTTAAAAATTTTATTAATAAGATTTTTGGCCTCTTCGGTTATCTCAGTAATTTTTTCTGTAGTTTCTTTAGTGGCCTCATGGATTTTTTCATTAGCAGTATTGCTCAATTTTTCCATTTTTTCCTTTACTAAAGGGGCATAATCTAACTCTTTACCAATTAGAAGATCTTCTATTTGACTACCTAATGAGGCTGGTAATTTCTCTTTTAGGAGGGTTAATATAATTGAATATGCTTGTGAGGCATGTTCAGTAGATATTCCTGTTTCTCTTTGAATTTTATCGATAATCTGATGCATCATTAATTAGTTAAGTTCATTTTAACAAATATACTTAACTTTATTTTAGCTCACAATTAGCCGCGCAATTTATCTAGTATATTATTAAGTTGTGCTATCTCCTCAGGGTTGAGTTTGTGCATTACACTATCTAATTGATTAATTTCCAAATCAATTGTAGATAGCAAGCTTTGTCCTTTAGTGGAAATAACTACATCTACCGAACGCCTGTCAAGCTTGCAAATTTTTCTTTCTACAAGTTTTTTTAAACGTAACCTCTCCACTATTCTTGATGCATCACACATCTTATCTATCATTCGTTCTCTTATATAGTTCACACGTGCTGGCTCAGGAAATTTACCTCTCAGTATTCGTAAAACATTAAATTGTTGTGGAGTTAGGTCAAAAGCAGCAAAAAATTCTTTAGATTGAGAATCTAGCCAATTAGTTGTAAATAAAATATTTACATAAGCTTTATGATATTCGTTTTTAAATTCCTTTTGTTTAATTTCTTCTTCTAGTTTCATATTATAGCCTATTTAACAATCTTAATATTTAACCAATTATACCTTATAATAAAACAGCCTTAGACACAAGGTCTAAGGCTGTTATGCGAAAATACTGTTTTATTTGTTTATTTTTTAATAAATTCTAGATTGATTAAAAGATCAACATTTTCCCCTATGGCCACACCACCAGTTTCAAGCGCAGAATTATATTTTAAATTATAATCGTACCTATTTAATGTACTTACAATTTTAAATCCTGTAATTGTCTGTCCATATGGACTTTTTGTAATACCTCTGTACACTACATCAAAAGAAACTTCTTTTGTAACGCCATGCATTGTAAGTGTACCTACCAGTTTGTAAGCTTTATCATTTACCTTGGTAAAAGATTTACTTTTAAAGGTAATAGAAGGATATTTGGCAGCATCGAAAAAATCTGCACTCTTTAAATGTTTATCACGGTTTTCGTCATCTGTGTCAATGCTATTTACGTCGATGGAAAAATCAATTGTAGCACCGTTGAAATCATCAGCCTTAGGTGAAACGATTGTACCTTCAAATTTTCTGAAATGACCTGTTGTTTCAGAAACTAAAAGATGTGTTACAGAAAACTGTACCTTAGCATGAGATTTGTCAGAAACCCATGTTGTTTGCGCTTGTGTAGCAAGAGTTACTACTAAAAATGCTACTGAAAATAAGAAATTGTACTTTTTCATTTTTGTTAAATTTTTAAAGTTATAATTCCATAACATGTTTAAACAATTAAAGTTCAAACATCGTTAATTATTTTTTATCCAAACTGTTTTTGCGTTTGTAAACTCCTTGATTCCCAGTGCAGAAAGTTCTCTTCCAAACCCACTATTTTTTACCCCTCCAAATGGTAGACGTACATCAGACCGAGATATTCCGTTTATAAAAACTGCTCCAACTTCTAACTGATCAATAAAAATATTAGCTATTGTGTGATCGTTAGTCCATACTGATGCTGATAAACCATATTGTGAATCGTTGGCTACTTCAATAGCTTGTTCCACAGTACTTACAGCTATGATGGAAAAAACAGGCCCAAATATTTCTTCATTATAGGCAGGCATTTTATTGGTAATTTCTGAGAGCACGATGGGCTTTAAAAGATTCCCTTTTAGTTCTAAACTTCCAAATAATAATTTAGCTCCTCTTTTAATGCATTCATCAGCTTGTTTTATCACCATTTGAGCCAAATCTAATCTAGCCATTGGACCACAAGAAACATTTTCATCCTTCGGGTCTCCATAATTTACCAAATTTAAATTTTCAACCAACCTTTGGGTAAAAGTGTCCAGTACTTTATCATGAACAATAAAACGTTTGGCTGCAATACAACTTTGACCATTATTTATTAGTCGTGATTTGATGGCATTTTCAACTGCCAACTCAACATTTGCTGAAGGAAGCACAATAAAGGGGTCGGAACCGCCCAGCTCTAAAACGCATTTTTTTAAATATTTTCCGGCCAAACTTGCTACTGATTGTCCAGCAATGGTGCTACCAGTAAGTGAAACAGCTCTTACAATTGAATGGGCTATAACTGATTCAATATGGCCAATATTTATAAACAATGTTTGAAAAACGCCAACAGGAAATTCAGCATTTTGAATGAGATCTGCTAAATACAATGTACACCTAGGCATATTAGGGGCAGGCTTTAAGAGACAAACATTACCAGCCATTAAAGTTGGCGCAATAAAACGTATTACCTGCCAAATGGGGTAATTCCAAGGCATTATGCCTAAAATTGCTCCTAAAGGTTCATACTTAATATAACTTAAGGACGCATCGGTATACACATCCTCCTGTTTTAACATATCTTCTGCTTGATAGGCGTAATATTCACATGCAATTACCGATTTTTCAATTTCTGCCATAGATTCAGCCAATGGTTTACCCATTTCTTCTGTTATCAATTGGGCTAAAGTTTGCTTTTGATTGACTAATAAATTGGCAAGTCTTAATAAATGGCTGGCACGACTATTGTAGTCTAGGTATTTCCAAGTCTTGTAAGCAGATTGGGCTTTTCCTAAGCATGAAGCAATTTCTTCGGTGCTTAACAATTCGAAGCTTTCTATTTGGGTATTGTTAAATGGATTGATGGAAGTGTAGTTCATGGTATCGATGTAAATAAACTAGTTAACACAAATGTTCGAAAAGTTTAATTTGCTTTTGATTGAGGTAATACTTAAAAATGATGTAGACAAAATTACTTTTTGAATTAAAATTAACTGCTTAAATTTGACTAATTAATTTATTATTATGAAAACAATTAATGCTTTTATTTTTATAACCTTATTACCAGTTGTACTATTCGGGCAAGTTGGAAAAGATTTCCCTTTGATTGAAGGACAAACTGTGGAAGGAATTACCATTTCATTGCCAAAAGCAGTTAAGGGTAAATATGCCCTTATTGGATTGGCATCAAGTTTAGCAGCTCAGGAGGATTTAAACACTTGGTTACAGCCGATGTACGACAATTTTATAAGAAAAGCAGAAAAAGGTCAACTTTTTGACGATTCTTATGATGTTTTCACTTATTTTGTTTCAATAATTAATGGAGCAAATAAAGCCGCATCTGGAAGTATAAAAAAGCGATTTAAGGAACAGGCTGATAAGGAGTTATTGCCACTAGCGATTTTTTATGAAGGTGACCTAAAACCACTAAAGGAATATTTGTCCATTAAAAATACAGAAACTGTTTATTTTTATTTGTTGGACGCTAATGGCAAGATAGTACATGTGGTTTACGGAAAATATTCAACTGCCAAGATGGAAGATATAGAAAAGCTTTTGGATAACTAAACTAGCCTAATCAAAAACCTCTTTTAAAATGGCTAATGAATTTAAGTTATTGACGGAGGATATGTGAAGTGCATAGAATTTAAGTAGTATTTCCAACGTTTCTCTTCTTTCTTGGTTAGATATTATCAATGGAGTACCGTACTCAGTGGTAATTAGCTTGTTAATATTGTTCAAATGAATGGTGGTAAACACAAAAGAATTGAGCTGTAGGGCTATTTCTTCAGCGTCCGCAGCGGCAATTCCAAGATGAGTAGCAAATTTTAATAAAAAATGTAGGTGAAAATTTTCATAATTTTTTTCGAGGGTATCCAAAATTTTTAAAGAGGTCTGAAGAAAATAGAATAATTGAGGGTTGGACATTTCTTCTACCAAAATCTTAAGTAGCAACTCCTGTAAGAAAAATAGTATGGCATTTTTTTTACTATTGTAAGCTATATGATGATAGGGATGTTTACAATTGATTTCGGCGATCCTTTGTAGGTTGGCATTTTCTTTATGGTAAATGACCAAATCTAATATGGTTAAAGGCTGAAAAAGGCTTATTTTATTCTTATTACTTTTGCTTCTTGCTCCATTTACCAGATAAGTTTGTAAACCAAATTTTTCTGTATAGATCTTTGTTATTATGGAAGTTTCACCATATCTAATAAAGTTTAGTACGATGGCTTCAGTTTTATGTAACATTAATCAACAATTGCAATTTTAGAAACTAGGCCATCTTTACCATCGTTGGAAGCACTAAAAATTAGATAAACCCCTGTTTCAGCCCTTTTGCCTTGTAAATCACGACCATCCCAAGTGACTAGGCCTCCATAGGCACGTGTTTGGAAAATTAACTTTCCGTTGGTATCGGTTATTTTAACTATAGCATTTTCTGTAACACCGTTAATTGCAATAAGCCCTTCGTAATCTGGTCTAACAGGATTTGGAAATACCGAAACATTATTTTTGGCAACTTCGGATTCGTTGGCTGTACTTCGAAAGGAAGTTAATCCTTTATCAGTTGAAAAGAAAACCTCTCCAGTTGCACTATTTATACCTATATTGAGTATGTTATTTGAAGGTAGTGGGCTATTTTCTGTAGTGAAGTGATAAATTAAGGTACCACCGTCGGCCGAGAAAAGCCAAGCTCCATCATTAGGTGTACCAATCCATTTTCTATCGCCACCATCAGGAGTAATACAGGTTACAATTTTTTCTCTAAACAAAGCCCTAGAATCGTATATTGGAACGCTGGCATCAAATCCACTCTTATTTGTTAACACTTTTTCAGGGTTATAAAAAACAGATATTCCATTATCAGTTCCTATCCATATTTCTCCGTTTTTAGCTTTTGCCATACAGTACACATAGTCACTTGTAAGATTGCCATTCCCTACACCAACCGTTAATTTTTTTGCTTGGGTAGCAGTAGGATTTTTTTTTTTTTATTTAATAAGCCCACCACCTCTAATAAGCTCACCTCCAAGATATGAACCATGTATAGTTTGGAGCCATTTGTTTCCGTAGTCGTCTATAATGATATCATAAACTGAACGTGCCTCATTAAAAGGAATTATATAAGTTTCCCATTGGTCTTTATTTTTGACATATAAATTGGGTAATCCTCTAGGTCTTATTTCAGAGGCCATAAACATTTTACCATCAGCATCTGCTTCAATGGAAGTAATAAAGTTATAATCTGCAACATTTATGTCTACACCTGTAATCGGGCTATTTTTAGCATTATACATTATCCCTTTTCTAGTATATTGATGGATGGCCGCCAAGCCGTTAAAAGTACCAATATACATGGTGTCTTGGCTAAAATGAAAATCATAGGCATCTCTAAAAAATGGGGTATTGCCATCTCCAGGAAAAAAATTATTCCAATAGTTATCAAATATATAAAATCCATTATTTGAGGCGCTTGGACTACCATTAACCCTATTTAATGATCCTGGCAAACACATCATTTTATTATCAAAAAATATAGTTTTGGCTGTAGTAATAAAATGTGGTCCTCCCGGGTTATATGCCTGCCAACTGTTATTTTTTTTACCTATTAAACCATTGTAATCTGTTGCTATCCATGTATTTCCATTTTTATCGAGTATTTGCTCTTGTGGTGAATAATCAAATCGAACCGTGTCAAATGTATTGGTTTTTGATAAAAGACCTTTGTAATTATTAAAACTCGCTACCAAGGTATCGCCTAATACATCCAAACTTCTACAATTACCCAATTTCTTATTGATTGTAGCAACGATTTTCCAACTATTTGATGTTTTTTGTTTTAAAGTGGTAACCTCTTCCAAGGCATAAAGCACATTGTTAAATACTTGAATATGACGTATATTAAGTGTAGATAAATTGTTGAAATTGGAATAAGTTATCCAATTAAGATAATTCAACCTGTTGATTGATGGGGATAGGGATGTGGCCATTACACCTTGTTTAGAAGCCACAAACAAACTGTCGTTTAAAATTGCACTTGAATAAATCGCAATTTGAGCGCCATTGTTGCCAATATTGGTATATGATTCCTTGATTTCCAGTTTTAGTAAATCAATTAATATCAAACCAGCATCTGTTGATAAATAAGCGAAATCATTATTTATATTGATGTGGTTAATACTTTTAGAACCAGAAAATGAAATTCTGTTAAAGTCAGGAATGTTCTTAACACTGTTACCTACCAAAATATCGATATTGCCTGATTTATAACCGATAATTAATGCATCATGCTTTGGGCTATATTTGAGTTTACTAATTTCGTACTCGCTATATCCATCTAGTTTCGATAATGCCCTAGAAGTATTTTCTTTAATATCATATACATACATTCCGTATTCGCACCCAACATACACTTTATCATTTACCACTGCCAAGGTTTTACCCAGCCTAAAAGGAAAATGAACGCGCCAAGAACCAATTGGTATACCTTGAGCAACAGCGTTGAAAGAAACAAATACTCCAATAAGTACAGATAAATAAGTTAATTTTAACTTCATGGTTCCAAATTTTGAGTAATAACCTAATTTTTTAGAAAATATTGTATTGACCGCTATTAAAACATTGTCTACATCTTGGTTCGTAACTTTCTTTTTCACCGATTAGAATTTTTTCGGTGGAGGTTGATTTTCTAAAGGTATGAGACGCAATACTGCCACAAACCATGCATATTGCGTGCAACTTTGTAACAAAATCAGCTTCTACAAGCAAAAAGGGCATAGGTCCAAATGGCTTTCCAAAAGAGTCTTTATCTAATCCTGCCACAATAATTCGCTTGCCCTTATCTGCTAGTTCCGCACATACTTCCACAATGGCTTCGTCAAAAAATTGAGCTTCGTCAATTGCTATAACACTTTGTGATTTAATATGTTGAAAAATTTCTATCGCGTTTGTTATTGGTAGGGCCTCAATGTAGTTTTCATTATGTGAAACCACATTTTCTGGATGATACCTCAGATCTACTTGCGGTTTTACAATCAGCACTTCCTGTTTCGCTATTTTAGCTCTACGGACTCTCCGAATAAGTTCTTCAGTTTTGCCGCAAAACATTGGCCCACATACCAATTCTATCCATCCTTTTCTTACATTGTAAAGTTCAGTATACATATTATTGACAATTGCTAGTTCTAATAAATCTTTACCAACGTAGCACCATACCCAAATTTATCTTTTTGAGCATCTTGAAAAAATTTTATCTGCTTGTGCTTACTTAAAATCTTGTGAATTGCAGTTTTTAAAGATCCATTGCCCACACCGTGAATAAAGGTAATTTCGTTTAAACCTGAAGCAATAGCTTGATCTAGAGTTTTTTCGAACATATCCAATTGTAATTTAAATTTATCAGCATTGCCCATAAGCATATGCTCTTTTGTAAGATTTTCAATATGCAAATCAATTTCTTTAGCAGGTTTGGTTACTACATTCGCTAACGCTGGAGGCTTGGGTTTATTTTCATTTAACTTGTCTTTTATTTGTTCTTTATCGGAATGGCCAATTTCATGATCTACTTGAAATGTGTAAGCAAGTTTAGCTATTAAGGGAGCTTGTCGTTTTGATTCTCTAAATCCTTGTGCTTTAAATTTTAATCGTTTTTCTATAAATGGTTTGATTTCATTAGAGCCTTCTCTAAACTGCATGTATTGTAAAACCAGTACGGGCCATTTATCAAAATTTTCTAAAGTAGTATTTTTTAGTAGTTTGAATTCCCTACTTTCTATTTTACCACTTGTAACTGCCATTACCTTGTTTTCTTTATCATCATAATATGTAAATACAAGATCATAATCAGTATTGTTAATAAGATACAATACAAGTTGATTATCTTCACCAGCAAAGGCCACAAAAATTCCTTTTTCTGCCAAAGCTGCTTTGTCATCTTTTTTAGTTGGTTCAGAAAAAAACTTGGCTTCTTTAATACTTACAACCACTATTTCTCGTTTAGAAATCGGTATTTTAAAGCCATCTTCAATTTCAACCTCCACGGTGAGGTCATTGATTATTCTGGTTACAATGCCTTCTTCTTTACTATGTATTAGTTTTACTTTGTCGCCGATGTGCATGTAACAATCCTAAATTTTGTAATTAATATTCTAGATTCAAAATTAGCAATTAAACAGTTAATCTTTTCTAAATGAATTTTATGTTTTGGAGAAAGTATAATTCTTTTTTCTCTATTACATTTGTAAACTAATAATATATTTTAATGATTTTTAATAGTTTAAAAGTTACTCTTTTACGAATAGGTATTGTTGGAATTATTTTTTTCCAATTAATACCCCATGTATACGCACAATCAGATTATAAGGGTCAACTAGAAAAAGCTAAAGAATTATTGACTAAAGGAGATTTTAAGGAAGCAGAAATATTATTTAAAAAAGTTATTAAATCGCAGCAGGAGGGACTACCCGATGAAGTAAGCTACTATTATGGATTGGCTTTGTTTAAAATTGGAAAACCAAATCAATCCAAAGCATTTATTGAACGATATTTAGCCATTTCAGGTGTGAAAGCAGAATTTTATAATGAGGCTAGAAACTTGTTAAATGAGTTAAATCCTAAAATATGTACTAAGTGCAATGGCACAAACGAGATTTTTAAATTTGACACTTGTACATTTTGCATTGGTGTAGGGATAGTTTCAGAGTTGTGTAAGGCATGCGCAGGTAAGGGCATAATTCGTTGTAATTGGTGTGAAGGCAAGGGAATTGCAAAGAAAACAAATAGCTTTAATGTAACTAATTATGAAAATTGTTATCATTGTGAGGCAAAAGGCAAGCTGGTATGCGGGTTATGTAAAGGAACTAAACAACCTAATACACAATGTAAAAACTGCAATGGCACAGGAAAAATACGGACAAAAATTCGTTGCACACACTAAGGTTATGTGGTAGGATCAATCTATTATTTACAATAAATACTTATGTAACTTTTGATGAACAATTATAGCAATTTTAAAAATCCTTAAACACAAATCTTCGTTAAAGAAGATATATTCAGATTAAAAATACTGATAATGAAAACATTATTTACACCTATATTAATACTATTAACTCTGCTTTTTTCTTCTTTTGCTCAACCCGATGCACAAAATTACTATGAAAGTGGAGTGAAAAATTTAAAATCTAATGATTTTATTAAAGCTATTGGCGATTTTACAAGCGCTATAAGTATAAATCCTAAGTTTGGGGATGCATATTATCAACGGGCATTGGCCAAAGATCTTATGGGTAAAAAAATGGGTTTTGTTAATTCAGAATTGTGCTTTGATCTTGTTCAAGCCATGAAATACGGAAACAAAGAAGCCATAAGCTTGCTTGAAAAAACTTGTATGGGCGAATGTTTCAATTTACAAAGTGCCTATGTGGAGCCAGAGTTGGTTTTATGTGCTGATTTTAGTTCTAAGGTTATCATTACCATGCCTAATGGAACAGATAACTTAATGAATTTGATTAAAATTAATCTCTTTAATAATAAATTGACCAAATTCCCCGAGGTGTTAACTAAATGTGACGGATTGATGCAATTGGATATAAGTAGTAATAAAATCACAGACATTTCACCCAACATAAAAAATCTTGTCTTTCTTAATGAAATTAATCTAAATAAGAATCAGCTTACTAATTTACCTTATGAATTTGGAGAATTAAAAAATCTAAAATCGTTGTACATAAGAGGCAATTTATTGAAGGAAATGCCTAAATCTATTGCAAAATTGACATCGCTAGAAAATTTGGATCTTTCGATAAATAGTCTTACCACCTTGCCAATTGAAATTTCCAATCTTAAAAAATTAAAAACATTGTCGTTGGTAGGTAACCCAATTAGTAAAAAAGATCAAAAGTTGATTCAAGCATTGTTACCCACTTGCAAAATTTTCTTCGATGAGTAGGTCTTTCTAAAATTGGTTATTTCCTTATGCCTCCAATTATTCTTTTTTTTAAAAATATTCCTCTTTGGGAAGGTTTCTGGTGGCTATTGCTTGAGAACTTTTTAATTTGGATAATTTCAATTGCCTTGGGCATGGTGATTGTGTTGGGTTTTAAATCCAAAAAAATTACTGAAAACACCCCAGGATTGATTTCTACCAATTTAAGGCTAGAATTGGTATTGTCATTTTTTACGATTATTATCAATACTTTTATCACTCTTCTTGGATTATTTCTTTGGCAAAATGGAATAATAGTAATACTTCCATTTGAAGGAGGTCTTTTGGATTGTGTAGATGTGCTTGTTTTGATAACCTTAATGGATATATCAATGTATTTTTTGCATAGATTAGCTCACAACACTTTATTTTATAGCTGGTTGCATCATTTACATCACAAGTTTGATAACCCCACACCAATCACCCTTTATAGTCTCAACCCACTAGAAACAATTAGCTTTGGAATATTATGGTTGTCCATTTTGAGTGTTTATCATGCTTCTATTGTTGGCATATTTATTTATTTGACCTTTAACGTGCTTTTTGGAATTATTGGTCATTTAGGTGTTGAGCCTTTTCCCGAAAGTTGGAAAAGTATACCCATTGTTAATTGGATTTCTAGCAGTAGCTTTCATGCGGCACATCACAAGAAAGAGAATGTTAATTATGGGTTTTATACAGTACTTTGGGATAAACTATTTAAAACCTTTAGTTCATAATAAGGCTCAATTGCTTTTTCCGTGGATCGCGATTAGTTTTTCTACACAGTTTTCACCATCCATTGCGGCAGAAACAATACCGCCAGCATAGCCAGCACCTTCTCCACATGGGAATAATCTTTTTATTTGAACATGTTCAAGTGATTCTTTGTCACGAGGAATCCTCACAGGAGAAGAAGTTCTACTTTCAATGCCTATAATTTGAGCTTCATTGGTATAATAACCTCGCATTTTTGTACCAAAAGATTTAAATCCAATTTTTAATCGTTCTCCAATAAAACTAGGTAAAATGTCACTCATATTTAAAGAGCTTAATCCAGGTTGGTATGATGTCTCATTTAAATTGGTCGATTGAATGTTTTGTGTAAAATCTACAAGGCGCTGAGCTGGTGCCACCTGTTTGTTGCCAGCCATTTTACATGCCAACTGTTCAATATCTTGTTGAAATTTAAGACCTGCCAGCGGCCCATATTGTTGATATTCAGGAATTTCATCCTCTTCTACAGATACTACAATTCCGGAATTGGCAAATTTAGAATCTCTTTTTGAAGGAGACATTCCATTAACAACAATTTCACCAGGGGCTGTTGCAGATGGAACAATAAAGCCACCAGGACACATACAAAAGGAAAAAACACCTCTATCTTTTCCTTGATAATTTGCTTGGGATACTAAAGAATAACTTGAAGCTGGGAGCAAGTAATCCCTTGTTTCACAATGATATTGTATCGAATCTATCAATGACTGAGGGTGTTCTACCCTTACTCCAAGCGCAAAAGGCTTGTTTTCAATATAAATCTTTTTTTTGTATAATAATTCAAAAATATCCCTAGCGGAGTGCCCAGTTGCTAGGACGACGCCTAAGCCAAGTATTTCTTGACCTCCTTCAGTAATAACACCTTTAATTTCTTGGGATTCTATTACTAAATCAATCACTTTTGTTTCAAATAGAATTTCACCTCCTAAAGCCAAAATTGTTTCGCGCATGTTGGCAATTAGTGCAGGAAGTTTATTGGTGCCTATATGCGGATGCGCATCAATTAAAATGTCTTCTTTGGCACCATGAGCAACAAGTATTTCTAAAATTCGCCTTACATCCCCACGTTTTGTACTCCGTGTATACAGTTTACCATCCGAATATGTTCCAGCTCCTCCTTCCCCAAAACAATAGTTACTTTCAGGATTTACAATTTGATCTTTGTTGATGGCTGCCAAATCTCTGCGCCTTTGTCTTACATCCTTTCCTCGCTCAATTAATATTGGTTTATAACCTAATTCAATGCACTTTAAAGCTGCAAAAAGGCCTGCTGGGCCAGCACCTACAATCACCACTCTTTGCTTTTTTTCAACAATATTCTTTGGGATTTTGTAACTTAAAGTAGTTTGGATGGGTTCATTTATATAAATTTCAAGAGATAAATTTACTACTACTACCTTGGCTCTGGCGTCGATTGACCTTTTTATTTTTTTAATATTAACTTCCTGTTTTTCATTAAAATAAGATTCTTTTAATAAATATTCTCTCAATGTACTATCATCAAAGGCTATAGACGGAGCTAGCCTCAAATCAATTTTTTTAATCATATCAATAAGTTAATGAGGTAGTTAAGGTAGGTTATTTCATTTTAATTTGATAGCCTTCCTTTTTGAGAATTTCACCTATTTTGTCACGTAAATCACCTTGAATTATAATTTCGCCATCTTTTGCACTACCACCTACGCCACATTTGTTTTTTAATAATTTTGTTAAAATTTGTAAATCAACCTCTTTACCGATAAATCCACTTATAAGCGATACTTGTTTGCCAGCGCGTTGCTTTTTGTCAAGGCTGATAATCAATTTTTGTTCATTGGGCAATAAGGTATCAGGCTCTTGGTTATTCCCAGTTTGGTATTGGTAGTTTTCTATGGTAGAATATACGATACCTTCTCTATTTTTACGATTGTTTGACATAAACAGAATTGCTTATTTTTATGGGCTAGCTTAAATTTTGAAATACATTTATTAAGCCATCCACTATTTCACTAGCGCCAAAAAACATCCCAGCACCAAAAGTAACATTTTGCACACTAAGATTTTTTAACGCCAATGGAAATGCACTTACAGCCATCATGCTGAAGCCAGAGGCTACTAAAATACATGCGAGGGCTGAAATAAATGCAATTGGAGACACAAAAACTATAAAAATAGCCACGGCTGAAATGATACATCCAATTATAAATGATTTTTCAAGGCCATTTTTTTCAACAAACTTACTCATAGGAATGGCCAACGTAGCAGTAATTGCCAGAATAATTGAAACAAAATGTTTGCCTCCAAAAAACATTGAACTGTATGATTTAAAACTTTCGTGTAGAATATCTGGAAAAATATTTTGTAAAGTACCCATCACCGTACCTAATGATAACCCAATTAAGATTACAATTAAATAATTATCCTTTTCTGCTTCCGCATCTGTAGTATCCCTAGCTGCGGTAACATTTTTGGTTGTAGACCTAAACCAATAACCTGTGGTTATAAGCAAAATACCACCAAATACAAAGGTAATAACTGGCCCCATTAAATCTACCAAATTTACCACTATTGGCTCAAGGGCATAAAGCATTTCAGTTACCATGGTTATAATCGACATAACAATTGGCAATTGCTTAGTAGGTGCAAACAGCTCTAACATTGAATTGGCTGGGCTATGAAAAATGTTCATCGAAATCAGCCAAATGGTTATCATTATGGGTAAAATCATCTTTAAAATCGACAATGGGATAGGGGCACTACTTACTGAAAATGCCACCGCCATAAAAGTCATTGCTGTAATACTAATACCAATAGTAAATACAATAAAGTAATTACTATTTTTAGCAATCATAATATCACCTACTTTTCCAGCTATTGGTGGTATCAACACTAATATTAATGCTTGAGCAACAACCATAAAAAATGCCAGATCGGTTAATTGAAATTTTTCAAGCACTTTTGGCTGATAATTGTGATAAGCTATCCAACTTATTACTACAGCCGCATTTAGTGCTGCTAAACTAAAAATCTGATTCCAGTTGATTGACGGAGATGTTATTTTTGCGTGGTTAGTCATTATTTTGAATTAGTTTACCAATTTAATTTTTTAATTGTTTCTAATACTTACGCCATTAATATTTAATCGGATTTATTCAAATTTTATTCTTTTAAAAACAAGGGGACCATTGTTGCCTTTATCATCTATATAATAACCCCTTAAGGTATTTCCTTCATTTTCTATATTCAAATGATGAGTTCCTTTGGTAGCCCAGCCTGAGATGCCTTTGGTAACCTGTACATCATAATGAATTTCATTATTTTTTAAATAACCAGTTCCCTTTTCAACCAACGAAACACCCTTATATTCAAGATAATGCGATATTGTTATAACGGTTGATTGCTGTGAAATTATTAAAAAACAGTTTTTAAATGAGGTGGAGTTGCTATCTGCCCAAATCCCGTTTAAGTCTGTTTGTCCATAACAAAAGCTACTACCAATTAATAGAAATATTAATACTGTTTTCATATTTTAGGCTTTATAGGCAAGTTTGATTAGTTCTTCAAGGGGTAGGTAATTTAACATTTTTTCATGTGTAGCTTCTAAAACAACATAAGGAGCAACACCAGCTTTTAAGGCTTCCAACCATCTTGAAGCACATAAACACCATTTGTCGCCACTTTTTAAACCTGGAAACTGATATTCTGGTCTCGGGGTGATTAAATCATTTCCTTTTAATAATGAAAATTTTAGAAAATCATCTGTCATCACGACACAAACAGTATGCATACCTTTATCATTATCGTCTGTATTACAACATCCATCTCTAAAAAATCCAGTTAGCGGGCTTTGTGAACATATTATTAGTGGTTCACCAAAAACATTTAATGACATAGTAATTTCAAGAAAATTCAATAATAACTTGTCAAATATAATAAAGACTAAAGACAAAATTTTTAATTTAAGGTAGAATGATTCTATATTTATGTTTTGTCTATTTTAATTGAATGTTAAAAACAATTAGCTAATTTTGTTGCTTTCAAATCCAATATAAATCTTTTACAGTTGTTTTCGGGAATTTATAAAAATAAAACAGTTTTTGTAACTGGCCATACAGGATTTAAAGGTACTTGGCTGGTACTATGGCTACAAAGTCTTGGCGCTAAAGTAATAGGATTTTCATTAGATATTCCTACTAATCCATCACATTTTGAATTATTAAAGCTTGATGTAGTTCATATACAAGGTGATATTCGAAATTTACAAAACCTAAAAGATACCTTAGCTAAATATAACCCAGACATAATTTTTCACCTCGCAGCGCAATCGCTAGTGCGTTATTCCTATCAACATCCGATAGAAACCTTTGAAACCAACATCATAGGTACGGCTAATTTATTTGAGGCTGTCAAAAGCACACCGTCTGTAAAAGCTATTGTTAACATTACTAGTGACAAAGCTTATGAAAATAAGGAATGGGTATATGGTTATAGAGAAACTGATCCTATGGGTGGGTTTGATCCATATAGTGCCTCCAAAGGATGTGCAGAGCTAATTACATCTGCTTACAGAAGATCCTTTTTTGAGTCAAACGATATTTTATTGGCTAGTTTAAGGGCTGGTAATGTTATTGGAGGTGGTGATTGGGCACTAGATAGATTATTACCAGATGTATTTAAAGCCACATTTAACAATGAAGTAGTCCAAATAAGAAATCCTAAGGCTACACGACCATGGCAACATGTGCTTGAACCAATCTCTGGTTATTTGCAAATTGGACAAAAATTGCTCGAAGGAAATAAAAAATTCGCCGATGGATGGAATTTTGGTCCCTCAGACATTGATCACATCACGGTAGAAAATGTTTTAAAGGAGGCAATGAAATATTGGGAAGATATTAAAGTCGAAATTAACTCTTCACCCAATCAACCACATGAAGCTAATCTACTTAAACTGGATATTTCCAAAGCCAAAATGGCCTTAAACTGGATGCCAGTTTGGAATTTTAATACAACAATACAAAAAACTACCAATTGGTATAAACAATATTATTTATTTAATAATATTCAAACCTATGAAGATTTAGAAAATTATATTAACGATGCACATAAACTAGGTCTTAGTTGGATTAAGTAACTATTGAAACAAAAGCTTTAACTCCGTGGCGTCTTCAGGTTTTAAACGTCCAGCCAAAACAAGTCTAAGTTGCCTTCTTCGAAGTGCGCTATCAAATAGCCCTTTTTCTTCCTCTGTTTCAGGAATGGCTTCAGGGACATCTATCGGATTCCCAAGTTGATCAACCGCTACAAATGTGTAGAATGCAGTGTTACTCTGAAGGGTTTTTTGGCCGGGGATGTCTTCTGCCAAAACCTCAATATATACTTCCATAGAAGAATTAAATGCACGTGTTACCTTGGCTTTTAAAGTAACAACATTTCCTAATCGTATGGGATGAGAAAATGATACATTGTCTACAGATGCAGTTACAACAATTCTGTTAGAATGACGTTGTGCCGAAATTGCGGCTACAATATCCATCCAGTGCATCATCCTCCCACCCATCAAGTTTTGTAATGTGTTTGTATCGTTCGGTAATACTAGTTCGGTCATCGTAACCAATGATTCCGATACTTTTTTAGACTTTTTCATAAAATTTTGCTAACCTAGAGACATAAAAAAAGCAGCTTTTGGCTGCCTTTTTACTAACTATATTTTATTTATATTACCTTCTTCTAGTCCTAAATCTTGGATTGTACATTCTATTAATGTTAACACCACGTTGTTTTGTAACCTTAATAGTATATTCTGCTTTTATCATAAAAAGAAAATATCCATCTTTTTTCTTAGAATTACCTCTTATTCTTTGCCCTTCAACAGGAACAGCTACGACTTCTCCATTACTTTGCATTTCATAAGTATAAGAATAATATTTCCATGTATCATTAACACCTTTACTATTAACTGCTGCCCATTCATCATCTGATTTAAATTTTTCCCAAGATTTATCAGCTGCGAGCTGTTGCATTGTAGCTTCTTGTTTAGAGTTCGGAGGAGCTATTACATACTTGGTACTTACATCATCCAAGTAGTCAGTAAATGTTTTTCTGTAACCTACCTCACCACAAATATCTAAATGGTCAGTCATTTTCATTCTAACTCCAAAACCAAAGGGTATAACCATAGTAAATGGAGAATAATTTACGTTTTCTGTTTTTAATGGTCTTAGATTTACTCGATCTTTCTTGCCATCAATTTCAATTGTTGTTCTTGGATTAAAATACATCAAACCTATACCTGCATGAAGGTAAGGTATAAAATCGGCTCTTTTGAAAAATAATGGTTCAAATTTAATTATATCAAAAACACCACCTATTGAAAATTCTACATTGTTCGATCTAAAATCTAGGTTCCTTGAAGCGTTCTTTTTGCCATCATCTTTACCTGCTAATCTGGTATACAATAGTTCACCTCTTACTAAAAAGCGCTGATTTATCCTGTAGTTAGCCCCAACATTTATTTGTGGTCTAAATACAAAACAATCAAAGTTATCACATAAATCACCGTAATATGTTCCTGTTCCTAATCCTCCTGTGAGTTTTACAGAGTTCAAGTAATTTTTTTGGTGCAAGTGCATGTGGGGGTGAAGTGTCTTGTGCACGTGATGACCATGAGTATGGTGTTGCTGCTGATTTTGCTGTGCAAGAATCACACCTATCGAATTCAATAAAATTAGTAAGGGTAAAAACCTTTTCATAACAACATTTTTAAGGGTTCTATCAGAAATAATACTTTATCACCCGTTACAAAAATATATAAACAATTCATAAAATCAAATCAATAAACCTTATTTTTATCACTTCCACCCGTTTTCTCCTATCAATGGCACAAAACTAAAGATACCTAGTTCCTCCTTTTCTATTAATTTATCGTCTATTCTTGTTAATTTAATCATTTTTTGTACTTTATCATCACCAACTGGAATTACCAATACTCCACCTATTTTTAGTTGGTCAATCAAACTGTCGGGTATAGTAGGGGCACCTGCAGTAACGATTATTTTATCAAATGGCGCATAAGCATGTGCGCCCAAAGTGCCATCGCCTAATAAAAAAGTTGCTTGATAGCCAATTTTGGGTAAAAAATTTTTGGTTTTTTCATATAATATCTTTTGTGTTTCAATGGTAACTACCTCTGCACCAAGCTGCAATAGAACACAACATTGATATCCAGAACCGGTACCTATTTCTAAAATTTTATCTCCTTTTTTTACCTCTAGGGTTTGAGTTTGAAAAGCAACAGTGTAAGGCTGAGAGATAGTTTGACCTTCTCCAATAGGAAACGCTTTATCTTCATAAGCATGCTCAATAAATATTTTTTCGAAAAAAAAATGTCTTGGTACTGTTCCGATACTATTTAAAACACTAAGATCATATATACCCTTGTTGGCTAAGTGTTTCACAAGCGAGTTTCTCAAACCTTTATGTTTAAACGTGTCCTCTAAAATCATTTTCTTTTTTTTTGGTGCAATTTAAATAAAATGATTATTATTGCATCAAAAGAAATAATTTTAATGTTTACAGGAATAATTGAATCATTGGGCGTTGTATTAACTAAAAAACAAGTTGGAACAAACCTAAATTTAGAAATTAAATCTGTATTATTAAAAGAGTTAAAAGTTGACCAAAGTGTCGCTCATAATGGAGTTTGTCTAACAGTTACTGCTGTACATGAAGATTATTATGAGGTTACTCTTATAAATGAAACCCTTAAAAGAACTAATTTTTTAAACATTTCAAAAGGAGATTACGTAAACCTCGAAAGATGTTTAAAATTAGGAGATAGGCTTGATGGTCACATGGTTCAGGGGCATATCGACCAAATAGGAGTTTGTGTTGGCTTGAAAACTTTAGATGGAAGTTGGATTTTTGAATTTGAGTATGATCCTACTTTGGGTAATGTAACCATAGAAAAAGGCTCAATTTGTATAAATGGGGTTAGTTTAACTGTAGTTGAATCAAAAGATGGATGGCTCTCGGTTGCGATAATTCCATATACCTTTGAAAACACTATATTTAAATATCTAAAACTCGGTGACAGGGTTAATCTAGAGTTTGATGTTTTGGGTAAGTATATTAAGAAAATAACAGAAAGTTATAATAAAAGAAATTCTGAAATTTAAAAAGGTCGTAATATTTCAGGGAAGTGTTGGTTTTTTATTTTTTTAAAATTGTAGTTAAAATAACAAGTTATGAATTGTATCATTGTTGATGATGAGGAATTATCGAGAAGTGCTTTAAGGCAACTGGTTTTAAAAACCGATTATCTACATTTGGTGGCTGAATGCACCAATGGACTCGAGGCAGCTAATGAATTAAAAAGAAATGATGTAGACATCATGTTCTTGGATGTTGAGATGCCAGAACTAAGTGGATTAGACTTACTTAAAAGTTTGGATAACCCTCCATTGATTATTTTAGTAACTTCAAGTGAAAAGCACGCAGTTAAAGCTTTTGAATACAGCGTTTTGGATTATTTGGTAAAACCTGTTGAGCATTCACGCTTCTTGAAATCGGTAGAGAAGGCCAAAGATGTGTATGATGCGGTTCAATTTGATGCTACAAATACTAAAGAAATATTTGTAAAATCAGATTTGAAAATTGTAAGAATTAATTTAGATGATATTCTATATATTGAAGCGCTAGCTGATTATGTAATCATTGCTGCTACCAATAATAAACACATAGTTCATTCTACGATGAAGGGTATGGAAGCAAAACTTCCTGGAACTAATTTTGTAAGAGCCCATAGATCTTATATCGTCAATGTTAACAAAATTGATACCATCGAAAATAATGATATAATAATTCAAAAGAAAGCTATACCGGTCGGTGCCTCTTACAAAGAGAGCCTTATAGGTAGCTTGAGATTTTTACTTTAGTAGCATAATATTTTCGCAGACGAATAAAAAAAGCCCTTTCAAAAGGGCTTTTTTATTGACAATAGTTGACCAAATCTTCATTAAACAAAAAAGGTTCAAGTAAAACTTGAACCTTAATGGGTGAATGATGGGGCTCGAACCCACGACCCTCAGAATCACAATCTGATGTTCTAACCGACTGAACTACATCCACCATGAAAATTGGACTGCAAATATACGGAAGTTTACAATAAATGCAATAACAGTTTGCTGTAATTTTATTAAAAAATTATTTTATACTTTACTTCTCACCTAATAAAACACTCTTAAAAACATTTCTTTTGTTAATTTTGTAAAAGTTAAAACTGATATAAATGGCAGATAATATTGAACCAGTAGTTTATAATGAAGATAGTATAAAATCATTGGACTGGAGGGAGCATATACGCTTGCGACCAGGCATGTACATTGGTAAACTAGGAGATGGCTCCGCAGCTGATGATGGTATCTACATCTTAGTAAAAGAAGTGGTAGATAACTCATTGGATGAACACATGATGGGCTATGGAAAAGTAATAGATATCAAGGTGACCGATGCACGTGTTGAGGTGAGGGATTATGGAAGAGGAATTCCCTTGGGTAAAGTAATCGATTGTGTTTCAAAGATTAATACAGGCGGCAAGTACGATTCTGGCGCATTTCAAAAATCGGTTGGGCTTAATGGGGTCGGAACAAAAGCAGTAAATGCGCTATCTCATTATTTTAGGGTGCAGTCTGTAAGAGAAGGTAAAACCAAGGTAGCAGAATTTGAGAAGGGCATATTATCAAAGGAGTTTCCTGATACCACCTCAAATGAAAAGAATGGCACCTTTATTTGTTTTGTCCCAGACGATACCATTTTTAAAAATTACCATTTTATACCCGAATACTTAGATAATTTAATTTGGAATTATGCTTATCTAAATTCAGGTTTAACCATAAACTTTAATAATAAGAAATACTATTCAGAAAAGGGATTATATGACTTGCTAAAAAGCAAAACAAACGAAGATGAACTACGCTACCCAATTATTCATTTAAAGGGCAAAGATATTGAACTTAGTTTAACTCACTCCAACCAGTATGGTGAAGAGTACTACTCTTTTGTAAATGGTCAAAATACTACACAAGGTGGTACGCACTTAGCTGCATTTAGAGAGGCTTATGTGCGCACAGTGAGAGAGTTTTATAAGAAAGATTTTGATGCTGCTGACATACGACAGTCCATTGTGGCTGCTGTGGCCATAAGAGTACAAGAACCAGTATTTGAATCTCAAACAAAAACAAAACTTGGTTCTCAGAATGTTGGACATGATGGCCCCACGGTGAGGTCATTTATATATGATTTTATTAAAAAAGAGCTAGACGATTATTTGCATAAGCATGCTGACGTGGCTGATGCATTGCAAAAAAGAATTTTACAATCAGAACGAGAACGAAAGGATATCGCGGGTATTAAAAAATTGGCAAATGATAGGGCCAAAAAGGCAAATTTACACAATAAGAAGCTTCGTGATTGTAGGTTTCATTTGGTAGATACTAAAGAAACTGATAAAAGATTTGAAACAACCCTTTTTATTACTGAAGGTGACTCTGCTAGTGGATCAATAACCAAATCGAGAAATGTAGAGACTCAAGCGGTGTTTAGTTTGAGGGGTAAGCCTTTAAACTGTTTTGGAATGACCAAAAAGGTGGTATATGAAAATGAGGAATTTAATTTGATGCAACATGCATTAGACATAGAAGATGGACTAGAAGGACTAAGGTATAATAAAATTGTGATTGCTACTGATGCTGATGTTGACGGAATGCACATTCGCCTTCTCATGATGACCTTCTTTTTACAATTTTTTCCAGATTTGGTAAGAAACGGACATGTTTATATATTGGAAACACCTCTTTTTAGAGTACGTAACAAAAAAGAAACTATTTATTGTTACAGCGATGAGGAACGTCAGCGTGCAATAGCCAAACTTGGTACCAAACCTGAAATAACTAGGTTTAAAGGGTTAGGTGAGATTTCTCCAGATGAGTTTGGAGAGTTTATTGGGGATAATATTAAACTTGAACCCATAATACTTCAAAAAGAAACACCGATTCAAAAGCTTTTGGATTATTATATGGGTAAAAACACACCTGCAAGGCAAAACTTTATTATTGATAATTTAAGAATTGAAAAAGATATTGTGGATGAGGTAGTTGGGGTTTAATTGTTATTGAAAACAAGTCCTTTTGGCCAAGCAATATAGTATTTTTTTACTATATTGCTAAGAGCCTTAATATTCGGTAAATCAGAGGCTTCCGCAATATCTATTAAATCTCCACTTTTAGTAAGGATATTTATATTTTTGTTGTTTTTTATATAAGCGGCATTACTTATTTCACCTTTCATACAAAAGTATGCCGCTTCATCAAGTTGTATATTTAATTGAGTTGAACACTGTTGGTACAAATCCTCCAAAACACTTTGCCCAAAAGGCTTATTGGATATTGCTATTTTAAGTAGTTTTCGATCTAGTAGATTTTTGCTTAGTGTACTTAATATTTTGTCTGGGTGGCTCTGCCATACTTTAATGGCTCCCCAAATATCGTAATCGTCAAGTTTGCAAAAGTGATCTATATAACTCGTGTTTTTTCTAAAATCTTCTATACCAATGGTTTGATTAATAAATATTTTTAAAGATTCACTTGCAAAAACCTCAATTTGAACAGATAATAAGTGTTTCGCTCGTTTAATTAATTGTATTAACATTTCCTCCGCACTTATGCTTGTTTTATGCAAATAAACCTGCCAATACATTAACCGACGAGAATTAAGGAAATTTTCAACACTATAAATACCTTTTTCTTCCACTACTATTTTATTATCACGGACATCAAGCATTTTTATTATACGTTCTGCACCTACGGTTCCTTCTGATACTCCTGTAAAAAAGGAATCGCGATTTAAATAATCAAGCCTATCTATATCTAGCTGGCTGGTGATTAATTGATGAAGAAATTTTTTAGGATAGGTGCCTTCAAAAATTTGGATTGCCATTTCAAGACCACCCCCAAGTTCTTTATTAAGGTATTGCATAAACAACAAAGATAAATCTTCGTGATGTGCATTACTTAATATAGTAGTTTCCAATGCATGTGAAAATGGACCATGCCCAATATCGTGTAATAGTATTGCAAGTTGAGCAGCTTCATATTCTTCATCTGCTATAAAATGGCCTTTACTTTTGAGTGTATCCAGGGTTACACTCATTAAGTGCATGGCACCTAAAGCGTGGTGGAATCGAGTGTGAAGCGCACCTAGGTACACATAATCTGTAAGTCCCAATTGCTTAATTCTTCTTAATCGCTGAAAAATGGGATGTTCAACTACTTTAAAAATTTTTTCACCAGCAATTGAAATAAAGCCGTATACCGGGTCGTTTAGGATTTTCTTTTTCAATTTAATTAAAAATTAATTGCACTATGGTCGTAAATTCTAAATGTAATGTTTTAAATCGAAATGGTGTAATTATGACGAGGTATTTTTGATGGGTATCAAGTGTATTCTTAATATTTTGGCTAAAATGCGTTATTTGCAAATAAACTAATCATTTTTTCCTATTAATTTTTATTGCACTTTTTTGATTTAAATATAATTTTTTAAAATAAATTTTGTTTAAAAAATTCTTTATGTAGTTTTGAGGTATTATTTAAACCATTTAAATTTTTAACAAAAATGAAAAAAGTTAAATTAACCATTATTGCGCTTGTATCAAGTGCTTTGATTTTTTCGTCATGTTCTAAAGAAGACAGCGCTTCTACAGTTACGAACCCAACTGGAATACCAACTCCAACTTTCAAGTATGGTTTGACAATTCACGTATTGCCAACTACAAGTAATAGTAACAATAATGGTAGAGTTGAAGGATTAACAGGTGCTACAGTTACTGTAAAACAAAATGGTGCTACTATTGGAACTGTTACAACTGACGAGTCTGGAATTGCAACATTTTCAGGTTTAACCGAAGGTAGCTATTCTTATTTTGTAAAAGCAACAAATTACGCTTCTATAAATGGTTCAGGTTTTATTTCTTATGATGGAAACCTTAATTTAGGTAATTTTGGAAATAATAACACTACAGGAGGTTCTACTAACAATTACGGTATAAATGGCGAAATCGCATATGCAGATAGAATTGAAGTTGGTTTGAAAAAACTAGGTGCTTCAGTTTCTGGTGTTTTAAGGGCTGATTTAACAACAAATGGTACAACTACTCTTACAACAGGTTCTGTTCGTCTTACATTAGATAATGCTTATTTAGAGCCAAATGTGTATACTGCACCTGTAGATGCAAATGGAAAGTATATATTTTCTGCGCTACCAATTAATGAAGATTTTACATTAAGTGTAGTTGATATTTATGGTAACCAACCTGCTGTTGGTAATACTCCAGCTTTTATTTATAACTTAGTTTTCCCAAATGCTAGCGGAACTACTGGCTTAGATGGTTCAATTGAACACAGAGGTGTAACAACACTTAGCAGACAAGATTTCTAAGATTATTTTTTTGAAAATTAAAAACGGAATGTATTAATTTACATTCCGTTTTTTTTGATAGATATGATAAGTTCAATAATTGATAGTTTTAGTAAGGTTAGAATATTAATCATCGGTGACGTTATGATTGATTCTTACCTCTGGGGTAAGGTAGAAAGAATATCACCCGAAGCACCCGTACCAGTTGTAAATGTTCAAAAAAGAGAAAAACGCTTAGGAGGTGCTGCCAATGTGGCATTGAATGTTCAATCTTTGGGTGCAACTCCAGTTTTGTGTTCTGTTATAGGGAAAGATCCAGATGGGGAAGAGTTCGTAAAACTTTTAGACCAAAGTAGTCTGTCAACAGAAGGTATTATAAAAAGCGAAACCAGAATCACTACAATTAAACATAGAATAATTGCTGGTTCACAACAAATGTTACGTGTTGATTCTGAAACAGATATGCAAATATCTAGCGAGGAGGAGCTTCTTTTAATTGAAAAGACTAAAGAATTGATGTTGTCGTGTCAAGTTGTAATTTTTGAAGATTATGACAAAGGGGTGCTTGGTAAAAATTCTATTAAAAATATAATAGATTTTGCCAATCAAAATAATATACCAACGGTAGTTGATCCTAAAAAAAGGAATTTTTTGTTTTATGAAAATGCCACACTTTTTAAACCAAATCTTAAAGAGTTGAAAGAAGGTCTTAAGTTAGATTTTGAAGGAGATTTAATTACTAATGTAACAAAAGGGATAGATAAGCTTAAAGAACAATTAAAAGTAAAATCATCATTTGTGACACTCTCTGAGCACGGTGTATTGATTTCTGATGGCGTTGATTATTATCATATTCCAGCGCATAAACGTGAAATAGCTGATGTGTCTGGCGCAGGTGATACTGTAATTAGTGTAGCAGCGTTATGTGTGGCACTCGGTATGAATTTGAAGTCAGTTGCTCAGTTATCTAATTTGGCTGGAGGAATTGTTTGCGAACACGTTGGGGTAGTGCCAATTGAGCTAGATGTCCTAATGGCAGAAGTTAAAAGATTAAATTTGAACTTGGCTTAAACATATCAAAAATCATTTTTTTAGTCCACCAATTATTAAGATTTTAAACTATAGAAAAGTTAAAATTGATTGACTATTCTTAATTAAAATAAAAAAACCACCTTTGCAGGTGGTTTTTTGTTTATCAACTATCTTACAAAAAGTAGTTCTCTGAATTTTGGTAAAGGCCAATCTTCATCATCTACAATCATCTCTAATTTATCCACAGCATAGCGTATTTTGTCAAAATATGGTTTTACTTTGTCACAATAAGCTATAGCTTTTTCGCGTCCTTCATCTATGGCATTGGCTTTTTTACGTTCTTCAGTCATGTCATCTACATCCTTAATGATTGAGCCAATGTGTTTGTTAATTTCCTTGATTGTATCAATAGTTTCTTTAGACTCCAATCCAATATCTTTTAGTCCTTTTACATTTTGGATTAATAAGTTTTGGTATTTGGTAGCAGTAGGAACTATATGATTCATTGCAAGATCAGCAACAACACGTGATTCTATTTGAATTTTCTTCAAGTAGTTTTCTAACATGATTTCATGACGTGCATGAAGCTCTCTTTCGCTCATTACACCACTTTTTTCAAAGATTTCTAATGCACTTTTCGTAACATAAAAATCTAATGCTCTTGGCGTAGTTGGTTCGTTACTTAGGCCACGTTTTGCCGCCTCATTTTTCCATTCGTCAGAATATCCATTTCCTTCAAAACGTATTTTTTTAGAAGCAATAGTGTAATCTCTAAGAACGTTGATAATTGCTACTTCTTTTTTAACATTTTTATCAATTTGTTTGTCTACGTCTTTCTTAAATTGAGCCAAAGTTTCAGCAACAATCATGTTAAGAACTGTCATAGCATTAGCAGAGTTTGCTGAAGAACCTACTGCACGGAATTCAAATTTATTTCCAGTAAATGCAAAAGGTGAAGTTCTATTGCGATCTGTATTGTCCATGATAATTGCTGGAATTTTACTAATTCCCAATTTCATATATACATTATCACCCTTATCCACTTTTACTTTTGCGTTTTTCTCAAGCTCTTCTAGAACTGCTGTCATTTGAGAACCAACAAATACCGACATAATAGCAGGAGGAGCTTCATTAGCACCAAGACGATGGTCGTTTGCTGCCGAAGCTATAGAAGCACGTAATAAATCTGCATGGTCATGTACGGCTTTGATTACGTTAACAAAGAAAGTAAGGAAAATTAAATTTTCTTTAGGTCTTGAGCTTGGCCCCATTAGGTTTTTGCCGGTATTTGTAGCAATTGCCCAGTTATTGTGTTTGCCACTTCCATTTACACCTGCAAAAGGTTTTTCGTGGAATAAAACTTTTAAACCATGTTTTTCACCTACTTTATCCATCACGTCCATCATCAACGCGTTGTGGTCTACAGCTAAGTTGATTTCTTCAAAAATAGGAGCAACCTCAAATTGGCTAGGAGCAACTTCGTTGTGACGGGTTTTAACAGGCACGCCTAATTTCAACAATTCGATTTCAAAATCTGCCATAAAGTTGTGAACTCTTGGAGGAATTGAACCGAAATAGTGATCTTCTAACTGTTGTCCACGTGCAGGGATATGGCCAAACACTGAGCGGCCAGCCATTACTAAATCTGGACGGGCATAATATAAAGCTCTATCAACCAAGAAGTATTCTTGTTCAATACCCAAGGTAGCGTGCACTTTAGTAACGTCAGTATCAAAATATTGGCATACTGCGGTAGCTGCTTTGTCAAGATAAACCAATGACTTTAACAATGGTGCTTTGTAATCAAGTGCTTCTCCTGTATAAGAAACAAAAATTGTAGGAATACAAAGCGTTTTTGTTGGGCCATTTTCTAGAATGAATGCAGGTGATGAAGGATCCCAAGCTGTGTAACCTCTTGCTTCAAAAGTGGAACGGATACCACCATTAGGGAAAGAAGAAGCATCTGGTTCTTGTTGAACTAGAGCGCTTCCTTTAAATTTCTCAATAGCACGACCTTCATCAAATGGCTCATAGAAGCTATCGTGTTTTTCGGCTGTTAATCCTGTAAGTGGTTGAAACCAGTGTGTATAGTGGGTACAACCTTTGGCGATAGCCCAAGTTTTCATACCTGCGGCTACAGCCTCAGCTACTTCACTATCAATTTTTTCACCTTTATCGATAGCATTCATTACCTTCTTGAAGCTATCTGCGGCAATGGTAGACCTCATTGCCTCAACGGTGTACACATTGTTTGCATAATACTCAGAAACCTTCATGGAAGGATGGTTGGGATACACCGGAGTTCTGCTGTTCACGATGTCCAACGCTTTAAAACGTAAGTGAGCCATGTTTTAGATTTTTTAAAAGTTTTGGTTAATTATTGAGCAAAAATATAAAAAAAAAGATACTATTCACGATTCTAATGTATTTTTTTACATAAATATTTTAAAAAATATGATCTTTGAATTAAAAAATGCTCAAATACAGTAAAAATGCCCTAAGTTGTATATTTGAGTAGTATTTTAAATAAAGTGGTGTAATATCATTTTAGTGCCTATTTTTTGGGCTGGTTTAACAAATAATTCTAATAATTTTAATAAATGTGCTTTAACATGATTTTTCAAGAATATGGTCAAACAAGGTTATTTATTTTATGAATGTTTAGATATTTTAATAGTTTTACAACTTGATAAAAATTAAAAAATTAATGAAGATTTTTTACTTAATACTTTTATGGCAATTGGTTTTTGTAGGTGCCTACGGTATTGAAATTCCTAACCGAGTAATAATTGATAACCTGGAGGTAATCATTTCAGAAGATGCTCAAGCTGAGATTGGCAAAATAATACAGGGTTTAAATAAAAATCCTAAATATTTTGACGCTAAATTGGAGAAAATGGATCTTTATTTTCCAATAATTGAACGAATATTAAAAGAACAAAACATTCCTGACGAGTTTAAATACCTATGTGCCATGGAGAGTTCTTTAGATCCTAATGCGGTTTCTACTTCAAACGCAGTAGGTTTTTGGCAATTTAAAAAAGAATCGGCCATAGAGGTAGGTATGAAGATTGATCATGAAGTAGATGATCGTAAAAATATTGTGGCATCTACAATTGGTGCTTGTAAGTATTTGAAAAGAAGTAATTTGGCATTAAATAACTGGATATATACTACATTATCCTACAACTTAGGCTTAGGAGGTACCAAAAGAACCATGGAATCCAGTTATGTCGGTGTAAAACAAATGACTATCGATGCCACTACCAACAGGTATATTCTTAAGTTTTTGGCTTATAAAATACTTTTTAGTAATTACTTATATAAAAATAAAAGAAAGTACACTTTGTTAGAATATAATGATGGAGGAGGAACAGGATTTCATGAATTGGCTAATCGAATTAATATAAATAGAGAAACCCTGGAAATATATAATTCATGGTTATTGGTTAAAACTATTCCTAAAGACAGACCTTATTCGATAATTATTCCGGTAGATTCGGTTCAAAAAGAAAAAGTTATTTCAATATTGGGATTACAAAAAATTGAAAATCAAGTGGTGGTAGAACCGTACCAAGAGCCCAAACGACATTGGTGGGAGATTTTTAAGTCAAGAGATGCAGAAGCGGACTACAATAATACCGATGTACCTATCATATTTAAAAACAATGGGTTAAAGGCAATACAAGCAAAAAAAGATGATAATTCACAAAAGTTGGCATTGCAAGGTAAAGTAAAGTTTAAAAGATTTCTAAAATATAATGAAATCAGAAGTTTTGATGAAATCATTCCAGGTAAATATTATTACTTGGAGAAAAAGCTAGAATCTGCACATGTTCTATATCACATTGTTCAAAATAACGAGAGAATATGGGATATAGCACAGCAATATGGCGTTACCATAGAATCTATTTTGCAAAAAAACAAAATGGAGGAAGGTGAGGCTTTGGTTGTGGGTCGCAAACTTTATTTAAAATATGAAAGACCAGAAGGAGAATTAGTTATAATTGAGAAAGTAAATCAATCAGTTTTGCCAGAAACGCGGGAAGAGAAACAAAAGACTGAAGATACAATTAATACACCCAAGGACATCCAAAATAAAACTCCTAATGTAGTAGATTCTACAAATAAATCACAAAATCAAGAAATAGAATTAACTCAAACTATCGATACTAATCTATTTGTTTTTCATGAAGTTATGCCTGGACAATCGTTATTTTCAATATCCAAATTGTACCAAACTACATTAGATTCATTGATTAAATGGAATGATCTAGATGGCACAAGCTTAAAATTGGGACAAAAGCTTCTTATAAAAAAGAAAATTTTAAACCAGTCTCAAGCTCAAGAATTTGATCTTAATGAACCAAACGAATGGATTCTTCACACTGTGGTGGAAGGAGAAAGTTTATATAAAATCTCCAAAATATACGGTGTTACAGTATCGAAAATACAAAATAATAATCAAAAAGTTGATTTTAAAGTTTCACTAGGAGAGGTTTTAAAAATTAAATTAAAATAAATGTTATGGTTACTAGAATAATTCTACTTTTTATGGTTTTTGTAAACATTGCAACAGCACAACGCTTTGGTGTCTACAACTTTAATAATAATTTAAATGAAAATGGAGGCAAGTTTCCTGCGTTAACCGTTTTAGGCAATTCAGGCAAGTTTGTGAGTGAGGCTTTACCGGAACTTGGCGTGAATCAACGTTTGGTATACCAATTCGACAAAAACTGTGGATTGTCTTTCGATAATAACAAGGCAAATAACTTATTATCAGGTTCTTATTCCGTTGAAATATATTTTAGATTTGATAAACTAGACAGTTGGAAGCGCGTAATCGATTTCAAAAATCGAAGAATGGATAATGGGGCATATATATTTAATGGGAAACTTAATTTTTATAAAATTGCTGTTAGTGAACTGGCTCCTATACGTGTTAATGAATATACCCACTATATTTTAACTAGAGATGCCAAAGATAAGGTAATTAAGATATATGCTGATGGTAAGCTCTTTATTGAATTTATTGATAATGATGATTTAGGTGTGCTAAATAGCTTCAATCTAATGAACTTTTTTTATGATGATTTAGTGGTTCAAAATGAGGCTAGTGCAGGAGCTGTGGCATATATTAAGCTTTTTGATTATGTACTAAATCCTGACCAAGCCAATGATAATTTTAAAAATCTGAAAGAAAATATTCTAAATGATGTTAACCAAGAGGTAAAAAATGAAGTGAAAAAAGAAGAAGTAATAAATGTTGATGTTCCGCTTAGTGTCAAATTGGCTATAAAAGATGCTAAAACAAATAACCAAATTAATGAAGTTGAAGTTGAGTTTCAAAGTATTAAAAATAAGCAGGTTATCTATAAAAAGGATGCGTCAAATTCCGAGGTAAAACCAATTAAAGCGGATAAATATGTTCTATTAATTAAAGCTCGTGGGTACTTTCCCAAGTCGGATACGCTCGATATTACTACACAGAAAGGGGTAGTGATTTATAACAGCATTCTGGTTCCTATTGAAGTTGGAAACACTATTGTACTAGATAATATCTTTTTTAGACAAGGAATGTACGATTTACTCAAAGAATCTTTTCCGGCACTAGAAAAACTAGTTTCGTTGATGAAGGAAAACGGTAAAATGGAAATAGAACTTTCTGGTCATACCGATAACCAAGGTGATCCAAGATTAAATAAGGTTTTGTCTGAAAATAGGGTGGAAGAGGTAAAGAAGTTCTTAGTAAATAAAGGTGTTTCGGAAAAAAGAATTGTGTGCATTGGATATGGAAGCCTTAAGCCAATTGCTTCTAATGCAAAAGAACAAACCAGAAAATTAAATAGAAGAGTAGAGTTTAAGGTGCTTAAAAACTAATTATCAGGCTTAAAATTATTTTTTTACCACAAACTTTAGTAGGATTTATTCATTTTCCAAAACTAACTTTTTTAGTTTTTGGTATAGAAAGGATATTATTAATAGTAACAGCCCTAAAGAAATAAATGCGGCAATTCTACCACCGGGTGACATATCTAATATGTCAATTGTAAATAGTTTTAGAAGAATTACACCAAGAAGCGTCAAAGAAAATATTCTAAGCTGTCTTAGTTTTTGCTTTAAGCCAATGTACATAATTACAAATGAAGTGAGGCCCCAAACAATAGGGTAAAGCACTTTTTGGGAAATTTTAAGGCTCTCAAATAACAATGTTTCGTTGGTAGGGCCATTAAATAAGACCCAAGCATGATCGATTTCCGTACTTATAGAATATATAACTGCCGCACCCAAAACCCAGATTCCAGCTTCTAGGTATGACTTAAAACGTTGGTTAATAAATTTATATAAATTAGCCAAAATAATCCCAACACCCACAGTAATAATATAATGTGTTAGAAAAAATCCAATAGGATGGCCTTTTGAGAAGAGATACATGTTTCTTGTTTCAATTATTTTTCCATTTATAATAATTATTAAAATTAGAAAATACCACCCACTTGCAATGAGGGCTGTATAACCATATTCTAATAGTTGTTTTTTAATGACTATTATCCATAAAACAGCTAAGAATGAACCTATAAATGCATAATCAGCTACAAACTGATAAATTGCTTCATAATTGTTTTCGCTTGCTTTTGATTGATAATTAACTTCTAAGAAACCTACCAAAAATCCCAACGCCACCATTGCGGCATTAATAATTTTTTTAATTTGAACATAAGAGGTGCTATAAAATAGCGGATCTTTTTCGTAAATAAGGAATTTATTAAATAAGCCCATGGCAACTAAAACGCCCAATCCTGTAATAAAAGGTTGATTTATAATAGGCCACATCGATACGTCGTTTATCTGGTAATCGTAATGTTTTACCCAATCACCCACCAAACTTATGATCATCAAAGGCCAAAGAATAAATGAAGCTACTTTTAGTAATAATATACTCGATTTTTGCGAAAGCCATAATAAAATTACCGCCTCAGCAGCCCAAAATAAGGTAATTTGGTTGCCATTTAATTGAACAGGAGCAATAAGTGTGACATAGCTCAAAACAACGGCAATAATTAGATATATAAAATTTTTGTCTATCGACTGCCTTCTAATCAACAAATAAGCTAATATAAAATTGATTATAGCTAACAATAAGGTAAATATACCTTTATAAACTCCGTTTGAGAGGGATGAAAGAATTTCTATGCCAATACTATAATAACAACAATTTAAACTTAATACTGCAAAAAAATCAAAAGAGACAAATGAGAGCTTTTTTCTAATATTAAAAGTTGTAGCTGCAGTAAAAAATAATAGATAAAAGGCTGTTGCAAAGCATAATGTACCTATAAGTTGTGATTTTTGGAATTGTGTAAAAAACCAAGCAGCAAAAATTATTATTGTGAAAACATAGGCTACCATAAAAACAAGGTTCCACTTTTTAAAGTAGGAAAGCAATAACATTCCTGTATTTAAAATGAGTAGATAGGAAAATAAGATTACGTAGTTTCCTTCTCCTGTACTAACTATAAATGGTGTAGAAAAGCCGCCAATAAGTGCTATTACCGCAAGCTCAATACGTTGATAACTTAAGGAGAGCGCAATTGCAAATAAAGTAATTACGCTCATAGACACAAAAGCAACTGTTTGATTAATAAGTTGATATTCGTGAAATGCAATCCCGATAGTAAAATATAAGGTTGCAATTCCTCCACCTACCAACACACTACTAAATGCTTTGTAGCCATGTCTTAAATAGTGTGCAGTACTTAAAAGAATGCCTCCAGCTAAAAAACCAATACATACTCTTCCAATTTCATTAATCCAATGATTATCAATTGCGAATTTTACAAAAATTCCAATACCTATGGTTAGGATGGCAATACCAATTTTATTAATGAGATTTTCTCCAATAAATTTTTCCCAATCGATCACTGGCTTTTTGCTTTGTGGTTTTGGGGGCTTAGTATCGTGTAGTAAAGGTTTAATTTCTGTAATATTATCGTCTGGAAAAGAGATAATTACTTTCTCAGGTATATCAATTTTTGAATTAGAATTTATATCAACTTCTGCTTCAATAGGTTTTACTTCCTCGATTGGAGATGGTGGTTGGAAAGAAACCTCTTTATTTAGATCTAAGTTTACAAGTGGCTGTCTGTGGGACAAATCCTTTAAAAAAGAAGGGTTGTTTTCATGTAAAAAATCGGAAATCGACTTAAGAAATTTTTGGTTGTTGTCAATTTGTTTGCCTAAAATATCAAGTTTAGTTTGTATTTTCTTTAAGCTGTTTACAAAAACAATGATGCATATAAGAAGTAAAATGAATATTATAGCAATTATTCCTTCCATAAACAAGTAGTGTGGGTTTAATGTATTTTAAACTAGCTTAAAAGTATGAAAAATTATACAACTAATATAAAAAATAAAATCCTGCAATAAAATTGCAGGATTTTGATAATTAACTGTGTTATTTTAAAACTAATAAACTAAGAAAGGTTCGATATGTACTTTTATCTCCTCTCTTGATTTGCCATTAGCCATTTCCATGGCCATTTTTCTAACTAATACACCAACAATTTCAGTCTTAAAACCAAGCTTGGTGGCATAATCTGTTACAAAATCTAATTCTTCTTCATCTACAATTCCATCAGAATTGAGCATTTCTAATAAGTCTAAGGTTTGTTCTACTTTTTCATTTTTGTCAGAAGGGATTTCAACTTTAGAAATATCAGCCTTTTCGATGATAACATCTACTTCAGAAGGTTTGAATCCGTGCTTTTCACCTATTTTATATAGGTACATACGTTCTAGATCATCTACGTTACCATCTATTTTAGATAGTGCCGCAAGATTAGTTATGTGGCTTTTTTGCTTTCTTGTTTTTTCGCTAACAAATATGTCGAACATGATATTATGAATTTGTTTACTTTACAAATGTACAAAACAAGGATGTATAATTCAAAATTTATTTTATAATTATTTTTATTGTTTTGTTGGACTTATGAAAATATTATCAATAATATATAATTGTATTATTTAAATACCATTTTTATGTAAAATTTAATAACATATTGATAATTAGTTATTAATAGTATAAATAATTTTATAAATTGTAAAAATAATTATAAATACTTTAGGGAATAGAATAGAATTAATTTGATTAGATATTGTATTATTTTAATAAACTTGCTCTTAAAAATAATTTGAATTAATATGAATTTAATGTCTATATTATTCTGTTATTTTTAATAGATTTTGGCTAACACATACTTTCGTTCTATATTTGATTTAACCGTTTGCTTTATTTCTTAGTTTTTAATTTAGTTATTCTTTTGTCATTCCTTTTTACAAAAATTCAAATTATACTCATTTTATTTTCCTTAGCTTGTACGGCACAAACGGAGGATAAGAATGATATTTTTTTTAAGGTTACTAAAATAGATTTTGCTGGAAATAAACGTACAAAAAATTCAATCATAACTCGGGAGATGGATTTTACCATTGGTGACAGTATTCCTATGGAACAGCTTTCAGAAAGGTTAATGATCAACCGAAATAAAATTTTTAACACTGGTCTTTTTGTATCAGTTGATGTAAGGAGGGATAGTTTAAATGATGGTGTGGTGCTAGTACTGTTACATGAACGTTGGTACACCTTTCCATTTCCTTTGTTTGATTTGGCCGATAGAAGTTTTAATGAATGGTGGTACCGACAAAACCGCGATTTAAAAAGAGTTAATTACGGTGTTTGGTTTGAACAAGCAAACATGCGCGGTCGTAACGAAAAATTCAAAATATTGCTACAATCTGGATTTACCCAAAAATATGAATTCTCATATGATATTCCCTATATCAATAAAAAACAAGTTCATGGGTTATCGCTAGGAGTAGGTTATGCTGAAAACAAAGAAATTTTCTACAAATCATTAAATAATAAACAAGTATTTATTAAATCAGAGAATGTACTTAGAACTAGATTTTTTGCCAAACTTAATTACCGATATAGGCCTAGCTTTTTTGAGTCGCATAATTTAGAATTTAGATTTTCTTATAACACTGTTGCGGACACCATTGTAAAGCTTAACCCTGATTACTTTCTTAACTCAAATACCACGCAGCAATTTTATACTATTCGATATAATTATTTTAGTGACCACCGCGATGTACAGATGTATGCGCTTAAGGGATATCATACAGCCTTTGAAATTGAAAAAATTGGTCTATTGCCAAATGATCAACTTAATCTTTTACAAACTACCCTTACACATAGTAGGTATTGGGCTTTAGGTAAAAATTTATTTTTTGTAGGAAAAACCAAATTGGAGCTAAACCTACCCAATAAACAACCTTATTATAATTTACAAGCACTTGGGTACGGCCAAGACTACATAAGAGGTTATGATTTGTATGTTATAGATGCTACTAGTTTTGGATACATAAAAAACACTTTGAGAAAAAGAATAGTAAACAAAAATATTAATCTAAACAAAATTATGCCATTGGTTCAGTTTAGATCAATTCCCATTTCAGTTTATTTTAATATTTACAACGACTACGGATATGCCCACAGAAAACTCGTACCTAAAGGTAATGAACGAATGTTAAATAATCTATTGGTTGGCTATGGAGCTGGTTGTGATATAGTTACCTTTTATGATATAGTAATACGTACAGAATATTCAATCAATAAATATGGGGAGAATGGATTGTATTTTTATATATTGACTGACATTGTATTTTAATAATTTACAAATTTATTCGACTTAACTATGTTTATTTTCGTAATTAAGTTCTAAGTTTGCTTTAAATCGCTTTTAGTTATTTTTATTCAATGATAAAACTGAAAAAAATTTGGTTAGATCTTTCCTTTGTTGGTATAGATGAAAAGACTTATTCTCCCGACAAAAAAAGAGTAATTCTAACCAATCAGTTTTGTTTTTATGCCTTAATCCATGCGTTAATAAGTTGGATTATATTAGTAAGCTTATCATTATTACCACATTCACATATATTTTTGATTTATACCCTATTTTTGGGTGTTACTTTCTACCTCAATTATAACAGGCGTTATAGGTTAGCCAAGCTTTTTTTTCTTGTAAATATTGCTTTAAACGTTTTTTTCTATTCCAATATATTATCTAAAGAAACGGGTGTTTATCTATACTATATTCCAACTGTTTGTTTGGTGTTAATGCTGTTTAACCACAACGAAAAAACCTTTGCAGGCTCAATAGTCACTGGTATTTTGTTTTTCATCTTAGTAGCGGAAGTTAAAACTATTGAAATCTTTTATCATGTTTCAATGCCTAAGGAATCGATAATGGCATTATTTTTAATCAATTTCATATTGAGTACAAGTCTCACGGTTATTATAATATTTCAGTTTTCGGCCAATACCATAAAGGTAGAAAGGTTACTTCAAGAAATGATTTATGAGAAAGAACTACTTAATGTTGCATTGAACGAAAGCAAAGAGCAGCTTTCATATAATCTTAAGAATTTGTCATTTTTAAACGAGAGAATTATAAAAAATCAACAATATGTTAATGAATCAGAGGCAAATCTTAAAGCCTTGATTGATAATGCCTCGGATAGCATATGGTCTGTTGATCCTGATTATAAATTTTTAACCATAAATTCTAAGTTTAAGAATGATTTTCTCAATACATTTGGGGTCAATTTGAGAAAAGGGGATAATATTTTCCCACCTCAGTTACCCAAAAGCATAGTATTTATCTGGAAGGAACTTTATGAGCGTGCATTTCAAGGTGAGAAATTTGTTGAAGAATGGACGCTTGAAGGTCAAACCTTCGATGTAGCTTTTAATCCAATTATAGATCAAGGAGAAATAAAGGGAGTTGCGGTATATTCAAGAGACATTACGGAAAAGAAGAGATTGACAACACAAATTGCAGATTCAGAAAATACATTAAGATCGCTGATCGAAAATATTGATGGAGGTGTAAGTTCCTTTGATAAAGAAGGTATTGTCCTATATTTAAACAAAAGGTTTATAGAATATTTCGAACTTACATTTGGAATACAAATAAAAGTTGGAGATAAAATGACTGAGGTGTTACCCGCTGACTCTCAGGAGATTTGGAATAGCATATTTAACACAGCGATTAATGGGCAACGTGTTCGTGACGAAATAAAATTAATGGGGAAAGATCAACCTGTTTATTTTGATTTAAGTGTTTCTCCTTTAATCAATTCTAAAGGCTTAATAGAAGGAATTACCATATTTAAACAGGATATTACAGCCTCTAAATTGGCCCAAGAAATATTAATTAAGTCACAAAAGGAAGCCGAAGAGGCCTCCAAAGCCAAAGGACACTTTTTGTCAACCATGAGTCACGAGCTTCGCACACCCATGAACGCCGTAATTGGAATGACTCACCTTTTGTTACAAGAAGACCCTAAACCGGAACAAGTAGAAAATTTGCTCACGCTTAAGTTTTCTGCTGAGAATCTTTTGGTTATTATTAATGATATCTTAGACTACAATAAAATTGAGGCAGGGAAGGTTGTATTTGAAAATATAGACTTTAACCTCAAAGAAATGATTGCCAGGCTAAAACAATCACTTCAGTTTCAAGCCAATGATAAAAACATTCAAATCAAAACACTTTTCGATGGAGATTTGCCAGATTTGGTAAAAGGCGATCCTTATCGTATCAACCAAATATTGACCAATTTACTAAGTAATGGGATTAAATTTACATCAAAAGGGCATGTGGCCATTGAAGTGACTGTTGACAGTGTTAGTAAAGATAAATTATTTTTAACCTTTTCTGTAAGTGACACAGGAATAGGCATTCCAGAAGATAAATTAGATGTGGTTTTTGAATCTTTTACCCAAGCAAGTGATTCTATTACAAGAGAATATGGAGGCACTGGGCTTGGTCTTGCCATAACTAAAAAGCTACTTAATTTACTTGATTCTGATATTCAGGTAGAAAGTAAAGTTGGAAAGGGTACACGTTTCTATTTTAAACTAGCATTTCATAAAAGTACTGGAAATCAGTTTGTTAAACCTTTAAAAAAACCAAATCATACAAAGTTAGATTTATCCAGTATCAAAGTATTGATTGCAGAAGATCACGTAATCAATCAAAAGGTGGCGGATAAATTTCTTAAAAAACTAAATATTCAAACGTTTATTGCAGATAATGGACTAAAAGCCCTTGAAATGTTCAAAACTAACAATTTTGACCTAATTTTGATGGATTTGCAAATGCCCGAACTTGATGGGTACGAAACCTCCTTGGCGATAAGAGATTTAAGTAAAGAAGTGCCTATTATTGCAATGACAGCTTCTACTATGGATGATGTAAGAACAAAGATATCAAACGCAGGAATGAACGACTTTGTCTCTAAGCCATTTGATCCCAATGTTTTGTATGAAATTATTATAAAGCATTTGCCTAAAGAAAAGTTACCTAAATCTTATTTTGAGGCATAGTCTTTGAAGCTACAACCAACTTTTCTACCTTTGATGTATGTCTACACAAATTTCAGAAATAAAAAGGGTTACTACCCATCAGCTTCAAGAAATGAAGAATCGTGGGGAGAAATTCTCCATGCTTACGGCTTATGATTTTTCCATGGCTAAAATATTAGATGCAGCTGGTATAGACGTGCTATTGGTGGGCGACTCGGCCTCAAATGTAATAGCTGGCCATGAAACAACCCTTCCTATTACGCTAGACCAAATGATTTATCATGGTGCAGCCGTAGTACGCGCAGCAAAACGCGCTTTGGTAGTAGTGGATATCCCATTTGGATCCTATCAAGGTAACTCCTCAGAAGCCTTGCGATCAGCCATCAGAATCATGAAAGAATCTGGTGCACACGCCGTTAAGGTAGAAGGTGGTGCAGAAATTAAAGAGTCAGTTATCAGGATATTAAGTGCTGGTGTGCCCGTGATGGGACATTTGGGCTTAATGCCTCAGTCAATTTATAAATACGGTACCTATACCGTAAGGGCTAGAGAAGAAGAAGAGGCCAATAAACTCATTTCTGATGCTAAGGTGCTTCAAGAATGTGGCTGTTTTGCCATTGTACTCGAAAAAATACCCGCAGAATTGGCTCAAAAAGTAGCCTTAGAACTATCCATACCTATCATTGGCATTGGTGCCGGTGGGCATGTAGATGGTCAAGTATTGGTAACACATGATATGGTAGGGATAACCAATGAGTTTCAGCCAAGGTTTTTAAGAAAATATGCAGATTTATATTCCATCATGACAGAAGCTGCTAAAAGTTATATTAATGATGTTAAAACTGGTGATTTTCCAAACGAAAAGGAAAGTTATTAATTCTCTGTTTTGGATTCACTGTCAGCACAATACATCAATTTTTTTTCTGTAATCTTTGAAGATAACCATTTGATTGTGGTCAATAAGCAACCAGGCGTATTGGTGCAAGGAGATAATACTGGTGACATCCCGTTGAGTGAACTTGTAAAAGATTTTCTTAAAAAAAAGTACGATAAGCCGGGTAATGTTTTTTGCGGGGTTACGCATCGTCTTGACCGTCCAGTAAGTGGATTGGTTATTTTAGCCAAAACATCCAAGTCCTTGGAGCGCATCAATGCCATGTTTAGAGAAAAGACAATTCAGAAAACTTATTGGGCGCTGGTAGAACAAAAACCACCTAAGGAAGTAGACCTGCTTACCAACTGGCTTCGTAAGGATGGAGCAAAAAATATGTCTAAAGCTTATGACAAAGAGGTGCATAACAGCCTAAAGGCACAATTAACTTATCAAACCATCAAGCAAATTGGCGGATTTTGGCTGGTAGAAATAGAATTACATACAGGCCGACATCATCAAATAAGGGTTCAATTGGCGCATATTGGCTGCATCATTGTGGGAGATTTAAAATATGGCGCAAGAATAAGCACTGGAGATGGCAGTATTTGTTTGCATGCGCGCAAAATAGTATTTGAGCATCCTGTGAACAAAAATGCCATTTCGCTTCAAGCACCATTGCCAGCGCATCGTTTTTGGCAATTTTAGTCTCATTTATTACCAATCAATGTTAAATTGACGAACCTTTATCGTTAACTTTACCATATGATCAAATCTTGAGATTCTATTTATGCTTCCAATTTTTAATATTCTAAAAATAGTTGTTCTCTTAATAATTTTTAGTCAACTGACGGAAGGATGTTTTTCCTTCAAAATGTCTTCAAAGGAGATGAAAAAGGAGTATTCTCAAGTTATGATGCAGCCAAAGGTAGAGAAATTGCAAAGTGCCGATAGGGAAATAAGTTATGTCACCTCAGGCACGGTCGGTAAGCCCGCCATTATTTTTATCCATGGCTCTCCCGGCTCTTGGACGGCTTGGAAGGACTACTTTAAAGATTCTACCTTATTGTCAAACTTTCAGCTAGTTGCGGTAGATAGGCCTGGATTTGGCAATTCTGGATTAGGTAAAGCAGAAAAATCTTTGAAAAAACAAGCTGGATATCTGGAGCCTATATTTAACAAGTTTAAAAACAATAAGATTTATTTAGTAGGGCATTCTTATGGCGGCCCAGTAGCTGTTCGTGCGGTCATAGATTATCCAACCTTGGTCAATGGATTAATTTTAGTCGCTCCGTCCATTTCGCCTAGTCATGAAAAAGTATTTTGGGTTCAAAATTTCGGTGTTTGGAAAGCTACGGCTTGGATGCTTCCAGGGTCTATCAGGGCGAGCAATCAAGAAATATTGCCGTTAGAAGCAGAATTGAAAATAATGGAGCACGAGATCGATCAAATTAAATGCAAAGTAATTTACATTCACGGGGTTAAAGATCCGCTGGTTCCAATTGGAAATGCTGATTTTGCCAAACAAAAGTTTATAAATGCCGATACGCTTTTTTGGATAGAGCCAGCCCTTAATCATTTTATTCCTTGGACCAAACCAGCCTTAATCAAAGAAGCAATTTTTAAAATAGCCAATTAATTGTGATTTATGAAGATTAAGATTTTTCACAAATTCTTTTTGGCCTTTGTATTAGTAGGAGCAGGGACCATCTTGTTGCTCTCTTTTTGGTATTATCATGCCATGAGCGATGCTTTAATTAATAGAACCTTCGATCAGCTTTATTCTGTCAATGTTTTAAAAAAGCAGCAGGTGAATCTATTATTCAAGAACAAAGACTTTACTATCAATGAATTAAATAATATTTTGTTTGAAACCACCGGTATGGGGGCTACGGGTGAATCTTATTTGGTAAATGACCAATTAAAAATGCTGAGTATATCTAGGTTTTTTCCTAAGGCACCAAGTAAAAGTATTACAGTAAATACACTGGCTGCTCAGCGAGGTTTAAAACATCTAGAAGGTCATGCGATACTCAAAGATTATAGAAATGTAGATGTTTTTAGCGTTTATAGTTTTATCAATTTAAATGGAATAGACTATGCCTTAATTTCTGAAATTGATTTTAGTGAGGCTATCAAGCCAGTGAAAGATTTGAGAAATAAAATTATTTTGGCAAGTTTAATTATTCTTGGTTTGATTTTTTTCGTTTCCTTGCTACTTACAAATCAGATTGTATTGCGAATCAGACAGTTGCAACAACCTATTAATTCTTTGGCCTTAGGGATCATTCCTGAGAATTATATGGTTCCTAAAGATACAGACGAGATTGGAGAAATGAGTCAATCCGTTGAAGTGCTCATTCAGGCCTTTAAGAAAGTAACAACCTTGGCATTCGAAATAGGGCAGGGGAACCTTACTTACCACATCGAGCCTTTAAGTGAAAAGGATATTTTGAGTAAATCTTTGTTAAAAATGAGAGATCAGTTGCTGTTTTTCAACCAAAGAGAAAAGGAAATTCAACGACAAAGATCTTACCTCTTGCTCGAAGGGGAGGAAAGGGAACGTAAGCGAATGGCTAGGGAATTGCACGATAGTTTGGGCCAGATGCTTACCGGATTGAGAATGAGACTTGACCTCATGCCCAATAATACACAAGGGGCTGAATTAAAAAATATTGTAGATGAAGTGCTTAAGGAGTTAAAACAGATTAGTCATAACCTGATGCCAACAGTCTTGGCTGATTTTGGCCTTGAAGCGGCACTTTCTTCCTTATGTGAAAGTATTACCAAAGCCAATGGCTTGGCCATCACCTTAAGATATGAAAAAGCTGAAAATTATAAAAAGATATCTTTTGAAACCGCGGTGTTTCTGTATAGAATTGTGCAAGAATCGTTTACAAATGTAATCAAACATGCCAGTGCCTCTAAAGTAAATCTTTCAATCGATAAATTTGAAGATAGACTGTTTTTGTACATTAAAGACAACGGATCGGGATTTGATGCAACCAAAGATTACGACGGCCAAGGGCTTAAAAATATTAAAGAACGGGTAGCCTTACTGCAAGGTGAATGTGAGATAACCTCTTCCGAGGAAGGAACTATCATTAACATCGAAATTCCTTTTATATGATTTATCCTATTAAAATAATTTTGGCCGACGACCACAGAATCATTCGGGATGGGCTTAAAATGGTTTTTGGTGATGTGAATAAATTTCAGATAATAGCAGAAGTCGCTAACGGACAAGAACTGATTGCGATTTTTGATACAGTATACAGTGACGTAATCCTCTTAGATTTATCTATGCCTACCTTGGGGGGCTTAGAAACTTTAGCTGCCATTAAAGCTAAAAGTACCTCCAAAATATTGGTTTTAACCATTCACGACGAACCGGCCTATGTATTAAAAGCAATACAATTGGGTGCGGATGGTTATGTATTAAAAAATGCGGATCATGAAGAATTAATTAGAGCCGTCGAAACAATATACCAAGGGCAGAAATACTATTCTTCGGTTATTTCAAATATTGTGATTGACAATCTGAACAAAAAGTTTCAAACAGAAAAACAGGCTATCCAAGTAACAGCAAGAGAACAGGAAGTATTGCAGTTGGTGGCTGATGGCTTAAGTAATAAATTGATAGCCGACCAGCTAAACATCAGCCAACGTACCGTTGAAACCCACAGAACCAATTTGTTAAGAAAATTCGAAGTATTTAATGCCGCAGAATTGGTAAAAAAGGCTGGAGAAATGAGCTTGTTAAAATAAAGTAGGGGGGGGATATTCTGAATTTTGGATTTTCGTAGATAACACTGATTATGAAGATTTTTGGGAAAGCAATCAGGGTAATCCTTTACTCTGATTTTTTCTTTCTCACTCAACTATAATTTTTTTACTTCTTGGATAAGAGCCTTCTTCACTTTAGACCAAGTTATCTTTTTATCAATTAAGACAGGGTCTGGGTTATGTTCTGCGTCTTCAAAATAAACTAGGCTTCGTGCCACATGAAAGATAGTTTGGTGTGGGTATTTTTCTTGATAAAGGGCAAACATGCTTTCTAAGCTAAACTGTTGCAGAAGATAAAACATGTCAAAAAAATCCTTCTTGCTACCCCTTCCTGTAATTGCGTCCAATTTCATAGGAGCGATGTCCTCTATCGAAAGCATCCGAATTCCATCAATAGTTTTTATAGGGCGGATAAACGGATATTTGAAACGAATAAAGTCAACCTTTATCCCATTTATACTTCCTATCAATGTTTGAGGCAACTGTTGTGTTGTCACCAAGTCATATTGCTTTATGAGATTCAGGACGAGATTTTCTGTGTCAAAATCTTGGTTTGTAAACATGTCCAGATCGATGGACTTGCGGTGACCTATTTGTAAAGCCAATGCGGTTCCTCCTACCAATACAAATTGGCTTATGAACTCATTTAGCATGAGTTTCTTTAATAACTCCAATGTGTTTGGTTCAACTGTTTGGTAGTATAACATCTGAAGGTAGAAATAGGGGCATCAAAATAGATGCTGCAGAAATTTAGAATACGCTCGTCTAGGTAGCGCAGTTTTTTTACTATTCGTTTTAACTTAGGCTTGCCATAAAATGCCTTAATGCACCGAAAATCCTCCAGCGTACCTCTGCTAAGAACACGCTCCACAATAAATGGTGCGTGTTTTTCAAGATGAATAGTTTGGATATCAACATCCCAAAACAAGGTAGGGCTCAGGCTAGCAATTATTTCGTTTGTATGTTCCAAATAAAGTATGGTGATATCAGAAGCAAATATACTATTAATTTAGAGCAACTTTAAGGCTGAATAATTTTCTTAATTACGGATTACCTTTCTTTATTCCCTCCGCTATGTAGTTTATTAATTTGGTCGTTAAGGTCGGAACGCAATTGTTTGGAAATCGCCCCTTTGTATTGCTCTTCCCAGTTAGTGGGTGATGGTGTTTTTCTTTTCGTATGTGGATACGCTGCAAAAGTTCCAAATCTTGGAGCAAAAAACATATCCTGTCTGTTTATCCCTCTGTTGTAGATGTGGTAAAAGGTATCAGGTTGTAGTGGGGTTTTTCTTGTTTCCATGTTATTTTTTTTAAACCCATGCTTTCGTTAGGAAAGAAACCGTTGCCTTCGCTCTAAGCAAAGGCAGCGGTAGGTTCCCTGCCAAAATAGCAAAGGTGGTTCAATTTTACAAACTACGATTAGGCTACGATGGTATAGGTTTCAACAGTCATGTTTTGTGGGCGGTCCTTTACCTCC